>CAVZNR010000037.1:0-29508 GCA_963776675.1 uncultured Alphaproteobacteria bacterium | reverse complement strand
CCGGCGGCCAGCAGCAGCGGGTGGCGCTTGCCCGCGCGATCGTGCCGCGTCCCGCCGTCATGCTCATGGACGAGCCGTTCTCCGGGCTCGACGTGCAGCTGCGCGATGCCATGCAGGAGGAGACGCTGGCGCTGCTGCACGAGACGCGCGCCACCTCCGTCGTCGTCACGCACGCGCCCGAGGAGGCGATGCGCATCGGCAACCGCATCGCCGTGATGCGCTCGGGCCGGCTGGTGCAGGCGGGGACGGCCGAGGATCTCTACCATCAGCCGGCCGATCTTTTCGTCGCGCGGTTGTTCTCCGAGATCAACGAGATTACCTATCGCGTGGAGGGTGGGCGCATCGCCACCCCCATCGGCGCGCTTGCCGCGCCCGGACTTGCGGAAGGCACGCGCGTCACGCTGTGCATCCGTGAGCGCGGCATCACGCTCACCCCGCAGGGCGAGGGCCTGGCGGGGCGCGTGCGCGACGTGAAGTTTCTGGGCGACGTCGCGCGTCTGGAGGTGGGCGTGGAAGGTTTCGACGATCCGCTCAAGGTTCGGGTGCGCGAGATGGAAGGCTGGACGCGCGGCGAGGAGGTGCGGGTTGCCATCGATCCGGCTCGCGTTCTCGTGTTTCCTGCCGAAACCTGAAGAAAGCGAAGTATTCATAACAAGTTAGCATCGATGCGCCATAATGGCGGCTCTTGCGAGGTGTGGCGCTTTCTGCGATACCTCTTGTGAAATCTAAAAAGGACTTGAGGAGCGAAAGAAAATGGGTCTGAGCGGATGGCATTTGCTCATCCTCGCGCTCGTCGCGCTTCTCATCTTCGGCGGCAGCGGGCGGATCTCCTCCATCATGGGCGACGTCGCCAAGGGCATCAAAAGCTTCAAGAAGGGCATGTCCGACGACGAGGACGATGATAAGCCCGAGCCCAAGGTAATCGACCCCAAGGTGATCGATCACACCGCATCGAAGGCTCCGGACCGCGACCGCAGCAAAACCGGCTGAAGCCCGGCGACCTTTAGAATAACCGCCTGCTGCGGCAGCCTTGGCCCGCTATGATACGCGCCGGCCGCCTCGGCGATTGGAACGGCGCATGTTCGACATCACGTCCAGCAAGCTTCTGATACTCGCGATCGTCGCGCTGATCGTGGTGGGTCCCAAGGACCTGCCGCGTGCTGCTGCGCACGGTCGGCAAGTATCTCGGCGTCATCCGCCGCCACGCCAACGAGTTCCGCGCCCAGCTCGACGAGGTCATGCGCGAGGCCGAGATGCAGGAGCTGCAGCAAGGAGTTCGAGGGCGTGGGCCGCGAGATGAAGGCGACGATGGACGAGGGCGCGCGCGCGATCGACACGCAGCTGGCAAACGCCGGCATCACGGACGACGTCCCGCCAAGAAAGTCGAAAAGATTCCCGAGCCGCCAAAGCCTGCGCTCGACGCGCCCGAGAGCAAAAGCGCGTCTGAGCCGCCCGCCAGCCCGCAACAGCCCGAGAAAACGGGGACTTGAGCGTGACCGACGTCACCGATCCGCCGGGCAAGGACGCGGGCCAGGACGACATCGACGCCTCCAAGGCGCCGCTGCTCGATCACCTGATCGAGCTGCGCCAGCGGCTCATCTGGTCGCTCGTCGCGATCGGCTTGTCGTTCGTCGTGTGCTTCATCTTCGCGCGCCAGATCTACAACATCCTGGTGATCCCCTATCAGTGGGCGAACGGCGGCACCGAGCCGATCGAGATGATCTACACCGCGCCGCAGGAGTTCCTGTTCACGCAGATGAAGCTCGCCTTGTTCGGCGCGGTGTGCATCTCGTTCCCGATCCTCGCCATCCAGGTCTACAAATTCGTGGCGCCGGGCCTCTACAAGAACGAGCGCAAGGCCTTCATGCCTTACCTCGTGGCGACGCCGGTGCTGTTCCTGCTGGGCGCCTTGCTCGTCTATTTCATCGTCATGCCCATGGCGATGCGCTTCTTCCTGTCGATGCAGGAGACGACGGGCCAGGTGCAGATCCACCTGCAGGCGCGGGTGTCGGAATATCTGGCGCTGATCATGAACCTGATCATCGGCTTCGGCATCTGCTTCCAGCTGCCGGTGGCGCTGACGCTTTTGGCGCGTGCCGGGCTGCTGACGGCTGCGACCCTCAAGAAGGGGCGGCGCTATGCGATTTTGGGCATTGCGGCGGTGGCGGCCTTTCTGTCGCCGCCCGATCCCTTTTCGATGCTGGCCATGATGCTGCCGACCATCGGGCTTTATGAGCTGTCGATCTGGGCGGTGGAGCGCGTGGAGCGCAAGCAGGCCGCCGCGAAGGCGAAGACTTAGCTTGCCAGCTTCAGAGATTTCATCTTCGAGGTGTCAACCTCCCGCTCGGCGTGCCAGAGGTCAAAAGCCGTTTGCATGTTGAGCCAGGACGCGGCCGATGTCTCGAAGACAGTGCCGAGACGCACCGCCATCGCCGGTGTAACGGGCTGTCTCTCCGCAATGATGTCGTAGAGCGACTGTCGCGAGATTCCGAGCGCGCGAGCGAGCTCGGCCTTGGGCACCGGCAGGGCGGGCAGCACGATCTCGCGAAGGAACGCACCCGGATGCGTCGGGCAGCGATCTGCCGATCTCTTAGGCTGTGCGGCCATGCTCAACGGCTCCTCCGGTTACGCGACATGCTAAGATCTACCATTGAGGCTCAGTGATAATCCTCAAAGTCCACATCCACAGCATCTTGGTCTTGCCGTACCCGGCACAAGGCCGAGTCCGATCGACTGACGATGCGATGCGGCGGAGGCTGGATCCGGCCAGACAGCGCGTGGGCGCCTGTAGCGCTGAGGATTCGTGGATAGCCGCCTGACCGTCTGACGGTAGGACTCGTCGACGAAGGCCTACCCACGTGTTCGATATCAAGTGGATCCGAGACAACGCAGACGCCTTCGATGCCGGCCTGAAAAAGCGCGGATTGGCGCCGCTGTCGCAGAAGCTCTTGGAGCTGGACGAGGCGCGGCGCGTGCACCTGACCAAGCTGCAGGAGGCGCAGGCGCGGCGCAACGCGGCGTCCAAGGAGATCGGCAAGGCCAAGGCGTCGAAGGACGAGGCGGCGGCGGCGAAGCTCATGGCCGAGGTCGCCGAACTGAAGGAATTCATCCAGGGCGGCGAGGAGGAGGAGCGGCAACTCGACGCCAAGCTGCGCGACGAGCTGTCGGGGATTCCCAACCTGCCGCTCGATGACGTTCCGCTCGGCAAGGACGAGAAAGACAACAAGGAAATTCGCAAGGTCGGCACGCCGACAAAGTTTTCCTTCAAGCCCAAGCAGCACTTCGAGATCGGCGAGGCGCTGGGCCTCATGGACTTCGAGACGGCGGCCAAGATTTCCGGCGCGCGCTTCGTCGTGCTGAAGGGCGCGCTGGCGCGGCTGGAACGCGCGCTCGCCGCCTTCATGCTCGACCTGCACACGGCGCGAGATACGGCTACACCGAAAATATCGTGCCGCTGCTGGTCAAGGACCAGGCCGCCTACGGCACCGGCAACCTGCCCAAGTTCGCCGAGGACCTGTTCCAGACGACCAACGGGTTCTGGCTGATCCCGACCGCCGAGGTCTCGCTGACCAACTTCGCGCGCGAGTCGACGCTCGACGAGGATCAGCTGCCCATGCGCCTGACCGCGCATACGCCGTGCTTCCGCTCCGAAGCGGGTGCCGCCGGCAAGGACACGCGCGGCATGATCCGCCAGCACCAGTTCTCCAAGGTCGAGCTCGTCTCCATCACCACGCCGGAGAAAAGCCTCGCCGAGCACGAGCGCATGACGGCCTGCGCCGAGGAAGTCCTGAAGCGCCTCGGCCTGCCGTTCCGCACCATCCTGCTGTGCACCGGCGACATGGGCTTTGCCTCGCAGAAGACCTACGACATCGAGGTGTGGCTGCCGGGCGAGGACACCTACCGCGAGATCTCCTCGTGCTCGGTGTGCGGCGACTTCCAGGCGCGGCGCATGAACGCGCGCTACAAGCCGCAAAGGCGGCGGCAAGCCGGAGTTCGTGCACACGCTCAACGGCTCCGGCCTCGCGGTCGGGCGCACGCTGATCGCGGTGCTGGAGAACTACCAGCAGGCCGACGGCTCCGTCGTCATCCCCGAGGCGCTCGTCCCCTACATGGGCGGCCTCACCAAAATCGAGAAACCGAGAGTGACGGCATCGCAGCGGCGAGCTTGTCGCTCTTTCGCACCTCCCCTCGAGGGGGAGGGGGCTGTTGGCGCGTGCCGCAATGGCGGCGATGATGGCATCCTCAGCGTGCACGTCCACCCCCAGCCCGCTCGCCATGCCGGGGAGGGGGACCTCTCGGCGATGGCGCCGTTACGTCATGCGACCGCAAGCGGAGATAGAGCGGCGAATGCGCATCCTGGTCACCAACGACGACGGCATCGCGGCGGAGGGCCTCGACGTCCTGCGCCGCATCGCGCTCAAGCTGTCCGACGACGTGTGGGTGATCGCGCCGGAGCGCAACCAGTCGGGCGCCTCGCACTCCATGACGCTGCACGAGCCGCTGCGCCTGCGCCAGATGGACGAGCGCACCTTCGTCATCCGCGGCACGCCCACCGACTGCGTCATCATGGGCGTGCGCCACCTGCTCATCGATCACCCGCCCGATCTGGTGCTGTCGGGCGTCAACCACGGCTCCAACCTGGCCGAGGACGTGACCTATTCGGGCACCATCGCGGCTGCCATCGAGGGCACCATGCTCGGCATCCGCTCCATCGCCATGAGCCAGGTCGGCGGCTCGGTGGAGGAGGGCAAGATCTACTGGCAGACGCCGCTGACACACGGGCCCGCGCTCGTCTCCAAGCTGCTCGACACGGGCTGGCCGACGGGCATCGTGCTCAACGTCAACTATCCGCCGTGCGCGCCCGAGGACGTGGTGGGCACCGAGATCACCAAGCAGGGGCGCCGCGACCAGGCGCTGCTGAACATCGACGAGCGCGCCGATCCCTGGGGCATGCCGTATTTCTGGTTCGGGTTCGAGCGCCCGCCGTCGACGCTCGTCGCCGGCACCGATCTCGCCGCCATCGACCATGGGCGCATCTCGGTGACGCCGCTGTGCCTCAACCTCACGCGACGATGCCACGTGCGCGGTGCTGGAAGACGCGTTCGCGCCGGCCACGCCGCCGAAGGCCGCCAAGGCGTAACTGCAATCCTGCAATCGGAGTGCGTCGCCACGCGACTGCCGCGTTCTCGACGCGGGCTCGTCCACATCCCAGCACAATCGCTGCGTAATTCTGTCAGCGGATCACGTTTACGGGTCGGGCTCGCTCCGGCCCGCCCGGGGAATGTCATGAGCAGTTCTGCCGCCCGTTAAGGCTCTGTTAACTCCTTAACGTTAATCAAAGGTTGGCAGTAAAGGGGCGTATCATGATGCAATTTATGCATTCCCATCGCAGCGGCAGTTCCCTCGCTCCGCGCGGAGCCGCCATCCTCATCGCAGCGCTTGCCGGCGGATGTAGCGCCGAGATCTCCCGCTTCGATTACCCAAGCTTCAGCCTCACCGGCGAGAAACAGAACGAGACGGCCTCCCTGCAGTCGTCGGGTGCAAACCGCGGCCCGCAGACCGCCTCCAACGGCTATGGCAGCAGCTATGACCGGGGCGGCTACACCGCGCCGCGCTCCAACCGCGACGGCGGCGTCGCCATGGCGAACCTGCCCGACGCCTCCCAGCAATCGAAGCCGACCTTCAACTACGCCGACGAGCGCCGCCGCCGCGCCGGCATCGAGCCCACGCGCACCGCGCCGCCGCGCGCCGCTGCGTCCCGGCGAGAGCGTCGAGGTGCGCCCCGGCGACACGCTGTATGGCCTGTCGCGCCAGCATCACGTCTCCGTCGCGGAGCTGATGGAGGTCAACCAGCTCAACAATCCCAACCTGCACCCGGGCCAGCGCCTCTATCTGCCCCAGGGCTATTCCGCGCAGCGCTCGCTCCACGTCGACGGCGAGCGTGCGGCCGCCCGTCAGCATTCCGCCGGCGGCCACGGGCAAGTACCAGTCGAGCTACACGATGCGCCAGGGCGACTCGCTCTACGGCATCTCCCGCTCCTACGGCGTGACGGTCGCCGAGCTGCAGCAGGCCAACGGCATCACCGATCCGCGCTCCGTGCGCGCCGGCACCGTTCTCAGGGTTCCCGGCACCGCGGTCGCCTCGGTGGAGCCTCCGCCCGAGACGTCGCGGCCGGTGGCCGATGCGCCGCGCGTGGTGCAGACGACGCACGTGCCGACCGTCATCAACCGGCGTGAGACGCAGGTGGCTTCGCGCGGCAGCGACGTATCCGACGTATCGACGGGCGCCATCAACCACGCGCCCGAGCGCAGACGTCGGCAAGCGACAAGCTGCGCTGGCCCGTGCACGGCAGGATCCTCGCCGGCTTCGGGCAGCGCAGCGACGGCACCAACAACGACGGCATCAATCTGTCGGTGCCGCAGGGTACCGCCGTGCACGCCGCCGAGAACGGAACCGTCGCCTACGCCGGCTCCGAGCTCAAAGGCTACGGCAATCTCATCCTCGTGCGTCACGACAACGGCTGGGTGACGGCCTACGCGCACAACGACCAATTGATGGTCAAGCGCGGCGACAAGGTGGAACGCGGCCAGGTGATTGCCAAGGCCGGGCGCACGGGATCGGTCGACCAGCCGCAGCTGCATTTCGAGCTGCGCCAGGGCTCCAAGCCCGTCGACCCCGTGCCGTTCCTGGAGCGGCTGTAACTCCAGGCGAGCTGCCACGCTCGAAGGTGTCGGACCTTTTTCGGGTCTGACACCTTGTCTTGTCAGCTCAGCCGATCAGGACCGGCGTCTGCCCCACGTAGCGGGGCTCCAGCACTTCTTTAGCGAGAAAATCCGCGACGTCGGCGCGCGCGATGAACCCGCCGCGCCAGGTGTCGGGATCGGTGAGGACGTCATAGCGCCCCGTGGCGGCGCCGCCCGTCAGGCCGCCGGGCCGCACGATGGTCCAGTCGAGGCCGCTCGCCTTGATCATCTGCTCCTGCACGTCCTTGTCGTCGTAGACGCGCTTGAGGACGAGCGGAAACACGATGCGGTCGAACAGGATGCTGCCGTGGCCGCGGCTGTCGCCGGCGCCGGCCCCCGTCACGACGATGAGCCGCTTGGGCCCCGCCTTGCGCATGGCGTCGATGAGCACGCGCGTCGCCTTGGAGAACAGCGTCGTGCCCTTGAGCACGGCCTCGGGTCCGAAGGCGACGCCGAGGCTCTGGACGACGGCATCGACGCCGGCCAGCGCCCGCTCGACGCTTGGCGGATCGAGCGCATCGCCGTCGAGCTTCTCGAGCTTGGGATCCTCGATCGCGATGTCGGTCGCGGAGCGCGAAAAGGCGCGCACGTCAAGGCCGCGCGCCAGCAGCGCCTTCACCGTCTCCAGGCCGATGCCGCGGCTTGCGCCCATGACGAGGACGCGGGTCATCCCTCGAGCGCTTTGCGGACTTTGTCCGCGTGCGCCGCCAGCACCTCCGGCTTCTCCATGTCGCGGCTGTGCGGCATCAGCGGAACGCCCTCGTGGCGCGGAATGATGTGGAAGTGCAAATGGAACACCGTCTGCCCGCTCGCCGGCTCGTTGAACTGCACGAGCGTCACGCCGTCGGCGTTGAAAGCCGACTTCACCGCGCGCGCCACGCGCTGCACCACGGGTGCCACCTTGGCCAGCACTTTGGGATCGGCGTCGAGCAGATTGCGCGAGGACGCCTTGGGCACGACGAGGGTGTGTCCCGGCGCCTGCGGCATGGCATCCATGAACACGAGCACGTCGTCGTCCTCGTAGACCTTGTGGGCAGGGATCTCGCCGCGCAGGATTTTCGCAAAGATGTTGGTGTCGTCGTAGCTCATGGGGCCTCCGAGTGGATGGGGCCTGTTAAACGGCGCAGCCTTGCACCCGTCAAGCCGCCCCGGTCGCGCTATTCTCTAACCTTTGCGATACGGCGCATACTCGGCGAGTGCCGCCCCCGTCGCCGCCACCGCGCGCCGCTCCTCCTCCAGATAGCGGGCGATCGCGCGGCGCAGGCCCGGATCGCGGATCCAATGGGCGGAATAGGTCGTCACCGGCAGGTAGCCGCGCGCCAGCTTGTGCTCGCCCTGCGCGCCGGCCTCGACGCGCTTTAGGCCCTTCTCGATCGCGTAGTCGATCGCCTGATAGTAGCAGACCTCGAAGTGAAGGCACGGGTGCGGCTCGACCGAGCCCCAGTAGCGGCCGTAGAGGCAGTCGCCGCCGATCAGATTGAGGGCGCCCGCGACGTAGTCGGTTCCCGCGCTTCGCCATGATCAGCAGACAGCGGTCCGCCATCGCCGCGCCCAGAGCTGAGAAGAAGCGGCGGTTGAGATAGGGCCGCCCCCACTTGCGCGCGCCGGTGTCCATGTAGAACGTCATGGAACGCGTCCCAGTGCGCCTCCGTGATGTCGGCGCCGCTGATGCGCTCGATCTCGAGGCCGTCGCTGAGCGCTTCGCTGCGCTCCTTGCGCACGGTCTTGCGCTTGCGCGAGGTGAACGTTGCGAGGAAATCCTCGAACGTTGCGTAGCCGTTGTTGGTCCAGTGGAACTGCTGGTCGGTGCGCTTCAGAAAGCCTTCCTCGCCCAGCCGCTCCCACTCGCCCTCGGTCAGAAAGGTGACGTGCAGCGAGGAGGCGCCGATGCGGCCGGTGATCTCGGCCGCCGCCGCCGCCAGCAGCCGCTCGCGCTCGGCCGCGCCTGGACCCGGCCGGGTGAGAAGGCGCCGGCCGGGCACCGGCGTGAACGGCACGGCCGCCTGCATCTTGGGATAGTAGCGGCCGCCGGCGCGCTCATAGGCTTCGGCCCAGGCATAGTCGAACACGTACTCGCCCGCGCTGTTGAGCTTGGCGTAGCAGGGCATGCACGCGGCGATATCGCCGGCGCTGTCCTCGATGGTGATGTGCTGCGGCAGCCAGCCGGTGCGCCTGTCGCCGACGGTGCCGGCCTCCTCCAGCGCATGCAGGAAGGCGTGCGAGATGAACGGATTGTAGGTCGCCGGGTCGGGGTTGGCGCAGGCGTCCCAGGCCTCGGCCGCGATGTCCGCGATCGAGGGCGCGACGCGCGCGATCACCGCTGCTTCTGGTTCCGGCGCGCTCATTGCGAAACTCGTGGCAAAACTCGCAGCAAAGCTCGTGCCCCAACTCAAATTGACGCGCTGATCGATCAGGGCTCGAAGCCTTCAAAGATCGGCGCGTCGGCCCAGCGGGCGGCCACCGCCCGCTCCTCCTCGGTCCTGACCGTCCAGGTGAAGAGCGGCATGCTCAAGACTTCGCGCACGTAGCGCGTCACCGGCGTCGGCAGCGCGCCGACCTGATAGGCATAGAAATCGGGTGCGGCGGCGCGTGATTTAAGCAGGTGGCTCAAGCTGTAGGCCCGCTCGGGGCCGAGCTTGTCGCACCACTGCGGCTCCTCCTCGATGAGGCCCGACACGATGCCGCGCGGGATTTCCGGGGCCAGCTCCTTCACCACCGCCATCACCGCGGGGTCGTAGGACATGAGCGCCAGCGGCCCCTTGTAGGACACCGCCAGCTTGGCGATCGCGGTCAGGAAGGCGCGGTTCGGCGGCTCCCACTCGCTCTTGATCTCGACCAGGATCGGCTGGCGGCCGCCGACCAGCTCCAACAGCTCGCCCAGATCGGGCATGCGGTCGGTGCCGTTGCGGAACTTGAAGCGCTTGAGGGCGGCCGCGTCGTGGGCGTGCACGGGGCCGCTGTGCGCGACGAGACGGTCGAGCGTGTCGTCGTGAAAGACCATCGGCGTGCCGCAGGCCGCGGGCCGCACGTCGCATTCGATGCCGTAGCCCTTTTCGAGCGCGGCCGAGAAGGCGGCGGGCGTGTTCTCCACACGGCCCCGCGCCGCATCGTGCAGGCCGCGGTGTGCGATCGGCTTGAGGAAGGCCGCGGCGTTGCGCATCGCGGTCAGGACCCGATCATGAGGATCGCGTCGACCTCGACGGCGCAGCCCATGGGCAGGCTCGCGACGCCTACGGCCGCGCGCGTGTGGCGGCCGGCGTCGCCCAGCACCTCCACCATCAGGTCGGAGGCGCCGTTGATGACCTGGGGGTGCTCCGTGAAGTCGGGCGTTGCCGCGACGAAGCCCGTCAGCTTGACGACCTGGGCGATGCGGTCGAGCTCGCCGAGCGCAGCCTTGGCCTGGGCGAGGATGGCAAGCGCGGAGGCGCGGGCCGCCTCGCGACCTTGCGCCACGGTCAGCTCCGCCCCGAGCCGCCCCTTGATGACGTTGCCGTCGGCGCCCTTGGAGATTTGCCCGGAAATGAATAGAAGGTTGCCGGACAGCAGCGTGGGGACGTAGTTTGCGACGGGGCTGGGGGCCTCGGGCAGGGTCACGCCCAGGGATGCCAGCCGCGCCTCGACCTTGCCATTCATGCTAGTATCCTTCTCGCCCTGCCCTTGCCCCGTGAAAAGTCGCCTATGCGCCTATTTGACCGGGGCGCCGCCGCTTTGCAATGGCATCGTCGAGGCTGAACGATCCGGCGTTCTTCTGGCATCTTAACGACTGACAGTTACGCTGTTGCCCTTGGCGATGAGAGGAAGAATGGCCGATCGAGTGAAGGTGTTGGGAGCCGCCGCGCTGGTCGTGGTGGCACTGCTCGTGCCGCAGGGGCGACCGGCGGCCAAGGCCGGCTGAGGGCGTGCGGTTTCAGCCGCACCGGGCCGTCTACGACATCAGCTTCGATCACGCCACCCCCGGCTCCGGTGTCGCCGACATGAGCGGGCGCATGGTCTACGAGCTGACCGGCGGCCAGTGCGACGGCTACGCGCAGAACATGCGCTTCGTCACGCGCATGACCAACCAGGAGGGCGTCGAGCAGGTCAACGACCTGAGGACGACGAGCTTCGAGGATATCGCCAAGCACAGCCTGCGCTTCTCCTCCAGCCAGTACGAGAACCAGAAGCTGTCGGAAGCCTCGCAAGGCATGGCCGCCCCGGGCAAGGGTGCCACCTTCACCGAGGTCAAGCTGACCAAGCCCGCCAAGAAGACCGTCAAGCTTCCCTCCGACATCTACTTTCCCATCCAGCATTCGCTGGCGCTGATGCAGGCGGCCCGGGCCGGCAAAAACGTGTTCCTCGCCAACCTCTACGACGGCTCCGACAAGGGCGAGAAGTTCTACGAGACGAATGCGGTGATCGGCGCGCGCTCCGAGCCCGGATCGGGGAACGTGCCCGCCAGTGTCCCCAACAGCGACAAGCTCGCCAAGCTGCCGTCCTGGCCCATCGCCATCGGCTACTTCGAGCCGGGGCCGGCGCAGACCGATGCGGTCCCGACGTATGAGCTGTCGTTCCGCTTTTTCGAGAACGGCGTGTCGACGAACCTCTATATCGACTACGGAGAGTTCGCGATCCGCGGCGAGCTCAAGGAGCTCACCTTCCTCGAGGAAAGCCCGTGCCCGGCGCCCAAGCGCTGAGCCGGCACCGCCTCAGCCTGGGCCGCTACTAAGCCCTCACGCGCCATCGTCGCTCTCGGCCGCCGCCTGCGCCTCCAGCACCGCATGCGCCGGGGCGACGAGCTCGGGCGCGACGCCCTGGGTTGCGGCAAAGACGAGCAGCAGGCTTTCGTCCTGCAGCAGGTGGCCCAGCACCGCGGCCAGGATGCGGGGCGCACGCGCGTGCGTCCTCAGCTCGTTCGGCCCGACGCCGGTCAGCGCCAGGAAGCGCCCCAGGCGGGGCGGGTCCTCGGCGAGAAAGGCCAGTGCGGACAGGGCGATGGTCTCGGCGCTATCAGCATCCATTCACCTAACCCTCCGATTCTGCGCCCCATCCGGGCTCCCGGGCGAGCGTGTACGTCTTCATTAACTGTTGGTTACGCCTTGGAACGCAAACTCGCGTCCGATCCCTCCGGAGAATCGGTGCACAAGTAGGATCGAGCGTAGTGCAAGCTGTGAGCCCATGAATTTCCACGAGACCAGGAACAGCGGTGAGACGCGCACGCCCGACGTCCGGGCCGGGTGCAAGACCGTTTTGATCGTGGAGGATAACGAGCTCAACATGAAGCTCTTCCACGATCTGCTCGCCGCGCACGGGTATACGACGATTCAGACCCGCAACGGGCTGGAGGCGCTGGAGCTTGCCCGGCGGCATCGGCCGGCGCTCATTCTCATGGATATCCAGCTTCCCGAGGTGTCCGGCCTTGAGGTCACGAAGTGGATCAAGGAGGACGACGAGTTGCGCGATATTCCCGTGGTCGCCATCACCGCCTTCGCCATGAAGGGGGATGAGGAGCGCATCCGCTCGGGGGGCTGCGAGGCCTACATTTCCAAACCCATTTCCGTCAGCGGCTTCCTCGAGACCGTGCACCGCTTTGTCGGCGATCCGCGCACTTGAGCAGACAGCGTTGCGTTGAGTTGAGTACCAGCGAAAATGACTGCACGAGTCCTGGTCGTTGACGACATTTCAGCTAACGTGAAGCTGCTCGAGGCTCGGCTTTCGGCCGAGTACTTCGACGTGCTCACCGCGCAGAGCGGCGAGGAGGCGATCGAAATCTGCGAGCGCGAGCGCGTCGACGTGGTCCTTCTCGACGTCATGATGCCGGAGATGGACGGCTTCGAGACCTGCCGCCGCATCAAGGCCAACCCCAAGACCCATCACGTCCCCGTTGTCCTCGTGACCGCGCTCGATCAGATCACCGACAAGGTGCGCGGTCTGCAGTGCGGCGCCGACGACTTCCTCAGCAAGCCCGTCAACGAGATCGCATTGGTGACGCGGGTGAAGAACCTCGCCCGCCTCAAGGTGCTTACCGACGAGATGCTGATGCGGGCCTTGACCGGCCGCCAGACGGGCATGTCGGAGGACGCCGCCCTCATCAAGGCGCTGTCGGAGGAGCGCGCGCGCATCCTCGTCGTCGAGGACGACCCGCGCGCGGCCGCGCGCCTCGTCGAGTGGCTGACCCCGCTGCACGAGCCGCTGGCGGTGGATGGCCCGGCAACGGCCTTGCGGCTTATGGGGGAGAAGGAGTTCGACCTTCTGATCGTCAGCCTGACGCTTCCCGATGCGGACGCCTTGCGCCTGTGCTCGCAGACGCGCTCGCACGATCGCACGCGGCATCTGCCTATCATCGTTCTGGTGGAGCCGGGCGAGGAGGCGCGCCTGCTGCGCGCGCTCGATATGGGGGTCAACGACTACGTGATGCGCCCAATCGAGCGCAACGAGCTCTTGGCGCGCGTCCGAACCCAAGTGAAGCGCAAGCGCTACTCCGATCATCTGCGCAATCGTCTCGAGGAGAGCATCGAGGCGGCCATGATCGACTCGCTCACGGGCCTCCATAATCGGCGCTACATGGAAGGCCATCTGGGCACGCTGGTCGCCGACGCCCATAACTCCAACCGCTCCTTGTCGGTGCTGCTCGCCGATATCGACCATTTCAAGCAGGTCAACGACACCTACGGGCACGACGTCGGCGATCTCGTCCTGCGTGAATTCTCCAACCGTTTCCGCCGCAACACGCGCGGCATCGACCTCGCCTGCCGCTTTGGCGGCGAGGAGTTCATCGTGATCATGCCGGACACGAGCATGGCCCGGGCCTACCAGGTCGGGGAGCGCCTGCGGGTGGCGATCGCGGCGGACGCCTTCCAGATCCGCCCCGGGCTCGGCATCCACCTGACGGCGAGCGTGGGGCTTGCCACCCTGGAGTGCCCCGAGGACACACCCGAGACGGTTTTTCGGCGTGCTGACAATGCGTTGTTCGCCGCCAAGCGCCGCGGGCGCAATCGGGTCTCCGCCAACGCGGCGTGACCGCGTAAGCAGGAAGCTCGATACATTTCAGAGATTTGCTGAAATTCGCAGCGCACGCGTCAGGGTTGTGCGGTGCACGCCGTGCTGACGGACGCGGGAAGAGTGATTCGCAAGTGGCGCGCGAAGCACAGTCAAAGGGTAACTTGCGTTAACCAAAGTCCTCTGTCAGATTACGATTTCGTGAGGGGGGCTATAAGATTTGAGATTGCTGGGACGACGACGAGGCACGACCGTGTCCCAGTGCACGAATTACGGTTTCCGCACTGTCAGGTCCGCCGCATTTCCTGATAGGGCGGGAAACTCGTGGCTCGGTCTTAGCGGCTAGAGTGGCCTCCTCGTTAAAGCCGCATCGGACCAGCCACGGCACCAGGCGGGGAGTCAACGCCCTCTTTGACGAACCATCTGGTTACTAGACCAGGGTCCGTGGCTTTCTCGGACTAACTACCCCGCTGCCGGGTTGAGTTGCGGGCCCTGGTCAAGTCCTCAAGGCCACCGTCGTCTCAACGCGTCGTCTTCGACGATGTCTCCGCTCGCGCGCTGGTCGCGTGGCGGATTGGCGTCTGGGGCAGGGTCCCAGAACGCAAAAAGCAAAAATCCAAGGCATTCGAAAAGACGACCGAAAGGCACGGGGCAGCAAGCGCTCGCGCAGCCTTACTTGATCTTCGTCTCTTTGAACTCGACGTGCTTCCTTACGACAGGGTCGTACTTCTTGAAGACGAGCTTCTCGGTGCTCGTGCGCGGGTTCTTCTTGGTCACATAAAAGAAGCCCGTGCCGGCCGTGGACAGCAGCTTGATCTTCTGGGTGACTGGCTTGGCCATGGTGGTAAAAACCTGAAAATGCTCATGCGCTCTGCGCGGAGCGGCACCATAGCGGGGGCCGCCTTAGTGTCAAGCGACGTTAGGCGCTCTTTCGCTGCTCTGCCACATCGAGTGCGGGGTCGGGCAGTGGCTCCGCAGGATCGAATGAATCGAGCCCGCCGAAGCCGTGCATTCTGAGTGCCCACTGCAACCCGACCAGCGCGCCCTTGATGCGCGGCAGGATCAGCAGGCTGAGGCCGATGGTAAGCGGCACCCACATGAGCAGGTGCACCCAGTAGTTGGGGTGGAAGAAGTCCTCCACCATCATGACCCCGGCGACGATGAAGTGCCCCACGATGAGGATGGTAAAGTAGGGCGGCGCGTCGTCGGCGCGGTGATGGTAAAGATCCTCGGCGCAGTCGGGGCAGCGATGTGCAACCTCGAGATAGCGCGTGAACATTGCGCCCGTTCCGCAGGCCGGGCACTTGCCGGCGAAGCCGCGGCGCATCGCATCTGCGACCGACCGCTCCGACGTTTTGGAATGTGATGTGCTGATCGTCATGGGCCACTTCCTCGCTCCGATGAGCGCCCCGCGTCAATAGACCATTCGCCGCGGGCGCGGCCACATTGCTGTCGTTATTAGCGCCGCCGCCAGCGTTTTCCGGCTGCTTTCGGCACCGTCCGCATGGTCGCCACGCGCGTTTTCTTGCCATCACTTAACATTTCAAAACGCAACGCGCCCGCCGACGGGATCGCCTCCACCAGACGTACCTCGACCTGGTCGCCGAGAGAGAACGTCTCTCCGGTGCGCTTGCCCACGAATGCGTGCAGCGCCTCGACGTGATGGTAAAAATCGCCCTGCAGCGAGGACACGGGAACGAAGCCGTCGGCGCCGGTGTCGGCGAGACGCACGAATAGACCCGAGCGCGCCACGCCGGCGATGCGGCCGGAGAACGTCGCGCCGATGCGGTCGGCGAGGTGCGCGGCGATCAGCCGGTCGACGGTCTCGCGCTCGGCCGCCATGGCGCGGCGCTCCGCATCCGATATGGCCTTGGATATCTCGGGCAGGCGGGGAACCTCGAAATCCTCCAAGCCGCCCGCGCCGAGCTTCAAGGCGCGGATGAGCGCGCGGTGCGCAATGAGATCGGCATAGCGGCGGATGGGAGAGGTGAAATGCGCATAGCGGCGCAGGTTCAGCCCGAAGTGGCCGATGTTGTCGACGTTGTACTCGGCCTGGCTCTGGCTGCGCAGCACCACCTCGTTGACGAGCGCGGGCACGGGCATGGTCTTGGCGCGCTCTAAGATCCGATTGAAGTGCTCGGGCTTGAGCGTGCTCTGCGGGGCGAGCTTGATGTCGAGCGAATCCAGGAAATCGCGCAGCGCCTTGATCTTTTCCTTCGAAGGCTGGTCGTGGATGCGGTAGACGACGGCGGCGCGCTTTTCCTCCAGCGCTTCGGCCGCGGCCACGTTGGCCTGGATCATCAGCTCCTCGATCAGCCGGTGCGCTGCAAGTCGCTCCGGCACGACGACGTTCGCAACGCGGCCCGCCTCGTCGAGCACGATCTTGCGCTCGGGCAGGTCGAGGTCGAGCGGCTGGCGGCGGTCGCGTGCCTGCGCGATCACGTCGTAAGCGGCCCACAACGGCCGCAACACGCCCTCCATGAGCGGGCGGCACTTTTCTGACGGCTTGCCGTCGATGGCGGCCTGCGCCTCCTGGTAGGAGAGCTTGGCGGCCGAGCGCATCATGGCGCGCAGGAAGGTGTGGCCTTTCTTGTTGCCGGTCTTGTCGACCACCATGCGCACGGCGAGGCAGGGCCGGTCCTCACCCTCGATCAGCGAGCACAGGTCATTCGAGATGCGCTCGGGCAGCATGGGCACGACGCGGTCGGGGAAGTAGACCGAGTTGCCGCGCACTTGCGCCTCGTGGTCGAGCTTGGTGCCGGGGCGCACGTAGTGGGCCACGTCGGCGATGGCGACGTACACCACCCAGCCGCCGTCGTTGGCCGGATCGTCGTCGGGCTCGGCATAGACGGCGTCGTCGTGATCGCGCGCGTCCGGAGGATCGATGGTCACCAGGGGAAGCGCGCGCAGATCGGTGCGACCCTGCAGCTTAGGCGGCTCCAGCGATTCCAATTCTTTGATCACGCTTTCGGGGAAGTCGTCGGGGATGCCGTGGGTGTGCACGGCGATGAGGCTGATCTGGCGCTGGTCCTGCGGATTGCCGATCGTCTCCAGGATGCGCGCCTGCGGCACGTGATGGCGGCCCTTGCGCGCCAGATCGAAGCGCACGAGGTCGCCGTCCTTGGCGTCACCCTCGTCGCCCTTGTGGATCGACCACGACCTCAGCTGCTTGCGGTCGATCGGCTCGATGGTGCCGCCGCCGTGGCGGTTCGCGCGGTAGATGCCGACGAGGCGCCGCTTCTCGCGCGGCAGGCGCTTGATGGGTGTGGCCTCGAAACGGTAGCCGTCGACGTCGGGCTCGGTGAGCTCGGTGATGCGGGCCAGAACGCGATCGCCGACGCCGATCTCCCCCTCGGCGTCGGACTTTCCGCGCGCCTGGTAGGCCGGCAGCAGCACGCTGGGGCGCTCGCTGTCGTTGTCCTCCCATACGGCCGGCTTGGCGATGAGATCGCCGTCGTCGTCGCGGCCCGTCACCTCCAGCACCGTCACCGACGGCAGCCCGCCCTTTTTGGTGAGAGCCTTGCGGTTGCCAAACAGCGTGCCGTCGCCGCGCATGCTGGCCAGAATGCGATTGAGCTCGAGGCGCTGATCGCCGCGCACGCCGAAGGCGCGCGCGATCTCGCGCTTGCCCACCTTGTCGGGCGCCGACCTGATGTACTCGAGGATGTCGTCCTTGCCGGGCAGCTGGCGCGGAGGCGGCGCTCCGCTTTTATTTGGCTTTGCGCGTTTGGGTTTGCGCGCCATGTCAGCGTGCCTGGCAACGGGTCATGACGGGCGCTTCTTCGTGGCTTATGTCTCGGCGTCGGCGGCTTCGGCATCCGCCTTGCGCGACTTCGCCCCTTTGGCCGCCTTGGTCTTGGCAGTCTTGCCCGTCTTTTTGGCCACCGTCTTGGCGCCCGCGGCCTTTTTCGCAGGTTTCTTTCCGCCCTTGGCCGCGCGCGCGGCGATCAGATCGATGGCTTCCTCCACCGAGATGGCGGCGGGGTCCTTGCCGTTGGGAATGGTGGCGTTGATCTTGCCGTGCTTCACGTACGGGCCGTAGCGCCCCGACAGCACCTCGATCTTGCCGCCCTCGCCGGGGTGCTCGCCCAGGTCCTTGAGCACGGTCGGCTTGTTGCGCTGGAAGCGGCTCTTTCCGCCGGCGGCCTTTTCAGCGAGCAGCGCGACCGCGCGGTTGAGGCCGACGCTGAATACTTCATCGACGCTCTCCAGGTTGGCGTACATGCCGTCGTGCAGCACGAACGGTCCGTAGCGCCCCAGCCCGGCGGTGATCGGATTGCCGCTCTCGGGATGGCGCCCGACCTCGCGCGGCAGCGACAGAAGCTTCAGCGCGTACTCGAAGTCCACGGAAGAGGGATCGACGCCCTTGGGGATGCTGGCGCGCTTGGGCTTTTCGTCCTCGGTCGCCTCGCCGAGCTGCAGGTAGGGTCCGAAGCGTCCGGTGCGCAGCGTCACCGCGAGCCCGGTTTCGGGGTCCTCGCCCAGCAGCTTGCCATCGGGCAGCGACGCCGCGGCGTCGCCGTTGCCCTGGTCGGCGAGCTGGCGCGTATAGCGGCAGTCGGGATAGTTCCCGCAGCCGATGAAGGCGCCGTACTTGCCGGAGATCTTGAGGCTCAAGCGGCCGTTTGCGCACGCGGGGCAGGCACGCGGATCGCTGCCATCCTCCTTCGCCGGAAAGATGTGGGGGCCCAGGATCTCATTGAGCGCTTCCAGCACCTCGCCGACGCGCAGGTCCTTGATCTCGTCGACGGCGCCGGTGAACTCGCGCCAGAAGTCGCGCAGCACGTCCTTCCAGGCAAGCTTGCCGTCGGAGATGAGGTCGAGCTTGTCCTCCAGATCAGCCGTGAAGTCGTACTCGACGTAGCGCTTGAAGAAGCCTTCCAGGAAGGCGATCACCAGGCGGCCCTTGTCCTCGGGGATGAGCCGCTTCTTGTCGATGCGGACGTAGTCGCGCTCCTGCAGCACCGCGAGCGTCGAGGCATACGTCGAAGGCCGGCCGATGCCGAGCTCTTCCAGCTTCTTGACGAGCGTCGCCTCCGAGTAGCGCGGCGGCGGCTGCGTGAAGTGCTGCTCGGCGTCGATCGACTTGTCGGTGACGCGATCGCCCTGGTTGAGGGCGGGCAGCCGGCGGCTCGTATCGTCGTCCTCCACCACGTCGTCCTTGCCCTTGGCGGAGTGGGTGGCGCTCGTCGCGGCCTTCCTCGTAGAGCTTCAGGAAGCCGTCGAACTGGATGACCGAGCCCGTCGCGCGCAACGTGTAGGTCTTGCCGTCGCGGCCCTTCACCTCGATGTCGGCGGTGGTCTGCTCGACCTCGGCCGACGCCATCTGGCTCGCCACCGCGCGCTTCCATACGAGATCGTAGAGCGCGGCCTGGTCCTTTGCCAGGTAGCGGGCCACGTCGGCGGGCCGGCGCGCGACGTCGGTCGGACGGATCGCCTCGTGCGCTTCCTGCGCGTTCTTGGCCTTGGTCTTGTACTCGCGAATGAAGGGCGCGACGTACCTCTGCGAGTACTCGCGCGCAATCATGCCGCGGATGGAGCTGATCGCCTCGGGCACGATGGTGACGCCGTCGGTTCGCATATAGGTGATGAGGCCGACGGTCTCGCCGCCGATGTCGACGCCCTCATACAGGCGCTGGGCGACCTGCATGGTCTGCTTGGCGGAGAAGCCGAGCTTGCGCGAGGCGTCCATCTGCAAAGTGGAGGTGGCGAACGGCGCGAACGGATTGCGCTTCACCGCCTTCTTCTCGACCGAGACGACGCGGAAGTCGCCCTTCTCGATGGCCGCCTTTATGGCCTCGGCCTCGGTGCCGGTCTTGATGTCGAGCTTCTTGAGCGTCGTGCCGGCGATCGCGTTGAGCCGGGCGGGGAAGTCCTCGCCCTTGGCCGTCGCGAGCATGGCCTCGATGGTCCAGTACTCGTCGGTTTTAAACTTCTCGATCTCGCCTTCGCGGTCGCACACGAGACGCAGGGCCACCGACTGCACGCGGCCCGCCGAGCGCGCGCCCGGCAGCTTGCGCCACAGCACCGGCGACAGCGTGAAGCCGACGAGATAGTCGAGGGCGCGGCGGGCGAGGTAGGCCGACACCAGCGGGCCATCGATCTCGCGCGGCTCGTTCATTGCGGCCAGGATGGCCTGCTTGGTCACCGCGTTGAAGGCGACGCGCTCGATTTCGATGCCCTTCTTCAGGGCCTTCTTCTGCTCGAGAATCTGCAGGATGTGCCAGGAGATCGCCTCGCCCTCGCGGTCGGGGTCGGTGGCGAGAATGAGCTTGTCCGCGCCTTTGACGGCGTCGGAGATTTCTTTCATGATTTTCTGGGACTTAGAGTCGACGTCCCAGTGCATCTCGAAGTCCTTGTCGGGCTCGACCGACCCATTCTTGGAGGGCAGGTCGCGCACGTGCCCGAAGGAGGCAATGACCTTGTAGCCGCTGCCAAGGTACTTGTTGATGGTCTTGGCCTTGGCCGCCGATTCGACGATGACGACGTTCATTTCAGACTTTCAGGCTGGTTTGCGCGCTCGGGGAGGCGGTCGCAGTGCGAAGGGCGCCGGCGCGGCCAAATTCGGCCCAGGGAGCCCGGCTGATCCATTCGGCCGGGGAACATGGGAGAGGAATGGGGCGGTGTCAAACGGCCCCCTCGTGCTGCCCAAGCCAAACTGACACACGTTATTGCTATCTTCGATTGTGAATGGTATTAAGCACACCTATTGGTTGCAAACGCGAAATATTGGGGACGCCTAACGTGATAACCGGGCCCGAAGACCCTAATGGAGGCACCGGGTTCCCCCCGCCCGCCAGCAACGCCGAGACCCTCAACTACCTCTGCGAGATCATATACGACCTTAAGTTGATGGCAGATAAGGCCGGCTACAAAACGCTGGCCGCCGTGCTCGGGGCCGCTCTCGTCGAGGCGCGCATCCAGAGCGAGGACGCCGGCTCGTAGCCGGTCTCACGCCGTGACGAGCGAAACGAGCCCGTTGCCGTGGCGCTCGATGCGTCCCGCCAGCGCCAGCTCGATCAGCGCCGCCTGCACCGCCCGGATCGATAGGCCGGTGCCGCGAACGAGGCTGTCCACGTCGACGGGCGCCGGGCCGAGCGCGGCGACCACGCGGTCGCGGTCATGCTCGGAGAGGGGCGGGGGCGGCTCGGCTGCCGTCTCGGAGGCGAAGGAGACGACCTCGTCGCGCAAGTGATCGCGCGGGCGGCTGGTCAGCGGCGCCAGCGCCGACAAAAGATCCTCCGGCTCGGTCACCAGGGTGGCACCCGACTTCAAAAGATTGTTGGTGCCCTCCGCGCGCGGATCGAGCGGATGTCCGGGGACGGCGAACACCTCGCGTCCCTGCTCGGCGGCGAAGCGGGCAGTGACCAGCGTGCCGGAGCGGCGCGCCGCCTCCACGATCAGCACGCCAAGCGCGATGCCGGAGATGATGCGGTTGCGGCGGGGGAAATCCTTGGCGCGCGGCACGACGCCGAGCGGCATCTCGGTGACGAGACAGCCTCGCTCTCCGATCGCCTGCTGCAGATCCGCGTTCTCGGGCGGATAGACGATGTCGATGCCGCCCGCCAGCACCGCGACGGTGCCGTGCGCGAGGGCTGCCTCATGCGCGACGGAGTCGATGCCGCGGGCAAGCCCCGAGGCGACCACGTAGCCGGCGCGCGACAGCTCGGCTGCGAAGTGGCGTGCCAGCTTGGCGCCGGCCGCCGAGCACTGGCGCGAGCCGACGACGGCGACGATTGCGCCGGTTGAGCAGCTCGGTGCGGCCTTTGACGTAGAGCAGCGGCGGCGGGGCATCGAGCACCGCAAGCGCCATCGGATAGCCGGGCTCGATCGTGAACAAGGGCTGGGCGCCGGCCTTGCGGGCGCGGTCCAGCTCGGCCTCGGCCGTCTCGCGCGTGCAGATCCTTATCGCGCGTCCCGAGCGGCGCGACAGCTCCGGCACGGCGGCGAGCGCGGCCTGCGCGCTGCCGTAGTGGTTGATCAGCTCGCGAAAGGTGACGGGGCCGACGTTGTCGGAGCGGATGAGCCGCAGGCAGGCGATGCGCTCGGCCTCGCCCAGCTCGGCAACGGGAAGGGGCGCGACGAGCGGCAGCTGGGAGTCACGCTTGGGCACCGATCTTGGGCTCCTCGCCCGCGGCAAGCCGGCGAATGTTGGCGCGGTGCTTCCAAAGCAGAAGCGCGGTCATGAGCGCGGCGAGGATGGCGGCGGGAACTTCGCCGAGCGCGAACAACGCCAAGGGCGTGGCGACGCTCGCGACAAGCGCCGACAGCGACGAGTAGCGCGTGAGGAACGCCATGCCGAGCCAGATGGCACAGAACAGCAGCGCGCCGGGCCAATAGATGCCGACGAGCACGCCGATGTAGGTGGCGACGCCCTTGCCGCCCTTGAACTCGAGCCAGGCGGGAAACAGGTGGCCGAGAAAGGCGCCGAGGCCCGCAATGAGCGAGGCGAGGATGGCGACGCCGCCGATCGCGCCGATCGCGTGTCCGATGAGGACGGCGGCGGTGCCCTTCAAGGCATCGAGCAGCAGCGTCAGCGCGGCGAGCCCCTTGTGGCCGGTGCGCAGCACGTTGGTGGCGCCGATGTTGCCCGAGCCGATGTCGCGCACGTCGCCCAAGCCGGCGGCGCGCGTCAGCAGAAAGCCGAAGGGGATCGAGCCGAGCACATAGCCGAGTGCCAGAGAGGACAGCGCAAAGGGGCTGAAGAACACATCCATGACCGCACGCTCTCGATCTTGCCCGCGGCGCTCAAGTCCGCTCGGGCCCAGCGTACTGGTAGACCGTGTTGCCGGCAACCAGCGTGCGCAGGACGCGGCCCTGCATCTTGCTCTCGTCGAAGGGCGAGTTCTTGGAGCGCGAGCGCAAAAGGTCCTTATTCACCACCCACGGCTCGCCCAGGTCGAACAGGACGAGGTCGGCAACCGCGCCTTTGGCGAGCCGGCCCGAGTGCAGCCCCAGAAGCTTCGCGGGGTTGATGGTCATGGCGCGCAGCAGCGACAATAACGTCAGGTCGCTCGAGTGGACGAGCCGCAATGCGGCCGGCAGCAGCGTCTCGAGCCCCACCGCGCCGTCGGTCGCCTCGGCGAAGGGCCGGCGCTTGTCGTCGGCGTCCTGCGGATCGTGGCTCGAGACGATCACGTCGATGTCGCCGGACGCCACGCCCTTGATCATGGCGACGCGGTCCTCGTCGGAGCGCAACGGCGGACGCATCTTGAAGAAGGTGCGGTAGGGGCCGATGTCGTTCTCGTTCAGCGTCAGGTGATTGATGGTGACGCCGCAGGTGACGGGAAGCTTGCGCGCTCTTGGCGTCGCGGATGACGTCGAGGCTTTCCGCGCAACTGATGGTCGCGGCGTGATAGCGCCCGCCGGTCATCTCAACGAGCCGCACGTCGCGCTCCAGCATGATGGTCTCGGCCGCCTTGGGTACGCCCGACAGGCCGAGCCGCGCGGCCACCTCGCCGGAGTTCATCATGCCGTTCGCCGACAGATAGGGGTCCTCGGTGTGATGGCAGATCAGCGCGCCGAAGTCCTTGCTGTAGAGCAGCACGTTGCGCATCACGCGCGTGTTGGCGATGCTCGACTTGCCGTTGGTGAAGGCGATGGCGCCGGCCCGCTTGAGCAGGCCGATCTCGGTCATCTCCTCGCCCTTGAGGCCCTTGGTCATGGCGGCCATCGTGTGCACGTTGACGATGGCGTTGTCGCGCGCGCGCCGCTGGATGAAATCGACGAGCGCGACCTGGTCGATCACCGGGTTGGTCTCGGGCATCACGACGATCGTCGTCACGCCGCCGGCGGCGGCGGCATGGCTCGCGGTCTTCAAGGTCTCGCGGTGCTCGAAGCCGGGCTCGCCCGTGAACACCTGCGCGTCGATCAGCCCCGGCGCCAGCACGTGGCCCTTGCAGTCTATGACGTCGACGCCGTCGGGCGCGTTGCGCCGCAGGTGCGGGCCGATGTCGGAGATGCGCCCGTCGGTGACGACGAGGCCGCCCGGCTCGTCGCGATTGGAGGCGGGATCGACGAGACGCGCGTTGATGAAGGCGGTTGCTGCCGTCTGCTTGGCGGCCTCGCGCGCCTTCTTTGCTGTCATGGTCGCGTTCATCGCTTGGGCAGGTTCCTGGCGAGCGCCTCGAGCACGGCCATGCGCACCGCGACGCCCATCTCCACCTGCTCGCGGATGACGCGAGCGCGTGTCGTCGGCGATGGTGGAGGCGATCTCCACGCCGCGGTTCATGGGACCGGGATGCATGACGACGGCGTCGGGCTTGGCGCGCGCGAGCTTCTCCTGGTCGAGGCCGAAGAAGTGGAAGTACTCGCGCGTGGAGGGCACGTAGGAGCCTTCCATGCGCTCGCGCTGCAACCGCAGCATCATGACGACGTCGGCGCCGTCGAGCGCCTTCCACATGTCGGTGAAGACCTCCGCGCCGAGCCGCTCTGGGCTAGCCGGCAGCAGCGTCGAGGGCGCGGCGATGCGCACGCGCGCGCCCAGCGTGTTGAGCACGATGATATTGGAGCGCGCCACGCGGGAGTGCAGGATGTCGCCGCAGATGGCGACCGTGAGCCCGGACACGCGGCCCTTGGCGCGGCGGATGGTGAGCGCGTCGAGCAGGGCCTGGGTGGGGTGCTGGTGCGCGCCGTCGCCGGCGTTCACAACCGAGCAGTCGATCTTCTGCGACAGCAGCTCCACCGCGCCGGCGGCGTGATGGCGCACCACGATGATGTCGGGGCGCATGGCATTGAGCGTCATCGCCGTGTCGATCAGCGTCTCGCCCTTGTTCACCGAGGACGTCGACACGTTCATGTTCATGACGTCGGCGCCGAGCCGCTTGGCCGCCATCTCGAACGAGCTCTGGGTGCGCGTCGAGGCTTCGAAGAAAAGATTGATCAGGGTGCGCCCGCGCAGAACATCGCGCTTTTTGCCGGTCTCGCGGTTGGCGTCGGCGGCGTGATCGGCGAGATCGAGAAGAAAATTGATCTCTTGCGCACCGAGCCCCTCGACGGTGAGGAGATGGCGGTGGGGGAAGCGGAGCGTCTCGACTTTTGCGACAGCGGTCATTAAAGGCGTTTGTATAGGCAGAGTCTTACCTTGCGGCAAGCGCGGGCCCGCGAGCTTGCGACGCGGACTGGGGAAATTGTTACCCTTAACGCGCAAGGGGGCCGGAATGCGGTACAAACCACCATGTCTGAGCCCTTTGCGACACACGAGGTCTTCAATCAGCCGCCGCCGCTGGAGGACGTCAATCTCTATGCGTCGGATGCAGCCCTGAAGGATGCCGTCGAGCGGGAAGGGGCCGGCGAGGCGCACGCGGCGCTCGCCGCCTTCGGCCGCCGGACGGGGAGTGCGGAGGCTTTCGAGCGCGGGCGGCTCGCCAACGAGAACCCGCCCAGGCTCGAGACCCACGACGCCCGAGGCCGCCGCCGCGACACGGTCGCCTATCATCCCTCCTACCACGCCCTGATGCGCACCAGCTGCGAGCAGGGCCTGCACAGCTCGGTTTGGGCGCACCTGGGCGCGCGCGGCGGCAAGCGCCCGGCCGACGCCCACGTCGCCCGCGCCGGCGCCTTCTACATGGCGGCGCAGATGGAGGCCGGCCACCTCTGTCCCATCACCATGACCAACGCCTCCGTGCCGGTGCTGCTGCAGCAGCCGGAGCTCGCGGAGGCGTGGCTGCCCAAGATCCTGCCGTTTCGCTACGACCCGAGCTTCGAGCCCGCCGCCGACAAAAATGCCGTCACCTTGGGCATGGGCATGACGGAGAAGCAGGGCGGCACGGACGTGCGCGCCGGCACGACCATGGCCGAGCCCGTCGGCGTCGGGGGGCCAGGAGCCGAGTACATCGTCACGGGCCACAAGTGGTTCATGTCGGCGCCCATGTCGGACGCCTTTCTGGTGCTGGCGCAGGCGCCCGGCGGCCTCACCTGTTTTCTGATGCCGCGCTTTCTTCCCGACGGCAGCGTCAACGCGCTGCGCTTCCAGCGCTTGAAGAACAAGCTCGGCAACCGCTCGAATGCGTCTTCCGAGGTCGAGTTTCACCGCGCGCACGCGTGGGCGATCGGCGAGGAGGGACGCGGCGTTCCCACCATCATCGAGATGGTCACGCACACGCGCCTCGACTGCGCCTTGGCGTCCGCGGGGCTGATGCGGCTCGGGCTCGCCAACGCGGTGCATTTCGCCGAGCACCGCACCGTGTTCCAGAAGAAGCTCATCGATCAGCCGCTCATGGGGCAGGTGCTGGCCGACCTTGCGCTCGACGTCGAAGGTGCGGTCGCGCTGTCGTTCCGGCTCGCGCGCTCGTTCGACCGGGCAACGGATGCGCGCGCCGCCGCCTGGCGCCGCCTGATGACGCCCATCACCAAGTACTGGGTGTGCAAGATGGCGCCGCCGATGCTGGCCGAGGCGATGGAGTGCCTGGGCGGCTCCGGCTACGTCGAGGACGCACCGCTGGCGCGGCTCTACCGCGAGGTGCCCGTCAACTCGATCTGGGAGGGCTCGGGCAACGTCATGGCGCTCGACGTGATGCGCGTCTTGCAGCGCGAGCCCGAGGCGCTCGAGGTGGTCATGGAGGAGCTTGGCCAGATCGCCGCCGACGACCGCCATCTATCGGCCGCGCTCGAGCGCATCCAAGGCTTTCTGCAGGAGCCGCTGCTGCTGGACGCGCGCGGGCGCACGCTGGTCGAGGCGCTGGCGGTGCTCGCCGCGGGCGCGATCCTCAAATCGGGGGCGCCGCCGGAGGTCGCCGACGCGTTCATCGCAACGCGCATTGCCGGTGCCCCGCGCCAGACCTACGGCCAGGGCTTGGAGCGCGCCGACACCCGCGCCATCCTCGCGCGCGCCTCGCCGAACCACGTGTGAGCGCATTCCCCGCAACCGCGAACTTTTCGCATTTCCTACATGCTCTCGGCGTACTAGAATTGTCGCCACATGGAGAGGGGGAATTCCATGAATATTTGGCGTTTGCTTTTCAGCTTCAGCGGCCGGATCAGCCGAAAAACGTACATCGTCGCTGTTACTGCTTTTTGCCTCGCCATGTTTGCGATGATGTTCGCTGCCGCAGCGCTCGTGACAGGCGACCCGCTTTCCTCCGCACTCTGGGAATTTCGTCGCGAAAATATAGGCGTCTGGGGTCCGATCTATGCGGGCGTGATGTTGGTCTGGCTCTGGCCCGGGCTTGCTCTGATCACCAAGCGTCTGCACGACCGCAATTACTCGATGTGGATAGGCCTTGCATTCTATCTTGGCATGGCCATCGCTACAGGTGCGCTCCTTTGGTTTGGGCAGGTGACCTTTGACGTGGCCAATGCGCCTAAGCCATCTCAAGAGTACATCTTATTCGCCACGATCGTGCTTTGGCCCATCTCGATTTGGTACGCCGCGCAATTGATGTTCATGCGTGGCGTCCCCGGTCCCAATGCCTTTGGACCTGATCCACTCGCCGGATATCCGTTGCCGGGCCATGAACCCCGGACGTTCTGGAATATTGTTTTTAATCCCGACGGGCGAATGAACCGCAAGACGTGGTGGCTCATGTTCGTGTCGCTCCTTGTCCTCTTCGTGATTTGGGGCGCCGCTTACGGAGCAGTCCTTTATTCCGCTACGTCGAGCCTCCCGCAATCCGCCGATTCGGCATGGCTCGCGTCCCCCGAAGGCCACCGAGCTTTTATGCGCGCAGCACTTCCGGGCATCGTTCCAATGACGCTGCTCCTTTATCTCCTGCTTTGGCCGGCGCTTGCCGCGGGCACGAAAAGGCTTCACGACAGGGGGCGCTCTGGGTGGACGCTGACAGCGTATTACGTGCCGTTCGCGTTGTTTGCGATTGCAGGGTCGATGCATCAGGATGAAGTGGCGCCTGTTGGGCCGGCACTCTGGCTGATGATCGCGGCGGGCGTGATCTGGGCTGGTCTTACCCTCTGGCTTTTCGTCGAGTTGGGCTTCCTGAGAGGGCAGCCAGGCGAAAACGCCTACGGCCCCGATACGCGGTCGACATAGCTTCGGGCTGCGTCGCGCCCCGGCCGCCTGGTGCTTTCGTTGGTCCCCGCTTTGCCGGCGGGGCGCGGGTGTCACGCGTCAGGTGAACAGCCAGGACGACACGCCGCCGCGGCGGGCGAGATCCGCCATCTCCGAATTGAAGCTATCGAACACGGCCTGCGTCGCCGTTTGCGGCAGCCACGGCGCACCGTTGGTGCGGCGGCGATAGGGCGCCATCAGTTGCCCCCACGCTTCGTCGTCGAGACGGCGGTCGGGCGGAATGCGCGGCGGCAGCCGCCGCAGCGCGCTCTGCGACGAGAGCCACGCGTACGCCGCCTGCCACACGTCGAGGGGTGCCGCCATGTTGTGGCGGCCCTTGAGCTGCGTGATGGCCAGCATGCCGGCCTCGCGCGAATGCGGGCCGATCTCCAGCGTGGCGACGTGCTCGCGCTCGCGCCGCACCGAGAACAGGCGGCAGCGGTCGTCGGCGAGCCGCTCGGCATACTGGTCGGCGCAGTTCTGCATGGCGCGCGCTTCCGCCAGGATCTCCATGCGGTCGAGCAGCGGCACGAACGTGTAGCCGCGCACCTGTCCGCCCGCGAGCCACGAGTCGGTCAATACGCCCGGTCCGAGCTGCAACACGAGGCGCATGCGGTTGAGCCAGCTCTTGGCCGCGCACAGTGCCGTGTCGAAGGCGATCTCCGGCCGCCAGGGCACGACGATCAGCGTATGCGCGCGCGTCTGCGAGGCGCGCGAGTGCCAGGCGTAGGCCGCGAGCATGCCGAACAGCTGCTCGGGATTGCCGTCCTCGGCGTACACCGTCTGATCGGCGAGCCACAAAGAGAAGTCCTCGTTGCAGGCCTTGGCGCCGAACGCCACCGACTGCAGCCAGAAGGCGCTGTGCGACGGCGCGCCGGGCAGCCGGGTGGCGACGCGCCGGGTGAAGTCCTCGCCCGCCGGGCAGATCGTCGAACGGCTGTTGAAACGCCTCGGGCGGCAGCCGCCGCAGCCACAGCGGCAGATCGAGCGCGCGCGCCACGTTCTTGAGGGGAGCGCCTTCCTCGACCAGGCTGATTGCCGCGCGCCGCACACCTACGGGGCGGCGCTTCGAAGCCAGCGCATACATCGCGCCGGGGAATACCATCGCAAGATCGACGAGACGCGCCGACGAGCGCATCAGGCGGCGCACCTCGCGCCGCACCGGATACGCGAAGCGCCCGACGTAGCCTTCCCATTCATCTGAGACTTTGGCCGGCTCCGCAGCCTTCTGCTCGACGGGCCGCCGCCGGAGGAGTTTCGACGCCTGCGACATGTTAACTCAATCCACCTCGCCAGCGAGGGGGCTGTCGATCAGCCCAGAGGTCTCGTTGGCGCCCACCCAATGAAGCTCGCAGGCTATTGCGGCATGCGTTGGACGGTCACTATGCAATTTGCAAATGAAGGTATGAGAGTTAATGCGCGCGCGGAGGGACTGTGGGACTGGGCTTAGCGCGCGCGCATGCGGTCGAGCGCACCCTGAAGAATGATGCCGGCCGCCATCTTGTCGATCACCTCTGCGCGCCGCTTGCGGCTGGCGTCGGCCTCCAGAAGCGTGCGTTCGGCCGCGGCGGTGGACAGGCGCTCGTCCCACAACAGGATGGGCAGCTCCGTCAGCGCGTTCATGTTCCGGGCAAAGGCGCGCGTCGCCTGCACGCGCGGGCCGGCCGTGCCGTCGAGGTTGGTCGGCAGCCCCAGCACGAATCCGCCGATCTGGTGCTCTGCGGCGATTTTGAGGAGGGCGGCCGCATCCTCTTTGAACTTGCTGCGTCTCAAGACGATCAAGGGAG
>CAVZNR010000036.1:0-135441 GCA_963776675.1 uncultured Alphaproteobacteria bacterium | reverse complement strand
TGATCAAGGAGCGCCTCGGCCTCGGGGCCGACAGCCTGGTGGTCGAGCTCGCCAGCAACGACGGCTATCTGCTGCAGCATTTCCTGCCGCTCGGCGTGCCCGTGCTCGGGATCGAGCCGGCCGAGAACGTGGCGCGCGAGGCGATCGCCAAGGGCGTGCCGACCCGCACCGAGTTCTTCGGCGTGGCGCTGGCCGAGAAGCTGGTTAACGAAGGGTTAAAAGCCGACCTCATCGCCGGCAACAACGTGCTGGCGCAGGTGCCCGACCTCAACGACTTCGTCGCCGGCATCGCCCGCCTTCTAAAGCCCGAGGGCGTGGTCACGCTGGAGTTCCCCCACATCGGCAAGCTGATTGCCGAGAACCAGTTCGACACCATCTACCACGAGCACTTCTCCTACTTCTCGCTGAGCACGATCGAGCACATGGCCGCCCGGCACGGGCTCAAGGTGATCGACGTGGAGGAGCTGTCCGACGCATGGCGGCTCGCTCAGGGTCTACCTCGCGCGCGACACCTCGGCCCGCGAGCCGGCTCCCAGCGTCGCTGCCCTGATCGCCCGCGAGCGCGAAACGGGGCTGCTCGACATCGCCACCTACCAGGCCTTCGGCGAGCAGGTGAAGCGCACCAAGCGCGAGCTTTTGTCGTTCCTCATCGAGGCCAAGAACGCCGGCAAGCGCATCTGCGGCTACGGCGCGCCGGGCAAGGGCAACACGCTGCTCAACTATTGCGGCATCGGGCCCGACTTCCTCGACTTCACCGTCGACCGCAATCCCTACAAGCACGGCCGCTTCACGCCGGGCATGCATATCCCGATCTATCCGCCCGAGGCGATCGCGGCGGCCAAGCCCGACTACATCCTGATCCTTCCCTGGAACCTGAAGCGCGAGATCGTCGAGCAGATGCGCTTCGTCCAGGAGTGGGGCGCGAAGTTCGTCGTCCCGATCCCTGAGGTCTCGGTCATCGACCCGAAGGAGCTTTAGTCATGAAGGTCGTGTTGTTCTGCGGTGGGCTTGGAACGCGCATCCGCGAGTATTCCGAGAACATCCCCAAGCCCATGGTTCCGGTCGGCAATCATCCGATCATGCTGCACGTGATGCAGTACTACAGCCAGTACGGCCACAAGGACTTCGTTCTGTGCCTCGGCTACAAGGCGAACATCATCAAGGAGTTCTTCCTCAACTATAAGCCGCAGACCTACATGGACTGCGTCGTCTCCGGCTTCGGCTCGAAGGTGGAGCTGCTCGGCCGGCCCGAGGAGGAGTGGCGCGTCACCCTGCTCGACACCGGCATCTGGCGCAACATCGGCCAGCGCCTGTGGGCCGTGCGCGACCACGTCAAGAACGAGGAGATGTTCCTCGCCAACTACAGCGACGGTCTGACCGACGTCAATCTCGACCACATGGTCGAGACCTTCAAGAAGAGCGGCAAGCTCGCCTGCTTCCTCGCCGTGCGCCCGCCGCTGACCTATCATCTGGCCGACATCGCCGAGGACGGCTCGGTCGCCGCCTTCCGTTCCTCCGACCGCTCCGACATCTGGATCAACGGCGGCTATTTCATCCTGCGCCCCGAGGTGTTCGACTACATGCGCGAGGGCGAGGAGCTGGTGCTCGATCCCTTCACCCGCCTCATCGCCGACGATCAGCTGCTGGCCTACCGGCACGAAAGCTTCTGGCGCTCGATGGACACGCTGCGCGACCGGCAGATCCTGGAGGATCTCGTCGAGCAGGGCGAGATGCCGTGGCGCAAGCTGGATAGCCTCAGCATGAAGCGGGAGACGCTCGTCGTCTGAGCCATGCGCAACCTGTCCCTCACATCCCCCGGCACGCCGCTGCGCGTGCTGTGCCTCGGCGCCCACTCCGACGACATCGAGATCGGGTGCGGCGGCACGCTTCTCAACTGGATCGAGCGGGGGGTCGACCTCGAGGTCTGCTGGGTCGTGTTCAGCGCCGTCGGCCCGCGCGCCGACGAGGCGACCCAGTCGGCCCAGGCCTTCCTGCAGGGGGTGGCGAAAAAGAAGATCGTGCTGTGCGAGTTTCGCGACGGCTACTTCCCCTATCAGGGCGTCGAGCTCAAGGACCGGTTCGAGTCCTTGAAGCGCGAGTTCGAGCCGGACGTGGTGCTGACCCATCGTCGCGACGACGCCCATCAGGACCATCGCGAGGTCGCGCGTCTGACCTGGAACTCCTTCCGCGACCACGTCATCCTGGAATACGAGATCCCGAAATGGGACGGCGACCTGGCGCGGCCCAACCTCTATCAACCCATCGGCCAGTCGGTGCTGGAGCGCAAGATCGCGCTGCTGCACGAGCACTTCGCGACCCAGCGGTCCAAGGACTGGTTCGATCCCGAGACCTTCCGGGCGCTGGCACGCCTGCGCGGGATGGAGGCGCGGGCGCCCGAGCGCGTCGCTGAGGCCTTCGTGCTGTCCAAGGCCGTCCTCGCCTGACGCGTTAGGGTTTCCCGCTAACCGTTTCGGGCCGCGCCGAGGTCACGCGCCTAACAACTAAGTATTAGGCCGGCGGCACCGGATCCTCCGTTCTACGCCCTTTTCCAACCTTGTTTGGCGGAGGGCTGGCGCTGAAACTGGGACGAAAGCCAACGCGGTACGTTCGGTGGGGCCGCGGCCGACCGTGAGCCTGAGACGAGCGGCGCGGCACTTGCATCTCTCCACCAGACGCCACGCCTCAGGGGTTCCACGCATGCTCTTTGCCGGCCAACACGACAAGATGGGTTTGCCGCACGCACCGGCAATTCCGCTCAATCCGGTCGGCGGCAGCCTCAAGCGCGCGCTCGACATCGCCATCGCTGGGGCGACGCTCATCCTCTTGGCGCCGCTTCTCCTCGTCGTGGCGCAACTCGTGCTCGTGACCATCGGCGCCCCGGTCCTGCGCACGCAGACGCGTATCGGTTTCGGCGGACGCTCCTTCGGCTGCTATCGGTTCCGCACGTCGCATGCGCCCGGCGAGCGCCCGACCGAGCTGGGCCTGCTTCTGGAGCGCTCGGGCATCGACAAGCTGCCGCAGCTCTTCAACGTGCTCAAAGGCGAGATGAGCTGCGTGGGGCCGCAGCCCCTCGTTGCCGAGGAGCTGTTGCGGCAGGCCCCCGACGCGATCCCCTATCTCAGCGCCCGCCCGGGCATGACCGGCATGTGGCAGCTCGCCCCGTCCGCGCCGAGCCGCGACGAGGCCGCCGCGCTCGACCGCGCCTACGTGCACAACTGGTCGATGCAAGGCGACGTCGTCATTCTCCTGAGGACGATCCCGGCGGTCGTTCGCATCGACGACAGGGCTTGACGCAACGGCCCGCCGCCGACGCGCGCGTGCGGCCGCCATTGGAACGATCACGTCATGGCGCCTTCGCTTGTCGGTTTTCTTATTTGTTGCGCCATTTTCTTGGCGGCCCTGCGCTCGCAAGCTCCCATCGTCGTCGCCTTGATCGCGTCTTTCGCCTTCGGCTCGACGGCGATCGTCAGTCTGCCGTCGTTGGGCGGCTCGTCTCCGATGATCTACGTCGTGTTCGCCGTCGGCCTGATCGTTAGCGTCGCGTTGCGCCGGGACATCAATCGAGACCTAACTGCCGTATTCTCGCAGCAGCGGGCGGCTTGGCTCCTGCTCGTTCTCGGCATGTACGCGATGGTCGGCGCCTACCTGTTGCCGCGTATCTTTGCCGGAGAGACGACGGCATTCATCCCCGAGCACTCGGGCGGAGGCATCGTGGAGGTGCAGCTGGGTCCGGCCGGCGGAAACATAACGCAAACACTCTACATGCTGCTCGGCATCATGGTGGCCATCGCGCTCGGCATCCTAATGCGCGAGGGGCGCATGTTTCGTGCCGTGAGGCAGGGATATTTCGCGTGGGCCATCCTGCACGTGAGCATGGGATTTGCGGACTTCTTCGGCAAGATCGTTGGATTGAGCGACGTCCTTGCCCCGATCAGAACCGCCTCGTACGCGATGCTGACGGATGCCGGCGTCGCAGGTTTTTCGCGCATTGCGGGCGCCTATTCCGAGGCCTCCGGCTTTGGCGCCGCAACCGTCATGCTGCTGGCCTTCACCTATACCTATTGGCGCCGTACCAATGACCGACTGGCCCTTGCGCTCTCGGGCGCGCTGGTCGTGCTGCTCATGCTGTCGACGTCGACGACAGCCTACGTCGCTGGCGGCGTGCTACTGCTGTGCGCTCTCGCTTCCGTGGGGCTATCCCTGCTGCGCGGGCGTATGCGCAAGCAAGACGTGCTCCTGCTGTCGGCGGGGTTGGCGGCGCTGGTGGCGATCGTTGGCATTGCTGTGTTCAATGAGCGCGCGTTGGACCCGGTCTGGCACCTCTTCGACACCATTGTCGTGAACAAGGCCTCGTCCGCCTCGGGGGCGGAACGCGCCTATTGGAACTATCGCAGTCTCCAGTCGCTCTACGACACGGCGGGGCTCGGCATCGGGCTCGGCAGCTCGCGGGCTTCCAGCTGGATCATTGCGGTCGTGTCGCAGCTGGGCATCGCCGGCACGCTCATGATCGGAGTGCTCGTCTTGGCGCTGGTGCGCAGCGGAGATCTGCCCGGCGCCGGCGCGCTTGACCCCGAGACGCGCGATGTTGCGCTGAGCGTACGCGCATCATGTTTTGCCGGACTTCTGACGGCGTCGATCTCCGGAGCCAGTGCCGACCCCGGCATTCAGTTCTTCGTGGCTGTGGCCGTCGTGCTGAGCTATCGCCGCATGGTGTTGGGGCACAGCAAGGCGCAGGGCAGATGGCGCGCTCCGACGCACGCGCTTGGCGCGCAAAGCGCAACTTAGAAATCTCAGAGTTGTCGGCTGGCTGGCTCGCTCGTACTAGCGCGCCAGCGCAGGCTGTCTGCCGCCGAAGGTGGTAAGCGGCCGGCTGCGCAGGTATAGCAGCAGTATCAAGAAGCCGAGCGCGGCGAAGAACATGTGGGCGCCGAGGAGCCCTCGCCACGGATTTTCAAAGAACCAGTGCCATTTCAGAATGACGTGGCCAATTCCGATATAGCTGATCAGCAGGATCGGAACCACGTAGCGGGGCAAGCCCCGGGTGCAAACCACCATGGCCATGGCGAGCGCGAAAACGGGCAGGAAGGCCCCATACTGGTACACCCACGCCAGCGGTACCGCCACCGCGACGGCCACCATCATCGTCACGAAATCAAGCGGTCCCCCGTTGCGACCGCGTCCCCTCATCGAGAGCAGTCCGGCGGCCAGGATCGCCAGCATGAACACGGTGCTGATGATGTGGACACCCATGTGGTAGGGCGGGAAGGCGCTCTGGGTTTGCCCTACGGCTTCCACAGCGTTTCCGTTCCCAAGGAAGCGATGCAGCAGGCCGTTGAGCGCCTGATTGGTCCAGATCGCCTCGCCCCTTTGGGATAGCCACGCAAGCACCCGCACATAGCTGAAGTAGTCGTCAATCCCGTAGCGGATCAGGCCCAGAACCGTTCCGGCCGCGGCCGTCCCCACCAAACCCGCGGCAAAGCCCCACTGCCGTCTCAACGCGGCCCACACGAGCATTAGGCCGTAGTGTGGCTTGACCAGGCAGCAGATGCCGAGAAATACGCCCGAGGCGACCGGGCGGTTCATGAGGTAGGCCGCAATCGAGAGACTGATCAGCAAATTGAGGAAGGATTGAATGTGCCCCCAGTTCTGGCCCACCAACAGCGGGTACCAGACGAGAGCGTTGGCCAGGCCGAGGGCCGTCAGACCGACGACGTAGGGGGTCGAGCTGCCGCTGCCGCTCGGCGACCAGCGGTCGAGCCCGAGCTTCAGCACCAGAACCGAAACGAGAGCCGTGAGAAAGACGGCACCGAGCGATAGGTATCGCAACGCCTGCTTCAGACCTTCGTCGAACTCGGTGCGGCCGCCGACAACGGTCATGGAGCGCGGCAGCAGATCGAGAGGCAGCAGCGCGGAAGGCGGGTATTGATACTTGACGTTGCCGTTGAAGAACACCGAGTAGAGGTCGTCGGAAGGATTCTCGAGGTGATGCTGGTAGGTCTTCAACATTGGCCACCAGGAGTTGTCGTACGTCGCGTGGCGCAATTGATTGGTTGCTTTGAGGGATGTCGACTCGATCGCTTCCTTTGGCGAATCCCCGCCGAGCGTGAACGCGGAGATCAGCACTAGAAACACGAGGCCGTTGATGGCCAGCAGCTTTGCGAGCCAAGAAAAGGCTCGGTCACTGGCGGCGGAGCATTCGCCTACAGTGGCGGCGGAGTCCCAATACGTGCTTTGCAAACAAACTCTCCCGTCGATTGCGTGGCCGAGCCAGGGCTCCGTCACGCCCCTGTACAATGCGAGTTGTCACTATTGTTCTTGTTATCGAGTTTGCCGAATTCTTCCCGGTCCGACAACTTCACCAATTGGCTTAAAACAAATGATGTGTCTGGATCCGTTGCGCACGGCAGAAAGCTTGAGGTGGCGCTATTTTGCGTGCGGATTTCCGGATATTCCGGGAACGCGCACTAAGTCTTTGTCGGGCATGGGGTTGCCTTTCGTGATTTCGTTGACGCGCCGCACCGCCGTTTGGAACTGCTCATAATTGTACGGCCCTGCCAAAACTGTGAGCAGGATCGCGGCTCCGACGGCCATGTGCCGCAGCGGCGTGAACCAGCTGAATGCCGCCAGTGCGATCAGCAGAGGGACGACGTTTGCCGAATAGAGAAACGGGATTTCTCCGTACGACGAGTAGAGCGCCACCTGAAGGCCGGCGAAGGCCAAGAGCGGGATCGACACGGCACGGCGGTCGATGTTGCGCCAGGCGCCCCACAATCCGGCGCCGAGCACGAACAGCCAGCACGCGATCGCCACGATGGCGCCGGTCGTCATCTCGGACATCGGCGTGAAAGTATTGTTGACCCACACGTAACGTCCCCAGCGGTTCTTGCCTTCTTCGATCATCGGGGGCGGGGCGACGACGCTGGTGATGAGGGTGGAGCGCAGATTTGCCGCTGGCGTCCAGGCCTGAAATCCGTCGGCCTGGGCGTTGAACTGCATCTCTTCGTCGTATTCCCGCACGATCAGGAAGGGATTGAAGAAGAGCTTGGCGTTGGGGAACACAAGATTCTGCACGATGGACAGGAAGCTTATCAGCGCGAAGGCGATGGCCGACACCTTGATGAAGTCGACGGGCTTGAGCCGGAAGAAGCTGGCGCCGAGGGCGAATATCCAGTTGAGCGTCAAGAACGCCAGCGCACCCGCCGAGGCCAGCGTCCAAGTCCGCAGCGCGCTCGCGCGGCAGCTCGTCAGGACGAAGATCATGACGATGAGCATGAGCGTCGAGAAGGCAAAGGTCTCGATGAAGGAAAACCAATGAATGAACGCGGCACTGCTGATCAGGGCGCCGGTGAACGCCGCAGCGGCCAAAGCCGGAAGGCCCAGGTTTCGCAGGGCGAGATAAAACATGCCGGCGCTCGCCGCGGCGCTGGCGGCGAGCAGCATGATGGCCGCCGTCAGAGGCTGAATGCCCAATGCCATCATTCCCTGCGCGGTGGGATAGATGAAGATCGAGAAAATCGGGTGGGTGAATACGCGGTGGTGATGGAAGCTCAGCCGGTCCGTCATGCTGGCCAGGATGCGGAAGGAGTCGGCAGAGAAGTAGCTGCCCAGATAGGTAAGGAGGCCGAGCGGATCGAACTGCGACGCCCCGGTGTAGGCGATGACGCCTGCGACCACGCCGGCGAGGCCCGCGATAACGTAGTCTGAGCGCGTCAGATTGATCGTCGGCGTGTATACGCGCGGCGCGAGGCGTGCCCGCAACGCTTCGATGAGGCTTCCGATCCTGTCGATCTGCATTCGTTCGAGGAGTATCGAGTTCATGGCGCTCTCATCGCAGGAGTTGGGGGCACGCAGTCGTGTCCCGAAACGAGGTGTCTCAGCTTTGCGCCACGAAGGTGGTTCCGAGCACGATCAAGGCGATGCCTCCGAGACGCTGAAGGGAGAGGTCGTCGCCGAACAGGCACCAGCCGGCCAGCGTCGTTAACGCAAACCCGAGGCCGACGAACGGATAGGCCTGCGAGATCTCCAGGCGCTGCAACGCCACGAGCCAGAGCAGCGTGCCCGCAGCATAAAGGGTCAGTCCGATGATGACCCCCGGCGTGGCCAGCATAGCCATGGGGCCCAGCATGGCCCGGGCACTCTCGCCCGGGTCGGCCGATACGCCCAGTTTGAGCGCGATCTGCGCCACCGAGAATACGGTGACGCTCACGAGGATGATTGCAAGTGATGCCAGGGTCATGCGGCGTACACCTTTCTCGACCAAACCATTGCGTTTTTCGCGGCAACCTGCCGCCGCACTGCTTTCATGCATTGGGACCGTCCAAGCCGCCTTGCTTCTGCCAGACCCACTGCAGGCTGCGCCGCATGCCTTCCTCGAGCGATATGGCGGGGCGATATCCCAGCTCCGACTTCGCTTTCTCGACGCTGCAGGCAATCGTCTTGTTCATCTCGGAGAGGACATGGATCTTTTGATTGTAGGCACCGATCCCCTGCAGCGACTTGTCGACGAGCCAGGCGACCTCGCTGACCATTCCCGGCAGGCGCAGCCGTTTGTGGGCGCATTTCTGCTCGAACTCGGTTTCGAGCAATCTCTCCACCGTGTCGACGATCTGATTCATTGAGTAGGGACGTTCGTCGGCGATCCAGAAGACACCGCCGTTGGCCGTCTCGCTGAGCGCGGCAAGCACGAGGCCCTGGCAAAGATTGTCGACGTAGGCCATCGATCGAAGATTCTCGCCGTCGCCTACGATGGGAACGCTGCCGTCGCGGATCATCTTGAAGAACTGCAGCTGGCGCAGCGGCTGGTTCGGTCCGTAAAACCATGGGGCCCGAACGATGACGGTCTCGATCTTGCCGTCGCTCTGGACGCGCGCGACCTCGTCCTCCATCAGCATTTTGGAGCGACCGTAATTCATGTAAGGCCGGTAAGGCGATGCCTCGTCGAACACGTGGTCGGGGTGCGGGTTGGTCCCGCACGGCGAGTTCGACGACATAATCACGGCCCGGCGCACCCGCGCGCGCACGCAGGCGTCGAGGAGATTGCGCGTTCCCTCGACGTTGACCTTGTAGAAATCGGCGGTACGGCGGGGATGGATGATGCCCGCCGTGTGGAACACGATGGCGTCCTCGGCCCGGTCGCAAAACTGCGCGCAGTCTGTCGGCGCGGTCACGTCGCCACGCACCACCTCGACGCGGTCTCCGAGCGCCTCCAGGTGCGATGTCTGCTCGTGGGGCAGCACCAGGCAGCGCACGCGCAACTGCGACTTGCCGCCGTCGAGCGCAGCGCAATCGGGCAAGCCATGCACGAGGCTTTCCACGAGGCGGCCACCCAGCCAGCCCGCGGCGCCCGTCACGAGCGCCATTTTTGTCTCAACAGCCATTGTCCTCGCCCCGCTTTAGAGAATGCCGATCAGCAGCTTCAGCACGCCCTGCTTGACGGCGGACCGGTGCGGGCTCCCGTATTTAGCGCTCAAGACGGCGTCGCGGTTCTGCACGTACCAGTCGTAGCTGGCGATCATCATCTCTTCGTTCGAGTACTTGGGATGCCAGCCGAGCTCGTTGACGGCGTCGGAGACGTCGAAATAGTTGGGCTTGCCGTAGGCCATGTAGTGGTAGGCACCGAGCGGTGAGATCTTCATGCGCTCCGCGCCGGCCATGAACCAGCGCACGGGGGTCTCGGGTACGGAGCGCACCTCCGAGCCGGTTTTGGCGTGCCGGCACAGCGCTTCGAGCGCTTGGCGCATCGTGCCGAACCTGTCGGTGCCGATGTTGTAGACCTGCGGTCCCTTCTGCTCCGCCGAGAGGATGCAGGCGTCCGCCAGGTCATGCGCGTGGATGAACTGGAACGTGTTGTCGCCGCGGCCCATCACCGGAACGTTGCGGCCCTCGCGGATCCACTCGAACAGCATCTGGAAGATGCCGAGCCGCCCATGCCCGAGAATGGTGCGGGGCCGCACCAGGGTAATATCCAGGCCCCTGTCGATGTACTCCTTGCACAGCTGCTCCGACTTGACCTTCGTGCGCCCATACGGCTCGCACGGCGTGGGCGACGTCGTGCGCCGAATGGGCAGCTCGCCGGGCACCCCGAAGATCGCGGTCGAGGACGTAAAGATCGTCTTCTTGACGCCGCACTCCAGAGCGCTGGACAGAAGGTTCCTCGTGCCGTTGATGTTCACCGTGAGCATCAACTCGGGATCCTTCGACAGCGGTTGCTGGGCGACGTTGTGATAGATCATCTCGACGCCGTCGCAGGCGGCGCGCACCGCAGCGGGGTCGCGGATGTCGCCTTGCCTGAAATCGACCTCGTCGAACTCGTCGTCGGCAGAGATCAGATCGAAGCTGCGGACTTGATGGCCTTGAGCCAGAAGCTTCTCGATCAGCAAGTGTCCGAAAAAGCCCGATCCCCCGGTAACTAGACAGCGCATCTATAGCCTCCATATTGGTGCGCATCACGTTCCATTCGCCGTGCAGGCGGCGGTGTGTGGCATTTGCTCATTCGCGTTGTGACAAGAAGTGCATGGCGTTGCGTCGGGCGAAGGCCATGACGGATCCCTGCGGGTTCACGCCCAGGCTTGTGCACAACAGGCTCGCGTCTGCGATATGCAAGTTGTCGTGGCCGTGCACGCGTCCGAATGAATTGGTTGCACAGAGTGCTGTGTCCTCGCCCATGGGGCAGCTGGAGAACAGATGTACGGTCATGAGGTTGCTGTCCTCGGCCGGCAGCACCTCGGGAAGGAATCGTAGGTCGTCGACGCTGCGCAGCGGAGGCAGGCCGGCGATGCTCGGATAGAGCGTCTCGGCGCCGGCCGCAAAGAGGACCTCGCAAAGCTTCTTCAAGCCTTCGGCGAGATCGCGCCGGTCCTGGTTGTCGAGCCGGTAGCTGACGAGTGGATCGCGGTACATCGGCAGTTTCTGCACGCGTCCGGTGCCGCCGCGGATCATCGCATAGTACACCGCCATCTTGTCCCACGCGTTGTCGGCTTCAGCGCTGTCGTCGGGGTGGTCGAGCATCGCGAGCGAAATGTGCGGCGGCTTGCTGATCGAGCAGCCGAAGCCGAGGCGGGGGGAGAACTCCTTGACCTGGTGGACGGGCACGCCGACGTCGCGCGCGTTGACGGTCTCGCGAAACCGGGCGGTGACCTTGACGGTCGGATGCATCCGCAGCGAGCGCCCGATGTTGTGCTTGATGCCGCTGGCCTGCAGCAGGGCTGGCGTATGAATGGCGCCGCCACACACGAACACGCTTTCAGCGTGCAGCTCCTGGCGTGCGGGCGGCGCGCCGGGGCCGGTATGCTCGATCTGGACCAGCCAGCCGGAACCATGACGCTTCAGGCGCGTGGCGCGGGTGTTGGCGACGAGCCGGCATCCGGCGGCAATCGCACGCGGAATATAGGTGCGGCTCATCGACTGCTTCTGGGCCGCACCATTGGGCAGGTAGCGGAAGCAGCGCGGAACCTCGAGCGCGTTCCACCCCTTGAGCTCGGCTCCGCGATGGAGCTTCAGCGAGGAGGGTGGAACCTGGCCGTGCATGAAGGAGACGCCGACAGCCTGCTCGCAGGTTTCGAAGTGCGGTGCCATCTCTCCCATGTCCGCATCCGCGACGCCATACTGCCGCCGCCAATGGTCGAGAACCTCGTCCGGCGTGCGGTGATAAAGACCGGCGTTGATCTCACTGCCGCCGCCGACGCAGTGGCCCTCAGCGTAGGCGATCTTTGCCGCTCCCAGTGCGGCGGTCACGCCCCCGTTGCGGTACTTGTTCTGCATTTCGGCGGTGTTGAAGCGGGCCTCCTGCACGGGCCCGAAGTGCGCCCCAGATTCGATCAGCACGACGTCGCGCCCGGCCTCCGCAAGAAGGCAGGCCGTGATCGCGCCGCCGGGACCCGATCCGATGACGATCACCTCGCTGCGCTTTGGCAACAAAGGCGTGACGGTCCTGCGGGCATGGGAGGTCTTGGTCTCTTCTGCCGCGGGCTCGAGCTCCTCTGCGAAAGCGAAGATGCTCAATGCCTCGTAGAAGCGCAGCACGTCCTTCAGCGGCCGGATGTTGGAACGCCGCACTCTTGCGATCAGCACCGCGCGACGCTCCGGCTTCAGTCGATGGAAGCACTGCCCGTCGGTGAGGTAGGTTGCGTGGTCCAGGAGCAGCGTCGCCAGGACAACGGGCAGCCGCAGGTAGTCCGGCATGCGCGCGTGCTGGTCGAGAACGAAGCGCACCGTGCGGTTCCAATGCGGCGCCGCTTGGCCGGCCCGCGTCCCATAGCGGGCGGCTATGAACGAGTAGCATAGCGCCGACACCGCCGCCTCGAACCGGACCATGATGGCAGACCGTTTGCCCCGGTCCGTTTCATGAGGGGCGACAGGGGTCTGCCTCGACCGCCGGTCGGATGTCGGTTCATCCGCCGGCAAGTGCCGAGGCATGACGTCGAGAGACGATCTAAGGCGTGCGGTTGATGCTCTCACGTAACCTCACAAAGGCACGCCGGCCCAGGCGAGCGCGAAGCCGCCTGCTGCAATGCTGCCGAGAATGATGCTCTGGCGATCCTTGATGGCGTAGGCGACGGGATCGTCGTCGAGCTTGCCGCGATGGCCGACGAGCCAGATGTGCGTCACCCAGAGGAACAAAACGACGGGGATGGTCCAGAGCCAGTGCGGATCGGCGTAGAAGGATCGGTTGAAGGCATCGAAGATCAAATAGAGCACCATGATCAGGATCGATCCCGTGCCCGTCGCGAGGCCGAGCGCGAGCACGAACGGTGCGTCGCTGACCAGATAGCCGCGTCCCGACAGCGCCGACGCTCCGGTGTTCTGAATGGATTGGATCTCGGCGCAGCGCTTGGCGAGGCACAGCGAGGTGAACAGGAACATCGAGAACACGAGCAGCCACGGGGAGATGAACACGGCCGCTGCCGCAATTCCCAGCATGAGCCGCAGCGTGAAGAGGCCTGCCAGCGTGATGGTATCGAAGATCGGCACCTTCTTGATCCGCAGCGAGTAGGCGAGCGTGAGCGCGAGATACGCCAGCAGCGATGCGAACACCGCAACGCCGACGGCGGCGCCGAGCGCCAGCCCGGTTCCGATGAGGAGTGGAATGACTGTGACCGCGGTCAGCATCGGCAGATGCCCGCTCGCCAACGGGCGGTTGCGCTTGGTGGGATGCCGGCGGTCGTGCGACAGGTCCAGCAGGTCGTTCAACAAATACGTGCCGCAGGCGACAAGGCCCAGGGCGACGAACGTCACCAGACACGCACCTAGAATTTCCGGGCGCACGATCTGGCCCGACAGCAGCGCCGGGACGAAGACCAGCGTGTTTTTGGCCCACTGGTGCAGCCTGGCGGCTTTGAGCAGGGCCGACCACTGGGGCGTGTCCCGCTCCAGCGTTTCGGTGGGTTTGCCGAGCGCGTCGACGGACTGCCGCAGGGCGGAGTCGGGCTCGACGACGACGACTTTACGGGCTTGCTTCCAGATGTGGAGGTCGTCGTGGCAGTCGCCGACATAGTCGAAGCCTTGGGGGAAGCGCCTTTGCAGCTCCGCACCCTTGCGGCGTCCCTTGAGATTGCAGGTTCCGTCGCTGGCGATGACGCCGTCGAGAAAATCGAAACGCGTGCCGATCTTACGCGCAAGCAGCTCGTCGCTGCCGGTCGCGAGATAGACCGCGCGGCCGTCCGCCTTGGCAGCTCGCGCATAGTCGGCAACCGCTTCGTTGACCGGAATCAGCTGCAGGTCCAGTCCGGCCGCCTCGGCGAGCCTGCGCTTCAGGTAGGCGCGTCCGCGCCATAGCCATTGAAGCAGCGGAAACAGGCGCAGCGGATTGGCGCTCAGGTACGCGAAGGCGGTCTCATAAAGAAGATCCGAACGGATCAGACATCCGTCCAGATCGACGATGAGGGGTATCCCGGGCGTCATCTCGAAACGGTCCGGCGGAGCCGTTGCCGTTCGCCGTTGCAAAGCACCATCACGCATGGTTCGCACTCACTATGGGCTGTGGCGGAACGAGAGCTGTTCCCCACCACGAAACATGACGTTCAATGTAACGAAAGCCGGCTTTTGGCCCACCCCAACATATGAAGTAGGGGCTCCTAAGCCTTATGGGTGCAGCGCGGAAGAAGGGGCCGGCGCCTCGAGCGGATCAGCCGGCCCGGCTGATTTCGCCTGCCGTGGCGGCGCGCGTAAAAGGCTGGCTGGGCATTCGCTTTGGCGAAGCCGCAAGCTTGCCCTGGTAGATCGCGATCAGCTCGTTGCCCCAGTCCTCAGGAGTGGGGGCCAGGAGGCGTGCGTTCTCGAAGCCGCGGTGGCTCATGCGCGCAACGGCGTGGTCGTCGGCCGCCAGCTCGGTCATGGCCTGCGCCAGCGCATCTGCGTCGTCGGCGGCACAGTCGATGCCCACCCCGAGGCGGACGAGATCGTCCGTGATGAGCGCGGCGCGCGAAGCGATGATCGGTATGCCGCTCATGGCTGCCTCGATCGCCACCAGACCAAAGGTCTCGCGCCAGCGGCTCGGCATCAGCAGCGCGCGCGCTTGGCCACAAAGCTCGGCGATGTCCTCCTTCGACTTCCACCCGGTCAGCTCGAGCTCCGGGAAGGTGCGTTTTAGCTCCGGCTCCAGCGGGCCGGTTCCGACAATGCGGACCGGTGCCCCAACCGCGCGCGCGACGCGCGCCAGCAGGGTGACGCCCTTGTCCTCCTCCAAACGTCCCACGAAGAGGAAGATGCGGTTGCGCTCGGCTTCCACTCTTGCGCTGCGCCACGGCGTGACCGGATTGCGCAGGACACGGATCGCGCGGCAGTCGATTCCGCCCCGCTCCAGCAGAGGGATCATGCCGTCGTGCACCGCCAGAACCGTTGCCGGCGTATCGGACAGGTTGAGCGCGATCTGGCGCACGGCGCTGCGGCCAACGCGCCAGAGCTTATGCGCGTAGTTGCGCTTGTCGCATTGTGAGGCGAGGCATGCGGGGCTCATCGGCTTGAGATCGCAGGCCTGACCGCGCTGAAAATTAAAGTAGCCGCCGTTGGGACACGCCAGGAAATAGTCGTGCGCCGATAGCACCAGGCGTGCGGCTACCCGGCGCAACGGCACAAAGGCAGACGCCGACAGAACCTTGTGCCAGTTGTGCAGGTGGTAGACGGTGCCGGGCGTGTCGTTGGCCTCGATCCATTGCTCGAGCAGACGCGCCGTCTTGCGGCTGTAAAGCCCGCGCAGGGCGGCGTCGGCGCGATTGCCCTCGAGAATGTGCTGGCCTGCGAGGGACACGACGTCGACGCCCATGCGCGCGAGCTGGGGATCGGAACCGTCGTCTCCGGTCAGGAGGGTCACCGGCACGTTGCGCTCACGCAGCTGCCGCAGGGACGCCAGCATGATGCCGGCGGCGCCGCCGCTCGGGACCGAGTCGTCGTTGATGACGACGACGCGCTCGATGGCATGGCCCTCGTTGGCACGGCCGATGGCCATATCGACAGTCTCCGCGCAACCCAGGGGCCGCCGCATCGACGACATGGCGCCCCTCCCAAATTTCAAACCCCGGCCTGAGTGCTGCGCACCCGCCGGTCTCGGGCATTCTACCGCCGGCCGCAGGGGATAGCGGCCCGTCAAATGGCTGTATGCGTGTCCGAAGGAGGTAGGTTCGGCGCGGCGGCGGTGGGCTATGCTCCTGGCTCAGACGACAGTCGTTAACGAGCACATCGGAGTCTTGCGGGTGCAGCGCAAGTTCGTGTTGAAGGCGGCCGACCAGGACGTCTCCCTATCCCCTCGCGTTATCCCAGCCGCGCCGCTCCTGAATAGGAGCGAGACCTCGGCGACGCGTGCTGAGCGGCGCGCCCGGCGGCGCTGGGCCATTAACGGTGATTTCCTCACGCTGAAGCACAACGGCGTCGCCCGCTACGCGCGGGAGGTCACGCTGCAGCTCGACGCGCTTATTGGCGAGGCGCATCCGCTGACCCGCGATCTCCATATTGAGCTCATCGCCCCGCGCGCGCCCGACAAGCCGCTGCGCTTCATTCCCGTGCGCGTGGTGCCCGAGTTCCGCTATCCCAGGTTGCCCCAGTTCTGGGTCCAGATGCAGCTTCCGTTCTACGTGCGGGGCGGGCTTGTGAGCTTCTGCAACCTCGCGCCTGTGGCGGTCCGACGCCACATTGCCTGCATTCACGATCTGCACACCCGGCTGATGCCGGAGAGCTACGGTCGGCTGTTCCGGCTGGCGCATCGCGCGATCCTGCCGCTGCTCGGCCGGCGCGCTGAAACCATAACGACGGTCTCCAATCTGTCGAAGGCGCATTTGGTCGAGTTCGGCGTGGCGCCGCCGGAGAGGATCGTCGTGACCTACAACGGCAGCGATCACGCCAGGAGCTGGGACGGCAGCCGCTCCGAGCTGCGCGTCGCGGGGGCACGTCCCTATGCGCTGTGTTTCGGGCGCCCGGAAAAATACAAGAATACGCAGCTTTTGGAGAAGCTGGCGCCCTTGCTCGATCGGGCCGGGCTCGATCTGTGGGTGGTAGGCGACGTCGATCCCGCAGCATTTCAAGGCTCAACTGGGGGCCAAAGCAACGTCCGCATCCTCGGCCGGATCAGCGACGACGATCTGGCAAAGGCGCTGTCGGGCGCGGTTTGCTTCCTGTTTCCGTCCCGGATCGAGGGCTTCGGACTGCCGGCGGTCGAGGCAATGATCCACCGCTGCCCTGTCGTGGCCTCGACCGCCCCGTGTCTTCCGGAGATCTGCGGTGACGCCGCGCTTTACGCCGCCCCCGACGATATCGAGGGCTGGCTTGCGGCCGTCGAGAGGCTGCGGACTGATAAGGAGCTGCGAAGCCAGCTTGTCGAGAGCGGGTGCGCACGCGCCGAGCGCTACGCCTGGCGCTCCATTGCCGAGCACTACCTGGAGCTGATGGCGGAGGTGGACGGCGTGCGCGCGGCGGGCTGAGACGTCGGCGCTTGCGCGGCGGGAATTTGGGCGCCTCATATTGCAAAACGCGATGAAGCCGACCAGTGTCGAGGCCATGTTGCGTGAATTGCTCGCCAGCCCGGAGGGGACAAATTTGTTGTGGGCATGCCTCGCAGCCGCAGGCTCGGGACTGGCCATCGGCCTGCGCTTCCGCGTGCCGTTCCTGCTGGCGGCAGCCGCCCTTCTCAGCGTCACGACTCTAGCGGCGGCAATCTATGACGGCTGGTCCATTCCGCGCACGCTCGGCGTGCTGTTGCTGCTGCTGGCGCTCCAGCAAGGCTTCTATTTGATTGGGCTTTTCGCCACCCTGCGCCGCTGAACGGCGCCCTCAGGCCGTATCGGACCGCAGCACCGCCGGGATGGTCTTGATCAGGATCCACATATCGCGCCCGAGAGACCATTTGCGCACGTAGTGGCTGTCGAGCGCCACGCGCCTGCGGTAGCTGAGGCGGTTGCGCCCGCTGACCTGCCAGGCACCGGTTAGCCCGGGGCGCACCTGCGTGTAGTGCTTCCAATAGCGGCGGTAGCGGGGGATCTCGTCGTTGACGACGGGACGCGGTCCCACGCAGCTCATGTCGCCTTTGAGGACGTTGAGCAGTTGGGGCAGCTCATCGAGGCTAGAGCGACGCAGGATGTGTCCCAAGGTGGTGACGCGCGGGTCGTTTTGGAGCTTCTGCCTGGCGTTCCACTCGCGCGCCGCGTCCGGGTTGCTGGCGAGGTACGCCTTTAGAACCGCCTCGGCGTCGTTCACCATGGTGCGGAATTTGTAGCAGGCAAACGGGCGGCCGGCGAAGCCCAGGCGCCGTTGCGGAAAAAGGATGGGGCGGCCCGCCGTCGCGTAGATCATGAGCGCCACCGTCAGCAGCAGGGGAGAGAGGAGCACCAGTGTCGACCCTGCCAGCGCGATATCGAACAGCCGCTTAAAGACGCCGCCGATGGGCTGAGGCTCCGTGCGGTCTGGCACCCAAAGCGTGCTCGACGCCGGCGTAGGACCGTCGACGGCGCTCGCTGCACGGATCAGCATGCCGAGATCGGATTCGGCCGCTCGGGCTCGCTTGTTCGCAGCCACCCCATTTTTGGGTCTGTCGAGCGTACGGACAGAATCGTGCGAGGTCGGCACCTGACCGCCTTCGTGAACAGGCAGATCGAATGCCATCGTGTTGGCGGATAACTTCGAGAGCTCCGACACGGTCTTGCTTGTCACTTCGCGCACCTCACCCTGTGCTCATTCTTCGCGCGTGCCGGAGTGCAAACAAGGCGCGAAAAGTGCGTACGCTGAAGCTCGCCTACTTCTTATTGGCGTGCCCTTGGTGCCGCCGTTCGAAGGCGACACTACCTGCTTCTATTGGGGATGGCCGGTAGCATGGCCCGTTGGTCCCGAGGAGGAGCCAGTGCGCAGCGAATGATGGCCGCACTGGCTAGCAGCGTCAGCGAGCTAGCTGACTGAGTGCGAGCTCAGCCTGCCAGCTCCTCGCCGTTGAACAGGCGGTTCGCCATGTAGGCCACCTCAGTACGGTTGGTGGCGTGCAGCTTCTTCATGATGTTGCGAACGTGGACCTTCACCGTGCTCTCGCGCATCTTGAGCTCGTAGGCGATGATCTTGTTCGCCTTGCCGCGACGCAGGGCATCGACGACAGCTGCCTGACGTGCGGTGAAGAGACCGGTTGCCTTCTGCATGGCGCTCGCGGCAGCGTCGGGAACGCGATGAGCCGCGATCAGGCTGCTGGCGGGAACGAACACCCCGCCGGCGCGCGCAAGCTCCATCGCTTGCACGGCGACGTTTATGGACAGGCTGGTCGGCACATACCCGCGCACGTTCTTGCCGAGCATCTGCACGATCAGATCGGGGTCCTCGTTGTCGGAAAGAATGACGGCGGGCGCCCCGTTGATCTGTTCGGCGAGCTCGGAGAGACGCTCGACCTCTTTGATGGCGTCGGCTTTGGAGCGACCACATTGGCACAGCACGAGCAGCGAAGCGGGCGTCGACTGTCCCTGTTCGAGCCACTCGTCAATGGTCGAGTAACAGACGACCGGTGCATCGCATTCGATGCTCAGCACACGCGCCAAACATTCGCGTGACAGCAGCCGTATGTCGATGATGACGATCGCGTCCCGCGATTTTTGAACGCCCTTGGCGCGAGCAGCAGGCCCAGTCTCAGGCAAGCCTTCGATCGTGTCGGTGAGTTGTGTCGCATGTTGTTCTCGCGGCATAACTCGAGCAGATCCCTTGGATCCCACGCATGATGTACGCATAACTCGCCTCAATCTCGTGGTTACTTCCACCTTCTCGTCCGGAATCTGTGCTCCCTCATCAAAATGAGTGCTTAACAAGAAGTTATCAGCATGAGTGAAACTAAAGCTTCATTCTCGCAGTTGCAACAAGAAGTGCCCGCCTTCAGGCTACGTCTTTTTGGTGAGGGACCACCAACCTCCGAACACCGGCTTAACCGGACGACTGCGCTGGCCACTGCAATCGCCGTTCCAACCGCGCGTGCCAACAGCGACCAAAGAGATGCGCGATGTGCGCAATCGCCCCGGTCCACGGGAGATTTTTCACACTTAACCATGTCGAAGGATGTCGCTGCACGACGGCGGGAGCCGGCACGTGCCGCGTTGATGCTGCGCGTGGCACGCATTGCGTCGGTGCGTCGAAATGTGCGGGAGGTTGGCTACGCTCTTCCGGCCGGCTCTTGCAGGGCCCACGCCGCGTGCTCGTCGGAGCCGGTCACGAAGCGCACTTCCGGATAAGGTGAATGGCGAACGCACATGAGCGGGTGCGGATCGGTGCGTAGGTAGGTGGTGAAGAAGGCCACCGTATAGGAATCGATGATCGCGCGAATGCGCTGGTAGCTGGGAAGCTGGGCACATCCGCGTGTCAGCCACGACGGGAAGATCAGCTTGTCGCTGAAGTGCTCGCGCCGGGCGCCGGCGACTTCGATGACGTGGCTTTCGGGGAATGCAGCCTGATCTTGCGCGTGACGGTACTCTTGCGGAGGGGTCGGGCCCTGCGCGGCGCCTTCGAAATCGCTGAGCATCAGCAAATAGGGAACGCCCACGCGGGCGGGAGCGCTCAATCTTCCGTCCAGATTTGCGGCAACGTTAAAGCGCCGGTCGGCGAGCGCCGTCTCGGTCGCGACCGCGCCGCCCATGGCGTATCCTAAAATGCCCACCTGCCTCAGATTGATACGGTGTGCCCAGACTCCACCGGGCGCGTCGCTGTCGAGCTCCTGCAGTCCGTCGAGCAGCGCCGACACCGTCTTGATGCCGGATGCAACACGTCTGGAGTACTCCGCGGCGACGCCGCTGGCCGCACCGTTCGCTTGCGCGGACGCCGCGGCATGTCCGCCCGGCCCGGGCTTGCCGTTCCGGTAGGGATTGTCGATCGCGGCCAGAATGAACCCGTGGCTCGCGAGATTGGCGAGCGTGAACGTATTGTCGTCGTGGCGACCGTGCGCGTCGGGCACGTAAGCGATGAACGGAAGCGCGCCGTTGATGGGGGCCAGCGGGCCCCCGTGAAGGGCAGGCGCCCATGTGGGATGAAGGAGCTTGGCGAGCCAGTTCAGCCCACGCTCGGGTAAGGAGGCGCTCACCTGCTCGACCGGATACCACAGCTGCACGACGATGACGCGGCCGTCCTCGCCCTGCGTGCGCACCTTCAGTTTTGTGGTGCCGACCGCGTGCGGTCCAGTCCGCTCCGGAATGGCGGGCTGGCAGAGAAAACGCGCCCTGATGTCGTCTACGATACTCATGCGGCGACTGGCTCGCTCAGAAATTGACCAGAACGCCCGGAGCAGGCCGCCGGCTGAGAAGCCGAAGGCGTGATCGGGACTAACTCGACCGTGGCGATGCTGCATCTAGGCAGCCCCGCACCGGGCTTGATCCTTCGCGCGCGAGCGCCCGCCGGCTCGACATCGAGCCACCGGCTCCGCTCGCTTCGACAACTGCTTCACGGCGTCACTCAACATTGTTCTTATTGGGGGTTGTGGCGCATGCTATTCGGCCGCCATCGTGGTAAACGCCTGACCTGTGGCGAAGTTTCCTGCCTCGTGCTGTTTCACTGTTGCCTGGAACGCTGCTGCCACCTCGCGTACGAAGCGTTCCGGCGCGAAACGCATGGCATTCTCTCGACAGGCGGAGGGCAAGTAGCGCCCCACGACTTGCCTCGAAGCGTTCGACCGCTTCGACGACGGCCTCGACCGTCTGGCGCTGGAACAGAATGCCGGTTGGTTTGTCGACCACCCCGAGCGGGCGCACGATGTCGGTGGCACCACCACGCCCGAAGGCGATCAGCGGCGTGCCGTAGGCCTGTGCCTCGGCCAGCGCGATGCCAAAATCCTCGCACCCCGCAAAGACGAGCGCCTGCGCCCGCGACACGGCTTTCACGTACTCGGCGCGCGGCAGGAAGCCGGTAAACTCGACGTTCGGACCGGCCAGGGACCGCAAAGCGCGCACCTGCTGGCCGTCGCCGACGACCAGGAGCCGCTTGTCCGGCATGGCATTGAAGGCACTGATCACGAGGTCGGTGCGCTTGTAGGGCGCCAGAAACGACGCCGTGACGTAGTAGTCTTCCTTTTCCTGCGAGAACTCGAGCTCATCGACGGGGACAGGAGGAAAGACGACCTGGGAGTCGGTTCCGTAGATGCGCTTGATGCGCGAGCGGATGTAGCTCGAGTTTGCAAGCATCAGGTCGGGCCCATGCGCGGTGCGCGTGTCCCAAATTCGCAGCTTGTGTACCAGGTAGCGGAACAACAGCCCCTTGGGGCCGAATCCGATGCCGCCCTGCTGGAAGTAGGAGAATTGCTCGTCCCAGGCGTAACGCACGGGGCTGTGCACGTAGCACAGGTGCGGCTGATCGGGTCTTGTCAGCACGCCGCGTGCGAAGGCCGCCGATGAGGAGATGACCGCATCGTAGCCGGTGACGTCGAACTGCTCCATCAGGAAGGGGCAGATGGGAAACAGCGTCCGGTAGAACCTGCGCACCTTCGGGATGCGGTTGGCGATCGACGTATGGAAGACGACGCCGGGGAAATGCTGCTCTTTTTCCTCGGGAGAGAGGAAGTCGAACAGCGTGAAAACCTCTGCGCCTTTGAACATGCGGCACAGCTCGGCCAGCACCCGCTCGCCGCCGCGGAAGTTCGGGCACCAATCGTGCACGATGGCGATGCGCATCTCTTGGTGGCCGGGCGCCCGATCTTGGGAGTTTCGAGCCACGCTGTCCCCGATTGCTGAAACGCGTCCGCTCGCTGGACCCGTTTGCTTCTAGCTTTTTTCTTTTCGCGCTCGACGTCCGGACCCCGGCGCCTCGCTTATCTGACGGAGTATTCGATGAACGGTGTGCGTCATCAAGACAGCCCATCGGCGCCTTGGACGTGTCGTTGGCCGTGTGCACGGGGGCACGAGTCCCGCCTGGGGGATAGGGGGGCGCATCCTTTGTGGTAGGGGGGCAAGCGGAAGGGCGTAGGCTTGGGCATGGCACGCGGCGTGTCGCCGGGCGGGGATCAACTTTTGTTGGTGATCCCAGGGGCCGCCTCGGCCGCTACCTTGCTGTCGACGCTTAAACGAGGTCTGTCGCGCGCGCGGCCCGCCCCTTCGCCTGTTCGGCCACAGTGGTTGGCCGCAGTCTGGCCCGGGCTATGCAATTCCCGCGATTGAACTGCCCGCTCGCTAGGAGTGAAAGCATCGTGATCAACAGCAAATCAATCGGCGCTGCGCTGGGGCTCATGGCCCTGTGTCTTGCTTCGCTGCCCTGGACCACCGAGGTCGTCGCCGCCAAGGATGGCGCCGAGAGCGCCAATGTGCAGCCCGAATATCGGCTGGGTCCGCAGGACAAGGTGCGCATCAAGGTTTACGAGTGGCGCCCCGCGCGCGACGAGATCTACGAGTGGACCGCATTCAAGGCCGAGTACACCGTCAACCCTTCGGGCTTCCTGTCGCTGCCGCTGTTGGGCGATGTCCCCGCCAGCGGCTTGAGCTCGACGCAGCTGGCACAGGATCTCGGTGGGCGCCTCAAGGACCGCATGGGGTTCCTGGACCCGCCGGACGTCACCGTCGAGGTGGTCGATTTCCGCCCGTTCTACGTGATCGGCACCGTGGAGAAGCCCGGCGAGTATCCTTACCGCCCGGGGCTGACAGTGCTCGGCGCCTACGCGATCGCCGGCGGCAAGCAGCGCAATGCCCTTGGCTCCTTGCGGCTGCAGCGCGAGTCGATCGCCACGCGCGGGGATCTCCAATCCTTTGACATCGAGACGCAGACCTTGCTGGGCCGCATGGCGCGGCTGAAGGCCGAGCTCGACAACGCCAGCGAGATCAAGTGGCCCGAAGAGGTCAAGCGACGCATGGACGATCCCGCCCTGGCCCCGACCTTCAAGCAAGAGCAGCTCGTGTTCGATACCAGGCGCCAAGCCTACGAGACCCAGGTCAACGCCCTGCAGCAGCTGGAATCCTACCTCGACAAGGAGGTGCTCTCCCTGGAGAAGCAGCTCGATGTCCATAAGACGGAGACCGAATCGGTCAGGGCCGAGCTCGACATGGTCATGAAGCTCTACAAGAAGGGTCTGACCGCCGCCCCGCGCAAGCTGGCGCTCGAGCGCAACATGGCGCAGGTGGACGGCGAGCGGCTGCGTATGGAGGCGAGCCTGATGCGGGCGCGCCAGGAGATCTCGAAGACGAAGATCGCCATCGTCGATCTGCAGTCGAAGCGCTCGAGCGATATCTCGTCGGAGATGCAGAAGACCCAGGCGCGGCTCGACGAGATCAGGACCCGCGCCGAAACCTCCAAGAACCTGCTCTACGAGACCGAGGTTCTGGCGCCTCAGCTCATGGCCTCCGAGGATGGCAAGGAGCTGCAGCCGATCTTCAAGATCCGGCGCAAGGGCCAGGAAACGTCGAACGAGCAGGTCGTTTCCGAGGACGCGGTGATCCAGCCGGGCGACACGGTCATCGTCGAGCAACCGCTGCGCCGGTCGGCGCTGGGTCAGTCTTTCCCCACGCCGCTGCGCCAGTCGGAGCTGGATCAACCGCCCGCCAAGCCGCTGTCGCCGATCGCCTCGCGGGAAGCGGCGCAGACGGGCTCGGTCGAGGTCTCCACCGAGCGGCTGCGCTGATCGGCAGCTCTACGGCCAATCCAGAAAGACAATAAGCGCCAAACGAGAAGGCCCGCCTGCGCGGGCCTTTTTGGCAAGTGCTCTGCGCGCGTTAGGGTCGTGCGGACGCGGTCCAGCGTACGGCTTGTCCTCGCGTCAGTGCGGCGTGAGACGCACCGGGAACGCCACGGTGTTGCGCCAAGTCACCACTCGCGTGAAGCTCGGGAACGGGCTCGCGCTCATGCCGATAGCCTTGCGCGCAGGGCAGCGCCCCGTCGCTCGGCCGGGTAAGGGGTCTAGGCAAGGTAAGCGCAGCGTCACGAATGACGCTGCGCTGATGACGGCTCGGCGTTCAAGGGAGCCGGAGCAGACCGATCGGCCTAGCCCCGGCTTGTCAGGGCCATCGGGCGTCGCCGGGCCGCGTATCCGACATAGCTCGCAGCCACGTCGCCATACTGCACGGTCGAGGTATCGATCTTGTTGAGCGCCACGCCGAGCACCTCTGCCTGCGCGTTGCGCAACAGGTGGAGTGTCTCGGACAGAACTGGCAGCGGCGTCTTTCCATACTCCGCCACCAGCACCGTGGCAGTCGAGCAGCGAGCCGATGGCGATCGCGTCGAGGCTGGCGGCCAGCGGCGGCAGCTCGATGAGGATGATGTCGTAGGTGGTCTGCAGATCGCGCAGCAGCGACTGGGCCTGCTCCGACCCGAGGATGTCGTCCGGGAACGGCGCCGGCGAGCTGCCGAAGGCCGGCAGCAGATCGAGGCCGCGGTCGTTCGCCGGCACGATGCATTTCGACAGCTCCGCGCTGCCCGTGATGGCATCGACCAGCCCGCACTCCGCCGTAGGCGCCAGCGCGCGCGTCAGCGAGGCGTTGCGCAGGTCGCCGTCGACGAGCAGCGTGCGCACGCCCGACACGGCGAACAGCGTGGCGAGGTTGGCGCAGATCGTCGTCTTGCCCTCGTTCGGCAGTGCCGACGTGACGGCGACGCAGCGGATCTGGCGCGTGCGGCCGGCAAGCGCGATCGCGGTCTTGAGGGTCTTGATGCCGTGGCTGAAGCCCGAGAACGGCATGCTCAGGACGGCGTCGAGCGCGTCGTCACGCGGAAGATTGGCCTCGGCTCCCTTTAATCCCACGGTGCTCTTGGCGAAATCCGCCACCGCTTTGGACGCTTTGCCGCGGGTTCCCGACGGGTCGGAGACGACGGCCCTGATCATGTCGCCCAAGGCGCCCTTGCGGAATATGGCGCGCGCGCGCGCCGCGGCCGAGGTGGATACGCGCGGGGCCAGCAGCGGGATGCTGGCGAGGCACTCCACGCCGGCCTCCTCGCGGATCTGGCGGGGCCCCGTGATGCAGCAGTCGATGCTGTTGCGGAAGAAGGCGATGCCGAGCCCGGCGAGCGCACCCATGAAGGCGCCGAAAGCGAGGATGAGCTTGGTTCGGGGATGGCTTTTGCCGAGAGGCGGGGTCGCCTCGGTGATGATGCGGGCGTTGGTGCCGGCGTACGACTGCTTCTGGACGGACTTGGTATAGGCCATCAGATAGCTTTCGTAGATGCGGCGGTAGGTCTGTGCCGTAGAGTCGAGCTCCTCCAGCGTATTCTGCCGCTTGGTCGCGCGGTCCTTTCTCGGTTTGCGCGTTCGTGCTCGGGAGTCCTCTCCGGCGCTGCGACGGCCGACGGCGATGCGGTAGTCGCGCTTGGCGCGGAACTCCTGCGCCTTGAGCGCGGCGCTGTTCATCTGCGTGCGCAGCTGGTTGATCCGCTCCTCGAGCCAAAGGCCGCCCTGGCGCGCGGCTTGCGCGCGCGCCGCGATCTGCTCGCCGATGTAGGCGTTGGCCGTCGCGTTGGCGATCTTCGCCGAAAGCGCCGGGCTGCGGGAGCTGAACAGTATCTCGATACCGTACGACATGCCCACGCGGCGCACGTTCAGCCCCGACTGGAACCTTGCCAAGGTGGCGCGCTCCTTGAGAAAGCGGGCGGTCTCGGGATCGAGGGTCCCGGAGGGAAACAGCTGGAACGGCAGCGACAAAAGCGACATCAGCGAGAATCCGTCGCCGCCGCTGAACTCCGGCTCGTCCTGCAGCTTCAGCTTATTGATCACGGCAATTGCGATCTTCTCCGAGCGCAGCACCTCGAGCTGGCTCTCGACCTGCGCGTTGTCGATGGAAAAGAGGCCATCCTGCTGCGACTGCTGCATCGCCTGCGGCAGGCTCGGATCGATGATGATCTGCGTACGCGCGGTAAAAAGCGGAACGGCGGTGAAGACGTAGAGCGCCGCCAGGACGATGCCGAGCAAGGTGGCTGTCAGGATCGTCTTCATGTAGCGCTTTATGAAGCGCCGGATATCGTATTGCGTGATGAACTCGCCATCGCCGCTGTAGCCGGGGCCGCGGCTGGCAATCGTATAAGAGTAGGGGGTCACATGGTCTTGCATTTGTGGTGCCTCTATTACGCAGAGACGTTCCAAGCCTGAGCGATGCGTTGCGCCAGGCGGGCGTTCCAGGTTGTGCGTCCGGAGTCGGAAGGGGCTATCGCTGGCCGCGGCCGCGCGAGGTAGGGACGCCCCGATTGTGCGGCACGCCGCGCGATGCAGAAGCGTGCGTTGCGCTCCGCCGGCGAGGTCGGCGTAGGTGCGCACGATCGGCGTGCACGCATCCGTGCCGCCTTGGTGGTTTTGCCGCGGCGCGACAGCAGGTCGACGAGGCTGTGGGCCACGTGCGGGGGAATGTAGGCCGGGCGCCCGCATGCGAGATGGCCGAGCAGCGCGGCTGCCGTGAGCAGCTCGTGGGCGTGGGCGAACTGCGGGTAGACGTAGGTTCCGTTGAGGCGCGCGTTGATGCTGGCAAGCGTCACGTCGGCAAGCGACAGCGGCCAGTCCACCATCGGGGCCGTGCCCGGGTCGGGCTTGGATCCGCGCGCGTCGAGCAAGCATGCGGTCGAGGTGCGCGAGCGCCGTGAGCTCGAGCACGAGCCAGTCGGGCAGCGCAACTCCATCGTCGGCTGCGGTGATGGGAGCATGCGGTGCGTCGTCGGTGGCAGCCACGGCTGCCGCCAACTCCTTGGGCGCAATGGCGGTGAGGAAGCCGCGGTCAACGAGTGCGGCGAGCGCAAGTGCCGGTGTCGCCGTCGCTGTGCCGGGGCTGTTGGATGCGATGAGCGCGGCCGCCGCCTGGGCGCGGGCTGCGAGCATGCGGCTCAGATAGTGGGCGGGACCATCGCGGCTCTGTTCCCTCGTGCCGGAAGGGTCCGTCTGCCACGTGCTCAGCGTCGGGAGCATGAACACGAGCTCGTCGTCGCCGACCTCGCTCCAGCCGGACGGATACCACAGGGATGTCAGGGATCGATCGACGAGGCCGTCGCCCCACACGCCGACATCGGGCGGCCTCTCGCTGACTGCCTTAGCGTCAGCGAGGGGGCCGGACGTTTTCCAGAGCTGTCCGACTCGTAGCACGGTGGGTACGCTGACTTCATGGTTGCGCTCAGATTTAATGGAATTTTAGGGATGGCCCGCTGAGGGGAGAACCGTGCCATTGGGCGTAGTCGTACGCCTGTTGGCGGGCTTTCGGGCCGGGCTGCCGTTATGGTTAACAGCGGCCTACTTGGGGGGGCCGTCCTCGACCACGGCCTGCCAGGGGTCGGCGTCGATCACCTCGCGCCGCCCGTCGGCGTGGGTGATGGAGAGGCCCATCCACTGGCGGCGGATCTCCTTGTAGTGGACGACCGGGTCGTAAACGTTGGCCGCGGCGCCGATCCAGGCCGCGTCCAGCCGGCCCATGGCGCCCAGGACCGTGTAGCCGGCCACCACCAGGTTGCGCCGGTCGGATTCCAGCGACACCTGCGAGTTCAAGTATTCGAGCTCGGCGTTGAGGACGTCGAGCAGCGTGCGCTGGCCGACCTTCTCCTCCTCGCGCACGCCCTGCAGCGCCACCTTGTTGGATTCCACCGCCACCCGGTCGGATTCGAGCTGGGCGCGCGCCGCTTCCAACTGCGCCCATGCCGCCACCAGCACCTGCTGCTGCTCGGTGCGCACCTGCTCGATCTGCTGCAGGAAGCCGATGTGGTTCTGCTTGGCCTGGCGCACGCGCGCCGACACGTCGCCCGCCTGGTAGATCGGGATGATGGCGCGGCCCAGCACCGTCGAGGTCTCCAACTCGTTGATCAGCTTGGAGGAGCCGAAGCGGTCGTTGTAGCTGGCTTCCAGCTGCACCGTGGGCAGGAGCTCGCCGCGGATCTGCTCGACCAGGTACTTGGCCGACTGCTCGCGATAGAGCGCGGCCACGACCAGGGGATCCTCGTTGTTGCCGACGCGGATCGCCTCCTGCATCGAGTCCGGCAGGAAGTTGTCGGGCGGCGGCGGCCAGGCGAGGTTCTGCGGCGGATGGCCCACGACCTGCTGGAAGGCGCCGCGGCTGGTGCGAAGGTTGGCGCGTGCTGCATCGAGCCGCGACACCGCATCGGCGCGGCGCGCCTCGGCCTGCGCCACGTCGGTGCGCGTCACCTCGCCCACCGCGAAGCGGTCCTGGCTGGCCTTCAATTCGCGCGACAGCACGTTGACGTTGTTCTCGTTGAGGCGGACGAGCTCCTGGTCGCGCACCACGTCCATGTAGGCGGTGGCGGCCTGCAGCAGCACGATGCGCTCCACGTCGCGCAAGACCTCGCGCTCGGCGCGCACGTTGGCCTCGGCGGAATTGACGGCGTTGTAGGTGCGAAACCCGCGGAAGACCGGCTGCACCAGATCCACGCCGTAGCCGCGCGGCTTGGTGACGCCATCCAGGAAGTTGGTCGGGCGGATGTCGGACCGTTCCAGGCCGACGTCGGCATTGCCGGTGATGGTGGGGCGGTAGCCGGACATGGCGCGCGCCACGTCCTCGTCCGTCGCCCGCTGGAAGGCGCGCTGTGCATCGAGCCGGGGGTTGTAGCCGTAGGTCGCAGCCAGGGCCTCCAGCAGCGACTCCGCGGCGGCGGGCGCGCTGTAGACAGCGCACGCAACAACGCACAGCCCGCCGAAAACGCGGGCTGCAATCATCGCGCCGGCCCCCATTTCACCAGGACCCCACGACCGTCGTAACCGAGACCCCCACACCAGGCTAACCCATTGCTGCTGGCAGATAATTTTTGTGACGCCGGATACAGAGTCCACGAGCCAGATTCTTCGGGATCGCGCTACTCAAACCCCCAAGCAGTCGGATGTTGTCCACTTCCACGCGTCGCGGAGGAGGACAGCACCCATGCACGCCAAAACTGGATCGAGGATCCCCCCTCGAGCCTCCCGGCCGTCTGCCGAGTGCTGAGCGTACACCGATTCTCTATTGTTTCTGCGATGCAGGTAGAACGCGACGGACGGCTTATGCGGGCAACGGCGGCCGAAGCAGCGGGCGCGGGGGGCTTGCAGGGTGCGATCGACTATGTGCAACACGGAACGTTCATGCATTCGGTGAAAGGTGAAGGAGGCTGCTGCCTTGAGCGATGTCACGGATATGAAGAAGCCCTACGTCAAGTCATCCCAATCGCGCCCGGAGACGCGCCCCGTTGAGGCGACCTCGTTCCGGTGTGTGTCGTGATGAAGAGCAGGCTCCTGCTTGCGGCATCGATTGTTGCTGCAACTGGTGCTGTAGGCACCTTTGCAGCGCCGCCGGCCTTCGTGCGCGGTGTCAGCGCTGCCGGCGGCGACTTCGGCACTGCGCCCGGCGTCTACGGCACCGACTACACCTATCCCACCAAGGCCGAGATCGATTACTACGCCGACCGCGGGTTCAACGCCGTGCGCATTCCCTTCCGCTGGGAGCGCGTGCAGAAAAAGCTCTACGGTGATCTCGATGTGGTCGGCGACGGAAGCGGCGACTTCGAGCATGTACGCGAGGTGGTCGGGTGGACCACGGCGCGCGGCATGATCGCGATCCTCGATGCTCACGACTACGGCGGGCGCAACGTCGACGGCGTCGCCGCCAAGGTCGGCAGCGCCGCCCTGCCCGCCGCCGCACTCGTGGACCTGTGGGTGCGCATTGCCGCAGTCTTCAAGGACAACGCGCGCGTTTGGTTCGGTCTCATGAACGAGCCGGAGGGCATTTCGGCGGCCGATTGGAAGCACACCGCTCAGTTGGTGACCGACGCCATTCGCGCTGCCGGCGCGCGCAATCGTCTGCTGGTGCCGGGTACCGCCTATTCCGGCGCGCACTCCTGGGTCTCGAGCGGCAACGCCAAAGCGATGGCGACGTTTGTCGACCCGGCGGACAATTTCGCCTTCGAGGTGCACCAGTACCTCGACGCCGACAGCTCCGGAAAGACGGGAACGTGTGTGCCCGGCTCCGGCGCCAGCCGCCTTACGCCCTTCATCGACTGGGCCAAGAGCGCACCAAACCGCAAAGGCTTCCTAACAACAACCATGCACGCCAAAACTGGATCGAGGATCCCCCCTCGAGCCTCCCGGCCGTCTGCCGAGCGCTGAGCGTACACCGATTCTCTATTGTTTCTGCGATGCAGGTAGAACGCGACGGACCGCTTATGCGGGCAACGGCGGCCGAAGCAGCGGGCGCGGGGGGCTTTCAGGGTGCGATCGACTATGTGCAACACGGAACGTTCATGCATTCGGTGAAAGGTGAAGGAGGCTGCTGCCTTGAGCGATGTCACGGATATGAAGAAGCCCTACGTCAAGTCATCCCAATCGCGCCCGGAGACGCGCCCCGTCGAGGCGACCTCGTTCCGGTGTGTGTCGTGATGAAGAGCAGGCTCCTGCTTGCGGCATCGATTGTTGCTGCAACTGGTGCTGTAGGCACCTTTGCAGCTCCGCCGGCCTTCGTGCGCGGTGTCAGCGCTGCCGGCGGCGACTTCGGCACTGCGCCCGGCGTCTACGGCACCGACTACACCTATCCCACCAAGGCCGAGATCGATTACTACGCCGACCGCGGGTTCAACGCCGTGCGCATTCCCTTCCGCTGGGAGCGCGTGCAGAAAAAGCTCTACGGTGATCTCGATGTGGTCGGCGACGGAAGCGGCGACTTCGAGCATGTACGCGAGGTGGTCGGGTGGACCACGGCGCGCGGCATGATCGCGATCCTCGATGCTCACGACTACGGCGGGCGCAACGTCGACGGCGTCGCCGCCAAGGTCGGCAGCGCCGCCCTGCCCGCCGCCGCACTCGTGGACCTGTGGGTGCGCATTGCCGCAGTCTTCAAGGACGACGCGCGCGTTTGGTTCGGTCTCATGAACGAGCCGGAGGGCATTTCGGCGGCCGATTGGAAGCACACCGCTCAGTCGGTGACCGACGCCATTCGCGCTGCCGGCGCGCGCAATCGTCTGCTGGTGCCGGGTACCGCCTATTCCGGCGCGCACTCCTGGGTCTCGAGCGGCAACGCCAAAGCGATGGCGGCGTTTGTCGACCCGGCGGACAATTTCGCCTTCGAGGTGCACCAGTACCTCGACGCCGACAGCTCCGGAAAGACGGGAACGTGTGTGCCCGGCTCCGGCGCCAGCCGCCTTACGCCCTTCATCGACTGGGCCAAGAGCGCACCAAACCGCAAAGGCTTCCTCGGTGAGTTCGCGGCAGGCGACGCGAGCGTGGCCGGCCAGGAGAGCTGCCGTGCCGAGCTCGCGGCCCTGCTCAATACGGCGGAAACGTCGGGCGTGTTTATCGGATGGGCGGTTTGGGGCGGCGGCCTTTGGTGGGAGCCGTCCTACGTCTTTGGTCTAGTACCGAAAGACCTCTCCGGCCCTGAGACCGGCGTCATGCGCCAGCTGCGGCCTTACCTGCGCTGACTGCGGTTCAGCTGCGGCGTCACGTCTTAGGACATTGGTAAGCACACGGAAGAATCGGCGGCGATCTATGCAGGGCATTAACGCGGAACTGCTAGGAAAAGCGGTGCGCTCAACCCGTCGATAACCATGCGCCGCCGCCAACGTGCGCCGGACCGCAGCGGAACTGTGTGAAGCCTCTAGCATGTCAACATCGGAAGCCAAGGCACGGCCGGACGAGCAAACGTCCGAGCCGCAGAACGTCAATCCACCTGGAACAACCGTCGCCGAAGCCGAAGCGCTCGAGCGGCTGGTGCGACTCAACGAGTTGCTGCGCGCGCGCACGTTTCCAGAGCCGGCTCCGGTCGAGCCGCCGCCGGTGGCACCGCCACCGTCTCGCCTTCGGGGCTACCTGCGCCCGGGGCGCATCTTCAAGACGGTGTTGGCGCTCGTAGTTGCGGCCGTGCTGCTGTGGGTGCCCGTCCAACGGCTGCTGTATTCGACAAGCGCGCAAGCCACCATCAACGCGCGGCTGATAAATCTGCGCGCGCCCATAGACGGCACGGCTTCGGTGCTGGCGCCGAGCATCGCGGTGGGCACGCTGGTCAAGCCCGGCGAGCCTCTGCTTCAGATCGACAATTCGCGGGCGAGCCGGCAACGCCTCGATGACCTGCGCCGCTCGGTGAACGAGCTGCGCTCGGAGACGGGGGCCCGCGAAAAGCGTTTGGCGCAGCTGAAGGACATTCAGGTAGATGTCAAAACGCAGCTTGATGCCTTCCAGAACGGGCGCATCCGTCAGCTCGAGGCGCGTCAGGCCGAGCTGACGGCCGAGATCGCGTCTGCCGATGCGACGCTGGAGGACGCCAAGAAGTCGCTCGCGCGCTCGGAGAAGCTGAAAGAGCAAGGCTACCAGACGCTTGCTACGCTCGTTCACGCCGAGCGCGACTACAAGGTGGCCGTCACGAAGGTCGATGCCGCACACAAGCGTCTTGAGTCCAACAAGATCGAGCTGGACGCGGCGCGCAAGGGGCTCTTCGTCGGGGACAGCTACAACGACTTGCCGCGATCCGCACAGCGCCTGGACGAGGTCGATCAGCAGATCGTGGAGCTGACAGGTCAGCTCGGAGAGGGCCGGTCGCGCCTGTCGTTCCTGGATAAGGAGCTCAGCAAGGAGACCGAGGCTTTCGCCAGCGATAACAAGGCCGTCGTCACGGCCACGGTCGAGGGGCGGATCTGGGAGACGCTGACCGCCAACGGCGAGGATGTCCGCAAGGGCCAGGATCTTTTGCGCGTGCTCGATTGTGCCGGCGCCGTCGTCACGGCGACGGTCAGCGAGAACGTCTACAACAAGCTTTGGATCGGGCAGCCCGTCGAGTTCAGGCTGCTTGGCAGGAGCGAGCCGTACGCCGGCAGCGTCGCCGGCCTTACCGGTCTCACCGCGGCCGCTTCGAATTTCGCCATCGAGCAGACCACGCTGACCCGCGAGCCCTACCACGTCACCATCGCGGTGCCGGGATTGGCGGCACAAAAGGAATGCAACGTGGGCCGCACGGGCAGCGTCGTGTTCGGAAGCTCTAGCGCCGCCACCGCCGCCGCGCCCGCCTTGACCACGTCGCCGGGGCGCGGGATGGAGGCCGTCAGACTCGGACGCAGCGGGAGCGCCATGTTCGAGAAGGCCTCTGCGATCGCTGCGGCGCTCACCAAGTCCTTGCGCCAGTCCGCCGACAGCGCGTTCAAAAAACTGAAGCTCGGCCTAGGCCTCTCATGACCACCGCAACGGGCATGAGCTACTGGGACTCGTTCGCACCGGGGCTCGGGCTGATCCTGCTGGCGATCGCCATCCTGCCCTGGCTCGACCGCTACAACACCTTCGCGCGCACCATCGCCATCTCCATCTGCATCGTCCTGGGCTGGCGCTACATGCTGTGGCGCATCTTCGATACGCTGCCGCCGGTCGGCCTGACACTGGACTTCATTGTCGGCGTCATCTTCACCACCGTGGAGATGCTGTCGATGCTCGGCGCCTCCATCGCCTACTTCTTCCTGACGCGCACCATCAATCGCTCCAAGCAGGCCGACGAGAATATCCCCTGGCTCAGGTCGCTCCCCACGCCGCCGCTCGTCGACGTGCTCATCTGCACCTATAACGAGGAGGAGGGTATTCTGGAGCGCACGATCATCGGTGCGCTGGGGATCGATTATCCCAACTACCGTCTCTGGGTGTGCGACGACGGCCGCCGGCCGTGGCTAAAGCAGCTCTGTCAGGACCACGGCTGCGGCTACATCACGCGCGACGACAACGAGCACGCCAAGGCGGGCAACATCAACAGTGCGCTGCGCTACCTGTCGACCCTGCCCGTGCGTCCCGACTTCGTCTCCATCCTCGACGCCGACTTCATCGCCAAGAGCCAACTCCTCACGCGCGCGCTTGCTCTCATGCGCGAGCCCGACGTCGGCTGCGTGCAGACGCCGCAGCATTTCTACAATCCCGATCCGATTCAGAAGAACCTCAACCTCTCGCACGTGTGGCCTGATGAGCAGCGCTACTTCTTCGACGTGGTGATGGCGTCGAAGGACGCTTGGGGCAACGCCTTCTGCTGCGGCACGTCCTCGTTGCTGCGCTTCGCCCCGCTGATGCAGATCAAGAAGTTTCCCACCTCATCGGTGACGGAGGACTATCTCGTCTCGCTGCGGCTCTCCGAGATCGGCTATCGCACCGTCTATCTCAACGAGCCCCTTTCGCTCGGCCTCGCGCCGGAAGGTCTGAAGGAGTACGTCTCGCAGCGCAGCCGCTGGGCGCTGGGCTTCATGCAGATCTGCCGGGGACCCAATGGCCCCTTCAGTCTGTCGTCAGGCGCACCTCTGCACACACGCGTCGCCCTGCTGGAGACCTTTCTCTACTGGTCGGCCACGCACATGTTCCGCATTCTCTGCATCCTCATTCCGTCGTCGTTCCTGCTGTTCGGCATCCAGGCCGTCTACGCGCATCTTCCCTATGCGATTGGCTATCTTTTTCCCTACCTGGCCGCCGAGATGGCGGTCATGACCTGGCTGACCCAGGGGCGAATCTTGCCCGTCATGGCCGACCTCAGCCAGATGCTCGTCGCCAACGATATCGCCAAGTCGGTCATCGTCGGGCTGTTCAAGCCGAAGGGGCACAAGTTCGAGGTGACGGCGAAAGGCGGCGACCGCGAAACGCAGTTCATCCAGTGGCCCATGCTGCGCGTCTTCCTCGCTTATCTGGCGCTCAATGCCGGGGGCGTGCTGTGGGCGTTCGTGCTCGATCCCAACCTGAGGCTGACGGATGCCAGCACCATTGCGCTGTACTGGAGCTGGTACAACATCATCCTTCTGGTGCTTGCGTGCTTCGTGTGCATCGAGGCGCCGCAGGTTCGCCACGGCGAGCGCTTCCGCGGCGAGGGCAAAGCCACGGTGACGATCGAGGGCCGGTCGGTGGTTTGCCCCGTGCTCGATATCTCGATCAGCGGCATGCGCCTGGGCGGATCGCTGCCGGGGGCGCACGGAACACCGGTGCGTGTGAGCTTCGACGGCTTGGAGGTCGATGCCGAGCTGGTGCGCGCCTACGAGGACAGCTTCGCTATCGAGTTCGTTCAGTCGAAGGAAGCGCGCCACCGGCTCATCCGCCACGTTTACGGCGGCAAGTATGGCGGCAAGCTCCCACAGATCAGCCCGAAGGAAGTCGCAGCCGCGATGATCAACCGCGTGTTCCGCTAAGCGTCAACGCTTAGCGGATACACAAGAACCGGCGCAATTTGCCGTCAAATTTCGTCGTTTGAAGAGGAGTTGGTAAGCCGTCTTGGCCATGATCGATGCGTCCCGCGCAAACCGCGTACCGGCCAAGACGAGCCATCACAGACACATGACGACAGCCACCGTAGCCAAGCAAGACGAGCCTGAAACCCGTCGTTCGGGCGCCCGCCGCGTTCTCGTCGCCGAGGACAGCGCCATTACGCACGATCTGTTGAAGCTGCTGCTCAACCAGCGCGGCCACGAGGTCGACATCGCCGCGGACGGTGTCCAGGCGTTGGAGGCCTTGCGCAACAAAACCTACGACGTCGCTCTTCTGGACTACCACCTCCCCGGCATGGACGGCCTCGAGGTGGCGACGACGATCAAGAAGGAGGCGCAGGGTCGGCGGCTGCCGCGGCTGATTGCCATCACCGCCGATCCCGAGGGATTGTTGAGCGCCGGCGGCGCAGGGTGCGAGCAGTTCGATTACATCCTGCCCAAGCCCCTCGACATCAGTCATGTGGGACAGGTCGTCGAGGAGCAGGCGGATATCGCGGACCGGGGGGAGACCGCGGTCCCGGCGGCCGCACCCGAGGCGCCGCGACCCACCGTGGCGCCAGCCCTGGCGCCGGCGCCGGGGATCCTCGATGGCCTCGGCTACAATTTTCTCTCTTGGCCCGAGGACCTGGAGGCGACGAGGTTCTCCAGCCGCGCGATGCAGGCGGCCTTGGGCGACGCGCGCTTCGACGCCATCGTCATCAGGATTCCGGCAACGGTCGAGGACCTGGCGGCCATTTGGGAGCGCAAGGCGCTGTACGCTCTGCCCGTCATCGATTTGACCGGCAGCCTCGGCTCCATGGCCGATCTCGATGCCTCCAAGCTCGGGCCGCACGAGACCGATCAGATCGAGCGCCTCGTTCGTCGTTTCCAGGAGCGTCGCGCGCGCCTGCACCGCGATGTGCTCCTCACCGACGAGCTTGAGGATCGGGTGCTGGGACGCGTGTTCGTTTCCGGCAAGCCGCTCACCGCGAGCCTCGATGGCGCCGTGCGCGCGTCCTTCTCCTACAATTTGACGCTTGCTCCCGACGTCGCGGGGGACCAGGCGGAGCGCCTGTTCGACAGGGGCCTCGTCGATCGCTCGTTCGTCGAGCGCTTTCACGTTTGCGGGCGCTGCAATTCCGACCGCATCCACGTCCGCAACATCTGCTCCGACTGCCACTCCTCCAATCTCGCCGAGGAGCAGTACCTGCGTCATTACCGCTGCGGCTTCCAGGGCCCGATATCGCAGTTCCGCCGCGGCACGCATCTCGTGTGCCCCAAGTGCCAGCAAGGTCTCACCGACTTCGGCGTCGACTATGACCGCGTCGAGACGATGATCATCTGCCAGAGCTGCGGCCACACGGATTCGAAGCGGACGCTCGGAATGATCTGCCTCGACTGCAATGCCAACTACGGGTGGAACGCGTGCAAATCGCGCGATGCGTTCTCGTTTGCGCTCACCGATCAGGGCGTCGGCTTCGCCGAGTACGGACGCTCCTTCCTCGGGCTGTTCCAGAAGCCGCTGCGCTTCGAAGAGCTGCCGCGCGACTTGATCCTCGCCTTGAACGAGGCGGCCAAGGCGTTCAACGAGCACAAGCAGCCCTTCACGCTGGTCAACATCTTCTACAAGAACGAGCGCAGCATCACGGCCGAGCACGGAGCCCGCGTGTTTGCGGAGGCGCGCGACCAGTTCATCGCCAACCTGCGCGCCAACGTCAGCGCCACGACCGTCGTCGTGAAGGGACAGTCCTCGTATGACTTTGCGCTGATGCCGGGGATCGCGCCGCACATGGCGGAGAAGGATTTCATCGGCTTGCGCGAGCGCGCGTCGGGAACGGTGCGCTACGACCTCGGCGCCACGCTCAAGGCCTTCGGCCCGGAAGACTTCTAGGGTGTGGGTTTGGTAGCGGGACCCGGACTTGAACCGGGGACCTACGGATTATGATTCCGCCGCTCTAACCAACTGAGCTATCCCGCCACATCCGCGGTCTATAAGGAGCGCGGTCTGAAACTGTCAAGCGCGCGGAGCACCCAAAGGCCCCGCGCCGCCGTCATTCCGCCGCGATGGCGCGGCGCGCGGGCTCGTCCTTCTTGGCAAAGCGCAGCATCGTGAACAGGCCGAGCGGGCGCAGTGCCTTGCGCTCGACCAGCTCCAGGTCGTCGCACACGGTGACGCGCGAGACGTCGAACACCGAGCGCCAGCCGATCTTGTCGGCAAACGGCGCCATGCGCCGCTCGACCCAGCCGCGCACGCCTTCGCGCTGGCTGAAATGGTTCACCAGAAGCACCTCGCCGCCCGGCTTGGTGACGCGCGACAGTTCCCGCATCACGGCTTCCGGATCGGGCACCACGGTCATCACGTACATGGCGACGACGGTGTCGAAGGAGGAGTCGGGGAACCGCAGGTCGGAGGCGTCCATCTCGTGCAGGCCGGTGACGTGCGTTAGGCCGGCGTTGGCGACGCGCTCGCGCGCCTTCTCCAGCATGTCGGGCGACAGGTCGATGCCGACGACCTCCATATGCCGACCGTAGTCGGGCAGCGACAGCCCGGTGCCGACCCCGACCTCGAGCACGCGGCCTTCATCGCGTGCGTTGATCGTCTCCACCGCGTGGCGGCGCCCTTCCCTGGCCACCAGGCCGAAGGTGTGGTCGTAGACGGGAGCCCAGCGGCGGTAGGCGTCGATCACGGCGGTCTCGTCGATGCGTCCGATGCCGACGATACGCCCCTGCACGCGCTCCAACAGCGGTTGGCGCCGGAGATCAGAATGCGACATTGTTTTCATTCGTGTACTCGCTCCATTCCCGACGCGACGTCGTTCTTATTGTTCCGCTCCGGCACGGGCAGCTCGGCCCCGGCGGCCTGAGGCGCCAGCGTGCGCGCGATGAAGCCGCCGCCGAGAAGACGCGCCTGCGCGCTACCGTCCGCATAAAACACGCAAGCCTGTCCCACCGCGACACCGTCCTCGCCGTCCGTCAACTCGACCCGCGCCGCATCTGCGCCTTCGGCGAAAAGCGTCGCCGGCTGCAGGGGCTGCGAGGAGCGGATGCGAACGTAGACGGGCATGCCGTCGCCGCTTGCATCGACGAGAGGCTCGTCTCCCAGCCAATTGGTGTTCTTAAGGAGAAGTCCCTTGGTGCGCAAGCAGTCGCGCGGTCCCACCACGACCTCGTTGCGTGTGGCATCGAGGCGGACGACGAACAGCGGCTCGGGCGAGGCAATCTTCAATCCGCGCCGCTGCCCGATCGTGTAGTTGATGATGCCGTCGTGGCGGCCGAGCTTGCGGCCGTCCACGTGGACGACGTCGCCGGGCTTCAGCGCACCCGGCTTGAGACGCTCGATCACGCCGGTGTAGCGTCCCGACGGCACGAAGCAAATGTCCTGGCTGTCGGCCTTTTCCGCAACCGGAAGGTTGAGCTCGTGCGCCAGCTCCCGCACCTGCGCCTTGCGCATGCCGCCCAGCGGGAACCACAGGTGGCGCAGCTGCGCGGGTGTCGTCGCAAACAGGAAGTAGCTCTGGTCGCGCTCGGCGTCGGCGGCGCGGCTGAGCTCGGGTCCATGCGTGCCTTCGCGCCGCTGGATGTAGTGGCCCGTCGCCAGCACATCGGCGCCGAGATCCTTGGCGGTGTCGAGAAGATCGCGGAACTTGATTTGCTGGTTGCAGGTGACGCACGGGATCGGCGTCTCGCCTGCGACGTAGCTCGCAGCAAAGCTCGCCATCACCGTGTTGGCGAAGCGGCTCTCGTAGTCGAGCACGTAATGGGGAATGTCGAGCGCCTCGGCGACGCGGCGCGCATCATGGATGTCCTGGCCCGCGCAGCAGCTGCCCTTGCGCCCCGTGGCCGCGCCGTGGTCGTAGAGCTGCAGCGTGATGCCGATGACGTCATGGCCGGCGCGCTTCATGAGCGCAGCTACAACCGAAGAGTCGACGCCGCCCGACATCGCCACCACCACCCGCTGACGTGCCTGGTCGCCAGAATGCTGCGGCGCAGTCGTCGGGTCACTTGCAAGTGGGTTGATAACCAAGGGGCTAGTCACCATTAGCTCTATTGAGACCTTAGGTCCCTTGTGCGGGCCGCGCCCATGCGCCGGCGGGTTGCCGATGGGGGTCCCCCGCGCGCTTCTGCTCGAATTTAGGGCTTAGCCGGCCCGGGACGCAAGCTGGGAGGCGATCTGAGAGGCGCTGCCGGGCCTGGCCGTGTGGCGCAAAGGGCGCCATGGGGCCCGCTCACAGGGCCCGCGCGGCCGCGCCTAGAGGCCGTTCTGGAGCGCAGGTGTTGCGTAAACGTTAACGCGGCCTTGGACGCGTCCTAGGTGCCGGTTTATGTTATGTTTACTCAATGGCTTAGGTCCGTCTTAATCGTGTTGGTTTATCCAGGGTGACTGGTCGCGAATGTGTATCGAGTATCATGACCGAACAACAGATGCGGGCGCGGGTGCGCTACGTCATCGGCCCCGACGGGAGCCCGCTGACGGTAGCTGATCTACCGCCCAAAGACACAAAGCGCTGGGTTATTCGCCGCAAGGCGGAGGTGGTTGCTGCCGTGCGCGGCGGCCTGCTCTCCATCGAGGAGGCGTGCGAGCGCTACAAGCTGACCGTCGACGAGTTCCTGTCGTGGCAGCGCTCCATCGACAAGCACGGCCTCCCCGGCCTGCGGGCAACCCGCATTCAGGAGTACCGCGACTGAGACGGCGCGCTTGCGCGCCCCGTTCAGAGCGGTCGATCTGTCCCTAACATCGTTCATCGGTAGCTACGTCGCGTGGCCTTTGGCGGGGCGGGCATCCCATGTGTCCGGCGCGTCCTCCGGCTCGGTTTGCGGTGACCAGTCGTTGCCGCCCTTGGTGCAGCCGATGCCTCCCGCTGCCCAGCGGCGCACGTCGTCGTCCATCGCTTGCCCGAGCGGCTCCGGCATTGTCAAATTCTCGACGGCGACGTTCGCGCTCTCGCCCTTGGGCGCGATGGCGACGCGGAAGGCCCGCAAGCCCTTCGGGTGCTCCGACGTGCGGTCGCGCTCGTGAATGACGATCTCGGACTTGCCGCCCTTCGACGCCGGCTCTGCCGCCGCATGATAGATGTAGTCGGCTTTGAGCGGACCTGAGCTCCCGAACCAGCACGACAGTGCGCCGCGTGCCACCCGGGCGTAGACCTCGGTCGGCGAGCCGACGACCTCGTCCTCATGCAGCGACAACGCTTCGGCGATCTCGGGCAGCGACGGCAATGTTGGCGCGCTCGCATTCGCGCAAGCGCCCACCAGCAGGCTCGTCGCCGTTCCAAGGCATCGAAGGATCAGGCCGACCGGCTTCATTCCCACCCATCGAGGCTGCGGCTTGGCCCGCGCTCATGCGCTGGGGCCTTGCTCGACACTCCGATTGGTTGGCACGGGGCCAGGAGCAAAACAAGGTATCGACCGATACAAGTCGGGCCGGGAGTGATCCCGGCCCGTCAGGCGTGCGGCTAAGGAGGGGAGTGGCGTGGCGTCGGTTAGCGCAGTGCGGCAGTCGAAGGGCGGTCGGCTCGGCGGCGTGAGCGCAGCTCGGCCCGCGTCGCTGGCGTGTCGGCGCGCGCGGCCTGCTCCAGGGCCTCGTCGCGCTCGCGCTGGGCGGCCTCGAGCTTGATCTTGAGGCCGTCGGCGGAGGCGCGCAGGTTGTCGCGGCGCTGGCTGGCCGATTTGGCGAACGTCGAGTAGGCGAAGTGGGCCGCATCCTTGATCCCGGTACGGTCCTCCTCGGCCTTGATCTGACGGTCGAGGTCGGAGGCCATGCCCTCGAACTCGCGGATCATGTGCTCGATGTCGGCGACCTTGCGCGATTTTTCGTCAGCCTCGAAGCGTTTCAGCCTGAGCGCCGATTCGCGTGCTTTCATGGTTCAATACCCCGAAACTCAAACTCTCAATCTTAATGGTCTCAGCACCCAAGAAGCGTGCCAATAGCCCCAAGATTGTGCCTTCCCTCGCGGCCTACCGCATGTGACGCGTCTGGGTCTGCCAGGGCTGCCGTGCGGCGAACCGCTTGGCCGGACCAGTCTTCACACCAAATCTGACATGGGCCCATTAAGTTGCGGTAAAGCAACGCGAAGCTCATTCTGTCGACATTAAGGCTAATGCAGGCCAAAAAATGGCGTGCGCCCTCTAGGGGCCAGCCGCGAATTCTGTTACCTCTTGATTCGTTGGCGCATTGGGCTCGAACGGCGCGTCTCGCGACTCGGGGATTTGGCAGGAAAATCTGCCCCGGGAGGCGGGTGGGCGTCGCCCCCGGGTCCGCGGGTGAAGTCTCAATCAAATTCAGTTGTGTCGGCGCGGTCTTTCAGGGCTGCGAGCACCGCTCTTTTGGGCGGGCTATGGCCGTGTGCCTCAACTTGGCCGTCCGTATGCCCCTTTTTGGGGCGGCGTCCGTATCGTCCCGTTTTGGTTGTGTCCGGGTGGGCTTCGAGGCCCTTAGCGAAATGCTTAGAGAGTGGCGTTCCTCCGAAAGACTTAATTAGGGTTTGTTAACTTTCGGGCAGTAGTTTCCTAACGATAACTTAGAGCGCGGAGAGAGCGGGTTCTCCTCGGCATCGGGCAGCGGCGCGGGACGCGAAGGCAAGAGGAACGATCATGAGAGTGCTTTTGATCGAGGACGACAGCGCCACGGCGCAAAGCATCGAACTGATGCTGCAGTCCGAGGGCTTCAACGTCTATACGACGGACCTCGGAGAAGAGGGCGTCGATCTCGGTAAGCTTTACGACTACGATATCATTCTACTGGATCTCAATTTGCCGGATATGTCCGGCTACGAGGTTTTGAAAACCTTACGCGTGGCGAAAGTCGGCACGCCGATCCTCATTCTGTCCGGCCTGGCCGGCATCGAGGACAAGGTCAGGGGTCTCGGTTTCGGCGCCGACGACTACATGACCAAGCCCTTCCACAAGGACGAGCTGGTCGCGCGCATCCACGCCATCGTCCGACGCTCCAAGGGCCATGCCCAGTCGGTCATCGAAACGGGCGACCTTCGCGTCAACCTCGACACCAAGACCGTCGACGTCAACGGCGCCCGCGTGCATCTGACCGGCAAGGAATACCAGATGCTCGAGCTGCTCTCCCTGCGCAAGGGCACTACGCTCACCAAGGAGATGTTCCTCAACCATCTCTACGGCGGCATGGACGAGCCCGAGCTCAAGATCATCGACGTCTTCATCTGCAAGCTGCGCAAGAAGCTGCAGGCTGCCACCGGCGGCCAGCACTATATCGAGACGGTGTGGGGCCGCGGCTACGTGCTGCGAGACCCGGCGGACGACTCAATCGTCGCCGCCTGAGACACCATCCGGCCGTTGCGTAGCTGCGTATCGGGGGCCCAGTCGGCCCCCGATTGCTTTTGCGGGGCCGTCCTAGTCGGCGTACTCGATGTCGTCGCGGTAGCCGGCATAGGCGTCGGCGTACTCCATCACGCGGGCCACGTCGGCGATGAACGCCTCGTCGTAGCCCGCCCGTCGCAGCAGGTGGAAGCCCATCTCCATGCCGGACGCGATGCCGCCCGCGGTCACGATGCGCCCGGCATCGACCACGCGCGCGCGGCTGACGCGGCACTTGGGGGCCAGCTCGCCCAGGCGGTCGATCGGCACTTTTCCGAAGTTGGAGGCCTCGAGACGGTCGGGCTCCTTGCGGTTGGTCGCCGCCTTGCCGTCGAGCAGTCCCATTTTTGCGTAGATCCACGATCCGGTGCACACGCTGGTGATCAGGGTCTTCTCCGGCAGCGCGCGCACGAACTCGTGCAGGCGTTCGTTATGCATCTCCTGACGCGTGCCGAAGCCGCCCGGGATGAGAAAGGCGTCCATCGCCGGCCGGTCGGCGAAGGCGTAATTGGGGAGCACCGTGAATCCGGCCTGCGCCTGCACGGGACGCATCGCATCGGAGATCAGGAAGGCATCGAGCTCGGCGTCGAAGCGGCGCGCGACCGAGAACACGCCATAGGGGGCCGCGAAATCGACGATTTCGGCATCCTTGAACACGTAAATGCCGAGGCGAAACCCGGCCGTCTTGGGGTAGCTGCGGTGGGCGGTCATAGGGCGTCTCCTTGACTGATGGCGTTTGAGGCTCGCGCAAGCCGAGCGTTCTCCTGCTCCAATTGCTGGATGCGCGCCTTGAGAGCGCCCACCGCCTCCTCGACATCCTCGGCAAAGAGCATCTGCGGGATGTGCTGGGGGCAATTCACATCCCAGGCCTCGACATCGAAGACGATGGCCTGCTCTGGCCTTGCGCTGTAGCCGTCAGGAGTGAGGCGCCGCAACAACTCGGGATCGTCGCCGACCACGCGTGCTTTACCCCAGATCTTGACGCGCCGCCGGTTGGCGTAGTCCATCAGAAAAATGAAGGCGCGCGCATTCTCCGCTAGATTTCCTGACGTGATGTACTGCCGGTTGCCGGCGAAGTCGGCAAAGGCCAGCGTCGTCTCGTCGAGCACGTGGAGGAAGCCCTTGGGCCCGCCGCGGTGCTGGACATAGGGCTGCCCGTCCTTGCTCGCGGTGGCGAGATAGAACGACCGCACCTCGGCGATGAAGTCCGAAAGCTCCGGCGTCACCGTCGTTGCCCATCCGCCCTTGGCCTCCATGCGGGCGTAGGCCGAGCGCGAGCCGCGCCGCTGCTGCTCGGCTTTGACCGCCGGCGTGAACGCAACATCCGAAGGGGAAGACATGATGGCCTCGCGATCGTCGGGGCCGGTTCCGGGCGGAGGAGTGCCGGAACCGGCAATGAAGGATCTCAGAGCTTGGCGGCGGCCGCGGTGCGGATGCCGGTCCACTTGCCGTTGGCCGTGGCGACATAGCCGGAAACGTCCTCGGCCCACTTGGCGGCGATGTCGGCGTTGAGGTTCAGGTAGAGGCGCCCGTTGACGATCTTCCAGTAGCGGGGATCGCCGTCGAACTTCTTGCCGACGGCCACGCCGTAGGCGCAGAAGCCGCCGAATGCCGGCACGTACGTCTCCGGGTCGGCCTTGAAGGCATCGAGATTGGCCTGGTCGGCAAAGCGGTAGGTGCCGCCCTTGTAGGCGTAAGCGTGCGCGTCGGAGCCGAGCAGGGGCGTGCCGCCACGAAAATAGGCGACAACGTCATGGCCATGCACGGCAAGGCCGGGGCCGGCAAGCGTCGCGCCCGTCGATACGTTCACCTCGTCAAGGGCGAAAGCGGGCGAGGCGGCGCCGAGCGTCACGGCCGAGAACAGCAGAAAGGCGGAGACGACGGATGTTTTGATCATGGCTCAATCCTTTTGAGGTCAGGACGGCCTCGAGGCCGGCACCCCCTACATGGCGCTTTCCAATTGCCGTTACTATTGAGTATAATCGGCATACATTATTCCTATTTATGGAATGATAGATGGATCGGCTGAAGGCCATGACGGTTTTCGTGGCGGTGGTCGAAGCGAAGGGCTTCGCCGCTGCCGCGCGGCGATTGGGGCTTCCCACCGCGACGGTCAGCAGGCGGGTTGCGGAGCTCGAGGCGCATCTGAAGGTGCGCCTCCTCGTTCGCACGACCCGCCAGGTCTCGCTCACCGAAAGCGGCCGGCAGTTCTTCGAGGCGAGCCGTCGGCTCCTAGAGGAGTTCGGCGAGGCGGAACGGGTGGCGCGCGGCGAGTTTGCGCAGCCCCAAGGCGAGCTGACGCTCACGGCGCCGATCGTGTTCGGACGGCTTCATGTCGTCCCGCTGGTGTCGGAGTTCCTCAAGTCCTATCCCGAGGTCAACGTGCGCCTGCTGCTCGGAGATCGGTCCATCGATCTTATCGAGGAGCATGTCGATGCCGCGCTGCGCATCGGCGAGCTGCCGCACTCGTCTCTTGTTGTCACGCGTCTCGGAGCTGTCCGCCGGGTGATATGTGCAAGCCCTGCGTATTTGGCAAAATTTGGCGTGCCGCGGCACCCCAAGGAGCTCGCAGCAGCGAGACTGCATCACCTTCTCGGGGCTCACTTCGGCAGACAGGTGGACCCTGCGCGCGGGCAAAAAGCCGGTGCAGTTCCCGGTGCGCTCGCGCCTCGTCGTGACCACGGCCGAGGCCGCGATCGATGCCGCCTTGGCCGGCACCGGAGTGACGGCCGTGCTCAGCTACCAGGTGGCGGCGCAGGTACGCGCCAAGACGCTCAAGATCGTTCTGAGCGAGTTCGAACCCGCCGACATGCCGGTCAGCATCGTGCGCCCCGGAGGCGGGCTGATCGCGGCTAAGGTGCGGGCCTTCGTCGAGTTCGCGGCGCCGCGCCTGCGCGCGCGTCTCGCCGAGCTTTGAGCCTATCCGTGCGTCAGCAACTTGCCCTCGATCTGCACGATGCAGACATCGATGTTGTGCAGCGTCTCGTCGACGAGACCCAGCTCGTGCTCGACGGACTCGAGGTCGTGCAGCGGCTTGTCGGAGCGAAACAGGCTCGCAACCCGCGCCAGCGAGCCGAAAAGCCCGCGCCGGCGCGACCGCTGTCCCGCTGCCCGCTCCAACCGCGCCCGCTCCTTGAGCGCTGCCCGCTGTAGCCTCAGCAGCGCGCGCCGGTGCAGCCCCACCTCCTTCTTGCGGTGGCGCAGCTCCTTGATCGCGCTCTTGGCTTCCTTGGGCGAGTTGACCTTGACCGTCACCTCGGTCCCCTCGATCGTCGTGAAGCGCATCGGTGTCAGTTGCATGCCTCGCCCCGGCCGTTGGCCCCGAAAACGCCGTGCAGAGTACACGAGACGCCGGCTTTGCGGCAGCCGCAGGCCCGCTTTGTCGGGCATCGGCGGGATCGAAATGCCGACGCGGCCAAAGGGCCACAGGAAATCTTTCTGATCGCGCGCCGCCGCCGGTGGTCACGGGCGTCTGATAAAACTACCGCCACCTGTCCGTGCCCGAGGCGAGATCATGCCGATGAGAAGCAACGCCCCGCCCCTGATTGCTGTGGCTCGCATGGCTGGTGCCCTCTGCCGTAACGGGGTGCTGGCCCTTGGATTGGCGGTCGTGGCGGTCTGTGCGGTCTGCTTCCTGGGCCTCGGCGCGCAGGTCGCGCCTGCGGCGGCCGCCGAGGCCGAGGCCGCCCAGCCCCCGCTCAAGATCAAGCTCCTTGTCAGCTCACGCACCGACCGTTGCTACGACCGCGGCGATCTTCCCGCGATCGAGACGCTCGCGGCGCAGGAGCGCGACAAACTGAACGCACAGGGCGGCATCGCAGGGCGCCGGGTCGAGCTGGAGTTTCTCGACGATGGGCGCGACGACCAGCGCGCCATCACTCACGTGCACGATGCCGTCACCGACCCCAATACGCTGGCCCTCATCGGGCTCGGCTACTCGTCGCGGGCCAAGGCGGTGTTCGATGCGGATGGCACGGAGATCAAGGCGAGCGGCGTCCCCTTCCTGTCCAATATCTCCATCACCTCCATCTTTGCCGACTACCCCAACGTTTTCACCACGCGCGCCTCGCAGGACGACGAGCGCATTCCGGTGCTGGTGCAATTCGTCAAACAGATCGGCGCCCAGCGTCCGGCCTTTGTCGGCATCAAAAATAGCCTGTTCAGCGACACGCTTGCCGACGGCCTCAAGGGTGCCGCGAGCGGGGTGGCGCTGGTGGCGGATCACCGGCTCGCTCTCGCCGACAGCAACCCCGACCCCGTCGAGGTCGCGGCCGCCGTCGAGGACCTGCGGCAGAAGGACCCCGACCTGCTCTTTCTCACCGTCGGCACGCGCCGCTCCGCCGAAATCATCGCGGCGCTGACCAAGGCCGGCGTCACCCCGCGCCTGTTCGTCACCGGCAGCATCGAGCGCATCCCGTCCGCCGTCCTCGCGGCGTATCCCAGCGATCTCTACCAGGTCACCTGGGAGGATCTTCCCGACGTCTACAACGACCGGCTGCGCCGCCTCGTCTCGCGCGACGCGCCCGAGCAGTGGATTTTCGAAGGGGCCAAGGTGCCAGACGCTCCCGGCTGGGCCTCGGGCGAGTGCAAGCCCCGCGCCGATGAGGAGGCACCCCGTGTGTTGTCCGATGAGAACCTGCGCGCCATCCGCATCGGCGGGCAGTACGCCGACATGATCGGGCTCGTCGCCGAGGCGGCGCGCTCTGCCGAACGCCCCGCCGACGTCGCCCAATTGCGCGCGCACGTCATCGATCGCATTAAGTCCGCCTATGCGGCCGGCCGCGGCACCTACCAGGGCCGCTTCGACAACTGGTCGTTCCGGACCGCCACGCGGGCCGCCGCGCGCACGCCGTTCATCCTGCAGCTCGTGCATGGCCAGAACGCCACCCAGCTCGCGCCCGTCCAGTTCGTGCGCCTGCGCGACGGATCCTTGCGCCCGGTGAACACGCTCTATCTCGATGTCGATATGGTTCGCGCCTTCCGCGTCAATGACAACGAGAAGTCGTTCTTCGCGGAGTTCTATCTCGCCATGCACGACGACGGGAAAGGCACCTCGATCGAGGACATCGATTTCGCCAACGCCTTTCTCGATCCCAGAACCAACGATCGCCAGCTCAACATCCGCGTTTTGAACCAGGGCGGGACGAGCGCCGCCTATCCCGACCACATGAAGATTTATCACGTGGCGGGCCGCTTCATGTTCGAACCAGACTTCGAAAGCTATCCCTTCGACGTGCAGCGCTTCTCCATCGACATCCGTCCCAAGCGTGACGAGGCGCCTTTCATCGTGCAGCCGCCGCCGCCGCTGTTGCGCGATCGCGCCGTCCTGACCGACAACTGGCAGCCGATGGAGCAATACGTCGGCTACGACGAGGACTTCGTCCCGACCACCGACGCCAAGAGCCACGAGCAGAGCATCGTGCCGTTCTACAAGGCGTCCTTCGTGTGGATGATGGCGCGCCAGACGACCGACTACTATCTGCGGGTGGTGGTGCCGTTGGCCTTCATTCTGCTGGTCGCGTACCTGTCGATCTTCATTCCGCGGGCCCACTTCGAGGCCATCGTCACCGTGCAGATCACGGCGCTGCTCTCTGCCGTCGCGCTCTATCTGGCGCTGCCCCAGGTCGATGCCGAGACGGCGACGCTGTCGGACCGCATCTTCCTTTTCATCTACATGGCGGTGAGCATCATGATCGCCATCTCGATCATGCGCGTGAATCCGCTCATCGCGCACCGCGCCTGGCTGCGCGGCACGCTCGGCGTCATCCACATTTTCGCGATCCCCGCGATGGGGGTGCTGATGGCGCTCTACATCTATCAGGCGAGCCTGATCGCGCACTAGGCGCCGCGGCCGGGCCGCGGCGCTCATAAGGGAAGTTGACTACCTGCAGGCCTGACGGCGCGCCGTGCAGGTGGTGGTGAAGGTGTCGTCCTTGCAGGCGATCTTGATGCCGCCCTTTGGCCGCTCGCCGTGGTCGACAATCGAGTTCTTGAGCGCGGCCGTGGCCATGAACACGGCGAGGTCCTTGGTGATCATCGTCGCCTCGCCGCCGGCGCGGCGGCAGCCGGCCTCGACAGGGGACATCGCCGCCCCACCCATCAGAGCAACCGCGAGGGACAGTCCGACGTAGCTCATACGCGTCATGGAAGGATCCTCCTGCTGCCGCCGAAATCGGCGGGTCATGCTGACACGTAGAATCCCTAGCCCAGGCGCTTGCGCGGAGCCAGTTGCCGCCGTGCCTCTACAGGGGAAAAACAACGCAGCCAGCCGGCAAGGTTGCGGCGATACGAACGCGTCTCTGCGCGCTAGGCCACCATGGAGCGCTTGGCGGCGGCAGGCGGCGCTGCGCAAAGGCGACCGCCTCGTCGATGGGCATCGGCCGGCCGAAGAAGTTGCCCTGCGCCAGCGTGCACCCCTTGGTCTTGAGGAAGTTGGCGTCTTCCTCGCTCTCCACCCCTTCCGCCACGGTCGTAAGGCTCAGGCTCCGGCCCAACCCCAAGATCGCCGTGACGATCTTGCCGCTCTCTTTGCGCTCGCGCATGGTGCGTGTGAAGGAGCGGTCGATCTTGATCATGTCGATGGGGAGCTCGGACAGATAGCACAGGCTCGAGTAGCCGGTGCCGAAGTCGTCGAGCGCCACCCTGATCCCGACGCACTTCAATGAGGAGATGACGTGCTTGGCCGCCGGCAGGTCGGTGACGAGCGCTGTCTCGGTGAGCTCCACCTCCAGGCGGTAGGGCGGAAAGCCCGTCTCGCTCAGAAGCGCGAGGAGTTTCTTGGCGAGCGACGCGTCCTGGATCTGCTGGGGTGCAATGTTGACCGCCAGATTGATCTCCTCGGGCAGCTCGCGCGCCTGCAGACAAGCGCTGCGCAACAGCGACAGGGTGAGCTTGTGTATGAGCCCGGTCGACTCCGCCAGCGGTATGAACGCGTCGGGCGGCAGCATCCCGCGCGTGGGATGTGGCCATCGGCACAGAATCTCGAAGGCGCGCGTCTTGCCACTGCGCAGATTGACGACGGGCTGGAAGTAGGGAACGAGCCCCCCATCCGCGATCGCGGTCCTGAGCTCGGATTCGAGCAGGGCGTGCTCGTCGGTATCCCTGTCGAGTGCGGCGTTGTAGGCCACGGGGGCGCCCCGCGTATGCACCTTGGCGTGCCGCAGCGCGATATCCGCCTTGCGAATGAGCTCCGCGTCGGTCGTCGCGTCGTGCGGATAGATGGCGCTGCCGACGCTGGCGCCGATCTGCAAGTGCACCCCGTCGAAGCACATGGGCTGCAGCAGCGCGTCGACGACCTGACGGCCGAAATCGCCCCCGTTTTTGTCGTCGCCGCTGAAGGGGAGCACGGCGATGAACTCGTCGCCGCCGTAGCGCGCCTGTATGCTCGCGTTCGGCAGCGCCTCGTTCAGCCGCGAGGCCACCTGCTTCAAAACAAGATCGCCGATGAGATGCCCGTGCTGGTCGTTGATCGGCTTGAAGCGATCGAGGTCGATCATGAGGACGGCGAGCTTGCTGTGCTCTCGGCTAGCTTGCGTCAGCGCGTCCTTGAGCTCGCTGAACAATGCGCGCCGGTTGGAAAGTCCCGTCAGCGCGTCGTTCATCGCCAGCTTGCGGATGGTCCGTTCGGCGCGAACGAAGGCGGACTGCGAGCGCGCCAGGCTCACGTTGAGGCGGTACCAGAGCGCGTAGGCTCCGAGCCCGCACAGAACGAGAATGAAAGGCAGCGCATACTCGGTGCGCCTCTGCAGATTAAAGAGTTGGTGCCGGGCGTCGTCGACCGTGTCGAAGAACAGGCTTGCCGTGCCCTCCTCCAGCATCCGCTTATTGTGACGAAAGAGCCCGCCGTTGAGCAGTTGGCGGGCCCGCTTCTCGTCGCCCTTGGCGCGGGCATCGATCGCGGCATTTTCCAGCGCGACCAGACGCGCATTGGCGGATTTCGCCTTGCTGGTGCGGCGTCCGCCTCCGGGAGAGGCAAGCTGCTGCGCACGGTCGATGGCGTCGTCGATCAGCGGCAGGTTGGCCTTGTAGCGGTCGAGCCACCGCTGCTCTCCGGTCGCTACCGCCATGTAGGCTGACATCGTGAGTTGCTCGTCGGCGAGCAGGACCTCGGAGGCGGTTTGATTGGCCGCCATGAGCTTCAGCATGGCGGCGCGCTCCGTCTGCTCGAAGGAGATGCGCTCGACAATGACAGCCGAGACGATGAGCACACCGCCGATCAGCGCCATTTGGACTGTTCGGCGGGCCGTTCTGGCCGTGTGCTTCATGATTGCGTTAGTGGGCATTGCGCCATTCAGAGATGCCAAGCCTTAAGAAAACACGGCCACCGTGAGCGGCGGAGAGCCGCACGGTTAACATGACCTATCCGCATTCTTCGACTCGTGGTGTCGTCGGAGCCGCGTATTGGCGGCCCGTTGGACGAAAGTAGTAAGGGCAAGACGCATTTGCCGCGACGAAGCGCAGCAGAGGACGACCATCAATGCAGGTTGGATTTATCGGTTTGGGGCGCATGGGGTCCGGGATCGCGGCGAACCTCTTGCAGGCGGCCCACGAGGTCACCGTCTACAATCGTACCCGTGCCAAGGCGGAACCGCTCGCGCAACGCGGCGCGAGGATCGCGGACAGCGTGGCGGGCGCCTGCAAGGGCGACGCCGTCGTCACGATGCTGGCCAACGACGAGGCCGTCGAGCGCGTGGTCCTCGGCGAGGGCGGCGTTCTCGCCAGCCTCCCAAAAGGGTCGACGCACGTTTCCTCGAGCACCATCAGCGTCGCCCTGTCGAAGCGGTTGAACGAAGCGCATCGCGCCGCGGGTCAGAGCTACGTGGCCGCGCCGGTGTTCGGCCGCCCGGACGCAGCCGCGGCGGGCAAGCTCTTCGTCGTGGCGGCCGGGGCACCGGACGCCGTGCAGATGGTCACGCCTCTTCTGGAGGCATTCGGCCAAAAGACGTTCGTCGTCGGGGAGGCTCCCGAGACGGCCAACCTGATCAAGCTCAGCGGCAACTTCCTGATCGCGGTCGTGATCGAGTCCCTAGGAGAGGCGATGGCGCTCGTCAGCAAAGCCGGTGTCGACAAGCAGGCGTATGTCGACATTCTCACGTCGACCCTGTTCGGCGCACCCGTCTACAAGACCTATGGCGCCCTCATTGCTGGGGGAAAGTTCGAGCCGGCTGGGTTCGAGGCGCCCCTGGGGCTGAAGGACGTGCGGCTCACACTCGCCGCCGCCGAGGAGCTGCGCGTTCCACTGCCGCTCGCCAGCCTGTTGCGCGACCGGTTCCTGACGTTGCTGGCGCAGGGCGGCGACAAGCTCGATTGGTCGGCGATCGGGGCATTGGCCGAGAAGGATGCCGGCGGGGATCGGACGTGAGGCAGACGGCTTGCTAGCTGGCCTGCAACAGCCGCTCCACGCACGCGGCCACGCCCTGCCGCCAGTCGGGCAGGCGCACGCCGAACGTGCGTTCGAGCTTGGCACAGTCGAGCTGCGAGTTGGCCGGCCGTGCAGCCGGCGTGGGATAGTCGGCGCTGCGGATCGGCTCCACCTCCGCGGTGGGCCCGCCAAGGGCCGCGGAGCAGCGGAATACCTCCTCGGCCATCTCCCGCCACGTCGTCGTGCCGGCACCGGCCGCGTGATAGACGCCCCACGGTCCGTTGTCAGGGCCGTCTTGCGAGCCCTTGTCGTCCTTGCGGTCCGACAGCTGCCGCGCCAGCTCCAGGATCGCCGCGACGAGGTGCGGCGCATAGGTGGGGCTGCCGCGCTGATCGTCGACGACGCGCACGCGCTCCTGCTCGGCGGCCTGCGCCAGCATGGTCTTGACGAAGTTGCGCCCCGTCGGACTGAAGATCCACGACGTGCGCAAGATCACGTGGCGCGGGTTGGCTTCTTTGATCGCGAGCTCGCCTTCGAGCTTGGAGCGGCCGAATACGGTCGGCGGCTCGGTTGCGTCGTCCTCGACGTAAGCGCCGGCCTTGCGCCCGTCGTAGACGTAATCGGTCGACAGATGAAGGATGGGAATGGCGCGCCGCGCCGCCGCCTCGGCCAGCATGCGCGCGCCGTCGCGGTTCATGGCAAACGCCTGCTCGGCGTCGGTCTCCGCCTTGTCGACGGCGGTATAGGCGGCCGAATTGATCACGATCGTCGGCTCGATCTGCGCCAGCGCCCGCTCGATCGAGCGCGCCGAGCAGATGTCGAGCGCGGCACGGCCCACCGCGCACGCCTTGACGTCGGCGCAGGCGGGCGCCGCCTCGACGAGCCCGCGCGCGATCTGTCCTTGCCAGCCGGCAATCAAAAGACGCATGCGTTATCGCTCCTTCAAAGGCACGGCGAAAACATGGCTGGGCGCACGCCGACGCCCCGGATCGGTTAACAAGTGCGGCTTTGACGCCCTCACGCCAGCTCCCCGTCGCGCTGATTGAGAAAGATGAGCACGAGACCGATCGCGGCGAGGAAACGGAATGCCGAGGCCTGCGCATTCCAGGTCTGCGACTGCCACATCTGGAACCATTCCCCGCCGATCGTGAGGAAGCCGAAAAAGTACAGGCAGAAACCGCCGACCAGGCCTGCGACCGCCAGTTCCTTGGCGCGATTGAAGGTTGCGGCACCCTGCGCGCGTGCCAGCCACAGGTGCCAGGCACCCACGCTGCACACGGCGCCGCTGATAAGCTCCGTGGCGATGATCAGCGCATACGCTGCGTGCTGCAGCACCGGTTGCGTGATGGCGCGCCAGGTGAGGGTTGAGTCGGGGAACACCGTGTCCATCGCCATCACGTGTTGCACGGATTTGAAATTGGTCTGGTAGTCGACGACGTTGTCGATGCCGACCAGGAGCAGGATCAGCCCCACGAGCAGCACAAGTAGGGACTTCGATGTCCGCGTGATCATGGGGCCCCCGATTTTACCTGCGACTTGACGGAAGATTCGCTTGAAAGGCGACTATGCCGGTCTGGCCGATCTGCGCCAACTCCGCTAAGGAGGGATAGGCGAGGGGACAAGCCAGGAGCGCATCCAAACTGATGTCAAACACCGCCAAAGCCGCAGACGCGCAGCAGAAGCCGGGCCTGAAGGCCGCCATTGTCCCCGTTACGCCGTTTCAGCAGAACTGCACCCTGATCTGGGACACCGGCACCAACACCGGCGCGGTGGTCGACCCGGGTGGCGATCTGGAAGCTATCGAGCGCGCCATCGCCGAGACCGGCATGAAGCCGGAAAAGATCATCCTGACGCACGGACACATCGACCATGCCGGCGGCGCGGCCGAGCTCAAGGAGCGGCTCGGCGGCGTGCCCATCGAAGGTCCGCACGAGGCCGAGCGTCCGCTGCTCGATAGGCTCGCCGAGCAGGGCCAGGCCTACGGCATGCTGTCAGCGCGGCCGGTGACGCCCGACCGCTGGCTCGCCGAAGGCGACACCGTCACGGTGGCCGGCCACACGTTCGAGGTGCTGCATTGCCCGGGGCATTCGCCCGGCTCGGTGGTCCTCGTCAACCGCAAGCAGCGCTTTGCGCTGGTCGGCGACGTGCTGTTCCAGGGCTCGATCGGCCGCACCGATTTGCCCATGGGCAATCATGAGGCTTTGCTCACGTCGATCCGCACCAAGCTGCTGCCGCTGGGCGACGAGTTCGCCTTCATCTGCGGGCACGGTCCCACGAGCACCATCGGCCACGAGCGCCAGACCAACCCGTTCCTCGTCGGCGACGCCGGCTACGCGTGACCGCGTCGCGCCTGCACGCGCTCAACGTCATCCCGCTGAAGAGCGGGACCCACGGCAGTTTTCACAAGCGATCTTGTCGAAAGAGACTTGCCGACTGCGCGTCAGCCTAAAACGGCAGGTCGCGCGACCAGGTGAGGCAGCCCAGCACGCCGCACTCTGCATCCAAGGTGCCCGCGCCGATAAGCGAGCCATTGTCGATGACGGCGTCCCAGATGTCGACGGTCTGCACGCGAAGGGTCTCAGAGCAGCTGGTACGGCAGTAGACCCAAGTGCCGTGCGGCAGCATTATCTGATAGCCCACCGGCGTTTTGCGATACGGCGCCGTCACCGAGCCGTTGCCGAAGTGGCTGTGGGCCGTGACCTTGCCCAGGATCGGACCGTGGCCGTAGCGCGTGCCGGCTGTGGCCGGGGCGAGGCCTGCGCAAAGCGTGGCGGCGGCAAAGAGGCCTGCTGCGGCGAGACGGGGAAGGCTCATGTGGTTCTCCGACCAAGGCGCGCTGGCCTATGCAGGAAGGCCCAAGCGCTTTTGCTCCAACGTTCTGTCAGCCAACGCAACGCACACCGACGCACACTATCGCGTTCTTTTTGAGTCGCGCGGCCGGTGCGGCGCGGTTCGCTCCGCACCTGTGGCGTGCGCGCATCGCTTAGGGTGCCTCAGCTGGAGCGCGCGAAGGTGATGCTCACACCCTTCAAAACCGAGCCCTGGGTCGACAGCGAAACCGACTGCTTCGATTCGCCGATCGACACCGACAGCGAGCCCTTGAGCCCGGCGCCGTTGATCGACAAACGCAGCTTGTCGTCGGTGGCGCTGCCGGAGATCGTACCGGCCTGGTTATAGTTGCGCTCCTCCCAGGTCCCGGTGACCCGGCCGCCGGCATATTTGAGCACCGAGCGCAGCTCCACCTTGGTAGAGGGGTTGGCGCATATGATGTTGAGGCGCAGCTCGGAGCCGCCCGAGCCCGAATAGTAGCCTTTGCAGGAGAGCCGCTCGTTCTTGCCGCCCTCGAGGTGGGCCGTGCCCTTGCCACTCCAGGTGCCGACCAATTCTGCGAACGGGCTACCGGCAACCGCCGGGGCACCGATTAGCAGGATCGCCGTCGCGCTCGCCGCCAGGACGGTCGCCATCCCCCTGAATAAGCTCACCTCACACCTCCAAAGCCCGCAGAAATCTGCATGGAATCGTTCTCGCTACTATCGCGCCGGGGACCGAATTTGACCAGCAACCCGGGCCACACCCCCCCAAAAATCGGGCCGGCGCGGTCGGGGCAGGCTTTCCGCCCCTTTCGAATTGTCTCAAATTCGCACAGCTGAGGTTAAATAAGTATCTCGCGCAGGATCGCCAACCCGGGGTGGTACGGAGTCGCGGCAGTGTGGCGCTGCCGCCGCGGTTATCGGCCCTGGTCGGGCTTCGGGTCTCCGTCACAATCGTCCCTCGGGTCGTCGGTTTTGCATGGTCCGGGCAGCGTGTGGGCGCCGCGTCCGCCGCTTGGCACGGAGGCGCACAGTTGGGCGCGGCGGTGAACGCAGTGTCCTTGCGTGCAAGCGCGCGGCGGCTATAGTGCGCCGCCTTTGCGCGGCCGTGTCGTGGACGCCTGCGTGCAAGGAGGGGTGGCCGAGTGGCTGAAGGCGCACGCTTGGAAAGCGTGTGGGCGGGAAACCGTCTCGTGGGTTCGAATCCCACCCCCTCCGCCAGCCGCCGATACCCCGCTAGATTACTCCGGCCAGGATGCCCTGCGCTCGACCACAGCAGAGGTATCGGGCCGTCCCGCCAGGGAGAGCCGCCCGCGCACCTACGGCATTCGTTACTGGGACATCGACTGCGACTGGCGTGTGGCCCGCACCGTGAGGTAGATCCCGATGCAGCCGATCACGGCATTGGCCACGTCGAGCGCTGTCTTGATCGTTTCCCAGGATCCTCCGCCCGGAGCCAGAGATCTTGATTGCGCGCCCAGCAATCCGCGGTCGGCCAGCAGCTCGCGGGCCGTGTCCGGCAGATCCGAAAAGAACCATGCCGCGGATGCTGCGAGCAGCAGCAAGCCCAGAACAACCAAGATCGCCCGTTTCATGATGCCTCCCAAAGTTAGAGCCGCACCCCAGCACGGATTGTGGACATAGTTACGACGGGTAGGTCGCCCGCCGTGGGCGGCGGGTAAACCTTGCCAAGGCGCCGCCGGGCTCGCGCAAGGGCTGGCCCGGTGCTAGGAGTGCGCGCCATGAGCCTCGACACCGAGAAACCCGACCAGACCGCGCCATCGCGGTCCCCCAAAGCCGCGCCCAAGGTCGGCTTCGTCTCGCTGGGCTGCCCCAAGGCGCTCGTCGATTCGGAACGCATCCTCACCAAGCTGCGCTCGGAAGGCTATCTGGTCGCGCCCGACTACGCGGGCGCCGACGTGGTGGTGGTCAACACCTGCGGCTTCCTCGACTCCGCCAAGGCCGAAAGCCTGGAGGCCATCGGCGAGGCCATGGCCCAGAACGGCCGCGTCATCGTCACCGGCTGCATGGGCGTGGAGGAGGGGCGCATCCGGCAAGCGCACCCCGGCGTCCTCGCCGTCACCGGGCCGCACCAGTACGAGCAGGTCGTCGCCGCCGTGCACGACGCGGTGCCGCCGCTGCACGACCCTTATGTCGATCTGGTGCCGCCCGAGGGCCTGCGGCTGACCCCGCGCCACTACGCGTATTTGAAGATCTCCGAAGGCTGCAACAACCGCTGCTCCTTCTGCATCATCCCGTCATTGCGCGGCGATCTCGCGAGCCGCCCCGTCGTCGCACGTGATGGCCGAGGCCGAGCGCCTCGTCGACGCCGGCGTCAAGGAGCTCCTGGTCATCAGCCAGGATACGAGCGCCTACGGCGTCGACCTCAAGTACGCGGAAAGCCCGTGGAAGGGCCGCGCGCTGCCGGCGCGGTTCCAGGACCTGTGCGTTGCGCTGGGCGACCTCGGCGCCTGGGTGCGCCTGCACTACGTCTATCCCTATCCGCACGTCGACAGCGTCATCCCGCTGATGGCGGAGGGCAAAATTCTCCCCTACCTCGACATCCCCTTCCAGCACGCCTCGCCCGCGGTGCTCAAAGCCATGCGCCGGCCGGCCGCCGCGGAGAAGACGCTGGCGCGCATTCATCGCTGGCGCGAGATGTGCCCCGATCTCGCCATCCGCTCCACCTTCATCGTCGGCTTCCCCGGCGAGACGGAGGAGGATTTCCAGATGCTGCTCGATTTCCTGCGCGAGGCCAAACTCGCCCGCACGGGCTGCTTCCGCTACGAGCCGGTCGAAGGGGCCAAGGCCAACGAGCTGCCGGGCGCCGTGCCCGATGACCTCAAGGAAGAGCGCTGGCATCGCTTCATGGAAGTGGCGAAGGCCGTGAGCGCTGCGCGGCTTGCCGGCATGGTCGACCGCGACATCGACGTGATCGTCGACGAGGTCGACGAGGAAGGCGCGCTTTGCCGCTCCCAATGGGATGCGCCCGAGATCGATGGCAGCGTATTCCTGAACGGCGACACCGATCTGAAGCCCGGCGACATCGTGCGCGCCCGCGTCACCCACGCCGACGAGTACGACCTGTGGGCGGAGCGGTCGCTCTCCCACGCCTAAACCCCGATGTCCTCGTTCCACAGCCCGGGGCGGGCGGCGATGAACTCCGCCATCAGGCTCACGCACGCTTCGCTGTCGACGATCACCAGCTCCACGCCGCGTGATCGCAGATAGTCCTCCGGTCCGCGGAACGTGCGGTTCTCGCCAATGACGATTTTCGGGATCTTGTAGAGCAGCGCCGTGCCGGAGCACATGTCGCACGGCGACAGCGTGGAATAGAGCGTGGCGCGCTGATAGTCGCCGGCCTTCAGGCGCCCCGCGTTCTCGATCGCGTCCATCTCGGCGTGCAGGATCGCGCTGTCTTTCTGCACGCGGCGATTGTGACCGCGCCCGACGATCTCGCCGTCGATCACCAGCACCGAGCCGATGGGAATCCCGCCCTCGGCGAGGCCAAGCCGGGCCTCCTCGATGGCGGCGGCGAGAAACGGGTCCATGAAGCCTCCAATGCGCCGCGCTGCGAAGCAAGCTAGCAAAGTCTCCGGGAGGCCGGCAATGAACGCCCCATCGCCGCCGCCCCGCCACCACATTTCCTGCGGAAATCAGTGGCCTCATGCATCCAAGTGATTCGCCATCACCGACGGGGGACTTGAGATGACAAAGCTCTTAGCTCACATCGAAGACATGCGTGCCCGCCTCAAGGAGGTCGCCGACAACGAGCAGTCACTTGTCAAGGCGCTGGGTGACGCGCTCGACCGCCTCGACCAGGCGCTGCTGCGCGACGTGCAATCGATCGCCAGCGCGCATGAGGAGCGGCGCGAGGCCATCCTCGGCGAGCTGCAGGGGCTTGCCTCCGGCATCGGCATGTTTCGCGCGCCGCTCGCAGCCCCCGTGCGCGAGGAGCTGCCGAGCTACATGCCCGCGCCCGAGCACACGCGTGCGGTCGCTCCTGGCGACTGGCGCCGCGCCACCAGCAATATCGAGGACGAATTGGATTTCGAGTCGCATTTCAACGGCGCGCATCTCGACGGTGGCCCCTCGCATTAGAGCCGTCGAGGTGCCCGACCCTGTGGGTCTGCCACGTGTTGGTCGCTTGCTTCGTGGGAAGCCCAATCGGCGAGACTAAAGCCGTATCGCCTCGCCATTGACGACGACGACGCGCGCGTGCGCGAGCGCCGTGCGCAGCGCCTCGGCGGCGGCCTCGAGCTCGGTGGTCGTGTCGGCGCGCGCAAGCTGCAGGGTCAGCAGCATGAGACCCTGCGAGACGTGCACCTGCCGCAGCTCTTCGTCGATCGTGATACGCATTACGCTTTCGCTTCGCCTGTTGGCTCAGGCTAGGCTTTGACGGAGTTTGCGCCTCGGCGCTGTTCCAGCGGGAACACGAGGGAGTAAGGGATGCCCAAGACGGGCGGAAAGCTGCAAAAGCACGTCGTCCACCACAAGGACGGCTCCGTCTGGGCCACGGGCCAGATGCGCGACAGCGTGCAGACGGGCTACTGGGAGTGGTTCCGCAAGGACGGCACCAAACTGCGCTCCGGCAGCTTCGACAATGGCGCGCAAGTCGGCGAATGGACGACGTATGACGGCGAGGGGCGCGTCTACAAGGTCACCAACATGGACCGCCGCAAGAAGAAAGTAGGCGCGCGGCACTCGCAAACTAATCCCCGCCCCTCCCCCCGCCCCCATACTGCCCGCATCCCTGCCCACCGAGGGACGCGGCAGCTTGAGCGTCGTTGCGGGGCAGGGGCGGTTCCCGGGTGAGCCGTCGTCCGTACCGTCGCGGGCGCCGGTGCAGGTTTGGCTCAGCCCTATCCCGGGGCCTGCGATCGAGGCTGCGCAGGCGCGGCAACACACCGCACGGACGCCCTTCGGCAGCGGCCGCTTCGACGTTCGAGCGCGACAGGAGCTCTAAGGCCCCGGGACGAGGCATGGCCCGCTTTCGCGGGCTTTGGCCGGGCAAACAGCACGCTGACGTCGTGACCGCACCCTCGGCCAGGAGAGAGACCGCGCGCGGGCGCTGAAGGGCTGCCCTTTTTGTCGCGACAGGTTCGCAGCGCTTCGGCGCCCGCGCTCCCTCGCTTTTTCAAACCCTCGGGCAGCGATGCCGCGAGGCCAAAGGTGCTTGCTTCACTTCACCTCTCCGGGGAGAGGCTCAGTGAGCTTGGCGTCAGCCAAGCGAGCGGGTGAGGGGGTACACCTTGCTCGGCGTCGTCACCCCTCACCCGCGTCCCCGGCTCGCGCGGCGACTTGCCGGCGCCGCGACCGCTCCGGGCAGAGGTGACGACCCGGTGACACCCGAGGCGCGAGGACAACAGGGTCAGACCCAGAGGGTCAGACCACGAGAGGCGAGGCGGAGAGGATGCTTGACGGTATGCGCGCTGCACTACTTGCTGCACGAGGATGCGATGGCGCCGCGCAAGCTCGCGGGGATTGCCGGCGCCGGCGTGTAGCTCTTGCACAGGGCGCCGATGGTGCCGCCGTCGGTCTGGGCGCCGGCGACGCAGAACAGTCCGCTGCCATCGGCCTGCGGCGTGAAGCGAACGCCGCGCGCGCCGTCCGCCTCGTCGTCGAGCGTCGCTGCCAGATAGTTGAGCGCATGGATGCGCGCGCGCCCCTTGTCCCCGGTGAGCCGGTGCGGGCGAATATGCGTGTCGGTCACCGGGATCGCCTCGACGGCACGCAGGCGAAGCTTGCCGTCGCCGGCCTTTTTCAGGTGCACGCGCGCCATCAGGCCGTAGTCGTGGCAGATTCCTTTGGAGGTCATGTTGGCGGTGCCGTGGTGCAGGAAGTTCCCCAGCCCGTAAAAGATGAGCGAGGAGCCGGCGATCTCGACGCCGCGCACCACGTGCGCGTGATGGCCGACGATGAGGTCGATGCCGTCGCGCAGTGCTGCCTGGCGCCGCCACTCGGCGATCTGGCGGGCATCCGTGCGCACTTGCCCCTCGATGCCGTAGTGGATCGACAGGATGCGGTACCCGGCGGGTGCGCTCGTGAGCCGTTTGCGCACCTCGGCGAAATCCTCGTCGAAACGGTAGGCGATCTGCCCCGGCTTATTGGGCCCCGCGCGGTGGCGGGCGAGGTTGTTGGTCACGATGCCGGTCGCCGCGAAGGCGATGTCGGTGCCCTTGACGTTGACGCGGCGCGGCGTCGCCGCCTCGTCGCGGTTCATGCCGATGCCGGTCGCCACCGCGAGCCGCTCCTTTTCGAGCGCGCCGACGTGCCGCAGCGTCTCCTTGAGGCCCGGGACGCCGTAGTCCATCGAATGGTTGTTGGCGAGCGACAGCAGGTTGAACCCGAGCGACACCAGATGGCGCAGGCCGTTGGGGTGCGTGCGGAAGTTGAACGGTCCGCTCTGGCCCTTGGTGTCGCGGACGAGGTCGTTGCGGTCGGTGACGACCGTCTCGACGTTCATGAAGTTGAGGTCGCCGTTGATGTCCTCGGCGATCCCCGACGTCATATCCGACCAGGAGAGGAACCCGCCGCGGCGAGCGCCCTTGGCTTCCACCGGCTGGTTGGAGCGGTTGAGGCCGACGTCGCCGACGAGCACGATCGTCACCTCGTCGTTTGCGCCGGCCCATCCGGGCGCAGCGGCACCGGCAGGCAGCAGGGTGGCGAGGGGGAGCAGAAGGAGACGCAGCGCGCGGACAGGATATTTCATCGCGAGCATAAGGCCCGCCGACTTTGGCGTTGAGAGGGCAGCGCCCGCTAGACCTCGACGGCCCCCTTGTGCTTGGCCTTGTGCTCTGGCTCGACATGGATAACGACCTGGGCGCCCTCGATTTCGGCCTCGATCGCCGCTTCCAGCCGGTCGCAAATGTCGTGGGCCGCCCGAACCGACATGGAGCCCGGCACCACCAGGTGGAACTCGATGAAGGTCGCGGGTCCCGCCGTCCGCGTGCGCAGGTCGTGGGCCTGCAGCGCGCCGTCGGCGTTGGCTTTGATCGCGGAGCGAATGCTGGCCAGGATCTCGGGCGAGGCGGCTTCGTCCAGCAGCTGGCTCATGGAGGAGGTCGCGAGCTCGTAGCCCATGCGCAGAATGTTGAACGCCACGAGGCCGGCAAGCAGCGGGTCGAGGATCGACCAGCCCGTCACCGTGGCCAGCACGAGGCCGGCGAGCACCCCGACCGACGTAATCACGTCGCTGAGCAGATGGCGGCCGTCGCCCGCCAGCGCCGGCGATTTCCATACGCGGCCGCGGTTGATGAGGATCCACGCCCAGCCGGCGTTGAGCGCGGTTGCCACGCCGTTGACGGCGAGGCCCGCCACGGGCTCGGTCATGACGCGCGGCCTGAGCAGCGCGCCGTAGGCCTCGTGGAAGATGACGAGTGCCGCCACGATGATCAGCGCGCCCTCGAGCACGGCGGCGAAATACTCCGCCTTGTGGTGTCCGAACGGGTGGCGGCGGTCGGGCGGGTGCGCGCCGACGCGTATGGCGACCAGGGCGGCAATGCCGGTCAGCACGTTGACGATGCTTTCGAGCGCGTCGGAGAACAGCGCCACGCTGCCCGTCATCATGTACGCCAGGTACTTGATGCCCATCACGGCAAAGGCGACGCCAATGCTGGCGGCGGCCACGGCCTGATGCTGTCTGTGTGTGTGCGAGAGCGGGAGCATGGATTTGGCGTCAACGCATTCGCGGTAGCGCGCGGCCCGTCAAGCCGCAATGCACCGCAGGAGGGCGTCGGCGACCGTTTTCCACACTCTGGGCGCGCCCGGCCCTCCCATTGGACCCGAGAATCTGATGGGGAGGCATGGGCCGCGCTGCGCTCCATGGGGACGTGGCGTGCGTCCGAGCGGGAGGGTACGCGCCATGGCCAACTTCACCACGCATATCGTCGTCGGCACGATCGTATCGGGCAGCCTTGCCACGTTGACGCTCGCTGCCGACGTGATCGCGCCGGAGAACCTCGTCGCCGTTACCATGGCGGGATCGCTTGGCTCGGTGCTGCCCGACATCGACCTGAAGGAGTCGCGCCCCAGCCGCGCGCTGTTTGCGGGGCTCGCGGTGTTTTTCTCGTTCGTCGTGCTGTTCCACTTCGCACCCCGGCTGTCGATCGCCGAGATGTGGATCTTGTGGGTCGGTACGCTGCTGTTCGTGCGCTACGGGCTTCATACGCTCTTTCACAAGTATGCGGTGCATCGCGGCATCTGGCATTCCATATCGGCCGGCATCGTGTGCTCGCTCGCCACGGCCATCGTATTCTACTATGGCTTCGGACGCCCCGACGGCGTTGCCTGGCTCGCCGCCGGCTTTCTGTTTATCGGCTTCTTGACGCACCTCACCCTCGACGAGATCTACTCGGTCGACGTGATGGGCGCCCATATCAAGAAGTCCTTCGGGACGGCGCTGAAATTCGTCGATATGCGCAACAAGGCCGCGACCAGCGCCATGCTGGTCTCCGGTGCACTGCTGTTGTTCATCGTCCCCTCGACCCACACGTTCGTCGACGGGATCTCCTCGCGCAGCTTGTGGGCGGGCCTGCAGCAGCGCCTCGTCCCCGACGACAACTGGTTCGGCTTGTTCATGAAGCGCGGTCGGCTGGCGGCGGTTCCGCCGGATCCGTCCGAGCAGGCGACCGGGTCGATCGAGGCGCCCGCAGCCGCCGACGAAGGGGGCCAGAAACCGGCGCCCTGACGCCGGGGCGCCTTGGCTCACGCGCGGCGTTTGGTGAGGCCGGCCAGATACGTCGATACCAGGTCGTCCACCAGCTCCGCGCTTGCGGGGCCGGTGACGGGTGCGAGCTTGGCGGCGGTCGACAGCGAGGTCATCCCGTGCACGCCGGCCCACAACGCACGGGCTGCGCGTTTTTGCTCGCCGCATCCTTGCCGCCGATCAACGGCGCAAGCGCCTCCTCGAGGGGGGCGAGCAGGCATTCCAGCTTTGCCCGATACCATGCTGGTACATCCTTACCCACCGGCAGCCGGTGCTCGACGAGCAGGTTCCAGAGCTTGGGCCGCTCCTGCGTGAAAGCGAAATAAGCGTCGGTCAGCCGCTTCAGGCGCTCCTGCGGCGTTCCCGACGCATCGGTCTCCGCCAGCCTCTCCGCCAATCGGTCGAGCAGCCTCGCTTCGATCGTCAGCAGAATGTCGTCGAGATTTTCGAAGACGTTATAGAGCGTGCCGGGAGAATAGCCGATCCGCTTGGCGATCTCGCGGGCCGAGAGCCCCTCAAGACCGTCCTCCTCCACGATTTCCGTGGTGGCCTGGATGATAAGTTCCCGCAGTTCCTCGGGACTGTGGATAGAGCGTCGACCCATTTCGCCTGCTTTTGCCAGCTGATCTCGTTTGACTACGGACGATTCGGGACAATAGGACGACTAGCGACGATGGCATAGTGATCTAGGATAATCCGTCAACGGAAATAGTGTTTGCGAATCGCGCTGAAAATAAGGTTTGACCGCGGTTTCGGCGCCCCTGGGGGCGCTCAGGGGCAGTCGAGCGAGCTGCAGTTGTCGCCATCTAGGTAATCGACGCAGCTGTTGCGCGGGCTGTGGATGGACGTGTCGTTCCACGTCGTGTCGCCGCCAAATCCCGGCACGAAATCGGCGAACAGGGGATGAAAGACGTAGCTGGATTTGACCACGATCACGGACGCGCCCTTATCGATGAGGCCGGACGGAATCGCATAGGTATCGCATTTCGACGGCACGGCGTAGCCGTTGAACGAGTACGACCAATCAACGCGGGTATCGGTCGCATCGTCGGGTGAGGCCCTGACCTGGAATACACCCATCTTCAGGGACGACGCGTCGTAGGGTTTCATCATGAACTGGATGGAGTCCATCATCGCCTTGAGATTCGTCTGTGCGTTTGCATCTGTCTCACCCAGCGACTCCTCGCGTGCGACGAGGTCGCTGGCCGTGGAGGTCGCCAACGAGAAATGGCGATCCACGCTGATGGCACGTCCAACTTCGATCGTGCCCAGGAGCATCAGCATGAGCAACGGCGCGAGGAAGGCGAACTCGGTGGCGGCTGCGCCCTGCTGGCAGCGCCACGCTGCTCGCAGTGCCGACATGATTCGGGAAAGTCTGATGCCACGCATGACGGTCTCGGTCGCTCTGTGTGATGTGCTCGACATTAGGATGACGACGATGAAGATGAATACGGCTCGATGCGAAAGGCCGTTGTCGCCTGAATGACGGCGGGGCCGGAGCCATCGCTGCCTGTACCCAGCTTGAGAAAGGCGAATGTCGTCGCCAGGTCCCATTGATAGCAGAGCGTGATCAGCGCCACTTGGCTGGCGCCGCCCGTGTAGGCGTAGAGCGAGTCATCGGTATCGCCGGTCGAATCCGACATTTCGTTGCTGGAGTTGACGCACGGTTCTGGATCTATGCCGGCCCACGTCGCTGAATGCTGGACGAGAACGTGGAGCTTGCTGCAGTCGATGTAGGTTCCGGCCTCGTCGCAAACGAGCTGTTTGAAGTTGCCGACTGTGAGCCCGCTCTTTTGAGCTTGCCCGGTGCGGACTTGGCGTGCGGCCGACTCGGCGCCGTGCTCGAGAGAGCTGACCGTGAAGAAATAGAGGCCGATGCCAAGCAGGCCGAGTACGAACAGAAAGAATGGCAGCGCCACCAGGGCAAACTCGATCGCCGCCGAGCCGCGCTCGTTGCCTAGCCAGCGCGCAAGCTTGCTGCAGCGCCGGGGGGCGGAGTTGCCATAAGAAAGGAAAGGCGGACGCATGTAGCTTGCCTCGAACGCACGTCAACACGGGCGCGAAAATAGCTTTACGTCTATGAAAGATGTATTGCTTGCATAGCAATTGAGCAGTTTCAGTGAGCGAAACCTTAAGCGCGCGGTCAAAATGACCTGGCGCGCGGAGCCCGCCGCAATGCGGCTCGAGGAGCCGGAGCTATTGGTTGGAGGACGCCGGGTTCTGGTTGCCAGACCCGCTCGCAGCGCCGCTCTTGCTCTGGGAATTCTTCAACGTCGCATCAAAGAACGTCTGCTCATCGCCGACGGTGAGCGTGGGGGCACAGCTGGGCGTGCAGCTATAGGATTCGCGCACGGCACCACGGTAGAGCACGACCATTCGCTGGTCATCACGCTCGACCACGATGCGCTGGTCCTGGATGACATTGCGCTGCTCGTCCAGGGCAATGATGTTGGTGATGCCGAACGTCTTGCCGGTGACGACCAGCAAATTCCCGCCTTGAATGGACACGTCCGCGATCGACGGATTGCCGATGATGATGTCGGCTGCCGGCCGCGGCAGCCGGAGGAGCTGCGATTGGTCATAGCGGACGACGAGATCGGCGGCGTGTGTTGTCGAGGCAAGTAATGCCGTGGCACCCGTCAAGCACACCAGTGCAAGGCACGCCGCCCGTCCCCAAGCTGCAAGGTGGGTCGTCATCGGAGGTGGCTCGGTCATGTGCTGGATTGGCTGCGTCTGCATGGGATGCGGTTGGGCGTTTGCTCGAACGAAAGCCATTACCTCAGGAAATGGTGAATGAAGGGGAAACGCCGCGATCCCTGCGGTCGGACATCGGGAACAGGGATGGCGCCAGGGCGGAGGCGCGAGCACGGCCCGGCTCTCTCCACGAAATGGAGGAGCAGGACTGCGGCAGGCGCTGCAAGGATCAAAGCTATAAAGCGGTGCAATAGAACGACGGGATTTGCGCGCGCGCCCAATGAATGCTTTGGAATACCGGGAGAGTTCTTGCGGTCCTGGAAAGTAGTCTACAAATTTGGCATTTGTAGACAAATTTATCAATCGCATTCGGGCAAAATAATGCCCTGTTAGGATGTCTTTATGGAGAATTACTTGCGTTTTACCAAGGATTAATAGATGCCGGCGCAATCTCCCATCAGTTCGGCGCCAAAGAGACTTGAGAGCTCCTCGTCCGGACGGAATGAGTATTCCAAACAAGAATGGGAGAGTTGTCATGAAATCTATCATCACGCGCTTCGCGAACGATGAGTTGGGTGCCACGGCCATCGAGTACGGGCTGATCGCCGCCATCGTCGGCGTTGGCATTATCGCCGGCCTCGGTACCCTCAAGGACGGCCTCAACAGTCTGTTCGGCAACATCAAGGGCGAGCTGGATTCGGCGACTACGACAACGACAACTCAGTAACCGGAGCCAGCAAGACGGCTCTCTGCCAGAGCCGCTCGGTATTGGGAGCCACCTGGCGTTTCGGCGCTGGGTGGCTCTCTTTCTTGGCGGCGGGTGCTGCAGCCGCTCGCTTAACCCGGGTTGAGGACACTCGCATTACGGTTCGACCGAACGTGGGTGTGAGAAAGTGACCGAAGTGTTGCAGCAACTTCTTCTTCTCGTTTTTCCGTTTGCGATGGCGTTTGCCGCCGCAACGGACTTGCTGACGATGAAAATACCCAACCTGCTATCGATCGGACTGTGCGTCGCCTTCCTCGTCATCGCACCCATCGCAGGCCTCTCGGGACAGGAAATGCTCATGCATCTTGCGGCCGGCGCCTTGATGCTGATCGCCGGGATATTGCTGTTCGCGCTGGGCTGGATCGGCGGTGGCGACGGCAAGATCCTGGCTGTTGCCGCGCTTTGGCTCGGCTTCGATCAGTTGGTGGGATTTCTTGCGCTGGTGGCCATCTTCGGCGGTGCTTTGGCACTTGCGATCCTGGCCTATCGCCGCGTTCCTGCAACCGCGTTCCCGTTGCCCGACTGGGCTCTGCGACTTCATACCCAGGGCGGAGGCATGCCGTACGGTGTCGCCATCGCCGCCGGAGCGTTGATCACCTATCCGTCGACGAGCTGGTACGCGGCACTCGGAAGCTAAGATGGTGTTGCAACGATGCCGCCCTTAGCCCGGTGGAAGCGTCAATCCGTGACGCAGATTAACTTCGCGTTGACGATTGTGATGCACCTTCGGACCGAAGCCCGGAGATCGAGTTCTCGGGGCACCTAAGGAATTCGTAGCTGATGAAACGAGCCCAGGTAATCGGCATTGCGATCGCGGGAGGCGCGGGCCTCCTAGCGTTCATGCTGATGCGCTCCATCGTCAGCACGCCTTCCGCCCCGACGAAGGTGGAGACGGCGCTCGATGCGGCCGAGGTTCTTGTGGCCCGCAAGGACATCTCGCTCGGCGAGCTTACCAAGCAAAGCGACTTTCGCTGGCAGACGTGGCCCAAGGATGCTGTGACGCCCGCGTTCATCACCAAGAGCAAGGGTGAGAACGGCATGCGCAGTGCGACGGGAGCCATTGTACGTGCGCCGATCCTGCAGGGCGAGCCGGTGACGCGAAACAAGCTGATCAAGGCCGGTGACGGCGGCGTTCTGGCCGCAATTCTTCCCAAGGGCATGCGCGCCGTATCAACGCGCATCAAGGAGGAGACTGCGGCAGGGCGGCTCATTCTGCCCAACGATCACGTCGATGTCATTCTGACGCGGCGCTTGCGCAGCACCAACGGCGTCGATGCCGTCGTGAGCGATACGCTGTTCCACAATGTTCGCGTGCTGGCGATCGGCCAGCAGATCGAGACCAAGAAGGACAGCAAGTCCCCGCAAGGAGGCGCCAACACCGCTACGCTCGAGCTGACTCCGGAGCAGGCCGAGATGCTGGTGCGCGCCAATTCGATGGGCGAGATCAGTCTGTCGTTGCGCAGCATCGCAGACGCAGATCCCAATGGGCCCGGCCCGAGTAGTGATCCTTTCGACACTCGACGCAGCAGTGCCGTACGCGTCCTCAAATATGGCGTACCCACGCGCGCATACAGCGTGAACTGAGTGCAGTGCTTCAGTCTCAGCTGTTCCAGAAGGTACTCAACGATGCGAACGACCCTAAATTGGGTTTGCGCAAGCATGGCCGCGGCTCTCCTTGCCGCCATGGCTCTGTCGACCCACGCACCAAGGGCTGAAGCGCGCGACGGACCAGGGATCCGTGACTCCGTGCTTCGTATTCCGGCGAACGCCGCCTTTCCGCTTTCCAAGCGGATCGACCTCGGCGTGGGCCGCTCTATCGTCGTGCAGTTTCCCATTCCGCTCAAGGATGTGCTGGTCTCCGACCCGCAGTTGATGGATGCCGTGGTGCAATCTTCAGACCGCGTGTTTCTCATCGCCAAGAAGTCGGGCCAGACCAACGCCTTCTTCTTCGACGAGTACGGCCAGCAGATCCTGACGCTGGAGGTGGCGGTCGGTGCCGATCTCTCGGCGCTCGATCAACTGCTGGCACGTCTCATCCCCGGCTCCAACATCCATAGCGAGCTCGCAGGCAAGGCGATCATCCTGACCGGATCGGTGCGCACGCCGGTCGATTCCGACCGGGCCGCACAGATCGCGGCGCAGTTTTCCGCCTCCTATGCGGGCACCATCGGCACCACCGGCTCCAGCAACCAGAACAACGCGACCAGCACGACGAATACGCAGAGCTCCACCAGCGCAGGCGGTCCCACGTCGGCCTACAGTACGCAAACGCAGGCCGACACCACGACTTCAAGCTCAGGAGACGATCCCTACGCCGCCAAGCCGATCATCAACTTGCTCTCGGTCGAGGGCGAGGAGCAGGTCATGCTGCGCGTAACCGTCGCCGAAGTGCAGCGCTCGATCCTGAAGCAGTTCGGTATCAATATCGGCGCGCTGCTCAACTCGGGCAACTTCACCTGGTCGGTCCTCAGCGATAACTCTTTTCCGCTGACCGCGGCGGCAGGTCTGGGCTCATTGCCGACTGCCGGCATCGCAGACGGAGCTTTGTCGCTCTTCAACTCCGGCCCCACGACATCCGCTGGAACGACGGCGTTCGGCAATTCGGGCGTCGGTGGAGTTTACCAGTCGGGGAACCAGACCGTTGCCGGTGCCGTGCGCGCGCTGGAGCGCGACGGCCTTTTAAGGACGCTTGCTGAGCCCAATCTCACGGCGGTCTCGGGCGAGCCGGCAAAGTTTCTGGCAGGCGGCGAATATCCCGTTCCCGTCGTCGACAGCCTCGGGCAGGTGAGCGTTACCTACAAGGAATACGGCATCGGTCTCGCCTTCACTCCCGTCGTGATGTCGGAAGGCCGCATCAGCCTGAAGATCGAGAGCGAGGTCAGCGAGTTAACACAGGACGGCGCTGTTGTACTTTCGGGCATCTCCATTCCTGCCCTCAAGAAGCGGCAGGCCAACTCCACGGTGGAGCTTCCCTCGGGCGGCTCGCTCGCCCTTGCCGGCCTGCTTTCGGAGGATAGCCGGCAGAGCGTCGATGGATTTCCCGGCCTCAAAGATCTGCCGATTCTGGGCACGCTTTTTCGCAGCCACGACTACCTGAAATCGGAGACCGAGCTCGTCGTGATCGTGACGCCTTACATGGTGCGGCCGGTGGCGCGCCAGCAGCTTGCGCTTCCACAGGACGGCATGGGCGACCCTACAGATCGCAAGGCGAACTTCCTTGGCCACATCAACCGCATCTACGGAGGTGGGGCCCCTGCGCCGGTGGGCGATCTCAAGGGCGATTACGGATTCATCGTCGAATAGGACGGGCGGAACGGCGACATGGCTAAAGCACAAACAAAGACGACGACGCCCGCAAAAAGCGCCTTGGCTCGGGGCGTGACGCTCGCTTGCCTCGGTGCGGCATCCCTCGGTCTGGCCGGCTGCAAGACCACCGAGGATCCGACCCGTGTTGCCGGCTGGACCCTCGTCGACAGCTCGCAGCGCCACCCGATCCTGGTGTCGCAGGAGCCCACCACCTATTCAGTGCGGGTGCGCCGCGGCGCCAATGGATTGAGCCCTGCGCAGCGCGCCGAGCTTGTCGACTTCGCCTCGCACTACCGCACGACGGACGCCGGCAACAGCCGTCTCGTCATTGCCGCGCCGAGCGGCGGCGCCAATGAAGTTGCCGCCATGTATGCCGTGAGCGAGGTCAGGTCGCTACTGTACAATCAGGGGTTTTCGGAGGCCGCTATCTCGGTGGAGGCGTACGACGCTGAGGGCTCGCGCGAGCCGCCGATCCGCGTCTCCTATCTTCGCTACGTGGCGGAACCGCCTCAGTGCGGCGACTGGTCAACCAATCTCGCCTATGACCCCATGAACCTGCCCTATCCCAATTTGGCGTGTGCCGGTCAGCACAACCTCGCTGCCATGGTCGCCAACCCCGCCGATCTGCTGGGCCCGCGCAGCGAGACCGCGCGCTCCAGCGAGCGCAGAGATCAGGTGTGGAGCAAGTACGTAGCCGGGAGGCCGACGGGTGCCACAAAGTCACCTGACGAGCGGGTCAACAGAGACAACAGCAACTAGGGCCGCAAGGGTAACTGAAGGTCGCCGAAGTCATGTCGAAGCCTGCTTATTCTGATCCGAACGCCGACGAGGTGGGCGGTATGGATGTCGCGCCGCCGGGCGAAGACGCGCGCCTGGCCGAGGAGTCTGCGAGCACGCGGGCGCGGCCGATCCCGCGTATCTCGATACAGGCGTTTTGCGAGCATCCGGCGACGGCGGACATCATGCAGGTTGCCGCCGAGGATCGGCGCCTCGCCAAAGTCCACGTGGCGCTGCACATGGGCGGCATCGAGGCGGCGGTCGCGCACTTCCAGCAGAACCCCACCCCCAATCTCGTCATCGTCGAGAGCGGTCTGCCGCGCGATCACGTGCTCATGGAGCTGGACCGCCTGGCCGAGTGCTGCGATCCGGGCACCAAGGTCATCGTCATCGGCCAGGTCAACGACGTGGTCCTCTACCGCAGCCTTCTGCGCCGCGGCGTTTCTGAGTACCTGGTGGAGCCCGTCGATCCGATGCAGCTGATGGAGGCCATCTCCAACCTCTACAACAATCCCGAGACCGAGCCGGTCGGTCACGTCTATGCCTTCATCGGTGCCAAGGGCGGCGTCGGCTCCTCCACCATCTGCCACAACGCGGGATGGGCGCTGTCGGAGCAGTTCAAGACCAACGTCGTCATCGCCGATCTCGATCTTGCCTTTGGCACCACCGGTCTGGATTTCAATCAGGACCCCGTACAGGGCATCGCCGATGCTCTGGCGAGCCCCGAGCGCCTCGACGAGGTGCTGCTCGACCGTCTCCTGACCAAATGCTCGGACCACCTGTCGATCTTCGCCGCGCCCGTGGTTCTCGACCGCGATTACGAGATCACCGTTGCCGGCTGTGATCAGGTCATCGACGTCGTACGCCAGAACGTGCCCTACTTGGCCGTCGATTTGCCCCATACGTGGACGGCATGGACCAAGAGCGTGCTTGTGCAGGCCGACGAGGTGATCGTCACTGCCGCGCCCGACCTCGCCAATTTGCGCAACGCCAAGAGCCTCGTCGATCTATTGCGCGCCACCCGTCGCAACGACAGCGAGCCGCGCCTCGTCATGAACATGGTCAACATGCCCAAGCGGCCTGAGATCAGCGTCAAGGAATTCGAGTCGGCACTCGGCATCAAGGCGATCAGCGTCGTCGACTTCGATGCGGAGACGTTTGGGCAGGCCGCCAACAATGGTCAGATGATCGAGGAGCTGAACTCCAAGGCGAAGTCAGCAGCGGCCTTCCGCGAGATCGCCCTCGCGATGACGAACCGGCGCGAGCTTCAGGCCGTCAAGAAGCCGTCGGCGTTGGCGCCGCTGCTCGAGAAACTGAGGATCAAGCTGTAAGGGTTCCGCTGCAATGTTCGGTAAGCGTAGCACGACGATCACGCCCCCGCGCCCGGTGCAGCCGCCGGAGCCGCAGGCGGCGCGCCCGGCAAAAGCGCCGGAGCCTCAGCCTGCACCACCGAAGACCGAGGCTGCTCCGAGCACCGCTGCAGCTGATCAGCGACGCCGGCACTCGGAAGAGTACTACGACGTCAAGACCACGGTCTTCAACGCACTGATCGACACCATCGATCTCACGCAGCTCGCCAAGCTGGACGCAGACTCGGCGCGCGAGGAGATCCGCGACATCGTCAGCGAGATCATCCAGATCAAGAACGTTGTCATGTCGATTGCCGAGCAGGAGGAGCTGCTCGAGGACATCTGCAACGACGTTCTGGGCTACGGACCGTTGGAGCCTCTGCTGGCGCGCGACGAGATCGCCGACATCATGGTCAACGGCGCCGATGCCACGTTTATCGAGGTTGGCGGCAAGGTCGAGAAGACGGGTGTGCGCTTCGCCGACAACATGCAGCTTATGAACATCTGCCAGCGCATCGTCAGCCAGGTGGGGCGCCGCGTCGATGAATCGAGCCCCATCTGCGACGCGCGCTTGCCCGACGGCTCCCGCGTCAACGTGATTGCTCCGCCGCTCGCCATCGACGGCCCCGTGCTCACCATCCGAAAATTCAAACGTGACCGGCTCAATCTCGAGCAGCTCGTGCGGATCGGCACCATCACGGCCTCTACCCGCACCATCCTGGAGATCATTGGTCGCGTGCGCTGCAACGTGTTGATCTCGGGCGGCACGGGCTCGGGCAAGACGACGCTGCTCAATTGTCTCACCGGCTCCATCGATAACGACGAGCGCATTATCACTTGCGAAGACTCGGCCGAGCTCCAGCTGCAGCAGCCGCACGTGGTGCGCCTGGAAACGCGCCCGCCCAATCTCGAGGGTGAAGGCGAGATCAAGATGCGCGACCTTGTCCGCAACTGCCTGCGTATGCGACCGGAGCGGATCATCGTGGGCGAGGTGCGCGGCCCGGAGGCTTTCGATCTCCTGCAGGCCATGAATACCGGCCATGACGGTTCCATGGGCACGCTCCACTGCAACAGCCCGCGTGAGGCCATCAGTCGTCTGGAATCCATGATCATGATGGGTGGCTTTCAGCTTCCCGTGCGCACGATACGCGAGATGATCACCGGGTCCGTGGATATCATCGTGCAGGTGGCGCGCTTGCGTGACGGCACGCGCAAGGTGACCCACGTCACCGAGGTGCTGGGCATGGAAGGCGACGTCGTCACGCTGCAGAACCTGATCGTGTTCGAGATCAAGGGCGAGGATGCGAACGGCAAGATCATTGGTCGTCAGCGCTCCACCGGTATCGCGCGTCCGCACTTCTGGGATCGCGCCTTCTACTACGGAGAGGAAAGCCGCCTTTCCGAAGCTTTGGCGCAGTCCGAGATCCTAGACGAAAACGGCAATCCTCTGGGAGACGTCAATGTCTGACGGCGATCTCATGCAGTTATTCGCGGCCATTCTGGTTGCTATCGCCATCGCTGCGGTCGCGTTCGTGCTCGTCTATCCGTATATTGCCGGGGGAAAGTCGGAAGAGCGTTATCGCGCCGTGACCGAGACCCGCGAGCGGGTAGCAATGGGCCGCTCGGCCGACGACATCACGCAACGGCGCAAGTCCATCACCGACACCTTGAAAGACCTGGAGGCCCGCCAGTCGGCCGCCGCGAAGGTCCCGTTGCGCGTGCGTCTGCAACGCGCCGGCCTCAAGATCACGCCGAAGGTCTATTGGTTGATAAGTGTCCTGCTCGGCTTGAGCATCTCCTTCATTTTCAACATGACGCTTCCGCCGTCAGGGTCCCGTCCGCTTCTAACGTTCTCGCTGGGCATCATCGGAACTTTTGGGCTACCCCGCTGGGCGCTCAACTGGCTTATCAGGCGGCGGCAGAGCAAGTTTGCCGCCGAGCTCGCGAACGCCATCGACATCGTCGTGCGTGGCGTGAAATCCGGTCTGCCCTTGAACGAGTGTCTGGGGGTCATTGCCAACGAGAGCGCGCAGCCCCTCGCCGGAGAGTTCCGCGAGGTCGTCGACCAGCAACGCGTCGGCGTCAGCCTGAGTGAGGCGCTGGAGCGCCTGATGGTGCGCATGCCGTTGGCCGAGGTTAAGTACCTGACGATCGTGATCTCTATTCAACAGCAAGCGGGCGGCAACCTCTCGGAAGCGCTGGGCAATCTGGCGGGCGTGCTGCGCGACCGGAGCCACCTCAGGATGAAAGTCAAGGCGCTGAGCGCAGAGGCCAAAGCCTCAGCGTTCGTCCTCGCCTCGTTGCCTCCGGGCGTCATGTTCATGGTGTACGGGGCCTCGCCCGACTACATCGAGCCCCTGTTTGCCACGAATACCGGCAAATTCATGATTGGCTTCAGCGCGCTTTGGATGCTGATGGGCGTTCTCGTGATGCGCAAGATGATCAACTTCAAGTTCTAAAAAGGAGCTGTCCGTTTACGCGGACGTACGGTGCATGGCGGATCTCATCCAAACGTTTGCGAACCCTACGCTGGCCGTAACATTGCTGACGGCGCTTTGCGCTTTCGCGACGGTGTTTTCGATCGCCATGCCCATCTTGTCGCGCGACCGCATGAACCACCGCATGCGCGTGATGGCGATCGAGCGTGAGCAGATGCGTGCCAAGCGTCTGGCCGAGGTGGCTAACAGAGACCGTCCGTCGGCCAAGCTGCGCATGGTGTCCAAGGGCTTCATGCGGGACATGGTCGATCAGTTCAATCTCAGCCAGATGTTCGACAGCGACGAGGTGCGCACCAAGCTCAGGCGCGCCGGTCTGCGGGGACAGGGCCCGATGGTGGCCTACATGTTCTTCCGCGTCGCCGCCCCGCTCGGGGTCTTCGCGGCAGCACTGTTCTACTTGTTCGTCATGGGAGGCCTAGCATATCCGCCTCTGATCAAGCTCTTGATCGCGCTCGGCGCAGCCTTTGTCGGCTCCTATCTCCCAAACGTTTTCATTGAGAACCTCGCGCAGAAGCGGCAACAGGCAATCAAGCAGGTTTTTCCCGATGCGCTCGATATGCTGCTCATCTGCGTGCAGTCAGGCATGTCGGTGGAGGCGGCGTTTGGACGTGTCTCCAAGGAAATCGCGGGGCAGTCGATGGAGCTCGCCGAGGAGTTGAGCCTGACGACCGCTGAGCTGTCCTATCTGAAGGATCGTCGGCACGCCTTCGAGAACCTGGCGAAACGCACCGGCATACCCGGCGTCAAAGCCGTGACCACGGCCCTGATCCAGGCCGAGCGCTATGGTACGCCGATCGGTCAGGCCCTGCGCGTTATGGCGAAAGAAAACCGCGATATCCGCCAGTCCGAGGCCGAGAAGAAAGCTGCCGCGCTGCCGCCGAAGCTCACCGTGCCCATGATCCTATTCTTCCTGCCGGTGCTGTTCGTCGTGATCCTGGGGCCGGCGGCGATACGGTTCTGGCAATTCCAGTAGGCCTTCGCGCATACGCGCCGTTCACTTGGTGGACGCGGCTGTCGTTTTGGCAGCGCTGTCGGCAGGGGCCGCATTCGGTATTGGCATCCACTGGGCGACGCTGAAGGACGTATCGAAGCTTGGCGCCTCTTGCGTCGCTTGCGCGTCGTCCTCAGGCGTGCCCGCGGGCAGCATGGTGCCGCGCAGGAACTCGCCCTTTTGGACTGAGGAGACCGCCTGTGGGACGGAGGCGGCGTGTGCCGGCTCCGGCTGCACGTCCGTCTCGGTGTCGTCCTCCGTCGCCGTTTCGGCCTCGTCGTCGGGTTCGATGGTCGCGTCTTTGGTCGGCGATTTCGCCTGAGCGCGCGTGGTGCTGGCAGTCGTGGGCGGCGAATTCTTTTCGAGCTTGACGATGCGGCGCAGGTAATCGGTGTTCTCGGCCGCGTTCTCGGGCGACAGGTCGCGTGAGGCCAGGAGCTTCGCCTCGTCGTACTTGCCTTGCAGGCCGAGAACGAGGGCGAGGTTCTGTCGGATCTTGAGCGAGTTGCGGTCGGTGGCGGCGGCTTGGCGCAGCATGGCCTCGGCGCGCTTGGGCTCTCCGTTCATGGCGTGTGCGAGCGCAAGGTTGCTCAGGAGCGAAGGATGGTCCGGGGCGAGCGCCAGCGCATTCTCGTAGAAGGGGATGGCCTCCTTGTACTTGCCCTGCTTGGCAAGCACGGTGCCGCGGGCGGAAATGACGCGCCAGTCGGGATTGGTGGGATCGTCGGCAGCCGCCAGCAGTCGGCCGGCAAGGCCGATCTGCTCGAACTCGAGTGCAAGGCGACCGTACTCGCTGGCGAGCTCGCGGCTGTTGCTGTGTAGGAAGGAGGCCTGCTGCATCACCGTTAGGGCACGCTTCTTCTCGCCCATGGCCTTGAGGTTCTTGGCGTAGTTGAGAGCTGTCTGGAGATCGCGCGGCTCCTTGGCGTACTCCTTGCCCCAGTACTCGGTGGCCTTCACCAGCTCGCTCTTGCTCGAGTCGGTGGGTGCTGGCGGCGCCTCGTTCTCCGACATCAACTGCGGGAGGCTCGGCTTGGAAGCCTGTGCGCACGCGCCGAGCGCGGTGCAGACCGCGAGCGCGACCATCCTTTGCCAGCCCGGAAGCGCCCCGTAGGCGGGCTTTGCGTGCGTGGGGCGTACCATTCGTAGTCTCCCTGAGCGGTCTTTGGACGCGAATCTGTCCTTTGTCCGTCAGGGTGAGAGACACTCGTCAACAAACCATTAACTGTTCTTAACCGGACGGTAGGTGTTGCAGGCGCTACGCGGCGCCTGCGAGCTCCGTCCGTGCGCCTTCCGACCAGGCGTCCATCTCGGGCATGGCGAAGATCGTCTCAACGTAGGCCTGCGCCGTGCCGTCGTCGCCGTAGGGGGCAAGATCCGGCACGTAGGTGCGAAATCGAGACGCGACTGGCGCATACATCGCATCGGCACCTGTGAACTGGGAAAAGAGGAACGGTCCCCCGGCACCGAAGCGCGCGCGGCAGCTCTGCCACAGGGTCACGATGCGGCGGACGTCGGCTTCGACCCCGGCCGGTAGGGTCGCTTGCGGCTGGCTTGCGAACAGGTCCATGGAGCAGTGTTGGCGCAACGCGGCGAAGCCTGAATGCATCTCCGCGGCGATGCAGCGTGCCATGGCCCGCGCGGCGCGCTCTGCGGGCCACATCTGTACGTCCGCATGGCGGTCGCTCAAGTATTCGAGGATGGCCAGGCTGTCCCAGATCGCCAGATCACCGTCGAGGAGCGTGGGCACCAGTCCGGATGGCGAGTGCTTGAGGATTTCCGCCTTGGATTCCGGGAGCCGGAGGCGCACGTTGATCTCCTCGAAGGGCAGCCTCAGACGCCGCATAGCGAGCCAGGGGCGCAGGCTCCAACTTGACCAGGCCTTGTTGCCGATGACGAGGCGGTAGCGTGTGGTCATGCTCTTGCCTTGCCTCCTATGATCCTATTTTCTGCCCCGCGAGTCGCGTGCCTGGCGCGGCCCAACCCCGCCGGGCACCCTTTCTAGCAAGGACCGGACCCCTCCGCATGACCAAAGCCCCAAGTCCTGACGACGCCTTCCTCGCAGGCGGATCGCGCGGATCGGAAATCCCGATCTGGCTTGTTGGCAAGGGCGCGCCGGTGTCGGCGGTTCCGCTCGAGGCGGCGCAGCGAGCCTGGATCGAGGCTGCGGGCTTCAAGGGGAGCGCCAAGCAGACGAAACTGTTGCCCGATACGCATGGGGGCATCGCCGGCGTTCTCTTCGGCCTGGGTGACGGGGGCACGGGTGAGCCGAGCGGACCGCCCGAGCTTCTCGTCGGCCAGCTTGCACAATCGCTGCCCGCCGGCTCCTATCGGCTGGAGGGGAACGTGCGCGATCCCGCGCTCGCAGCGATCGCATGGGGGCTCGGGGCCTACCGCTTCACCCGCTACAAGAGTGGTGACGACGCCAAGCGGCCGCGTTTGCGCATTCCGGGCCGCGCCGATCGCGCCTCGGTGCTGGCGGCCGTAGAGGCCGTGTGGCAGGGGCGCGATCTGATCAACACACCCGCTTCCGACATGGGCCCGGGAGAGCTGGAGCTCGCCGCGCGTGCGCTTGCCGACCGCCACGGTGCCGAAATTTCCGTCATCGAGGGCGACGAGCTGTTGGCGCGCAACTTCCCGCTGATCCACGCCGTAGGCCGCGCCAGCCCGCGGGAGCCGAGGCTGATCGATCTCACCTGGGGCCGCGCCAAGGCACCGACCGTCACGCTGGTCGGCAAGGGCATCTGCTTCGACACAGGCGGCCTCGACATCAAGCCCGCGAGCGGCATGGGCCTCATGAAGAAGGACATGGGCGGTGCGGCGACGGTGCTGACCCTCGGGCACATGATCATGAGCGCCAAGCTCAACGTGCGCCTGCGCATCCTCATCCCGGCCGCCGAGAACAGCATCGCCGGCAACGCCTTCCGGCCCGGCGACGTCCTGCACTCGCGCGCGGGCCACACCGTCGAGGTCGGCAACACCGACGCGGAAGGCCGGCTCGTCCTTGCCGATGCCATCGCGCTTGCAGACGAGGAGGCGCCGCGGAGCCTGTTCGTGTTCGCGACGCTGACCGGTGCCGCGCGCGTTGCTCTGGGCCCCGATCTGCCCGCGTTCTTCACCGACGACGATGCTCTGGGCGCCGACATGGTGGCGACGTCGGCGCGCGTCGGCGATCCCGTATGGCGGCTGCCTCTGTGGGCCGGCTACGACGCCAAGCTCGACAGCCAGGTCGCCGACATGAACAACATCTGGGAGGCACCGTTCGCCGGAGCCATCGTGGCGGCGTTGTTCCTGAAGCGCTTTGCCAAGCGCGCGCACCGTTTTGCCCACTTCGACCTCTACGGATGGCGACCGGCCGCGACGCCGCTGGGACCCAAGGGTGGCGAGCCGCAGTCGGCACGCGCGGTGTTCGCCCTCTTGAACGAGGAGTGCGAGCGATGACCGAGGATACGGGGGAGAGGAGGGCGGCAGCGGTGGCCGCACCTGGTGCCCGGCTCGATCCGCGCCGCAATGTTTTCCGCCGCGATCTGGCGTCGAAGAGTCTCTACGGCAAGGTGAGCGCGCCGCGCTACGCGCAGGGTTTTCCCGCGCAGGTGAGACGTGGCGCGGTGCCGCTGCGCAGTCGGCCGTCATCGTCGGAAGGATTTGCGACCGAGGCGCTGTTCGGCGAGATCGTCACCGTCTACGAGGAGCGCGACGGCTGGGCCTGGATCCAGCTGAACCGCGACCGCTACGTGGGCTATGTTCCGGTCGATACGCTGTCGCCCGAGATCGTCGCGCCGACGCACCGCGTGCGCGCCCTGGGCACCTTTGTCTACCCCGAACCCGACATTAAGTCGCCGCCGCTCATGCACCTGAGCCTCAACTCGGAGCTGTGCGTCGTCGGCACCGACGAGCGATTCTGCGCGCTGTCCGGCGGCGGTTTCGTCATCGGGCGGCACGTGATCGAGCGCGACCGCTTCGCGCGAGATTTCGTGGAAATCGCCGAGCGCTTCATCGGCACGCCCTATTTGTGGGGCGGTCGCACCCGGGTGGGGCTCGACTGCTCCGGTCTGGTGCAGGTGGCGTTGGAAGCGTGCGGCATCGCAGCGCCGCGCGATACCGACATGCAGGAGGCCGAGGTCGGCACGAGCGTGGCGCTCGGCGACATCGAGGAGGACCTGCGCCGCGGCGACATCGTGTTCTGGAAGGGGCACGTCGGCATCATGGCGGACAGCGTCACGCTGGTTCATGCCAACGCCCACCACATGGCGGTTGCCGCCGAGATGCTTCCCGAAGCGGCGCAGCGGATTGCCAAGACGGATTCGGAGATCCGCGCCATCAAGCGCCTGCCGGGATTAGGCGCCTGACGCGGGCTGTTAGCGCCGATACGGCAAAAACCGCTTCTCTTGAAGCTCGGTGCCGTCGTCGTCGAGCGGCGGCAATGCGGTCGAGGTGCCGCGCGACTCGCGCCAGATGCCGCCGCCCGCCAGGGTAACGAGCGTTTCCACCGATCGCTCGAGGCCCGTCAAGCGGCTCACCCAGTGACGCTGGACGACGCGTCCGTCGGAGACGGCCTCGACAAAGGGCATGAAGACGTCAAAGGTTTCGACAGGAAGGCCCTCGTAGGTCTCGTCCGCGATGGCGACATCGTAGCGCTGGTCGAAATGCAAAATGAGCTCGAACGGACAGGCGTTGGCGAGCATCGGCGTGACCGCGATCTTCCAGTAGGTCCCTGTTTCTCTTTCCTCCACGCGCGCGGAGTCGGCGATCGACGGCGCCCAATACTTGAGGGCGGTGATCGTCGTCTGCAGCCGGGAGCGGAACAGGTCGTCGGGCAGCATGGCGGGTCTAGGATTGGGATGCGTTGCCGGCACGATGAAGCAATGCCGAGCACATGCAAGTGGAATATGCCGCCTATCCTCAGCTCACCCTTGGATCAGCGCCTGATCCTTGGCGATCTGACGCTGCAACGCCGGGCGCTCGCCGAGCCGCTGCGCATAGGCGACGAACTCCGGCAGCTCGGGCAGCATCTTGAACATCATTCCCCAGCGAATGCCTGCACCGATGACGACATCGGCGGCAGTGAACTGCTCTCCCAGGAGGTAGGGGATCTCTCCGACCGCTCGCCTCAGCACCTCCACGACGGTGTCGTAGTCCGCCCAACCCGCCGTCGCGCGCGGCGCGGCGGTACGAGTGAGTGCCTTGTCGATCATTGCCGGCTCGAGGCAGCTCGGCCCGAAAAACAACCACTTGAGATAAGGACCGCGTCGTTTGTCGCCGAGCGGTGGTGCGAGCTTCGCTGCCGGATAGGCATCCGCGAGATAGCAGCAAATGGCCGAAACTTCTGAGACAACGAGATCGCCGTCGGTCAGCGTCGGCACTTTTCCCATAGGGTTGAGCGCGAGATAGGCGGGCTTGCGTTGGTCGCCCTCCTTGAGATTGAGCAGCTCGACCTCGTAGGGCTCGCCGACCTCCTCCAGCATCCAGCGCGCGACGGCAGAGCGCGACGGCCATGCGTGATACAGCTTCAGTGCGGGCAAGGCGGCGTCCTCCAAGATGCTGCGACCGCCTCAGCCGCCCAAGGCACTCTGGTGCTTGACGCTGAGGTCGAAGGCGGCGGCGAGCAGTGCGCGCGTATAGTCCTCTTTGGGGTGCACGAAGACCCGCTCGGCGGGTCCTTCCTCGACCGCCCTGCCGTTCCTCATCACGATCACGTAGTTGCACAACGCGCGTATGACCTTGAGATCGTGACTGATGAACAGGTAGGCGAGGTTGCGCTTCTTCTGCAGATCGCGCAGCAGGTCGACGATCTGCGCCTGCACCGACATGTCGAGGGCGCTCGTCGGCTCGTCGAGCATGACGAACTTGGGCTGCAGCACCATGGCGCGGGCGATGGCGATGCGCTGGCGCTGGCCGCCCGAGAACTCGTGCGGATAGCGGTCCTGCGCGTGTGGGTCGAGCCCGACCTCTTTCAAGGCCTCGCCCACACGCTGTCGCCGCTGCGCGCCGTTGAGCTCCGGCGCTTGGATGAGAAGGCCCTCCTCGATGATCTGCCCGACCGACAGCCGCGGCGATAGCGAGCCGAAGGGATCCTGGAAGACGATCTGCATGTCCTTGCGCAACGGCCGCATCTCGCGCGTCGTGAGTCCGTCGATGCGCTTGCCGATGTAGGCGATGGGACCCTTGGATGCGATGAGGCGCAGGATGGCGAGGCCCAGTGTCGTCTTGCCCGAGCCGGACTCGCCCACCACGCCGACCGTCTGCCCTTCGCGAAGCTTGAGCGTGAGGCCGTCGACCGCCTTCACGTAGTCGACGGTGTGCCGCAGGGCCCCCTTCTTGATAGGGAACCAGACTTTGAGGTCATCGGTCTCGACCACGATGGGAGCCCTGTCGTCGGCAGCCGGTGCGGTGCCCTTTGGCTCGGCGGCGAGCAGATGACGCGTATAGGGATGCTTGGGCTCGGTGAAGATCTGCTCGGTCGGCCCGTTCTCGACGATTTTGCCGCCCTGCATGATGTAAACGCGCTCGGCCATCTTGCGCACGATGCCGAGGTCGTGGGTGATGAGCAGCATCGCCATGCCCATCTCGCGCTGAAGCTCCCGCAGCAGCTCGAGGATCTGCGCCTGGATGGTAACGTCGAGCGCGGTGGTCGGCTCATCCGCGATCAAGAGGTCGGGCTCATTGGCGAGCGCCATGGCGATCATGACGCGCTGGCGCTGGCCGCCCGAAAGCTGGTGGGGAAAGGCGCCGAGCCGCTTCTCTGGCTCCTTGATGCCGACGCGCTGTAACAGCTCCAGAACGCGCCGCGATGCGCTCGCATCGTCCATGTGACGATGCAACTTCAACACCTCTCCCACCTGCTTCTCGATCGTGTGCAGCGGGTTCAAGGACGTCATCGGCTCCTGGAAGATCATGGAGATGCGGTCGCCGCGGATCGCCTGCAATTGCGGCTCGGGCAGCTTCAGCAGATCGCGCCCTTCAAACCAGATCTCGCCCGACGGGTGCGCGGCGGACGGATAGGGGAGGAGCTTGAGGATCGACAGCGCCGACACGGTCTTGCCGGAGCCCGACTCTCCGACCAGCGCCACGGTCTCGCCGCGGCCGATGCGGAACGAGGCGCGGTCGACGGCGAGCAGCTCCGTTTTGCCCGAGCCGAAGCTCACCGAGAGATCTCTGATATCGAGGAGAACGCGTCTTTGTGCCAAGCCCGTCTCCCTATCGATACGTCTTGCGCGGGTCGAGCGCGTCGCGCACCGCCTCGCCGATGAAGATCAAGAGCGACAGCATGATGGCGACGGCGAAGAAGCCGGTGAGACCGAGCCACGGCGCCTCGAGGTGGCGCTTGCCCTGCAGCAGAAGCTCGCCCAGCGAGGCTGAGCCCGGCGGCAGTCCCAGCCCGAGAAAGTCGAGCGCGGTCAGCGCCGCGATCGAGCCCGACAGCTGGAAGGGCAGAAAGGTCAGCGTCGCCACCATGGCGTTCGGCAGCATGTGCTTCCACATGATCTTGATGTGGGAGAGCCCAAGCGCGCGCGCCGCAGTGATGTACTCGAAGTTGCGGGCGCGCAGGAACTCGGCGCGCACAACGCCGACGAGGTTAACCCAGTAGAACAGCAGCAGCACGCCCAGCAGCGTCCAGAAGCTCGGCACCAGCACCGAGGAGATGATGATCAGCACGAACAGAGACGGGATCGACGACCAGATCTCGAGGAAGCGCTGGAAGATGAGATCGGTCCGGCCGCCGAAGTAGCCCTGGATGGCTCCGGCGGCGACGCCGACGGCAGACGACAGGATCGTGAGCAAGAGTCCAAAGAGCACGGAAACGCGGAACCCGTAGATGACACGCGCGACAACGTCGCGGCCCTGGTTGTCGAGGCCGAGCCAGTTGCGGTTTCCAATCGCCTCGTAGCGTGCGAGCTGCTCGGGCGGAGCGTCGCACAGCGGGGCGCTCGAGGCCCACGGCGGCGGGGCCGGATAGCCGAGGCAAAGCCCTTCCTGACCCTTGCGACCGGGATAGTCCTTGTTGATCGTGTCGTAGGAGTAGCCGATCAGCGGCCACAGCGCCCAGCCGTGCTCCTTGATCTCGTCGAGGATCACCGGGTCTTTGTAGTCGGTGACGGCGAGAAAGCCGCCGAACTTGGACTCGGGGTAGTCGACGAGGATCGGAAAAAGAATCTCGCCCTTGTAGCTCAAGATGAGCGGGCGATCGTTGGCCAGGAACTCGGCAAACAGCGTTACGACGAACAGCGACAGGAAGACGATAATGCTCCAGTAGCCGCGCTTGTTGGCTTTGAAGTTCGCCCACCGGCGCTGGTTGATGGGGCTCAGGTCGCGATGCCCGCGCAAGAGACCGCGCCGGCGCTGCCACGGCGGGATGGGGCCTGTGCCTTCCTCCTCGGGCGGCGGCTGCGCTTGTGGCAGCGGCGTCTCGAGCGCGCGGGTGTCCACCTAGACCTCCCGGCTTTCGAAGTCGATGCGCGGATCGACCAGCGTGTAGACGAAGTCGGAGACGAGGTTCACGACGAGTCCCATGAGCGAGAAAATCCATAACGTGGCGAACACCACGGGATAGTCGCGCTTCTCGATCGATTCGAAGGACAAGAGCCCGAGCCCGTCGAGCGAGAAGATGGTCTCGATCAACAAGGCGCCGGCGAAGAACGCCGATATGAAGGCGCCCGGGAAGCTCGCGATGACGAGCAGCATGGCGTTGCGGAACACGTGGCCGTAAAGCACCTGGCGCTCGCTCAGGCCCTTGGCGCGTGCCGTCGTTACGTACTGCTTGCGGATCTCGTCGAGGAAGGAGTTCTTGGTGAGGAACGTCATGGTCGTGAACGACGTCACCGCCATGGCCAGCAACGGCAACGTCAGGTGCCAGAAGTAGTCGCCGATCTTGCCGAGCAGCGAGAGCTGATCCCAGTTGTCCGAGGTCAGGCCGCGCGAGGGGAACCACTGGAAGAATGAGCTGCCTGCAAACAGGATCAGCAGCAGCACCGCGAAAAGGAAGCCCGGTATGGCGTAGCCGACGACGAGCACCGCGCTCGACCAGGCATCGAATGACTCGCCGTCGCGCACCGCCTTGCGGATGCCGAGCGGAATCGAGATCATATACGTGAGCAGCGTCATCCATATCCCGAGCGAGATGGAGACGGGCAGCTTCTCCTTGATGAGCTGCAGCACCGACACGTCGCGGAAGTAGCTCTTGCCGAAATCGAAGGTGAGATAGCTCTTCATCATGATGAAGAAGCGCTCATAGGCCGGCTTGTCGAAGCCGAACTGCTTCTCCAGGCTCTTGATGAACTCCGGATCGAGACCCTGCGCGCCGCGGTACTTCGAGGTGACAGCGTCGGCGGCGCCCTGCCCCATCTGCGATTGCGCCCCGCCGCCCAGCGTGTCGCCGCCTCCGCCGCCGATGCGGCTGACGATGGAGGAATCGTGGCCCGTAAGCTGCGCGATGATGCGCTCGACGGGGCCGCCGGGTGCGAATTGGATGATGGTGAAGCTGATGAGCATGATCCCGAACAAGGTCGGGATGATCAGCAAAAGACGCTTCAGGAGGTAGGCGGCCATCGGCGGGGGGTTCTCAGTTCTTGGTCAATTTGGCAGCTTTCTCGGGATCGTACCACCAGGTGTCGATTACGCCAGGATCGTATTTGGGCTTCACCGCGGGCCGCGAGAACTTGTCCCAGAAGGCGAGGTTGTGGCTCGCCTTGTACCAGTGCGGCACCCAATAGTGGCCGGCACGCAGCACGCGATCGATGGCGCGGGTTGCAGTCACCAGATCGTCGCGCGACTTCGCTTCTAGCACCTTGTCGATGAGCGCGTCGATGACCGGGTCTTTGATGCCGGCGAGGTTGAAGCTGCCGTCCAAACCTGCAGCTTCCGAGCCCCAGTAGCTCTTGATCTCGGCGCCTGGCGTCAGGCGCAGCGCGTAGCGTTGCGTCGTCATGTCGAAATCGAACGACTTCATGCGCCGCTCGTATTGGGCCGGATCCACACGGCGCAGCGAGGCGTTGATGCCGATCTTCTTCAGGTTGTCGATGTAGGGATTGATGATCCTGTCGAAGCCCTGCTCGAACGAGAGGATCTCGACAGAGAGCGTCTTGCCGCCGGCGCCGTAGCCGGCAGCGGTGAGCAGATCGACGGCACGTCGCAAGTTCTCGCGGTTGCGCCCCGTTGCGTCGGTGACGGGAGGCGAGTACGGCTCGCCGAACACCTCCGGCGCGAGCTGGGCTCTGTAGGGCTCCGAGCAGCGCCAGCTCCGCCGGGCTCGGCGGTCCGGACGCCTTCATCTCCGAGTTCTCAAAGAAGCTCTGGGTGCGCGTGTACAATTCGAAGAACAGGTTCTTGTTCGACCACTCGAAGTCGAACGCCAGTCCGAGCGCCTCGCGCACGCGCTTGTCCTTGAAAGGCTCGCGCCGCGTATTGATGAAGAAGCCCTGAGCACCCGACGGCCGCTCATCGGGCAGCACGAGGCGAATGACGCGGCCATCTTTGACAGCGGAACGTCGTAGCGCGTTGCCCAGTCGAGCGACGTGAACTCTTCGCGCAGGTCGAAGGTGCCGGAGAGTAGGCCTTCGAGCTCCAGGTTGCGGTCGCGGTAGTACTCGTAGCGCAACTCGTCGAAGTTGAAGCGCCCGCGGTTGACGGGGAGATCCTTCGCCCAATAATCCGGCCGGCGCTTGTAGGTGACGTAGGTGCCCGGCTTGAAGTCGGCGATCTCGTAGGGGCCGGAGCCGAGCGGCTTGTCGAGCGATGTCTGATCGAACGGATGCTCGGTGTAGTAGGCCTTCGACAGCACCGGCAACTCGGCAACGATCAGAGGAAGGTCGCGGGTCAGGTCGCCCTTGAACGTGTAGCGCACGGTGTGCTTGTCGAGCGCCTCGGCCTTCTCGACGTCGCGCAGCGACAGCACGTAATTGGGGTGTCCCTTTTCCTTCAGCGTCGCAAACGAGAAGACGACGTCGTCAGTCGTGACGGGCGAGCCATCGGCGAACTTGGCCTCGGGCCGCAGATGGAAGGTGACGGACTTGCCGTCGGGCGCGACCTCGGCGCTCTCGGCTATGAGGCCGTAGACGGCGTCAGGCTCGTCTTGAGCGCGCGTCATCAGGCTGTCGAACAGATATTCGAGGCCCTGCGCGGCGTCGCCCTTCAAAATGAAATTGTTGAAGCTGTCATAGGTGATGCGACCGGCCGTCCCGATCATCGACAGGCGCCCGCCTTTGGGGGCGTCCGGATTGACGTAGTCGAAGTGCTGGAATTCGGGGGGATACTTGAGCTCGCCGAAGGCCGAAAGACCGTGTCGAGGCTCTGCGATTGCCGTCGCCGTCGCCAGCAGCAGCGCGACACAGGCAAGCGCACCGGTCCAGCCGGGCGCAGATGCGCGTGGGGCTGGCTTCAGGCGCCTCATTTGCCTCGCGCGGCGTCGAGCGCCTTTTTCTTCTCGGGGTCGATCCACCAGGTCTGCATGAGCGCTGCCGTCTGCGAGGGCAGCGTCTTCGGGCGCCCGAACATGTCCCAGGTGACGAGGCGCTCGTAGGGGTAATTCCAGTGCGGCACCATGTAGTAGTTCCACAAAAGCACGCGGTCGAGCGCGTGGGTGGCGGCGACGAGATCGGCGCGGTCCTTGGCGAACACGACCTTGTCGATCAGCTTGTCAATGGCCGGGTTCTTGATGCCCGCGGTGTTGCGCGTGCCGTCCTTATCGGCGGCCGCCGATCCCCAGAAGTCGCGCTGCTCGTTGCCGGGGGAGTTGGACTGCGCGAACGTGTCGATGATGATGTCGTAGTCGTGGGCGTCCTCGCGGCGCTTGTACTGCGCACTGTCGACCATGCGCACGCTGGCCTTGATGCCGAGCTTCTGCAGATCCTGCACATAAGGCAGTACGATCCTCTGGAAGTCGGGGTTGTCGAGCAGGAACTCGGCCGTCAGCACCTCGCCGTCGGCGTTGCGCAAAACGTTTTCCTTACGTGTGGACGATAGGCCGACGGTGCGCAGAATGGAGCAGAAGAAGCCACAGTCTTCCTTCTCCTCGGCGTCCACCTCCTGCAGCGTCCAGCCGGCCTCGGCCAAGAGCTTCGAGGCCTCGCGCATGTGGTTGCGGAAGTCCTCGGGCGTCTTGTTGACCGGGTTTTTCCACTCGGTGGTGAAGACCTCAGGCGGCACCTCGCTGCGGACCTCGTCTAGGATCTCCAGCTCGCGCCCTTCGGGCACGCCCTTCGAGGCGAGATCCGAGTTATCGAAGTAGCTGCCGACGCGCTCGTAGAGATTGTAGAAAAGCTTCTTGTTGGCTTCCTCGAAATTGAAGGCCAGCGCGAAGGCCTCGCGCACGCGCGGGTCCTGGAACTGCTTGCGCCGCAGGTTGAAGACATAGGCCTGCATCGGAGCGACGCGCTCGACCGGGATCGCCTCTTTCTTGACCCAGCCTTTCTCGACCGCGGGGAAGCCGTATCCCGTGGCCCACTGGCTGGCGACGTTCTCGTTCCAATAGTCGAGCTTGCCCGACTTGAACTCTTCGAACGCGGGCGTGCGATCGAGGAAGTAGGTGAGCTTGATCTCGTCGAAGTTCCATTGCCCCTTGGAGACGGGCAGATCCTTGGCCCAGTAGTCCTTGACGCGCTCGTAGGTGATCGAGCGGCCGGCATCGAACGACTTGATCTTGTAGGCGCCGGAGCCCAGCGGGATCTCCATCGTGGTCTTGGTGACGTCGCGCTTCTGCCCGTCGGGGCCCGTGCCCTCCCAGAAGTGCTTGGGCAGCACCATGAGCTGGCCGACGATCTGCGGCAGCTCGCGGTTGCCTTTGACGTCGAAGGTGAAGGTGACCTCGTGGTCGCCGGTCTTCTCGGCCTTGACCACGTTCTTGTAATAGAAGGCGTAGCGCGGGTGGGCTTTCTTCTGCGCTTCGAGGCTGAAGATGACGTCCTCCGGCGTGATCGGCTTGCCGTCGTGCCAGTGCGCCTCCGGATGCAGCCCGAACGTCACCGAGGAGTAGTCGTCGGGGTAGGAGACCCACTCGGCGATCTGCCCGTACTCGGTGGAGGGCTCGTCCGGGCTCGAGGCCAGAAGCGAGTCATATATGAGGCCCAGGCCGGCCGCCGGGTCGCCCTTGACGGTGAACGGGTTGAGGCTGTCGAAGGAGCCCTCAACGAAGCCGCGGATCGCGCCGCCTTTGGGCGCATCCGGATTGACCCAGCCGAAGTGCTCGTAGTCCGCGCCGTACTTGGGCTCGCCGACGAGTGAGAGTGCGTGATGATGCTTTTGGCCGGAGGCGGAGGGCTCCGCTTGCGCCGCCGGCTCTTGCGTCTGAGCCCGTGCCGGCAAAGACGCGGCTGCAAGCAAGGGGAACGCTGCCATAACGAGAGCGGGGAAAGCGAGACGCGGGGTCACCGGGCTTGTTCCTTCCTGTGACGGAGCTGTCGAGTCGCAGGTCTGTTAACGCCGGCAAAAGCGCGGCATGCCGACTCGAAGCTCGCAAAATCCGGGCCGGAGCGCGAGTTAACTTGCTGTCATTTTGGCACGCTGGAGCCGCTACTTCAGGGTGTTCAGATAGGCCAGCAAATCCGCCAGATCCGAGGGATCTTTGACGCCGGGAAATAGCATCTTGGTGCCCGGCACGAACTCTTTGGGGCTATGGACGAAAGCGGCCAGGTCGGGAAGCGTCCAATCGCCGCCCTTGGCCTTCATCGCGGCGGAATAGTTAAAGCCCTCGTGGCTCCCCTTGGGGCGACCCACGACACCCCACAGGTTGGGGCCGACCTTGTTGGGACCACCCTTTTCGCCGGAGTGGCAGGCCTGACACTTTTTGAAAATCGTGGCGCCGGCCTCGGCATTGGCGGAGGCAGCCGCCTCGGCCACGCTCGCGGGATCGAACGCGGGCGCGATCGCCGGCAGATCCACCGGGGCATCGACGGCTGCCGCGCCAGCGGGCGGGACGTCGCTGGGGCCCGTCTTCTCTGGCATCGGCAGCGAGTAGCCCGGCTTCTCCGGCGGGCTCTCCTCCCCGGCGATTTCGAGCGCCACTCGGAAGCCGACGATAACCAGGAGTGCCGCCAGCACCGCGCCTGCAATTTTGGCGAACTCGAAGGAATCCATGACATCAACCCCGCTTTGGCCTTCGCCGATATAGCCCCGCCGATAGTTCTTGGCGCGACTATAGAAACTCCGCTTCGGCTTGCAACCGAGCTTCGCCCCGTTCTAACTGCGTTCGCCCGAGACCAATTGCCACCGGGTAAAGCTTGAGCAGGTGCTCTCCTGATGCCGCGTACGTTGATCGTTATTCCAGCACGAATGTCCGCCTCGCGGCTGCCGGGGAAGCCGATGGTGGATATCGGCGGCGAGCCGATGATCGCTCACGTCTGGCGCCGCGCGGTGGAGGCGGATGCGGGCCGGGTCGTCGTTGCAACCGATGCCCACGAGGTCGTGGGCGCCATCAAGGCGCTGGGTGGCGAAGCGCTGCTGACCCGACCCGATCATGCCTCGGGCTCCGACCGGGTCTTCGAGGCGGTCGAGCGCGTCGATCCTCGAGGTGATGCCGAGCTGGTGGTCAACCTTCAGGGCGACCTTCCGACGCTCGAGCCGCGTCTCATCCGGGATTGCGTGAGCCCGCTTGCGGCCACCGGCGTCGACATCGCGACGCTTGCTGCAGAGATCGTCGAGCCCGACGAGCGCACGAACCCGAATGTCGTCAAGGTCGTTGGTACGCCGCTTGATGAGGATCGCCGTCTACGCGCGCTCTATTTCACGCGCGCCACCGCGCCCTATGGCGAAGGTCCCCTCTATCACCACATCGGCATCTACGCCTATCGCCGCGAGGCGCTGCAGCGGTTCGTGGCGCTGCCACCATCGCCGCTGGAGACGCGCGAGAAGCTCGAGCAGTTGCGCGCGCTGGAAGCGGGCATGCGCATCGACGTTGCGGTCGTCGACACGGTCCCGCTCGGCGTCGATACGCCCGCCGACCTGGAGCGCGCACGCCGTCTGCTCGCCGGTGCCGCAACAACCGGCTGACGGGTGCGTCACTTCAATCCGTCTGCCGCGTTGGTGAAGATGTCATTGAGGGAGTCGCGAATGGATCCTAGGGTCACGACGATGCCGAGGGCGATGATGCCCGCGATCATGGCATACTCGACGGCCGTGGCGCCGGACTCGTCTGCGATGAAGCGCCTGACATGGGTTCGCATGGATTGGTCTCCGGCTGCCCGAAGCCGCAACCCTGCGGCATTTCAGGTTAAGCCTCAGTGACTTCAATCGTACACGGGGGCGCTGCAATGCGGCGATTGCCGGGCCGATCTGCTTGCAGGACGGCGCAGGCGGGGGCATAGAGACCTGCTTTGACAGGCTCCGACGCCGGCTTGCCCCCGTCGGGACCGCTTCTTCAGGACCGCGGATGCTCTCATGAGCTCGACCACGAAAGGTGCCTCCGCCAAGGCGCGAGGCGCAGCAGACAAGCCGAAGGCACCCGGTGAGCGCATCGTCTATCAGGGTGAGCCCGGGGCCAACTCGCACCTTGCCTGCCGCGAGGCGTTTCCCGCTCTGGAAGCGGTCGCCTGCCCGACCTTCGAGGACACCCTTGCGGCGGTGAAGTCGGGCGAGGCGCTCTACGCCATGATCCCCATCGAGAACTCGGTGGCGGGTCGTGTCGCCGACATCCACCACCTCTTGCCCGCAGCCGATCTCTATATCGTAGGCGAGTACTTCCTGCGCGTGCGCCACCAGCTCATGGCCGCTCCCGGCGCCAGCCTTCAGACCATCAAGCGGGTGCTGAGCCACACGCAGGCACTCGGTCAATGCCGTCGCAAGCTGCACGAGCTGGGCTTGAAGCCGGTGCCCGAGGCCGATACCGCGGGCTCGGCGCGTATGGTGAAAGAGGCGGCCAATCCGCAACTCGCCGCGATCGCGCCGGCGCTCGCAGCCGAGATCTATGGCCTCGATATTCTTCTCAGCGACGTGGAGGACGAGCTCCACAACACGACGCGCTTCGTTGTTCTCGCCGCCGAGCCCGACGATGCCGAGCCCGACGACGCCCCGGTGGTCACCACGTTCATCTTCCAGGTGCGCAACATTCCGGCCGCCCTCTACAAGGCGCTGGGCGGCTTTGCCACCAACGGCGTCAACATGACAAAGCTGGAGAGCTATCAACTCGAAGGCACGTTCAATGCCACCATGTTCTATGCCGACATCGAGGGCCATCCCGCCGACACGATGGTGCAGCTGGCGCTGCGCGAGCTGCACTTTTTCTCGAGCAAGGTGAAGGTGCTCGGCACCTATGCCGCGAGCCCCTATCGCGCCGAGGCTGCACGTCTGCTCGCGGCCGGGCAAGCTCCCGTCAAGCGCGCCGGCCGCTGAGGAGCCCATGAAACTCGAAGGCAAGGTCGCGATCGTGACGGGCGCTGCGTCGGGCTTCGGGCGGGCGATCGCCGAGCGCTTCGTGCTCGAGGGCGCGCGTGTGGTGCTGGCGGATATCAACGCTGCGGGCGTGCGCGAGGTGGCGGCCGGTCTCGGCAACTCTGCCGTGGGCGTGCACTGCGACGTCTCGCAGAAGCTCGATGTCGACGCCATGGTGCGTGCTGCGACCGAAGCCTTCGGCGGCCTCGACATCCTGGTCAACAACGCGGGCACAACCCACAAGAACCGGCCGGCACTCGAAGTAGGTGAGGCCGAATTCGATCGCATCTACGCCGTCAACGTAAAGTCGATCTATCTGTCGACGATCGCCGCGGTGCCGCAGATGGATAAGCGCGGCGCCGGCGTCATCATCAATGTCGCCTCAACTGCCGGCGTGCGCCCGCGCCCGGGTCTCACCTGGTACAACGGTTCCAAAGGCGCGGTGATCACGCTGACGAAATCTCTTGCCGTGGAGCTTGCGCCCAGGAACATCCGCGTCAACGCCATCAATCCCGTGATGGGAGAGACGGGTTTGCTGACGCAGTTCATGGGGATGCCCGACACGCCCGAGAACCGCGCCAAGTTCATGGCGACCATTCCCTTGGGCCGTTTGTCGCGCCCCCACGACATAGCCAATGCTGCGCTTTTCCTAGCGGAGCCGGCCGCCTCGTTCATCACCGGCGTTGCCCTTGAGGTCGACGGCGGACGCTGTGTGTAGCCCGGCGCCGGGCCTGGCACGAGGGTTGTAACGCTCGGCGCGAGCCTCCATAATTGGTGCGGGAGGTTGGCGGCGGACGCATCCCTCGCCAACCGGGTCAGGTCCGGAAGGAAGCAGCCCTAACGATCAGGACGCGGGTCGTTCGCCAGCCTCCTCTTTAATTCGCTCGCGGGCGCTGATCCGATCGCGGGCGCGATCGGGCGCCCTCCGCGGGGGCGGCACTCGTGCCGGGTCGCGTTGCTCCCGGGCCCTGCGGGCCGCAGAAGCAGCAGCTTTCAAAGGCCATGGCGAAGAAGAAATCCGATAGCGGGAAGAGCACAGCAGCTAGCGGCGAGGCGCGCACGCCTTACGTCGTGCTCGCGCGCAAGTACCGCCCGCAATCCTTCGAGGACCTCATCGGCCAGGAGGCCATGGTCCGGACCTTGCGCAACGCGTTCGCTTCGGGACGCATCGCGCAGGCCTATATGCTCACCGGCGTGCGCGGCGTCGGCAAGACCACGACCGCCCGCATTATCGCGCGCGCGCTCAACTATGAGACCGACACCGTCTCGGCGCCGACATTCGATATGGCAGAGCCCGGCCGCCACTGTGCCGAGATCATGGAGAGCCGCCATCCCGACGTCGTCGAGATGGACGCGGCCTCCAACACCGGCGTCGACAACATCCGAGAGCTGATCGAGAGCGCGCGCTACAAGCCGCTGGTCGCGCGTCACAAGGTCTTCATCATCGACGAGGTCCACATGCTCTCGAAGGGCGCCTTCAACGCCCTTCTGAAGACGCTCGAGGAGCCGCCCGAGCACGTCAAGTTCATCTTCGCCACCACCGAGATCCGCAAGGTTCCCGTCACGGTGCTGTCGCGCTGTCAGCGTTTCGATCTGCGCCGCGTCGACGTGCCGGAGCTGAGCCAGCACTTCCGTAAGATTGCCGCCAACGAGAATGCCCAGGCCGCGGACGACGCGCTCCTCATGATTGCGCGTGCGGCGGAAGGATCCGTGCGCGACGGGCTGTCGCTGCTCGATCAGGCGATTGCCATGGGCCAAGGCGAGGTGACCGCAGAGACGGTGCGCGCGATGCTGGGTCTCGCCGACCGCGGCCGCATCTTTGATCTGCTCGAGTGCCTCTTCCGCGGTGATGCCAAGGCGGCACTGGGGGCGCTCGACAGCCTCCACCACGACGGTGCCGAGCCTGGACAGGTTCTTGCCGATCTTGCCGAGGCCGTGCACGCGGCGGCACGGTGCAAGGCCGTCGGACCGGAGGCGGGCAGCGAGGCCCTGAGTGCGGAGGAGAAGCGGCGCGCCGAAGCGCTCGGCACGCGGTTGTCGACCCCGCTGCTGGCGCGCGCATGGCAGATGCTGCTCAAAGGCTGGGAGGAGACGGCGCGCGCGCCCAACCCACGCGCTGCAGCCGAGATGGTGCTGATCAGGCTCGCGCACACGTCGGATCTGCCGGCGCCCGATGAGGTCATTCGCTCCCTTGGCGGCTCGGAGGCCTTGAGCTTCGGCGGCGCAAAGCCGAGCCAGCGCGAAACCGGCGCAGGGCGCGAGCTGCCGCTCAATCGTACCGCTGTGCCGCAGCCGGCAGCAGGTGCGGATCTCGCTGATGGGCCGTCCCCCGACGAGGATGACTGGGACACGAGCGTTGGTGAGATACCTGAGGACGCCGAGGCGTCTCCGTTCGTGCTTCCCGACCCGCGCTCGTTTGCGGAGGTTGTGGCCCTCGTGGGCGAGCGGCGCGATGCCAAGCTCAAGGTGCATCTGGAAGAGCACGTCAGCCTGGTGAAGTTCGACGCCGCCGCCGGCTCCATTGACGTCTTTCTGCTGCCGGGCGCGCCGCCGCAGATCGCCAACGAGCTGCGCGAAAAGCTTATCGCGTGGACGCAACGGCGCTGGATCGTAATGCTGTCAAAAGCCGCCGGCGAGCGCCCGATCGGAGAGGTGCGCCGCGAGCGCGAGGCGGCGGAGCTCGAGTCCTTGAAGTCGCACCCCGCGCTCAAGGCGGTGCTCGACGAGTTTCCGGATGCGAAGATCGCCGCCGTACGCCCGCTGGTCGGCCCCAGCAAGGACGAGACGGGAACGGACGGTTAGGTGGCGTCTGCGCCTTTGGGTCAGACACCGGGTAGAGAGGCAAATATGAAAGACCTGATGGGCGTGATGAAGCAGGTGGGCGAGATGCAGGCCCGCATGCAGAAGATGCAAGAGGAGCTCGGCGCCTTGGAGATCGAGGGACAGGCCGGTGCCGGCCTCGTCAAGATCACGCTCTCGGGCAAGGGCGAGATGAAGCGGGTCAGCATCGATCCGAGCCTCCTGAAACCGGACGAGGCGGAGATCTTGGAGGATCTGGTCGTTGCCGCGGCGCAGGACGCCAAGGCTAAGCTCGATGCGCAGCTCCAGGCCAAGATGCAGGAAATGACCGGCGGCCTGCCGCTGCCCCCCGGTCTGAAGCTGTTCTGAGTGTGCGGTGATGCGCTGCCGTCATGGGAGGGCGTACCTCGCTGGCACAGGGCTCGCGGCGCTCCTCAGCTTCGGCAGTGTCGCTGCCGAGGAGGCGACAATGACATTCAAGATTACCTCTCCGGCCTTCGCCGATAATGCGGCGATTCCGGCAAAATACACGTGCGAGGGCGACGATATCTCGCCGCCGCTCGTCTGGTCCGGGGTGCCCGCCGGGGCCAAGAGCCTCGTTCTGATCGTCGACGATCCCGATGCGCCAGATCCAAAGGCGCCGCAAAGGACGTGGGTGCATTGGGTGCTCTACGACGTGCCGCCCACGGCGGCTGGTCTCGCAGAAGGCGGTGCGCTTCCTGCAGGAGCCAAGAGCGGTCTCAACGACTGGAAGCGGACCGGATACGGCGGTCCCTGTCCGCCCATCGGGCGGCATCGCTACTTCTTCAAGCTGTATGCGCTCGACGCCACGCTTGCCGCCCCGGATGCGCCGACCAAGGCGCAGGTGGAAGCTGCCATGCAGGGCCACGTGCTGGCGGGGGCGCAGCTTATCGGGACCTACCAGAAGGGCGGATAACGCCCTTGGAATCAGCGCTCAGCGCCGCTGTTTGAGCCTTTCGCCGAGGTTGCGGTGCACCTGTCTCGTGCTTTCGTAGCAAAATCATCAGAATACAGACATTTCGTTCACGTTTTTAATCTCCCGAGAACCATTCTCTTTCCAAGGTCCATTTCTACGCGGCGAGAACGTTCTCTTGTGGTCGCGGGCTTTGGCACAGCGCCGTGCCGGCACAACCAGACACGGAGCTGCCCGAGAAGGCCCGGACATGCCTCAAGCTGCGAGCGTACCCGCGAACGACATGCCTCAAAGGCTGACCCGGCGCTATGTTTTGGCGCTCGTGCTGCTTGCAGTGTTGGCGAGTGGCGCACTTCTTGTCGCCTATCGCGTCATCGCGGCATACGAAGGCACCGCGACGCTCGTGAATGTGGCGGGCCGTCAGCGAATGCTTTCGCAGCGAGCCGTGCTCTTCGCGGACCGGCTGACATCGCCGTCGGCGTTGGAGCGGGGGGAAGCACGGCGCGAGTTGCTCAACGCAACGGCCGATCTGGCTCGCGCCAATGCTGCGTTGTCTCAGGGCAGGGGCGATCCCGATCTACCCTGGTCGATGACACCGGCCCTTCATCGTCTCTATTTCGGCCGCACCGATTCGATCAATCCGCTCTTGGAGAAGTTCCTGGCTGCGGCACAGGCTGTTGCCGCGGCGTCCTTGAAGGGGCCCGTTGCTGTCGACAATCCGGACCTGCTGTTGATCAATGAAATTGGGCCCACGCGCCTTCTATCGGCCCTCGACAAAGCGGTCGGCCATTACGAGGCCAGCGGCGAGGCAGGCGTACAGCGCTTGCGCGATCTCGAGATTGCCGCATGGCTGGCGGGGCTCTTGGTGCTGATTGCCACGGGCTTATTTATTTTCGCTCCGATGGTGCGCCGGCTGGCTGAAAATCTGAGCGCAACGCGCGCCGCGACCGACGCACTTGCCGAGAGTGAGGAGCGCTTTGCGCTGGCAGCAAAGGGCTCGAGCGTCGGCATCCGCGATCACTTTGATCTGAAGTCCGACGATGAATACTGGTCGCCGCAGTTCTACCACCTCCTCGGTTACGAGCCCGACGAGTTGACGCCCTCCCGGTCGGCCTTCCATCTTATTCTGCATCCGGACGATCGTGAACGTGTGGGCAAGGCCCTCGATCAGCACCTGCGCGAGCACACCGCCCTCAGCGTCGAGTGCCGGCTGCAACATAGGTCGCAGACCTACCGCTGGTTCCTCATGACGGGCCAAGCCATCTGGTCGCCGGCCGGCCCGGCGCGGCGGCTCATCACCTCTTTTATGGACATTGACGCGCGCAAGCAGGCCGAGGAGATGAAGTCGGAGTTCGTTTCTACCGTTGCGCACGAGCTGCGCACACCTCTCACCTCGATTGTCGGCGCGCTGGGCCTGATGCGCTCCAAGGTGGTGGGTGATCTGACGGAGAAAGGCGATCGTCTGGTCGCCATTGCGCAGGACAACTGTGAGCGGCTGGTGAATCTCATCAACGATCTTCTCGACGTTGAGAAGATCGAATCCGGAAAGATCGCCTTCGATTTCGAAACGGAGAGCCTTTCTCACCTCCTGAGCCTAGCCGAGGAGCAGAATGCGCTTTACGCCGAGCAGAAGGGTGCAACGATAGAGCTGGAGCCGCTCGATCATGATGTGAAGGTCGAGGTCGACAAGGCGCGGTTCGCGCAGGTGATGTCCAATCTCCTGTCGAATGCGGCGAAATACTCTCCTCCGGGCGGAAAGATTACGATTTCTGCCGACGCATCAGACCGGAGCGTGCGCATAAAAATTCGCGACCGTGGGCCCGGTATTCCCACGGGATTCCGCGATCGCATCTTCCAAAGGTTCACCCAGGCCAACGATTCCGGCCAGAAGGCCGGCACAGGCCTTGGCCTGTCGATCGCGAAAGCCATCGTCGAGGCGCATCGGGGAACCATCGGCTTCGATACGGTCGAAGGGCAGGGAACCACCTTCTTTTTCGACCTGCCGGTTGCTGGAATCAGCGCTGCGCCCCGGGAGCTCAACGATGGGGCCTCGGACGTGGTCGGCCTCCCGACCGCCACATTCGGGAAGACGCGAACGGCGCGCATCCTGCTCGTCGAACCCAGGGCCGTTGCGCGCGCGACGATCTCTCTGCAGGTGGGCGATATCTCAGAGTTGAACACGGTGTCGTGCTGCCGCGATGCCGGAGCTCTGCTGGCGCGCCGGGCATTCGATCTTGTCATCCTCGATCGTGCGCTGCTTGACGATGCCGGAGCCATGCTTGCGCAGGTTCTGGCGGAGAAGGGGCGTCCGTTGCCGCCCATCCTCGTCTACACGGACGACGCTGCAGGCGAGGAAGTGTGGCCCGACGGCATTGGCTCGTTCGTTCGAGCGCAGGTCAGCAAAGAGACACTGCGCCAGGCCGTGCTCGACGAGTTACTGCGCCGTGAGAAGCAGCTCGCTGAGCGCTTCAGGAAAAGCGCCTGAGGGCACTGATCGCGCGGGGGGAGGTCATCCCTTCTGGAGAATGAGCGTCAATCCGCGCAGCGCACTGTCGAAGAACTGTATCTCGACGATCTGGCGCCCTTCGAGAACGATCACCTCCATGTTCGCGGTGAGGCCCGAGCCGTGCACGCTGATGCGAAAGCCGCGCGGCGTAACCTCGCCGCCGAGCTCCCCACCGAGATTGTACATCAGCTCGTTCCAGGTGCCTGAGAGCTTTCCCGCCCGGTGGGTCACGACACTCTTGACCTCGATCTTGCCGCTGGCCGAGGCGCAGCGAATGTTCTGCTTCAGCTCGTCGGCGCTGTCGGAGAGAAAATAGGTGGCGCGGCACTTCACCTGCTCGGTCTTGCCGTCCTTAAGCCCGATGCGGCCTTCGCCCACCCAGCGTCCGGGTAGCTCCTTGAATGGAGAGTCGTCGGCTGCAAGACCCTGCGGGACGCCCGCAAGGCTCCAGCCGGCCATGAGCGCCAGCGCCGTGATGAAAAATTTCCTCATGAGATCATGCCTGAATGAGTGGCGCCCCCCACCTCAACCGAGCCCCGGCCGCGTTGCGGTGAATTTCGACGCGAATTGCCTTTATTCCTAGTGCCGACAGGCCACATGCCCGCAGCGAAAGCGGCCAGCCACAGCAGATAGGGGGGCGGAGGGGGGTGCGTCGATTGCGCACTCTGTCGCCGCTCTGCGGTGGCGTTGGCGAATGCCCGAGGCGTTCTCCTGGCTCCCTGCAGCGCCACAGCGTTCACGCGCGTTGAACTTCTGCTCTCTCAATCGCACGGTGAATTGAGTGGTGGTGATCGGCGCTGTCCGCCACATAGACGGCAAGGCGCGGTCGCAGAGGATCGCTGCCGAATAACCCCCCAAGAACCTGATAGGAGCAATCGCATGATCCGCACATATGTTCTCGCCGCAGCCCTCGCCGCCGGCATTGCACTTCCCGCTCTGGCCGCCGACACCCAGTTCACGCAGGACAATGCCCGCCAGCACTTGATGCATCTTGGCTACACGAACGTCTCGCAGCTTCAGAAGGATGCCAACGGCAATTGGACCGGCACCGCGACCAAGGATGGCAAGACGATTCCCGTCGCTGTCAAGGTCAAGCCCGGTTCCGCCAACTAAGCGACCGACAGACCTAGAGTGCGAGCAGCGCCCGTCGCAGGACGGGCGCTGTTTTTGTTACAATTGAAATCAGGTCTTGCGGATTGAGCCCGCGTTTTCGACATAGCTGGGCGTGGCGCGCCGTGGCCCTTGGCAGGCACCGAGCCGGCACCCTATAGGAGGGTGACCGCGCGCGTTCCAACCGAAGGCTGTCTTTCAACTATGTTGCGCAACGCATGACCCGCAAAGTCTCAGGTCCGGAGATCGAACGCGTCGTGCAGTTGCTCGGCCGGCTGCCCGGGCTGGGTCCGCGCTCGGCGCGCAAGGCGGCCCTGGCGCTGCTCAAAAAGCGCAACGAGCTCCTCCTTCCCCTGTCGGAGGCGCTGACCGCCGCCTTGGAGAAGATCGTCGAGTGTCCGGTTTGCGGCAACCTCGACACCGTCACGCCGTGCAGCCTCTGCCAGGACCAGCGCCGCGACCCCACGCTGATCGTCGTGGTTGAGGAGATCGGCGACCTGTGGGCGCTGGAGCGGGCCGGCGTCGTCAACGGTCTTTATCACGTCCTCGGCGGTCATCTGTCTCCACTCGACGGCATAGGGCCCGACCAGCTCAACATCGCCGGACTCGTCGGGCGTGCGGCCACGGGCGAGGTGAAGGAGGTCCTGCTGGCGCTCAACGCCACGGTCGAAGGTCAATCGACCGCGCACTATGTGACCGAGCAGCTCGCGCCCTCGGGCGTCGTGGTCTCGCGTCTGGCGCAGGGCGTTCCCATCGGCGGCGAGCTCGACTATCTCGACGAGGGCACGCTCGCAGCCGCAATCAAGTCGCGCCGCACCGTGTGACCGCACGCGCTTCGGTGATCCGGGCCCGCGAAAGGGGCGACCGTCATGGAACCTGGTGCCCGATCGCGTCGCGTTTTGGCGCCACCGAAGTTCGTCACCGGATCGATCCCACGCCACATCCTTGTCATGACTGGTGCGGGCGCCATCGGTCTCATGGCCATCTTCCTCGGCGACCTTGCCAATATCCTCTTCCTCAGCTGGAGCAAGGACGAGGCGGTCGTAGCGGCCGTCGGGTATGCGGGCCCCGTCGTGTTCCTCACCGTCTCGATGGGGCTGGGACTGGCGATTGCGGCCACCTCCGTGGTTGCGCCCGCGCTCGGTGCCGGGCGGCGCATGCGCGCGCGGCGCCTGTCGCTCAACGCGCACGTGCTCACGTTCGCCACGGCCGCCGTGCTGAGCCTCTGCATCTGGCTGGCGATCCCGCAGCTCCTCGATCTTCTGGGCGCAACCGGGCGTACCCGCGACCTTGCCGCCGACTATCTGCTGATCCTCGTCCCCGCGATGCCGCCGCTTGCCTGTGCCATGACCTCGGCGTCGGTCTTGCGCTCGGTGGGAGACGCGCGTCGCGCCATGAACGTTACGCTCATCGGCGCGGTGGCGAACACGGCGCTCGACGTGGTCCTGATCCTCGGGCTCGGCCTCGGCATTCACGGTGCCGCCATGGCCTCCGCCGCGGCTCGCCTCATCATGATGTGCGTCGGTCTCTACGGCGTCATCGGCGTGCACGATCTGGGCGGCCGCCTGCGCCTGCCGACGGTGCTGAGCGATGCGCCGGCCCTGATCGCGGTTGCGATACCGGCGGTCCTGACCAACATCGCCACGCCCTTCGCCAACGCTTACGTGACGCGCGCCATGGCACCCTTCGGCGATCCTGCCGTTGCCGGTTGGGCCATCGTCGGCCGGCTGACGCCGGTCGCTTTCGGCGCCATCTTCGCCTTGTCGGGCACCGTCGGGCCAATCATCGGTCAGAACCTCGGTGCGGCCGACTTCGCGCGTGTGCGCGCAACGCTTACGAACTCACTTGTGGCGACGGCGGTCTACACCGGCCTTGCCTGGGTCGTGCTCGCCGTGCTTGCCGGCCCCATCACCGTTGCCTTCGATGCGCGCGGTGAGACCGCAGACCTCATCGTCTACTTCTGCCGGGTGTTGGCCCCGCTGTTTGTGTTCCTCGGCTGGCTCTTCGTTGCCAATGCCACCTTTAACACCATGGGCCGGCCGCACTATTCGACGGGTCTCAACTGGGCGCGTGCCACGCTCGGAACGGTGCCCTTCGTCACCGCGGGCGCCTACCTGGCGGGCGCGCCCGGCGTGCTCACGGGCAGCATGCTCGGCAATCTGGTGTTCGGCTTGCTCGGCGTGTGGCTCGCATATCGGTGGATCGACCGGTTGCAGGCACGCAAAGCGTGAGAGCTGCGGCGCCGGCGCCATAGGTCCCCACGAATCGATTCGTGCATATCTTTATTGATGCGCTGGTGGGGCGGAGAGGCCGGTGCTATCCCCGGTTTTCGGCGGTCGGCAACTCGCAACGGCCGTCTATCCGGCTATCATGCCGTTTCCGGTCTGTATTGCGTTGGCGTTGTCCGGTCTGCCTGGGTGTTCTCTGCGGGAAGGGAGCAAGGGGGAAGGTGGCCGCTATTTCTACGTACGATACGGTTTGGGCGCGGTGGCGTACGTGGCTGCTTGAGCTCCCGCGTTTCCAAAAACGCGTCATTCTAATTGCCGGCGATCTGGCGATCCTGAGCTTCGCGCTCTGGTTCCCGATCTCGCTGCGCTACAACACGCTCTACGTGCCCGACTGGGTGTCGGGGCTGCTGCTCGCCAGCGCCCCCGTGATCACCGTCGCGATCTTCGCCCTCTCCGGCCTTTACCGGCTCGTCACACGCTATCTCGGCTACCGCGGCCATACGCGGCTCATCGGCTGCATCTGGCTGTCGGTTTTGATGTGGTCGATGCTGGTGTTCATGTTCGGCCAGAACGGCATTCCACGCTCCGCCGTGCTGGGCTTCGGCATCTTGGCAACGCTCCTCATCATGGCGAGCCGCGAGGCCGCCGCCATGTTCCTGGAAGGCGCCGGCATCCGCCTCGCTGAGCTTCCCGTCAACATAGAGCGCAAGCCCGTCATCATCTTCGGCGCGGGCCGCATCGGCGTGCAGCTGCTCGCCGCGCTGCGTCGCGGCTACGAGCGCGACGCGGTGGCTTTCATCGATACCGATCCCTCGCTCTGGCGTCAGTACATCTCCGGCGTCAAAGTCCACAACCCGGACAGGTTCGGAGACCTGATCGAGCGCCACAAGGTGCGCGAGGTGCTGGTTGCGCTTCCCGAGGGGCGACAGCGCGAGCGACGGCGCCTGCTCAAGGAGCTGCAGACGCATCCCGTCGAGGTCAAGATCCTGCCGGCGGTCGACGACGTCACGTCCGGGCGCATCCGCGTCTCCGATCTGCGCTCGCTGGAGGTGCACGATCTCCTCGGCCGCGAGAAGGTGCCGCCTGACGTCGAGCTCATCGCGCGCAAGACGCACAACAAGTCCATTCTGGTGACGGGAGCGGGCGGCTCGGTCGGCTCGGAGCTGGTGCGCCAGCTCCTGAAGGAGCACCCCCGGCGCATCGTTCTGTTCGATTTGTCGGAGGCCGCGTCTCTACGAGATCGAGCGCGAGGTGCTGGAGATCGTCAACGCGCCCGACGCAACGGTTCCTCAGCCCGAGATCGTCGGCGTGCTAGGTTCCGTGCTCGATGCCGTGTCGGTGCGCGAGACCATCGCTCAGTACGGGATCGAGGTGATCTATCACGCGGCGGCCTACAAGCACGTGCCGATCGTCGAGCAGAACCCCATTTGCGGTCTGTGGAACAACACCTTCGGCGTCGCCGTCCTCGCGGACGCCGCCAAAGCCGAGGGCGTGGAGCTGGTGGTACTCATCTCCACCGACAAGGCTGTGCGCCCCACCAACGTCATGGGGGCCAGCAAGCGGCTCGCCGAGATGATCCTGCAGGCGGCCGCTGCCGGCGGAGGCCCTACCGTCTTCACCATGGTCCGGTTCGGCAACGTCCTCGACAGCTCCGGCTCGGTCGTCCAGAAGTTCCGCCGCCAGATCAAGGCGGGCGGCCCCGTCACCGTCACCCACCCCGAGATCATCCGCTATTTCATGTCGATCCCGGAGGCCGCCGAGCTGGTGATCCAGGCGGGGGCCATGGCCAAGGGCGGCGACGTGTTCGTGCTCGACATGGGCGAGCCCGTACGTATCGACGATCTGGCACGCCTGATGATCCGGCTCACCGGCCTCGACGTCAAAGGCCCTGAGAATCCCGATGGCGATATCGCCATCACCTACACGGGTCTCAGGCCTGGCGAAAAGCTCTACGAGGAGCTTCTGATCGGTGCCAACACCACAGTGACGGAGCATCCGCGCATCATGCGCTCGGACGAGCCTTACCTCCCCGCCGAGCAGCTCGAACGGGAGCTGGAGCTGCTCAAGGCGGCAATGACGATGCGTGACGTCGAAACGTTGCAGGCTGTTCTCATGCGCACCGTCGAAGGCTATCAGGTCGGGCCGCGGCCGGTCGCGCAGGGCGAGGATGTCGCGCTGAAATCCTGGGCTCCGACCTCGCGGACGTTGCACTGACATGGCGATGCCAGCCGCCGCTCCGCTGACCGCTGCACGGCGGGTCGCGATCATCGCTCCGTCCGGCGTCAGCATGCGCGAGAGGGAAGGCCTTCTTCTCGGCGAGATCGCCGCCCGCCGCCACCGCATCCTCGCGGTCGCGCCGGAGTTCACCGACGCCGATGCCGGCGCGCTCGACGAGATCGGGGCGGAGCGCGCACCCTTTGCCGCCGAGCCGCATGCGCTGAAGCTGTTCTCCGACTGGAAGGCGATCAGCGCCTTGAAGGCGATCCTCGCCGACTGGGGCCCGCACGTGGTGCTGGGGTGCGGGGCGCGGTCGATGATCTATGCCGCGCTCGCCGCCAAGGCGGCGGGCGTAGAGCGCGTCGTGCTCCTTTTCGGCGCGTTGCCGCAATATCGGTTCGCCGGCGAGCTCGCGCCCGACGAGATGCCGGCATGGCGCTACGCGCAAGCCTTGCGGGCGGCCGACGCGGCCGTGTTCCATAACCGCGATGACATCGCGCTGATGGAGCGTCTCGCGCTGCTGCCGCCCAACTTGTCGACAACCGTTGTGCCCGGCGCCGGTATCGACCTCAAATCCCACGCGCTGCTGCCGTTGCCGCCGTTCGGCAACGGGCTCGTGTTCCTGATGATGGCCCGCCTCGACAAGCGCAAAGGTGTCATTGAGTATTGCCAGGCCGCCGAGGAGCTGCGCGCGCGGGCACCCAATACGCGCTTCCTGCTCGCGGGCGCGCCCGGCGAGGGCTCGTCCGGCCTGCGGCCCGAAGTCCTTTCCGATCTCGGCTCCGCGGTCGAGTATCTGGGAGCCGCTGATGATGTGCCGGCGCTGCTCGATCGCTGCCACGTCTTCGTCTATCCCTCGCACGCCGAGAGCATGCCGCAACCGATACTGCAGGCCATGGCGGCCGGGCGTCCCATCATTGCGACGAACGTGGCGGGCTGTCGCGACACCGTTGACGAGCGCGTCAACGGCTGTCTCGTCGCGCCGCGCGATCCACACGCGCTCGCGGCCGCCATGGAGAGCTTTTTGAAGCGCCCCGACCTCATCGTGCCGATTGCACGCGCCAGTCGCACCAAGGCGGAGCGCTTCTGCGCCGTCGGGGGCGTCAACAGCGCGTTGCTGAGCGCGCTCGCGCTCGACTAAGACCACGCATTCAAAGCGCGCGCTAGCCGCCGTAGAGCGTATAGCTGAGCCGCGGCTGTCGGAACGAGGCATCGGGATCGACGAGCACGTTGGGGCGAATGGCCTGGCGTCCGACCAGCATGCGATAGGACATCCTCTCGCGGTTGGTCAGCGTCAACTCGATCGGCCAGTTGTGCGCGCCGATCTGCACGCGTGTCGCGATGACATAGCGGAGCTGGCGCTCGCCGTTCGAGCTCATCACCTCGCGCTGATCGATGACGGCGGCGGTGGCGCCAATCTCAAGCTCCGGACACTCGGGGTCCGGGTGCACGGTGAAGCGCACCATTGGTCGCTTTGTGGTTCCGAACGGCTCGATCCGATGGGTGTGCAGGGCCGAGGTCTTGGCACCGGTATCGATCTTGGCCTTCAGCGCAGCCAAGCCGAGCTCCGGCAGGGCGACCCACTCCTGCCAGCCAAGGATCAGCGGTGACGGCATCCGATGCACGGGACACGTGCGCTTTCTGTCTTGGGACCGAGGCCCCGCCTCTACTCTTTAGCGGTTTTGCCGCCGCGCGGCAGCCAGGCCTGCGCCCATCGGCCGAGGTCGAACGGCGCCCGTTTCCGGGGCCGGTCCGGCTCGCCGCGTTGCCGCACGATCACGTTTCTAGCGTATAATTACTGAAGGAAAACTCCGCCTCAAATCCGCTATTTTCTGAGCAGCTGATCCCGTCGGCTCTACAGCCGGGCGGGATATCCGCACGGTTGGGATTGCCGCCCCCGAGATCACTCCGGGGGAGCCACAATGCCTATGGAGACTAAAAATCATGACGACAAAGAAACTCTTGCTGGCTTTGGCAGCTACCAGCCTGCTGGCCTTCGCACCCGTCGCCCCGGTCTTGGCCGCCGACGATACGCCGGCCACCGATGACGGCGCGACGATGGACGTGCCCGCCGATCCCGATAGCGCCGACACGGGTGATATGGCGCCGGATCCGGGCACGGACGATGGTGCCGGCGACTCTTCAGGCATGGACCAAGACCCGGACGCAGGCGGTAGTGAGCCGGCGCCCCAACCTGATTAACAGAACAAACGAGTAGCCTTGCGCGCGGTCCGTACGGGGAGGCTCGCCTCTCGCCGCAAGCAGGGAGCCATCTGGCCCCGGAGCCTTCCGTGCGTGCACAGGAAAGGTCTCCGGGGCCTCTTGTCATGGCGGTGCTGCGGGTGTTCGGGTGGCGGAGCGCGGCTAGCCGATTGACCCCAAAGCTCGACTTTCCTATCTCACGCTTATGGCGACGCACCCCATCATCCTGCTGCCCGATCCCGTCCTGCGCAAGGTATCCGCGCCGATAGAGCGCGTGGACGACGAGCTGCGCACGCTGATGGACGACATGCTCGAGACCATGTACGCGGCCCCGGGCGTGGGGCTGGCCGCCATTCAGGTGGGAATCCCGCGCCGCTTGCTCGTCGTCGACGTGGCTGAAGACGACGAGACGCCGGCTCCGCTGTGCCTGGTCAACCCAGAGATCGTCAGCCTCGGGCCGGAGACACGGCTGCACGAGGAGGGGTGTCTGTCGATCCCCGACGTGCGCGTGGAGATCGAGCGCCCGTCGTCGCTGACCGTGCGCTATATCGACCGCGCGGGAGCGCCTGCAGGAGCTCACGGCAGACGGGCTGTTGGCGACCGCACTCCAGCACGAGATCAATCACCTGGACGGCAAGCTGATTATCGACTTTCTCTCGTCCCTGAAGCGCGACATGGTGGTGCGCAAGTTCAAGAAACAAGCGCGTTCCGCCGACGTTCTGTAGCGTCCCGTCCTCACCTCGCAATCGGGAGACCCGATGACGCTGCGCATCGTCTTCATGGGCACGCCCGACTTCTCCGTGCCGACGCTGGCCGAGATCCTGGGCGCCGGCCATCAGGTCGTCGCCGCCTATGCGCAGCCCGCCCGGCCGGCCGGTCGCGGCATGTCCGAGCAGACGTCGCCGGTGCAGCGCTTCGCCGAAAGCGTCGGCATCGAGGTGCGCACGCCCAAGACGCTCAAGGGCGCCGCCGAGCAGCAGGCTTTTGCAGATCTGGAGGCGGATGCAGCCGTGGTCGTTGCCTACGGGCTTCTGCTTCCTTTGCCAGTTCTCGACGCTCCGCGGCTCGGCTGCTTCAACCTGCACGCCTCCAAGCTGCCCCGCTGGCGCGGAGCCGCGCCCATCCAACGCGCCATCATGGCCGGGGACGCGGACACCGCCGCCGCCGTCATGCGCATGGAGAAAGGGCTCGATACCGGCCCCGTCTGCCTCGCCGAGCCGGTCGCCATCGGTTCCGACATGACCGCAGGCGAGCTGCACGACATCCTGGCGGCACGCGGCGCCAGCTTGATGGTGCGGGCGCTGGGCGCGCTGGAGCGCGGCTCGCTCGACTGCGTCCCGCAGGATGCCGAGGGCGTCACCTATGCGACCAAGATCGACAAGGCGGAGGGGCGCATCGATTTCACGCGGCCAGCACGCGAGGTGCACAACCGCGTGCGTGGCCTGTCGCCGTTCCCAGGCGCCTGGTTCGAGGTGGGGGAGGGGCGCCGCCGCGAGCGCATCAAGGTCTTGCGTACGGAGCTGGCCGAGGGGCGCGGGCGCCCGGGCGAGGTGGTGGACGACCGCCTGACGGTGGCGTGCGGCGACGGTGCGGTGCGGCTCGTCGAGCTGCAGCGCCCCGGCAAGAGGCCCATGGCGGCGGGAGACCTGCTGCGCGGCTTCCCGTTGCCGCCGGGCACCCGGCTGCAGGCTGCCGGCGCCGGCTAGGCGCGGGGGGCTCAGCCGTTGCCCGGAGGGCCGCTTGGCCGTTAAGGTGTTGTTAGCCAACGTCCTAAGCGTCTCGGGTGGAGTGTTCCAATGCGTCTTCTCAGTGCTGTGTGTGCCTTCGGCGCGCTTGTCGTGGTGATGCAACCGGCTTGGGGTGAAGAGGCCCATACCACCCGCATCGAGACGCAGCCCGTCTACGGCGCGACCGTCACCATCGAGCACGGCGTGCGCGTCTATCGTCCCGTCCCGCCGACGACCCACCTGATCGTCAATCCGGACGGCGCAACAACTCTGGTGCTCGGCGCCGACGCGCAACGCATCGTGAACCAGGCCATCGCGGTCGGCCGTTAGGGGCGCCGCCCGATATTTCCCTCGCGCTCGATCCTGCTTTAGGGATGGGGGCCCTCGCGTCCGGTCCATCGAGCCGCCATGCCCCGCTATCGCATCATCGTCGAATATGACGGCACGCCGTTCCTCGGCTGGCAGCGCCAGGCGCAGGGCGAGTCGGTGCAGGGTGCGCTGGAGGACGCGCTGCGCAAATTCTCCGGCGAGGCGGCGGCCGTGCGCGGGGCGGGGCGCACGGACTCCGGCGTTCACGCGCTCGGGCAGGTCGCGCACTTCGATCTGGAGAAAAGCTGGGAGCCCTTCAAGGTGCGCGAGGCGCTCAACTTTCACTTGAAGCCGGCGCCGGTCGTGGTGCTCGATTGCGAGCTGGCCGCCCACGATTTCGATGCGCGCTACAGCGCCACCGCGCGCCACTACCGCTATCGCATCCTGTCGCGCCGTGCGCCGCCCGCGCTCGATCGCAACCGCGTCTGGTGGCTGCCCATCGCGCTCGATGCCGACGCCATGGCGGCGGCAGCGTCCGGCCTTCTGGGACGCCACGACTTCACGACGTTTCGTGCCGCCCAATGCCAGGCGAACTCGCCGCTGCGGACGCTCGACCGGCTCGACGTGACGCGACGCGGGGAGGAGATCATCGTGGAAGCGTCCGCGCGTTCGTTCCTGCACAATCAGGTGCGCTCCATGGTGGGCAGCCTGAAGCTCGTCGGCGACGGCAAGTGGACGGCGCGCGATCTTGCCGCGGCGCTCGCAGCATGCGATCGGTCTGCGTGTGGGCCCGTCGCCCCGGCGTCGGGTCTCTACCTGGTGCGCGTCGACTACGGCACGCTCAGCGGGCCGGGTGAGGAGATCGCCGCCGATGATGATTGATTGCCACATGCCCTTGGCCTCGTGGCTCGTGCGGGGTCGGGTCTGACTCTGCGTGGAGGTCCGGACGCCGCCTCCTTACTGCCCGTCATCCCGGACGCCGGAGCTTGCGGAGGCGATCCGGGATCCAGCGCGAGAGTCGTCGCAGACACTGCTTTCTTTGCTTCAAGATCCAACGAGCCTGCGGCGCTCCTTATGCTGGATCCCGGGTCTCGTTCCCACCGGATCAAGTCCGAGGGTCACTCGCCCGGGATGACGGGGTGTGGGCGCCGCGCAAAAGCCTCGGCCTCGCGGCATCGCTGCCCGAGGGTTTGTATGAAAAGAACCAGGGAGCGGGGCGGCTTAGGCCCTTCACTTTGGTTCGAGATTGGATGCGGCCTTCGCCGCCCCACTCGGCACATGGGCTGTCCGCCACCATTCTCCGGATTGCATCCCCGCCCCGGAGCGTCACCGAGATTTTCGCCGTCCATGCGAAGCATGGCTCCGCCATGACGCGGCAGGATGGACACAGGTGCAGCTTATGGCTCCCACCCGGTGTGCCGGCCCGCTCCGCGCAAGTCCGCCAGCGCACGTCTGCGCCCCTGGCCGTTGGAACGGGCGGACGCAGTGTAAGCGCGGGTGCAGACGCGGGGATTAGTTTTTACGTGAATGTCGGGAGTTCGAGCGTGAGCGGACGGCCAAAGGGTCGCGCACTCACCAATGAATGTGCTCGATGTTGGTGACCGTTATCTGCGACCCGTCGGAAACGCTGATGACGCCGTCGGCGTCGTTGGACAGAACCAGCTCATTCGGGCTCTGGCTCTCGATGCTTCCCGACGTCAGATTGACCGTCCAATCCGTGCCGAATTCCAGCGACCCCGCCGATTGATCGAACTGGACCGTATCCACCCAGCCGCTGCCACCGTCGATGGTGTCGGACCCTTGCCCCTTGAGATAGACGAACAGGTCATCACCGGCGCCACCGGTCATCGTGTCGTTGCCGTCACCGCCGATTATCGTGTCGTTGCCGGCACCGCCGTCGAGCGCATTGTTTCCGGAGTTTCCGATGAGCGTGTTGTCGAGGCTGTTACCCGTGCCGCTGCGGTTGCCGGAGCCGGTGAGCGTCAGGTTCTCCACGTTGGCGCCGAGCGTGTAATTGACACTGGACTGCACCGTGTCGGTGCCCTCGTCTGCGGCCTCGGTGACCGTGTCACCGGCGGCGTTGACGACGTAGGTGTCGTCGCCGCCGCCGCCGCTCATGGTGTCTTTGCCGCTGCCGCCGTCCAGCACATCGTTGCCGGCACCGCCGCTCAAGGTGTCGTTGCCGCCGCCGCCGTCTAGAACGTCGTTGCCCGCCCCACCGCTCAAGGTGTCGCTGCCGCCGCCGCCGTCCAACACGTCATTGCCGGCCCCGCCGTCGAGCACGTTGCTGTGGGAGTTACCGGTCAGCGTATTGTCGAGCTCGTTGCCGGTGCCATCAGTACTGCTGCCCGTGAGTGTAAGGTTCTCGACGTTGGCGCCAAGCGTGTAGCTGACGCTGGACTGCACCGTATCGGTGCCTTCGCCAGCGGCCTCGGTCACCGTGTCGCCGGCGGCGTTGACGATATAGGTATCGTCTCCGGCACCGCCGATCATCGTGTTGTTGCCGCTGTCGCCGTCGAGCACGTTGTTGCCCGAGTTGCCGATCAGCGTGTTGTCGAGGTCGTTGCCGGTCCCGTCGATGTTGCCCGAGCCGGTCAGCGTCAGGTTCTCGACGTTCGAGCCCAGCGTGAAGCTGACGGTGGACTGCACCGTGTCGGTGCCTTGGCCGAGAGACTCGGTGACTTTGTCACCCGCCGCATCCACCAGATAGATGTCGTTTCCGGCGCCGCCGCTCATCTTATCGTTACCGGCACCGCCGTCGAGCATGTTGTTGCCGGAGTTGCCGGTGAGCGTGTTGTCGAGGCTGTTGCCGGTAGCGTCGATGTCGTCAGTGCCGGTCAGGATCAGGTTCTCGACGTTGTGCCGAGCGTGTAGCTGACGCTGGCCTGCACCGTGTCGGTGCCCTCGTTCGCGGCCTCGGTCACCGTGTCGCCGACCGCATCCACCACATAGGTATCGCTGCCGTCGCCGCCGATCATCGTGTCGTTTCCGGCGCCGCCGTCGAGCACGTTGCTGCGGGAGTTGCCGATCAGCGTGTTGTCGAGGGCGTTGCCGGTGCCATCAATGCTGCTGCCGCCCGTGAGTGTCAGGTTCTCGATGTTGGCGCCCAGCGTGTAGTCGGCGCTGGCCTGCACCGTGTCGGTGCCCTCGTCTGCGGCCTCGATGACCGTGTCACTGGCCGCATTGACGATATAGGTGTCGTCTCCGGCGCCGCCGCTCATCGTGTCGTTGCCGTTGCCGCCGTCGAGCACGTTGTTGCCGGCGTTGCCGGTGAGCGTGTTGTCGAGCGTGTTGCCGGTGGCATCGATGTTGCCTGAGCCGGTGAGCGTCAAGTTTTCGACGTTGTTGCTGAGTGCAAAGCTGACGCTGGCCAGCACCGTGTCGGTGCCCTGGTTGGAGGACTCCGACACCGAGTCGCCGGACGCATCGACGATATAGGTATCGTCGCCGGCGCCGCCGCTCATGTCGTCGTTTCCGGCACCGCCGTCGAGCATGTTGTTGCCCGCATTGCCAATCAGCTCGTTGTCTAGGGAATTGCCGGTACCGTTGATGTTGCCGGAGCCTGTCAGCGTCAGGTTCTCGACGTTTGAGCCGAGTGTGTAGGTGACGCTGGACTGCACCGTGTCGGTGCCTTCGCCCGCGGCCTCCGTCACCGTATCGCCGGCCGCATCCACGACATAGGTGTCGTTGCCGGCGCCGCCGCTCATCGTGTCGTTGCCGGCGCCGCCGTCGAGCACGTTGTTGCCGGAGTTTCCGGTCAGCGTGTTGTCGAGGCTGTTGCCCGTGCCGCTGCGGTTGCCGGAGCCGGTGAGGATCAGATTCTCGACGTTTGATCCGAGCGTGTAGTCGACGCTGGACTGCACCGTGTCGGTGCCCTCGTCTGCGGCCTCGGTGACCGTGTCACCGGCCGCATTGACGATATAGGTATCGTCGCCGGCGCCGCCGCTCATGGTGTCATTGCCGGTGCCGCCGTCGAGCACATCGTTGCCCGCCCCGCCGTCGAGAATATCGCTTCCACCGAGGCCTGAGATGGAATCTTCTTCGCCGGTGCCGATCAGCACGTCCTTTCCAGGTGTGCCGACGATGGTCAAACCCGATTGGTCGGTCACCGTGATGGTCACGGGTGCGGTGTAGCTGAGGCCCCCGTTATCCGTCACCGTCACGGTCAGGTCATGCGAGGTCGCGGTCTCGTAGTCGAGGCTCGCCCCCGCCTTCACGCGGATCTCGTTTCCCACGACCTCGAACAAGCCCGACGGGTCAGCGTCGAGCGAGTATGTGAAGCTCGAGCCGGCGTCCGGGTCTACGGCCCCGAGAGTGGCCACGACCGTACCGGCCGGCGCATTCTCCTGCACCGTCCCGCCCGCCACCGTGAGGTCGCTCGGCGGCTCGTTCTCGTCGATGACCGTGATCGTCACCGTATTGGTGAGACTGAGGCCGCTCGCATCGGTCACCGTCACGCTCAGCTGATGCGAGGCCGCGCTCTCGTAGTCGATACTCGCCCCCGCCTTCACCCGGATCTCATTTCCCACGACCTCGAACAGGCCCGATGGGTCGGAGGTGAGCGAATAGGTGAAGCCCGTGGTCGAATCCGGGTCGATGGCCGCCAGCGTTGCCGCGACCGTACCGGCAGCGGCATTCTCCTGCACGGAGCCGCCTTCGACCGTGAGGCCGGTCGGAGGGATTGGCTGTATTTCGACCTGTTCCGTCGCGTCGGCGGCAACGTCGGCGATAACATCGCCGGCAACGACTTCGGCAATGCTCCCCGTCGTCAACTCCCCGCCCGACGCGGCCGTGAGGGTAGTGTTCGCAGCCAATTGGAACGTTCCGGGATCCCGAGTTACGAAGCCAAGTGCTGCGGGGCTGCTGCTGGGGTAGCTCACAACGGACTCGGTGGCGGCCAAGTGCGTATCGTCTGTGGGAGCGGGTTGCGGCGGCGAGCGCGCGCTGATGACGTCCTCGACCGGCGTCTGCTGGCTCGGCGCGTCATTGCCGCCTGGATGGATTACCTCGAGGTGATGCGCCGCATCGCTCGGGGCGCCGCTGGTCCCGCCTTCGAGACTTTCCTCCCGGGTGGTGGCAGCGAATTGATTGGCGTCATTGATGGTCGGCGGACTCGATTGTCCCTGATGCGTGTCCGACAGCGATGAGCCCGTCTGGTCCGCTGGCGGCGCGGGCGGAGCAGAGTCGCCCGACTTCTGCAGCGACCGCAAGAACTCGTCCAAATCCCCATCCGGCGGAGGGGTGGCGAGCGCTGACATTTCTGCTCCGGTAGGCATGGCATCGACCTTGCGCGGCTATCTGCATCCGCGGGCGACGAAAATCTAACCTCCATTATTATTTCCTCAGTTCACTGTATAATCGTTCAAAAAATAGGTGGAAATGGATCCGTTTCTAATCCTGATGAAATGGGAATTTCCCTGTTGTTTCGGTCGAATTCGGGTTGGTCGGTTATCATTCATAGGACTGACGATTTGTGAACAGAAGAGCAAGCGTGAATTAGGAGTTTTCATATATTAAGGGGCGGCAAATGTTTGTTGCGTGATTTGAGGGCTCGCTAATGGCGTCCGCCCATCCGACATGCGATCTGAACGATCTACGAGGGCCATCGGTCACCGGAAAGTCTTCTCTGCCATCGGGGCGCCGCTACACGGTGGCTCACGACGCATTCGAATTCCTCAGGCTGCTCGCACGCACGTTATACAGTCTGCCCGCAGACGTGATCGCGGCCTCAGTTGTCATCAATCTGTTGGGTCTCGCGCTGCCCCTGGCCATCCTCCAGGTCTACGACCGGATCATCCCCAACGCGGCCACCTCGACGCTGCTGTTTCTCATACTCTGCGTATGCACTGCGCTGGTCTTCGAAGCGATCTTGCGCATCACGCGCAGCCAGGTGATCGCGTGGAGCGCAATGAAGGAGGGATGGCGGACCAACCTCGATGCCGCCTCCCGCGTCGCGTTGGCACCCGCAAAGTTGGTCGACCACGAGCCCGCCGCATATTGGATGCAGCGGTTTCAGGCCGTTAACACGGCGTCGGAATTTAAGCTCAGCCCGTCGCTTCTCTCGCTTGCCGACCTGCCCTTCACGTTGATCTTTCTCGCGCTGCTCATTGCGATAAGCCCGGTGCTCGCCACAGTCCCACTCGTTCTGTTCATTCCGTTTGTGTTTGCTGCCTTCGAGCGCGGCAGAAAGCTCAGGATGGCGACGATGGGCCGCGCTATCGAGGAGGCCAAAATCCGCGACTTCCTGGTCGAGGCGCTCACCGGGATTGTCACCGTCAAGGCATTCGCGATGGAGCAGCAGATCTTGCGCCGGTTCGAGCGTCTGGCGGAGCAGGCATCCGGCTGCACGTACAATCTCATACGACTCTCGGACGACGCGCGGAATCTTGGTTTCCTGGCTTCGACCTTGACGCAGCTGACGACGGTCACGGTCGGCGCCGTCCTGACAATCAACGGCGAAATCACGATCGGCGCCCTGGCGTGCTGCACCATGCTTTCAGGGCGCCTGATGCAACCGCTGATGCGCCTCGTCTCCGCATGGAACGAAATCCATGCAGTCATCGTCGCCAAGGAGACGGCAAAGCCCATTTTTGATCTGCCCTCGAGCAGCCGCTTCAAGCCGCCTTCGGCGGTGGAGCCACCGCTGCCGGCGCGCGTCACCTTCGACAACGTCACTTTCCGGTATGAAGGTCAGGCCACTGCGGTTCTCGCCGATGCCAACCTGTCGGTGACACCGGGCGAGATCATCGCCCTCACGGGCCGCAACGGCAGCGGCAGATCCACAACGGCGCAGCTCGCGTTGGGGCAGCTGCTACCGCAAAGCGGTGAGATATTTATCGATGACATCCCGGCGGCGCTGGCTGGAACCGGCGTCTGCGGCACCCTTGCATTCGTCGACCATAACGTCACCTCCGTGCGCGGTACCGTGCTCGACAATCTCACCATGTTCCGCGACGGCGAAGGTATCGACTCGGTCGGGGCGGTCGCGCGCCAGATGGGCCTCGAGGACGACATCCATCGCCTGCCCCGAGGCTACGAGACCCGGCTCGGAGAGGTGGCGACCGAGCCATTACCCCCGGCATTACTGCAGCGCATCGTGGTGGCTCGGGCCATTGCGAGCCGTCCGCGCCTGCTTATTCTCGATCAGGCCAACAGCTCGTTTGATTACCGAGGCAATACGATGCTGGCCCAGGGCCTCCTGTCGCTCAAGGGCAAGGTCACGACCATCCTGATCACAAACCTGTCGTTGCTCACCGCAGTTGCCGACCGCATCATGACGATAGTCGACGGCAAGTTCGTCCAACTCGACGAGGTTAGGCCAATCGATCAATCGGCCGCAGGATCCGGGAAGGCCATCACATGATTTGGGCCGCCCGCCTTTTCGACCCGCAGAGCGCCCCCGTACGCGAAGGGACGCAATTCTCATTTGCAGGCCCAATTCGTCGCGCCGCCGCCTCCGAATCCGGGAAGCATTCGATAGGGCTGGCGGAAGGTGCAGGTCCGTACGAGCAAATGCTGCTCGAGATCTTGCAGGCGGTCGGATGGCGCGGCGAACAGCGCCGGCTGTTTGAAGCCATGCCACATCTGAAACAGATTGCATCCTTCACCATGCTGCGAACGGTGCTGGACCGGCTGGGGGTGAACCTGATCAAGGTCACGCGGCACGTCGGCGCACTATCGACCACGGATTTTCCGTGCATCGTGATCGATGGCGAAGCGAATTTTGATCTTATTTCCGCCAAGCCCACGGGGGCGCTGCGCGTTTATGAGCTCTCCACACGCACGGAAAGCTCCGACATCGGCGCTTTGAGTGGCACTGTCTATCTGGTGAGGATCGACAATGAAGAGGCCCCTGCGGGGCGGGGCGTCGACGGCTATGTCGGCCAAGTTCTGCGCGCGCTCAGATGGCCGCTCTTGCGCGCTGCAGGTCTATCTGCCCTGATCAGCATGCTAGGCATAGCGCTCTCGCTGTACGTCCTCGTCGTCTATGACCTCGTCATCGCAACGGGATCCCTGGACACACTGGCATTTCTGGCGGCTGGCGCGCTCGTCGGGCTAGCCTGTGAGCTGCGCCTCTACCAGATCAGGTCCAGGTCGATCGCCTATGTCGCCACCCGATTCGACGGCGCCGTGCAGATACGCACGCTTTCCTCTGTCCTCAATCTTCCCCTCGCGCTTACGGAGCGGGCACCGCTGTCCTCGCAGCTGGCGCGCTTCCGTCAATTCGAGATCGGCCGCGAGATCTTTGCCGGAGGCCTCGCGTCGGCGCTGCTCGATTTGCCGTTCACGCTCCTGTTCGTGGCGATGCTATTCGTGATTGGGGGCTCCCTGGGCTTCGTTCCACTCGGAATCTCGCTCGTAACTTTTGCCATCGCAGCACTCAGCGCAGCCATCTCCATCGCGCAGGTTACGAAGGTGGGGGCCAACAAGCTCAAGGCGGACCGGAGACTGCTCGAGCTCTCCGACAGGCGCAAAACCATAAGGAGCGCGGCGGCCGAGACCGAATGGCTCTCGCGCTACGCCAACAGACTGGCGACCTACGAACGTTCGCGCTTCCAAAATGTGCAGCTGAGCTCCTCCCTGCAGGTTATCACCGGTGCGCTGGTTGCATTTGCCGGCGTGGTGACACTCGGCGTCGGGGCACTGCGCGTGATGGAAGGCTCGATGTCGTTGGGCGCTCTGGTCGTCTCCATGATGCTCGTATGGCGGATCCTGGTGCCTGTTCAGGTTGTCTCGCTCAACCTGACGCGCCTGCAGCAATTCCGGACCACCATCCGACAGATCAACGACCTGATGCGCATGCGCGCGGAGCGCGATGAAGCGATTCCGATGGTATTTCATCTCCTGCGAGGCAGCATCTTTACGTCCGGCCTCTACCTCGGCATGGGTGCCCAGCAGGAGCCGCAACTAAAGGGCATAAACCTCGACATTAAGGCAGGCGAGATCATCGCCGTTACCGGCCCTAGCGGTAGTGGAAAATCCACGCTGCTCAAGGTCCTCCTCGGTCTCTATCCGCAGTACATGGGCACGGTGCGCATCGGCGGTTTCGACATGCGCCAGCTCGATCCCGAGGAGATCCGTGCGGCGATCGCCTATGCGCCCAACCAGCCGACGTTCTTCAACGGCACCGTAGCCGCAAACCTTCGTTTTGGGCTCCCGGACGCAACGGATCACGACATCGAGGAGGCGCTGGCGGCAGCAGACATCCATTTGCCCGATCCTCGCCTGCCCGATGGCATCGAAACACGGATCAGCGGCACCGCGGCCCGATCGCTCTCGCAGGGACTGTTGTGCCGCCTCTCGCTCGCTCGCGCGTTTGTAAAGAAGTCGTCGATCCTCCTCCTCGATAATTCGCACAACGGCCTCGATCCGGCCGGCGATCAGGCTCTGACCGCCCAGCTGAACGCGCTGAGGGGCAGCACGACCGTGCTATTCGTTACTGCGCAGCCCAGTCACATGCGCATCGCCGACCGCGTCCTGGTGATGAGCGCAGGCGTTGTCGTTGCCAGCGGCAAGCCCGAGGTTATCGTCCCGAAAATCATGGGGAGCGTCCAATCAAACGCCGCCTGACAAGATGGGCGCGTCTGCTTGCTCCAACCTCTCCCAGCTCCCGCCGAGAAGAGATTTGATGTTTAGGACAAGCGCCACCACGGTGGCCCCAGCCGAGACTCCTGATTGGCTGACCACACCGATCGAGTTCGAGGATCCGGCCGCCGTTCGCACGCGCCGCAAGTCGATGCGCATTGTCGTCATCCTTGTCGTCGCCGCGTTGCTTTGGGCCGCCATAGCACCGATCAGGGAGCACTCGGTCGCGCACGGCCAGCTCGTGCCCTTGTTTGAGGTGCGCCCAGTGCAGCACCTCGAGGGCGGCATCGTCGACCGCATTCTCGTAAGCGAGGGACAATTGGTCGAGAAGGGGCAGTCGTTGCTGAAGCTGCACCCGATCGGCACGGAGGCGGACCTTGCCGCGCTGCGCGCGCGCGCCGATAACCTCACGCTGCAAAAGGCGCGGGCGCAGGCGCTGCTCGCCAATCGCAAACTCGATACCCGCTCGCTGGGCGCGATCAGCGCCGATCTCCTTGCCGACAACGAGCAGGTGTACCAGTCGCGCCTGCGCCAGCGCGCGAAGGAGCGCGACGTTCTGCTCACACGCATCGCGCAGCGAAAGGCGGAGATTGCTGGGCTGCAAACGGAGATCCCCATGCAGACCAGGCTCGCGGACATGCAGAAGGAGCGCCTCGAAGGGCGGCAGACGCTGTTCGCGGAAGGCGCCATGTCGAGGAAGCAGGTGCTGGAGGTGGAGACCCTCTACGAGCAGGCCCGCATCCAGCTGCGCGAAAGCGAGCGCAAGCTGGCGATGGCGAAGGAGGCCCTTCCCGAAGCGGAGGCAGCGCTGGGGGAGGCAGAAGCACAGGCGCGCAAGCTCTGGAGTGAGGAGCGGGCAAAGGCATCGAGCGATCTGGCGGAGGTGCAAGAGGCGATCAGAAAACAGGCCGACCGGGTCAGTCGCCTGGTGGTGCGCTCGCCGATCCGGGGCCGGGTGCAGAACCTGATCCAGCGCTCGCCGGGCGAGGTCGTGCCGCCGGGCGAAAGCATCCTGCGCGTCGTGCCGGTCGGCAGCGACCTCGTGGCCGAGGTTCGCATCAAGCCGGAGGACATCGCCGACGTGAAGGTTGGGGACAAGGCCGAGATCAAAGTGAGCGCATTCGACTTCACCAAGTACGGGAAGCTCAAAGGCGAGGTTCAATCAATCTCGCCCACGACTTTCGAGACTGCGGATCATCAGCTCTTCTACAAGGCGGTAATCCAGCTCGATCCGAAAGGCTCGGCCGCGTTCACGCCCTACTCGCGCCTGCAGCCCGGCATGACCGTCGATGCCGACATAATCTCGGGAAGCAAGTCGCTGCTGAGGTACGTGCTGAAGCCGGTCTTCCGTGGGATGGACGCGGCGTTCTCCGAGCGCTGACCGGGTCCGCTCAGGGCCTGTAGCAGACGGGCGTTGTCGCGGAGTAGAGCTCCGCATTTCCTTCACAGCGGATTCCACCGCCGCTGCGGGTTGGCCGCAGCGTGGCGCTCAATCCACCATCGACATGAATTCCTGGCGCGTGATCGCGCTGTCGCGGAACACGCCGAGCATGCGGCTGGTGACCAGATCGGTGCCGGGTTTCATGATGCCGCGGGCCGTCATGCAGTTGTGCTCGGCCTTCAGGACCACGCCGACGCCCTGCGGCTGCAGCACCGTTTCGATCGCGTTGGCGATCTGCGCCGTCATCTTCTCCTGAATCTGAAGGCGCTTGGCGTAGATGTCGACGATGCGCGCGAGCTTGGAGATGCCGACCACGCGCCCGTTGGGGATGTAGGCTATCCAGGCGCGGCCGACGATCGGGGCGATGTGATGCTCGCAGTGGCTGACGAAGCGGATGCCGCGTAGCGCGATCATCTCGTCGTAGCCTTCGGTCTCCGTGAAGGTCTTGGACAGGATTGCTTCCGGATCCTCGCCGTAGCCGCTGAAATACTCCTCGAAGGCGCGCGCGACCCGCGAAGGCGTTTCCCGCAGGCCGTCCCGGTCGGGGTCATCGCCGGTCCAGCGGATGATGGTGCGGAAGGCCGCCTCGACTTCCGAGCGGCTGGGGCGAACGATCTGGTCCATGGGCGGTGCTTTACGCTTCGTTTTCAAGGATTGGGCCTGTTGCTAGAGGCACTTATAAGCCGAAACAGGCCGGCGACAATGCTACCCGCGCCAGGCAGCCCTGGCGGGTCTGATCAATATAAGGCGTTGTGAGCCGCTCGGAAGCCTGGCGATCGCAAAGGGTGTGTTTCGCGCCCGCTCAAAGCCCCCGGCGGCCGCCTTCAAGACTTGGTGAGGCCCGCGCGAGCCCACGCTGTGCCGCAGCGCCGGCAATCAAGCTTTTCAGGGACTCCGGCCATCACGCCGGATTGGGGCCGGCATCCGCTTTGCGACCAGCCGTCGCAGTCGCGCTTGAGACGCATCAAGGCAGCGCGAGGTGCCGTGCCCACCATCGCTCTGCGGTGGGCCGCGCATGCGTGGCGAGCCTCATGCATATGAAACACGAGCCGGCCCGGATACGAGACTGGCCCCGATAGGAGGAAAGCCTGAGATGAGCGAACGCCGTTTCGCCAACGTGGCGGTCAGCGCCCCCATGAGCCTCGACGCGTTCGAGGCTGCCATCCGCGCCGTCGGCGCCGAGCGCTACCACGACAAGCACCCGTTTCATAAGCTTCTGCACGGCGGCAAGCTGACCAAAGGCCAGGTGCAGGCGTGGGCGCTCAACCGTTACTGCTACCAGGAGGCGGTGCCGCGCAAGGATGCCGCCCTGATCAGCCGCGTGCACGACCGCGAGCTCAGGCGCGAATGGCTGCACCGCGTGCACGACCACGACGGATTGCCTCCCGATGAGCCCGGCGGCATCGAACGCTGGCTCGTCCTCACCGATGGGCTCGGGCTCGACCGCGACGCTGTAACCTCAATGCAAGGGGCGCTGCCGGCAACCCGTTTTGCGGTCGAGGCCTACGTGCATTTCGTGCGCGAGCAGCCGTTGACCGCCGCCATCGCGTCATCGCTCACCGAGCTGTTCGCGCCTTCGATCCATCGCGAGCGCATCGCCGGCATGCTGGAGAACTACGATTTCATCTCCGACGACGTGCTGGCCTACTTCAAGCGCCGCCTCGCCCAAGCCCCGCGCGATGCCACGTTTGCGCTGGAGTACGTCAAGAAAAATGCCAAGAGCCGCGAGGAGCAGGAGGCATGCGTCGCCGCGGTGCGCTTCAAGTGCAACGTGCTGTGGGCGCAGCTCGACGCGCTTCAGCATGCCTATGTGGAGGGGAACATTCCGCCGGGCGCCTTCCGTCCGGAGATCGCATAACAACGAGGCCGACACGGCGGGAGGAAACGGCGGGGTCGGACATCACGTCCGGCCCCGTCACGTTTCTGCGCCGCGTTCCTGGCGGCTTGAACGGTGTCTATCCCGCCGCACCTGGCGAAGCGTCAATACATCCCCTTTTCACTGCAATTGTCGGATTTAGGCGAGCGGAACCTTAGGAATTTTACGCCTAAATTTCGGGCGTCGGACGGTGGCACATTCGAGATGCTGTGTCTTCAGCGGTCGAAGGTGAGATCGTGACAATTTGATATTTGTGGAGTTGAGAAATCATGTCGACCAAGAAGACCCTCTCGGTTCTCGCGGCCTCGAGCGCGCTGGCACTGTTCGCCATGGCGCCCGTTGCCTATGCCGAAGATCCCATCGTGCAGGAAGAGCAGGATCAGCTCAATGACTCGTCGCAGCCGGACGTCGATCCGGGTGCCTCGAAGGGCCCCGATCTTCCCATCGAAGATCAGGAGCGCATGCAGCTCGGCAACTCGCCCGGCCCGGACGTCAAGGAGCCGAGCATGAAGGGTGGCGAGTCCATCCCGACCGAGGAGCAGAAGGACATCGAGGACTAAGCCGAACGTTCTCCCAAGAGATCGGCTTTCTGTCTCGATGACACAAACAGCCCGCGGGATCCGAACACTCAGCCACCCGCCGCCTTAGGCGGGGATCCCGCGGGCTTTGAGCTCTACCTTCACGACCTCCCCGGCCGCTATCTGCGGTCCCTGCCGCATCGACCTTGGTGGACCTTTCGGGGTCCACCTTTGTCGTGCGGCGTTTTCATTTCAGGAGCTAGGTCTGTTGCGCGGCGCTCAGCTCGGCTTGTGTGTCGATGTCGGCAAAAAGGCGGGGATCGTCGACCGTCTCGGCCACGCATTCGGCCTTGAGACTTTGCAGGAGCGCGCGCCCGCCCTGCGGCCCCTGCAGACCCGCGAGCGCGGAGAAAAACCGCTGCGGCCAAAGAACGGGGTTGCGCTGTGCGCCGTCGGTCAGCGCCGGATAGACGATCATGTGCGCCTGGCGTGACTGGAACGCGCGCGCAAGGTCGCGAAAAAGGCCAGCCTTCAGGAACGGCATGTCCGCCGGCACGATGAAGGCGCCCGCGTAGCGGCGGTCCAGTGCCGCCACCCCGCACGCGATCGACGCGCCCATGCCCGTCTCCCAGCCGGCGTTGTGGACGTAGGCGACCTGCAGGCCCGCGAGCGCGTCCTCGATCAGCGGTGCTTCACAGCCGGTGACGACGGTCACGTCGGCGACGCCGCTTGCTAAGATCTCCTCCACCACGCCGCGCACGAGCGGGCGTCCCCCGACCTCCGCCAGCAGCTTGTTGGAGGTGCCAAATCGCTGCGAGGCGCCGGCCGCCAGCACAAGCGCGGCAAGGTCGGCCATCACACCGCTCCGCGCGCGATCTTGATGATCTCGCCCAAGATCGACACCGCGATCTCAGCAGGTCCTTTGGCGCCGATGGCAAGCCCGATGGGGGCATGGATGCGCGCCAGCGCCTCGGCGTCGAAGCCGGCGGCGCTGAGCCGCTCCAGCCGCTTGGCGTGCGTCCGCTTGGAGCCGAGCGCGCCGATATAGAGGCAGTCGGACCGCAACGCAGCGCGCAGCGCCTCGTCGTCGATATGGGCGGCGTGGGTGAGGGCCACCACCGCCGTGCGTGCGTCGAGCCCCAGGGTGGCGAGCGAGACCTCGGGCCATTCGGCGCGGGCGCTGGTATCGCCGAAGCGCTCCTCGGTCACGAACGCTGCGCGCGGATCGACGACGATCACGTCGTAGCCGACCTGGCGGGCGAGGCCGGCGAGCACCTGTCCGATATTGGTGCCGCCGGCGATGACCACGCGCACGGTCGGCAGCAGCGCCTGCACGAAGATGCTCCCTTCGGGCAGGTCGAGCAGGCGGCTGTCGCCGCTCTTGAGACACTCGGCCGCCTCGGGGGGTGGGGCCGTATCGGGTGCGAACACGTGCCGCGTTCCGGTCACGACGTTGGTCATCACGGCAAGCGGCGTCCGTTTCCGCCGCGCCGCCAGAACCTGGTCGAGATAGCCGGCATCGCGAGCCCGCGCGAGCGGCTCCAGCAGAACCTTGATGGTGCCGCCGCACGGCAGCCCGGCGCGCCAGGCCGTCTCCTCCGCGACGCCGAACTCCAGAAGCTGCGGGCGTCCGCCGGCCATGACGTCGGCGGCCTCGGCGATCACGTCGGCTTCGACGCAGCCGCCGGAGACCGAGCCCTGAAAGCGGTCGTCGGGGCCGACGACGAGCTGGCCGCCGACCGGCACCGGCGCCGAGCCCCAGGTCGAGACGACGGTCGCCAGCGCGACCTTGCCGTGCTCGTCGATCCATTTGCGTGCGACCTCGATGGGATCGCCCGCCTGCGTTGCCGACGACTTCGGGTCTTTGGTGACGACGACGTTCATCTCACGTCTTCCTTGCGATGCGGGCCATTAGGAGGCCGGACAGGCGGCGCCGCTGTCCACCCAGGCCTTGATGAGCGCGCCGAACTCTTTCTGCGTTCCCGGAGCCGGCGTGCGGCCGACACCGGGGTGCCAGCCCCAGCCCACGAGATCGTCCTCGGCCATATGATGGACGAGCTCGTCCATGCTCATGCCGCCGTTGCGATCCTTATCTTTGATTTGCGTGCAGATCTCGCCCAGCGACTTGCCGACCCACGCCATCTCCAGCGGTGCCAGATGCCACTTCGGATTGCCGGGAACGCCGCCGGGATCGAAGTTCGCCGGCCCATGGCAGGTGGTGCAGCGCATGCCGACGGCACCGAAGCCGTCGATGCCGCGCACGACGAGGGGCTGATGCAGGTGGCTGTCGTCGCCTTGGTGTGGCCGATCGCCGGCCGGGTGGCAGTTCACGCAGCGTGGCGACTGGATCACCTTGCCCGCCTCGTTGAACAGGGCGACGGAGCGCTCCTGCTTGTCGGCGATGCCGGCAAAGGCCGATACGGGCTTCAGCACCTGAGCGGGCTCGGGCGCGCGCGCAGATACGGCAATGCCGGTGGCGACGATCATCAGCGCGCCGGCGAGCCATACCAGAAATGCCTTCATGCGTGCCTCCTCAAACCTTGCCGACCGAGCGCGCTTTTAGCCACGCGGCGCTCCTGGGGTGGACGTCAACAGTTCGGGCTTGATCGGCAGCTTGCGCAGCCGCACGCCCGTTGCGTCATAGACGGCGTTGAGCACCGCGGGCGCCAAGGCGCAGGTGCCGGGCTCGCCGATGCCGCCGGGATCCTCTCCGCTCTTGACCACCTCGACCTCGATTTTCGGCGCCTCGTTGATGCGCAGCATGCGGTAGTCGTCGAAGTTCGATTGCTCGACGCGCCCGTCCTTGAGCGTGATCTCACCCCAGAGCACCGCCGTGATGCCGAAAATGATGCCGCTCTGCATTTGCGCGACGACGGTGTCGGGATTGACGACCAGGCCTGTGTCGATGACGCAGACGACCCGGTCGACATGCACCTCGCCGTTGTCGGCAACGGTCACCTCGGCGACCTGGGCGAGGTAGCTCGCCATGGCGTGCATGACCGAGATGCCGCGGCCCTTGCCGGTAGGAAGCGGCGTGCCCCATCCGGCGAGCTCGGCGGCGCGCTCCATCACGTGCATGGCTCTTGGCGACTTGCCGAGAAGCGCCCGCCGGAAGGCGACGGGATCCTGCTTGGCGGCGGCGGCCAGCTCGTCGATGAAGCTCTCGACGACGTAGCCGGAGCGCGTCGGCCCGACGCCCCGCCAGAAGGCGGTCGGAATGCCGGGCGGCTCCTCGCGCACATAATCGACGTAGAAGTTGGGAATGTCGTAGACGAGGTCGATGGAACCGTCGACGGCATCGAAATCGAGATCATTCTTGAACGCCGGCGGCGCAAAGCGCGCGACGATCGACGAGCCGACGATGCGATGCTTCCAGGCGACGATCTTCCCCTGCTCGTCGAGTCCGGCGCTGATGCGATCGTAGTAGTATGGCCGGTACATGTCGTGCTGGACGTCCTCCTCGCGGCTCCAGACGATCTTGATCGGATCCTTGGACTGCTGGGCGAAACGCGCGGCCTGCACGATAAACTCGTGCTCCAGGCGCCGTCCGAAGCCGCCACCCAGCAAATGATTATGAACGCGCACCTGTTCCGGCTTCAGGCCGAGCGCGTCCGCCACCGCGCTCTGCGCACGTGTGGGAACCTGCGTGCCGACCCAGATATCGCAGCCATCCGGCCTCACGTGCACGGTGCAGTTGATCGGCTCCATGGTGGTGTGCGCGAGAAACGGGTTCTCGTAGATGCTTTCGACTTTGGTCGCCGCCTTGTCCAGCGCCCCTGACGCATCGCCGATCGACTGGCCCACGGCGCCTTCGCGCTCGGAGGCCTTTGCCAGCGCAGCCACGACATCAGCCGTCGAGAGGTTCGCATTCGGGCCGGCATCGAACTTGGGCTTGGCGGCCTCCAGACCCGTTTTTGCGGCCCAATAGTGATCGGCAATGACGGCGACGGCGTCGTCGAGCTTTGCCACTTGGTGCACGCCGGGGATGGCCAGTGCCGCGGCCTCGTCTACTGATACCAGCTTGCCGCCGAAGACCGGCGATGTTGCCAGCGCGGCTATCTTCATGCCCGGCACCTTGACGTCGATGCCATAGACGGCGGTGCCATCGACCTTGCCGGCGACGTCGAGCCGCTTCGCCGGCGTGCCGATGATGCGGAACTGGCTCGGCTCCTTGAGCGCGACGTTTGTCGGCACGGGCAGCTTCGCTGCTGCGTCCGCCAGTGCTCCGTAGCCCACGCGCTGACTGGATCTGGCGTGCACGACCTCGCCGGATTCGGTGGTCAATTCGTCCGCAGCGACACCGAGCTTCGTCGCGGCTGCCGCGATCAGCATCTGCCGTGCGGCGGCGCCCGCCTCGCGCATCGGCTTGAAGAAGGCGCGCACTGCGGTCGATCCACCGGTGATCTGCTCGTTAAATGCTATGGAATTGGCGTAAAGCTTGTTGTCCGGTGGGGCATGGTCGACTCCGACCTGGCTCATGTCGACATCGAGCTCCTCCGCAACCAGCATCGGCAGCGCCGTATAGGTGCCCTGGCCCATCTCCACCGATGGCGAGATGACGGTCACCTTGCCCGTGCGATCGATGCGCACAAAGGCATTGGGTGCGAAAACACCGTCGGCCGTTTCTTCGGCGGCGGAAGCTGCCGGCACCCAGCCGATGATCAGTCCTCCGCCGACGGCTGCGCCGGCCTTGAGGAAGGATCTGCGCGACAGATCTGGAGCGTGGCGGTGGAGAATGTTCATGGTCATTCCTCCTGCCCGCCGAGCGAATTCGCCGCGTGCTTGATCGCGTCGCGGATGCGCACGTAGGTGCCGCAGCGGCAGATGTTCCCGGCCATCGCCTGATCGATGTCGGTGTCGCTGGGCGCGGTGTTGTAGGAAAGCAGCGCCGCCGCGGACATGATCTGCCCCGACTGGCAGTATCCGCACTGGACGACCTCCAAGTCGAGCCAGGCCTTCTGCACGGCCTTGCCCTCGGGCGTCTCTCCCACCGCCTCGATCGTCGTCACCGACGCATCGGCGACGTCCGTAATTGGGGTTACGCACGAGCGTCGCGGCTCGCCGTCGACGTGGACCGTGCAGGCACCGCACTGGGCTATCCCGCATCCGAACTTGGTGCCTGTCATGCCGAGGATGTCGCGGAGCACCCACAGCAACGGCATGTCGTCGGGTGCCGACACGGAGACCTTATTTCCGTTCACAGTGAGATTGACCATAGGCGCCTCATCTCATTCGTCTGCTCAACCGGGTAGGTTCCAATCTAGCAGTTGGGCGAACGGCTCGCCAAAGGGATAGAAGCAGCATTTTTAGGCATCGGTTTAAGATCCGATTTTCAAACTTTCCCCACGGAGCGTGCAAAGGGCAGGGCGTAAACGCGCTCGCCGGTGAGCTTCGCCCAGGCGTTGGCGACGGCCGGTGCAATGGTCGGCACGCCCGGCTCGCCGATCCCGGTCGGCTTCTCGCTCGAACTCGACGATGTACACCTCGACCGGCGGCATCTCGTTGATCCTGAGCACGCGGTAGTCGTCGAAGTTCGACTGTGCGACGCGGCCGTTCTCCAGGTCGATCGCACCATAGAGTGCGGCCGACAGCCCGTAGCCCATGCCGCCCTCCAGCTGGGCCTTGATCACGTCGGGGTTGATGGCGATGCCGCAGTCGGCCGCGCACACGACGCGCTCCACCTTCGGCAAGCCGTCGGAGCCGAGCGAGACCTCGACGACGTGCGCGACATAGGAGTTGAACGACTTGTGCACGGCGATGCCCCGCGCCTTGCCCGGCGGTAGCGGCGTGTCCCAGTCGGCGGCTTCGGCGGCGCGATTGAGCACGGCGAGATGGCGCGGCTCGTTGGCGAGGAGCTTGCGGCGCACCGCCAGCGGGTCGAGGCCCGCAGCATCGGCAAGCTGATCGAGGAAGGTCTCGGTCGCGTAGGCCGTATGCGTCGAGCCGACCGAGCGCCACCACAGCGTCGGCACGCCGGCCTCGACCAGATGAGCCGACACCCGCAGGTTTGGGACCTGGTAGGGGAGCGTGCTTGCCCCCTCGACCATGGTCTGGTCGACGCCGTCCTTCAGCATGTGCTCCTCGAAGGGGGAGCCTTTCATGAACGACTGGCCGACGATGACCTGGTCCCAGGCGACGATGTTGCCCTCGCCGTCGAGGCCGCCGCGCAGCTGGTGGACGAACACGGGACGGTAGCGTCCGCCCTTGATGTCGTCCTCGCGCGTCCACATGACCTTGATCGGCCCCTTGTGCTTGGCGGCTTTGAGAACCTCGGCGGCCTCGGCAGCCATGTCGCCCGTCGGCGTCGCACGGCGCCCGAAGCTGCCGCCTGCGAGCAACGTCTGGATCTTGACCTGCTCGGGCTTAAGACCCAGCACGCCCGCGGCGGCGTTCTGATCGATGGTCTGTAGCTGCGAGCCGAACAGCATCTCAACGCCGCCATCCGCGGTGTGGTGGATGACGCAGTCGTTGGGCTCGAGCGGCGCATGCGCGAGATAAGGAAAGACGTACGTCGCCTCGATGACCTTGGCGGCACCTGCAAGCTCGTCTTCCGCATTGCCGTCGCTACGGGCAACCGCGCCCGTCTTTTTGGCGATCTCGCGGTACTCATTGATGAGGTCGGTGCTCGAGCGCGTCTCGGTGCCGGCCTCGTCCCAGGCGACAGTGAGCGCATCGCGTCCCTTTTTGGCGGCCCAGAAGCCGTCGGCCAGCACGGCGACGCCCTGGGGAACGGCAAACACCTCCTTCACGCCGGGCACGGCGAGCGCAGGCTCGGCGTCGAAGGATTGCACCTTGGCGCCGAAGCGCGACGGGCGGGCAATGAGACACGTCAGCATGTCGGGGAGCTTGACGTCTATGGTGAAGCGCGCCGTGCCGTCGGTCTTGGGAACGGTGTCGACACGTGGCACGCCCTTGCCGATGAGCCGCCACTGGCTCGGATCCTTCGGCTTGGCCGGCACGGTCAGCGTGAGCTCTTGCGCGCGTCCCACCAGCTCGCCGAAGGTCGCCGTTTTTCCCGACGCGTGCTTCACGACGCCCTTGTCGATGGTGATCGTTGCCGGCTCTACGCTCCACATCTCGGCGGCGGCGGCAACGAGACGGGCACGTGCCTCCGCGCCCGCATTGCGCATCTGGTCCCAAGAGTTGGCCATGGCGGTGGAGCCGCCCGTGCCCTGCATGCCGAATGCGAGGTTCTTATACTTTTCGACATCGGCCGGTGCCGACACCACGCGGATCTGGCTCCAGTCGGCGTCGATCTCGTCGGCGAGGATGGTCGCGATCCCCGTGTAGGGGCCCTGGCCGAACTCGATGTGCTTGCAGATGACGGTGACGGTGCTGTCGGGCCCGATGCGCAGGAAGGCGTTGGGCGCGAACTCCGCGGGGGTCGCCGCCGCAGCGCGCATCCCACCTGGAATATGCAGGCCGATCAGGAGACCGACGGCGGCGGAGCCCTTCAGGAACTGGCGGCGGTCGGTGCTCAGTGCTGCTCCCATGGCTCAGCCCTCCATACGGCGCGCGGCATCATGGATGGCGGCGCGGATGCGGTGATAGGTGCAACACCTGCAGATGTTACCGTTCATGGCGAGATCGATGTCTTTGTCGGTGGGCTTGGGGATCTCGCTCAAGAGGCCGACCGCCGACATGATCTGGCCCGACTGGCAGTACCCGCACTGCGGCACCTCGAGCGAAACCCACGCGGCGCGGACCGCCTCGGTCACCTTGTCGCTGGCGCCCTCGATGGTTGTCACGTCGGCGTCCTGAAGCGTGCCGATGGGGGTGACGCAGGCGCGGCGCGGCTGGCTGTCGACGTGGACGGTGCAGGCGCCGCACTGGGCGACGCCGCATCCGAACTTGGTCCCGGTCAGTCCTTGAACGTCGCGCAGGAACCAGAGGAGCGGCATCGAAGGATCGCCGTCGAACTCCACCGCCTTTCCATTGACCTTCAGCGTAATCATTGGCTCCCCCGCCTATCTGCAAGCTTTGAGGTGGCTAGTCGCGAGAATGGTCGCTCTTTCAATGAACGTAGCCATGCCCCCTTTGGGTTCCGATGTCCGTCGCATCACTCCGCCGGCTGGGCTTCGAGGGCCGGCGGACGCCGGCGGGCGCGAAGGCCGGCAAGCCAGCGGCTGATCACATAGAACGTGGGCGTGAACAGCAGGCCGAACAGGGTCACGCCGATCATGCCCGAAAACACCGCCGTTCCGAGTGCCTGGCGCAGCTCGGCGCCGGCTCCGGTGGCCCACACCAGCGGAACCACGCCGAAGATGAAGGCCAGCGAGGTCATGAGGATGGGGCGCAGGCGCAAGTGCGCCGCCTCGACGGCCGCCGCGAAACGGTCGCGGCCGCCGTCCTCGAGCTGCTTGGCGAACTCGACAATGAGGATCGCGTTCTTTGCGGCGAGCCCGATGAGCACGATGAAGCCCACCTGCGTAAGGATATTGTTGTCCTGGCCGCGCAGGATCACGCCCGTGATCGAGGCGATGAGACACATCGGCACGATGAGGATCACCGCAAGGGGGAGCGTCAGGCTTTCGTATTGCGCGGCAAGCACCAGGAAGACGAAGACGACGGCCAGTCCGAAGGCAAACACCGCGGTCGAGCCGGCGCGCAGCTGCTGGAAGGCAAGCGTCGTCCATTCGTAGCTGAAGCCCGGGGGAAGCGTTTCGGCCGCGAGCTTTTGCATGATGTCGATGGCTTGCCCTTGCGAATAGCCGGGCGCCGGCGAGCCGTCGAGCTCGGCAGCGGGGTAGAGGTTGTAGCGCGGCACACGGTAGGGGGCGGAGATGTCGCTCACGGTCGTAAAGGAGCCGAGCGGGACGGCGTCGCCCTTATCGTTGCGCACGCGGATCTTGAGGATGTCGCCCGGCTCCAGCCGGAACGGCGCGTCAGCCTGCGCGGTGACGCGGAACGTGCGTCCGAGCAGATTGAAGTCGTTGACGTAGGACGAGCCGAGGTAGGTCTGCAGCGCGGCGAACACGTCGGGCACCTTGATGCCGAGCATCTGCGCCTTGGTGCGGTCGATATCGAGATAGAGCTGGGGCGTGGTGGATTCGAACAGCGAATAGACCTGCTGCAGGCCCGGCGTCTGGGCCGCGCGTCCCATCATGGCGTAGACGGCGTTCTGCAGCTCCTGCGGACCGAGGCCGCCGCGATCCTCGACCATCATGCGGAAGCCGCCCGCCGTGCCGATGCCGCGCACCGGCGGCGGTTGAGCGACGATGACCCGGCCTTCCTGAATGACGGACAGCTTCCCCAGTAGCGTCTTCTGGATGGCGGACGCCGTCAGATCGGGATTGCCAGCGCGATCCTCGAAAGGATCCAGAACGACGAAGACGGCGCCGGCATTGGATGCCGCCGTGCGCGTGGCGCCGGAAAAGCCGACGATGTTCACCGCATGCGCGATGCCCGGCACCGTCAGCGCGATCTCCGCGGCACGCCGATTGACCTCGTCGGTACGGGCAAGCGAGGCGCCGCCAGGCAGCTGCGTGATGACGATGAGATAGCCGATGTCGAGCTGCGGAATGAAGCCGATGGGGGTCTTGCGGAACTCGTTCATGCCGAAGGCGAGAATGGCGCCATAGACGACGAGCATGACGACGGCAAAGCGCACGACGCGGGCCGTGAACCAGCCGTAGCCGGCGCCAAGCTTGTCGAACGACCAGTTGAAGACCTTGAAGAACCCGCGGATCGGCGCGCCCCACCAGCGCTTCTTGCCGTGGCCATGCGGCTTCAAGAGCAGCGCGCACAGGGCCGGCGACAGGGTCAGCGACACGACCAGCGAGATGATGGTGGCGCCCGCGATGGTCAGCGCGAACTGCTTGTAGAACTGGCCGGAGATGCCGGTGATGAACGCCGACGGGGCGAACACGGCGCACAGCACCAGCGCGATGGCGATCAGCGCCGAGCCGACGTCGTCCATGGTGCGCTTGGCGGCGTCGCGCGGCGACAGGCCGTCGGCGATGTGGCGCTCCACGCTCTCGACCACGACGATCGCGTCGTCCACCACGATGCCGATCGCCAGCACAAGTCCGAACAGCGACAGGTTGTTGAGCGAGAACCCGAACATCGCCATGAAGAAGAAGGTTCCGACCAGCGAGATCGGAATGGCGAGGATGGGGATGATCGCCGCGCGCCACGTCTGCAGGAACAGCACGACGACGAGCACCACCAGGATCACCGCCTCTAGGATGGTGGTGATGACGGCGTCGACGGACTGCTGAATGAACTGGGTGGGGTTGTAAATGATGGTGTACTTGAGGCCCTCGGGAAAGTCCTCGGAGAGCTTCTCCATCGTCGACTTGATCGCTTCGGCGGTGGCGATCGCGTTCGATCCCGGCCGCTGGAAGATGCCCAGGCCCACGGCGGGATCGCGGTCGAGATAGGAGTTGAGGTTGTAGCTTTGGGCGGCGAGCTCCACCCGGCCCACGTCCTTCAGGCGCACGACGGCGTTGTCGGTCTGCTTGACGACGATGTTGGCGAACTCGTCGACGTCGGCCAGGCGGCCGAGCGTTCGCACGGAGAGCTGGAACGCGCCGGGGTTGTCGACGGGAGGCTGGTTGAGCACACCCGACGCGACCTGCACGTTCTGGCCCTGCAGCGCCGATACGACATCGCCCGACGTCAGGTTGAGCGTTTGCAGGCGCTCGGGATCGAGCCAGATGCGCATGGAATAGTCGCGGCTGCCGAACACGGTGATCGAGCCGATGCCGTCGATGCGGTTGAGGACGTCGGTGACCTGCGTGGTGGCGTAGTTGGAGATAAAGAGCGTGTCGCGCGACTTGTCGGGCGAGTAGAGGTGGACCACCATCATCAGGTCGGGCGACGCCTTGGCGACGGTGACGCCGATGTTGCGCACGTCCTGCGGCAGCCGCGGCTGGGCGACGGCCACCCGGTTCTGCACCTGCACCTGCGCGATATCGAGATCGGTGCCGAGCTCGAACGTCACCTCGATGGAGAACTGCCCGTCACCCGTCGAGTTCGACGTGATGTAGAGCATGTTCTCGACGCCGTTGATCTGCTGCTCGAGCGGCGCCACGACGGTCGCGGCGACCACCTCGGCGCTGGCGCCGGGGTACTGGCCGGTGACGTTCACGGTGGGCGGCGCGATCTCCGGATACTGCGCGATCGGCAGCTGTCCATAGGAGACGGCCCCCAGGATCACGAAGACCACGGAGATCACTGCGGCAAAGATCGGCCGGTCGATGAAGAACTGGGAGATGCGCATCTAGTGTCCTGATCGCGAAATTCGTCGTCTTGTGCCGCACGTGTGGAACGAATTTCGCGATCTGAAGGACACTAGCAGACTCAATCTGCCAGTATGATTCAGATCGAGAAGCTCGCTTCTCGACCGAGTCGCAAATGATGTGGCGAGCTTCTCGATCATCATACTGGCCCGTTACTCGCTCTTGGTGGCGGGCTTGGGCGGCTCTGCCGCCGCCATCGCGCCCGCTTGCGGGGCGACCTTGACGCCGGGACGCACGCGCATCAGGCCGTTGATCACGACACGATCTTCCGGCTTGAGGCCGGACTTGACGACGCGCAGGGCGCCGACGAGACGCCCCAGCGTCACGTAGCGCGGGTGCACGACGTTTTCGGCATCGAGCACGTACACGATCTTGCGCACCTGCTCGGTGCCGATTGCCGTGTCGGGTACCAGCAGCGCCTCGGCCGGCGGGGCCATGGCGATGCGGATGCGCGCGAACATGCCGGGCGTCAGCGTGCCGTCGGGATTGTCGAACTCGGCGCGGCCGCGGATCGACCCGGACGAGCGATCGATGGCGTTGTCGATGAAGTCCATGTGCCCCTTATGGCCAAACGACGCCTCGTCGATGAGCTTGAGCTTGACGGGCACCTTCAAACCCGGTGCGTGCGCATTCTTGTGGGCGCGCAGGAAGCGCAAGTACGCGGTCTCGTCCCAGGTGAACTCGAAGCGGATCGGATCGGTCGACTGGATCGTCGCCAGCAGCGTGGTGCTGCCGTTCGTTCCCCCAGTGACGAGGTTGCCGATCGACACGCGCCGGTCGCCGATGCGGCCCGACACGGGCGCCTTGAGCTCGGTGAACGCCAGGTCGAGCGTCTGCCTGCTGCAAGGCCGCCTCCTGCGCCTTGACGGTGGCCTCCGCCACGCGCTTCGCCTGGACGCGCTGGTCGAGGGTCTGCTGCGTGATGGTGGTGTCGAGCTTCAGGCGTTGGCCGCGCGCCAGATCGGCATCGGCGAAGGCGAGATTGGCTTTGGCCTGCTCGAGCGTGGCCTGCGCCTGGTCGAGTGCGGTCTGGAACGGGCGGCGGTCGATGGTGAACAGCTCATCGCCCGCCTTCACCATCTGTCCGTCGCGGAAGTGGATCGCGTCGAGGTAGCCGGAGACGCGCGCGCGCACCTCGACCGCATCGACGGCGACGAAGCGGCCGACGTACTCCTCCTCGTCCGCCACCGTTTCCCGCATCGGACTGCGCGACGGTGACTTGCGGCGGAGGCGGCGGGGCCCCTTGGCCTGCGACTGCTGTTCATCGCAGCCGGCGAGCGCCGCCGCGAGCAAGGGCAGGGCGAGCGTCAGAAGAGAGAGCCGTGAGCTGGGCATGTGAAACCGTCTTTGCTGGATGAGCATGGTGCGTGGCCTCGAAGGGGAGGCCGGCGAACGTGGGGAGTCACGCGTCGGCGAGGACACCCGCGACCGGAGCGGCGCGGCGGATGGCGGCGTCCACCGCCCGCTCGGCGGCTTCCGCCCCAACGCCACGCCTTCGATCATGATCGTCTCGACGTCGGTGATGCCGAGGTAGGCGAGGACCGTGCGCAGATAGCTCTCGTCGTGCTCGAGGGCCCGCATGGGACCTCCCGAGTACAGGCCGCCGCGCGCCAGAACCAGGATCGCGCGCCGCCCACCGAGCAGGCCTTTGGAGCCATGCTCGGTGTAGCGGAACGTGCGGCCGGGACGGCAAATGTAGTCGATCCAAGTCTTCAGCGTCGAGGGCACGCCGAAGTTGATCATGCCAGCGGCGATGACGATGGTGTCGGCGGCGAGAAGCTCGTCGACGAGGATGTCGGACTGCTCCACCAAGGCGCGCTGGCGGGGCGTGCGTGCGCCTGCAACCGAGCGCGTGGCGGTTACGAAGTCGTCGTCGATGTGCGGAAGTGGATTGCCGGCAAGATCGCGGATGGTGATGGCCGCGTCAGGATGTACAATGCGCAGCTCGCGTGAGGAGCCGTGCGGCCACGAGATTGGAATAGGAGGTATCGCGACGGGGGCTGCTCGTCAGGCACAGGATCTGGCGCATCGGACGGGCTCGCTTGGTGCTGCAGTGCGAGACGAGAAACATGACAACGCCCGCACATTGTGATACTGACCGGTAACACCTATATGCTATACTGACCGGTAACACCCCCGTCAAGAGGCCAAAATTAAAGAAGATGAACAAGTCCCTTTCCCACACCGTCCCCGAACCGCGCCGCCTCCCCCGCGCGAGCGGATCCTGGCAGCCGCCGGGACCTCTTTTATCGCCACGGCATCCGCGCGGTGGGCGT
>CAVZNR010000035.1:0-17997 GCA_963776675.1 uncultured Alphaproteobacteria bacterium | reverse complement strand
CGCTCCTCGCCGTGGCGCAACGCGAGCCGACTGGCGATCGTGGGCTTCACCCGGCAATGGACGGTCGGCACCGAGCCCAGACCCTATCGCTACGGCGGCGCCGTCGGCCCGGCAAACTTCGATGCCAAGGCCGAAGCGCGCATGATCGCCACCGCCGAGGCCGTCAGCTCAGCTCTCGGTCTCGTCGGCCTCGTCTCGTTCGACTTTCTGCTCGCGGACGGCATTTCATTCTTGCTTGAGGTTAATCCGCGGCCGGGCGCCACCCTCGATGTGCTCGACGACGACGCGGGCGCACTCTTTACCGCCCACCTTGCCGCGTGCCAGGGCCGGTCCGATCTGCCGCCCCTACCCCCCTCCGGAGCCCGTGCCGCCGCCATCTTATACGCAGACCAAGGGCCGCTAGTGGCCGAGGTTTTGCCGTGGCCTGCCTGGACCGCCGACCGGCCGGGGCCTGGCACCCGCATACCCCGCCATCGTCCCGTCGCAACCGTTCTCGCAGTCGGCGAAACCGCGACAGCCGCTGAGCTTAATTGCCGTGGGCGCTTGGATGAATTGGCTCTCATGCTATATGGACGAGCGCCAGACACGGAGCGAAACAATGCAAAAACACATAGGCCCCGCCGCGAGCGTGTCGGCGCGAGCAGCTAAGCTCGTTGATGCGCTCGTTGCCGATGCGGCTGCCCTACGCTGCATCGTCACAACCGGTGAGGCCGGCGAGCGACGCGTCGACCTTGGCGCCGCCACACCCGGCAGCCTGGAGGCGGGCCGGCTCCTTACTGAGATCTGCATGGGCGGCCTCGGCATCGTCTCGCTCAACATGAGCTCCGGCGTCGCCCGCTGGCCCCTCGGCCTCACCGTTCACTCCACCAACCCCGTCATCGCCTGCCTCGGCAGCCAGTACGGCGGCTGGACGATGAGCGACGAGGAGACAGGATTTTTTGCGCTCGGGTCGGGGCCTGCGCGCGCCCTGTCGCGCAAGGAGGAGCTGTTCAAGGAGCTCGACTACGTCGATCATTACAACAAGGCCGCGCTCGTCATCGAAGGCGACAAGCCGCCGCCGCCCGCGCTGGTCAAGCGCGTCGCCGCCGACTGCGGCGTCGCACCGTCCGACCTCACCATCCTATTCGCGCCGACCGGCTGTCTCGCCGGCACCGTGCAGGTCGTCGGGCGCGTGCTCGAGGTGGCACTGCACAAGGCGCACGAATTGCACTTCCCGCTCGAGAACATCATCGACGGCGTCGGCACCGCGCCGATCGCGCCGCCCATCCCCGATTTCGTGAAGGCCATGGGGCGCACCAACGACGCCATTATCTACGGCGGCCGTGTGCAGCTCTACGTGCGCGGATCCGACGAGGCGGCCAAGAAGCTTGCCGACGAGCTCCCCAGCCGCGGCAGCTCATCCTACGGCAAGCCGTTCGCCGAGATCTTCGCCGCCGTCAACGGCGACTTCTACAAGATCGATCCCATGCTTTTCAGCCCCGCCCAGGTCATCGTCTCCAATCTCGACACGGGCGCATCCTTCCATGCTGGCGAACTTGCTCCAGAGATCGTCGACGCAAGCTTCCGCTGAGCTCAGCGCTTCCGGGCTGAGCATTGCGCTGTTTCTCGAAGAGGAGGCGGGCGACTGGCACGTCCGCCGCCTCGCCGAGGCCATGCGTCGGCGCGGCGCGTCCGTGGTTGTGACCTCGCTGCCGCGCTGCGCTTTTGATACGGCATCGCCCGGCGGCATCGACATTCCGGGGTTTGACGGCGCCTTGCCCGACGCCGTGTTCGTGCGCTCGATCTCGGCCGGCACGCTTGAGCAAATCACCTTCCGGCTTGGTCTTCTGCACGCCTTGCGGACAAGCGGTGTGCGCGTGTGGAACGACGCGCGCGCCATCGAGCGCTGCGTCGACAAGTCGATGACGACGTTTCTCCTGCACAAGGCCGGGGTCCCCACGCCGCCGACGCGCACCGTGGAAGGCGAGGCCCCCGCCGTCGCCTACGTGACCCACGCCAACCGCACGCTCATCTACAAGCCGCTGTTCGGCTCGCAGGGCAAAGGGCTGTTGCGCATCGACACCCTCTCCGACCTTCCGGCGCCGGAAGCCGCCGACAACATGTACTATCTCCAGGACTATGTGGCCCCCACGGGCGACACCTTCGAAGGCCCGGCTTTCGAGGATTGGCGCGTCATCGCCACGCGCGCGCGCGTCATCGCTGCCATGGGGCGCAAGGCCGGCACCTGGATCACCAACGTGCACCAAGGCGGCGCGCCGGTCCCGTGCGAGCCCACGCCCGAGATGGTGGCACTGACGGCAGCCGCGCTGGCCGCCGTCGATGCCGACTATGCGGGCGTCGATTTGATCCGCGCACCCGACGGCCGCCTCCTGGTGCTCGAGGTCAACTCCAACCCGTCGTGGCGCGGCCTGCAAAGCGTCACCGACATCGACATCGCCGCCGCCGTGGTGGAGGACTTCCTCGCCGCCATCGCCGCGCATCAAAGCCTGGCGCGATGCCAGGTCTGAGCGAGCGCGAGACCCGCGAGGCCTTCCTCTCCGCCTGCCGCGCCGAGCTCGTCGCCTTGAAGCCGGGCAACGTCCACGTCCATGCCGGCGGCCACGGCATGGAGACACACCACTTCGAGGCGAGTGCGGCCGCGGCCGCACCCTGGATCGCCGTTCCGCGCGCCCGGGTGGGCGAGCGCGTCCTGCGCGCAGTCGAAGCCTCGCTCACTGCGGCGGGCTGCAACACGAACCTCGGCATCGTGCTCCTGTCGGCACCGCTCGCAGCCGCGTCCCAGGCGGAAGGCGGCGTTGACCTGCGGTCCCGCGTGCGCCGTATACTTTCCACGCTCGATGCCGCCGACGCCGCCAGTGTCTACGAGGCCATCCGCCGCGCGAGCCCCGGCGGCCTCGGCAGCGCGCCCGAGCAGGATGTCGCCGCGCCGCCTACAATCGGGTTGCGCGATGCCATGACGCTCGCCGCCGAGCGCGACCGCATTGCGCGCGCCTACGTCACCGACATGGAGGAGATCTTCGCCTTCGGACTTCCCATGCTGGAGGAGATTAGCCTACGGACTGAGGACCTTGCGCTCGCCGTCACCACGCTCCACATGGCCTATCTCGCGCGGGAACCCGACAGTCACATTGCCCGCAAGTCGGGCAGCGAGGTTGCAGAGGCCGTGCGCCAGGAGGCGGCGCGCCAGCGCGCTCTTTGGGACCCTGTCGCAACGCAGCAAACGCTGCCGGGCCTCCTCGCCTTCGACCGGAACTTGAAAGAGCGCAGTCTTAACCCCGGCACAACGGCTGACTTCGTTGTAGCCACCCTATTCGCCGCAGGGGTTTCTGGCCAATTGGGCAGTCTGGGCGCGCGTAACCCCTTGTCGAGGGAGGGCGCGTAGCGCTATTTAGGGGCGGCGCTCAAGGCGCCGCTATCCGGCGAACCGGTTCGGGGACGAGTTGTCGCCGATCGCTGACAACAGGGATAGCTACGAGATTGGGCAGAACCGGCTGCACCCGGCTATTGCGGGGTGGCGTTGGTGCTCGTGGTGTTTTTTAGCTACTGGGAGGATCCCCGTAATGGCCAAGATCAATAAAGTAATGGTCGGCGAGTCTCTCGTCGGCGACGGCAATGAAGTTGCGCACATCGACCTCATCATGGGTCCGCGCGGCAGTGCTGCCGAGACGGCTTTCTGCAACGCGCTGACGAACAACAAGGACGGCTTCACGACGCTTCTCGCCGTCATCGCGCCGAACCTCCAGTGCAAGCCCAACACGATCCTGTACAACAAGGTCACCATCAAGGACGCGCGCCAGGCCGTGCAGATGTTCGGCCCTGCCCAGTACGCGGTCGCCAAGGCTGTTCAGGACTCGGTCGCCGAGGGCGTCATCCCCGCCTCGGAAGCCGACGACATGTACATCTGCGTCGGCGTGTTCATCCACTGGGAAGCGGCTGACGACGCCAAGATCCAGGACTACAACTATCGCGCCGTGAAGGAGTTGATCGCGCGAGCCGTTGCCGGCAAGCCGACCGCCGCCGAGGCAACTGCCCAGCGCAACACGGCCCAGCATCCGTTCGGTGCGAAGACTTGAAGCGGAAACCGTCCGCAGCAGGATGACGCCCCGCCTATGAAGGCGGGTCTGCTGTCGCGATTGGGTAGACTGCTCACAGGCCGTTGGAAGGGTTAGAGCCCCGGCACGCCGTTCTGCTCGAGCCCCTTCGCGCAACACATCAACAGCCGGCGATCTCTCGCAGATCGTCGGCTGTAATTTTTTGAGCATGCAAGGCGCTGGCCACCAGCACGCCGGCAACCCCTGCCCGGCGCAGCGCCACGATGTCGGCGCGATCGCGCACGCCGCCCGCGGCATAGACCGACCGGGCGCCCGCACGCGCAACGATGCCCGCAAGGCAGGCGAGATCAGGCCCGCTGTCGCTGCCCACTCTCGCAAGCGTCATCACGATGACGCGGTCGGGCCATTGCCCTGCATCGCCAAGAATGTCGGCTGGCCCCGTGAACCGGTCGCCGGCGAAATCGAGCGACAGCACGTAGCGGTCGGCCGGCAAGCTTCGCAATGCCGCAAGGTCGTCGTCACTCCCGACGCTTTCCGTGCCGACGACGGGGACCGCGCTTCCCCCGAGCCGCGCTGTCACCTCGCGCGGGCTCGCACCGTCGTCGATCCACAGCTCCACCCCCGGCAGCGCCGCAGCCAACTGTTCGGGCAGCGCCAGATTGCGTCCGCGCCCCTCGATGCCGTCGAGATCGGCGACGTAGAGCCGCGGGAAGGCAAAGACGTCGAGAAAACCTTTGGCGACGGCCACCGGATCGCTGCCCGCAGCGAGCGGCGTGCTTAACGGATGGTATGCGTCGCGCCGGCCACCGGCCGCCCGCACCGCGCGCCCGTGCTGCACGTCGATAACCGGTATAATGTCCATCGCCTTGCCTCCGCGCGCCCCTCGTGTATCACGACCCCGCGTGCGCAGCGATTGCCGCTGGAGCCGCTCGAATCTGGCCCGGAGAGACCGAAGATGGGCGTCACCGCCGGCTATGATGTGGGGGGAGCCAACCTCAAGGTGGCGCTTGCCGAGGGCACGCGCATTCTTGCGGTGCAGCAGATCCCCTGCCCGTTGTGGCAGGGCCTCGACCGGCTCGATGCGGCCTTTGCTGCGGCGCGTCCGCTGAGCGCGCGCGCCCAGCACCATGCCGCCACCATGACCGGCGAATTGTGCGAGATCTTCCCCGACCGCAAGACCGGCGTGCTCACCCTGGTCGATCGCCTGCGGTCCCTTTTGGGTCGCGATGTCGCCATCTGGATGGGCCCGCGCGGTTTCGGCAGCGCGCAGGAGGCGCACATCGACCCCGTCTCCGTCGCCTCGACCAACTTTCTCGCAACCGCCGCGGTCATCGCGCGCCACCTTGGCGACGCGCTGCTGATCGATTTGGGCTCGACCACCACCGACATCATTCCCATCATCGGCGGCGCCCCCGTCCCGCGCGGGCTCACCGACGGCGAGCGCCTGAGCACCGGCGAGCTCGTCTATACCGGTCTCACGCGCTCGGATGTCTCGACCGTCGCCCACAAGGCCTCCTTGCACGGTCATACGCATCGCCTCGCCGCGGGAGGCTTCGCCACCATGGCGGACGTACGCCGCATCACCGGCGAGCTGCCGGAGGATGTGGATCAGCACGTCACCGCCGACGGCCGCGGCACGTCCCTGGAAGAAAGTCTGGAGCGCTTTGCCCGCTGCTTCGGCCGCGACCGGCTGGATGCGTCGTTGGAGGACTGGCGCACCGCCGCTCACGTTGTCGCCGACCGTCAGATGACCGAGATCGCCACGGCCGTCGCCGAGGTGCTGGCCGCGACGCCGATCGCTCAGGATGCCCCGGTCATCGCCGCCGGCATCGGCGCGAGCTTGATTGCGCCGCTCGCCGCCGACCTCGGCCGCCCCTGCCGCGACTTCGGCGATCTCATCGAGTCCGAGGACGCGTTTCGCCTATGGGCGACGCGCTGCGCGCCTGCCGCGGCCGTCGCTCTGCTGGCGAGCCACTCGCCCTAAGCCTTCTGCGTCTCCGCCCGCCAGGCGTCGATGCGCGCCATGAGCCAGCCCCAGGCCTCCTGCTCGCGCTCACCCGCAGTCTTGGAGATGGCGATCTCCAGATACTTGATCTCGGCCTCGATCTTCTCCGGCGGCAGCATCTTCAAGCGCGAGACCAACACGGCGCACTCGAGCACCGCGGCCTGTGCCCGGTTGAAGCCTTCCCACGGCCGGTGACTTGCCGCATGCACGACGCGGCAGGCAAAACGCGGGCGCTGCTCGTCTTCGGTGACGGAATCAACCGCGAGCTCCCAGTGCGATACCGCCCCTTCGAGCACCGCGCCTTGGACCTTCTCCGCGGCCCGCGTCGGCCAACTCTTGCGCCCCGTCAGGCAGCCGGCGAACACGCGCACGTCGTCGGTGTGGCTCGCCACCGCGAACGGCACCGCGCGCAGGTTGTCGAGCGTGCGCGAGGGGCGGAACGGCGCGACCACCCAGCGCTTGCCCTCGGCGATCAGCCCGAGCGGGGCGACGTGCACCTCTCCGTCAGCGCTTGTCGTCGTCACGATCGTCTCGACGATCCGTGGCATCCGTCCTCTCCTTGCGCGCGGCCTTGAGGGTGGCGCCCTCGGTCGCATGCCGCGTCAAATCCTCCGCCTTGCGGTCGGCGGCGACGCCCCAATCGAGGCCGCCGTCTTGCGTGTAGCGCTTGCCCAGCGCCTGAGCGATCTCCGCCTTGGCAAGCTCGTAGCCGAGATAGAACGCGTGCGGGCCGTCGGCTTCTACGCCGAGCTTGTCGAACAGCTCGAAGGGATCGCGCGCCACGAAGTGTCCGTCGCGGTTGTAGATGTGGATGCCGTCCTCGGCCACCTCGATGCGGAAATTATTGTCGCGCACGGCGCGCGCCATCGCCGCGATCTGCTCGGGTGTCTCCGGATAGGGGCGCAAGTCATGCAGTGACAACAGCCCGCCGCCGTAGCCCTTGGGCAGGCTCTCGTCGGCGCGCGCGCGATACATGAGCCGGCGCGCCGCATCGTGCTCCTGGAGCGTACGCCGCGTGTGGGGCGACACCTGCACAATCAGCACGTTGCGGATTTCGAGCTCCGAGCAGATGCCCATCAGCGTGGCCGTCACACCCTGACTGTCGGCGTCGGTCAGCTCGGTCAGGTTGCCGGTCCCCATCAGGATCTCGACGTCGGGCAGCAGGCGGCGCAGCTCGGCGTAGCGCTCCAGCGAGGTCATGAAGCCGAAGTGGATCGGGTCGAGGATCGGATCGGCAATGTGCGGCAGGCCTTTGGCCTTGGCGGCGTCGATCGCGCGCACCAGCGAGGCAAGATCGCCGTGCGGCTTGGGCACCAGCACCGGCACCGCCTTGGTACCATTGACGGCGTCGAGCGTCGTCTCGTCGAGGCTCAGCACGAAGTCGGCGCCCGCCTGCGCCCCGCGGCGCAATTCCTCAACGTCGCCGGAATCGACGCTGACCTTGTAGCCGCCCTTGACGAGCGCGCGCACCACATCCTCCAGATGCGGAAATGGCACGTCGGGCTGGCAGCCGATGTCGATGATGTCGGCGCCCTTCGCCTTGAGGTCGGCGGCCCGCGCGAGGATCGCCTCCGTCGATAGCTGCGGTGCCTCCACGATCTCGGCAAAGATGCGCATGTCCGTGCGCGACAGGTCGGGCGGCTTGCCGCCCTTGCCGAAAAACTGCGGCAGGTCGATGATCTCGTCGGGCCCACGCTCGAACGGCACGCCGAAGTGGTCCTTCAATTGCGAAAGGTTCATGCGCGAGCGCCCGGGCACGATCACGCGGGTCGCATCGAGCGGCGCCTTCAGGCGGTTGCGCACGATGGCCTCCGTCATCAGCGCGGCCACCTTTACGCCAACGTTGGCGATGCGCCAGGAGCCATCCGGTAGCCCCAGATCGGCAACGGTGCGCGTGAGCCGCGGCTCGGCCAGCCTGCCCGTCAGAAAAAGAAGTCTATCAGCCATGGCGCGGGCATTTCGACGGGTCTCATTTGGCGTCCGCTCTCTCGGCCGCGAGCCAGGCGAGGCGCGCTGCAACCGCCGCCTCCAGCTCCGCCACGCTCTCGACCACGGTCGTCGCCTCGAACGACTTCATCCGCTCGGTGTTCTCCAGATCGATGCGGCGCGGATAGACCTTTACCATACCCTTGGGTGCCTCGGTATCGAGCTCCGGTGCGTTATCGCAAGCGAACACGATGGTCGGCACACGGCACTTGCCGGCTTGCGCGAACACGTTCGTCGCGAGGTTGTCGGAGATACCGTACACGCATTTGGCGACCGTGTTGGAGGTCGCCGGCGCCAGGATCAACGTATGATAAACGCCGTAGTAGAAGTTGCCGACGGGCGCGGCGCTCGCGGTCGTATCCTTGTAGATGCGCGTCTGGGGCGGCAGCACGAAATCCTCCCGGTACATGCGCACGACCTCGGCCGCCGCCTTCGACACGAACACGTCGAGATCGGGCAGCCGACGCATGATGGCGAGGCTCTCCTTGAAGAAGTGGCCCGACCCCGTCAGCGCCCAGCCGAAGCGGGGGATTTTGACCTCATCCTTTTTCATGTGCGTCGGCCGATAGCACGCGGGGCGGCTATCCGTCGACCGGGTTTACGCGCCCGCCTTGTTCGCGGCGCCTCAACCCGCCCCTCAACCTGGAGCAGCGCTGCGAGCGCCTTCTCGTCGCCGGCACCCAGAACACGCCAATCGAGCCGCGCACGCGCGACGATTGCGGCAAAGGTCGGATCGACCACGCCGTCGCGGGCAAGCGCAGCGACCGAGGCATCCTTGGGGATGCGGCACGATTTGACGAGTACGACCGGTGCACGCCCCAGTCGCTCGGCGAGACGGGCAGCAAGTCCGTCCGAAGTCGTCGACCAGTCGGCGGTGATGCGCCCGTCCCGGTCGACGAGCTTGAGCGGCAGCCACACGGGGATGCGCCTGCTCCGCACCGCGCGCTTGAGACCGGCCAGCGTATCCGCCGGCTTCAATCGGGGCTGCATCGCCGCCATCATCAGCCCGGTCTGGTGCATGGCAAGCAGCGCCATCCGGTGAGCGCTGGCGTCCGAGAAGCCGTACTGGGCTTGCGCGTCGCGCACCGCATCGGCAAACGCGCCGCCACCTGGAACGATCACGATGGGCACGCGCGCCGAGGCCACGAGCGCGAGAATGCGCTCGAGCCGCTTGCTCTCGGCAAGGCTGCCGCCCAGCTTGACCACGATGGGTCGCGAGGAACGCGCACTAGCGCTTGAGGTTTGCAATCTCAACAGCCGCTGCCGCCATCCGGGGACGAACGATCTCGACGCCGACGGACGCCGGGCCCCTTTCCAGCTTCTCGACACGCACGACCACGGCGACGATGCGCTTGTCGGCGAGGCAGCGCTCGGCGATGCGCTCGGCGAGCGTCTCGACCAGATTGATGTGCCCGGCTTCGATCACGCCGCGCACCGCGCCCACGAGGTCGTCATATGAGGGCACCTCGGCAATGGCATCGCCCTTCGGCGATACGTGCGTCGCCACGGCGGCCTCGATCGTAAAGCTCACCTTCTGCGTGACGCCCTGCTCCTCCTCGTAGACGCCCAGTGCCACCGGCAGCACCAGCCCGCGCACGAAGATGCGGTCGGGTGCACCGCCGAAACGACCTGCGGCTTCCATGGAGGTGCCGACATCTTTCTTATTGCTCATCGTGTCTGCTCATAGCGCGCGTTCCGGTTGCCTGGGCGCCATAGCATCCGCCGCCGCCGCGCGGCAAGGCTCAGGCCCGCGCGCAATGGCCGCCCGCACCGCACGCACGGCCTCCGCGTCGATGCCGCCCGCGCGCTCGTTGTCGCGGCACAACCCGCCGCGGAAGCCCAGCACGTCCGGTCCCAGCGCCAGTAATTGCGGCACATGCGCGATGCGCAGCGAGCCCGCCAAGCCGGCGAATAGACCCGCGCTCTGTACGGCGTTAACGAACTTCGCCAACGCCTCGTCCGCAAGTCGCTCGGGCAGCGCGCCGGCATGCTTGTCCGCGGTGTCCAGCATGATCCCGGCAAAGCCCGCGTCGCGCAGCGGCTCCACCAGCGCCAGATCGAGGCCATGGTCGACCAGCAGCACGGCAACCAGCCGCACGCGGGAAAGCGACAGCGCCCCTAAGCGGCGCACGACGGGTTCTGCACTCTTCTCCTGCGGCCAGAACCCGACCTTGACGATGTCGACCCCGGTCGCCGCCATGAAGCGGACGGCCTCCGCGGCTGCATCGGGATCGTCGGTGGGATCGCCGATGGTGGCGCTGACCGGCACCGCCGCCGGCACGGCGGCACGGATGGCGCGCACGCGCTCGCCCGGCAGCGCGCCCAGAGCGCCGGCAGCGGGGTTCTTGGCATCGATGATGTCGGCGCCCAGCTCGGCGCACGCCCGCGCCTCGCTTTCGCCGGTGACGCTGGCGAGGAAGCTCACCGGGCGTCCGAAGTGTTCCATGTCTCTATCCGTTGCCGAAGATGCGCCGCTGCTCGGCCTGCACCTTGTCGCGATCCAGCCGGTCGGCCACCGACAGCGGCACGGGCACATCCTCCGCGATACTTGCAGAGCCCCCCGACAGGCGCAAGATGCGGGTCGCCAGCATCACGGCCTCGGCGCGGTCATGGGTCACGAACAGCACCGTCGTCGGCCGCCGCGACCACAGCTCCACCAGCAGCTCGCGCAGGCTCTGCGCGGTGGGATCGTCGAGCGACACGAAGGGCTCGTCCATCAGCAGGAACTCGGGCTCCAGCACGAAGGCGCGCGCCAGCGCCGCCCGCCGCTGCATGCCCAGCGAGATCATCTCCGGGTAAGCGGACGCCGCCTCCTTGAGGCCGACGCGCTCAATGAGCTCGGGAATATTGGCGAGCCGCGGGTCGCCCGGCGGCAGCGCCAGCGCGATGTTCTCGTAGACAGTGCGCCAGGGCAGTAGCCGCGGAGACTGGAACACGTACGCCACCTGCGGATCGCCGCCGAAATCGATCTTGCCCTCATAGTCGGGATCGAGGCCGGCAATGATGTTCAGAAGCGTGGTCTTGCCGCCCCCGGATGGCCCCGTGATGACCACGAACGAGCCCGGATCCACTTTAAAGGCGATGTCCTTCAGGACCTGGATCTCACCGCGCAGTCCCACCGCCGGAAAGACCTTCTTGTGCACGTCGACAGTTAAGGCATGGCTCAGCGACGCCATTTGTTCGCCCTCGCGATGAGCGGCTGCAAGATCAGCGTCTCGATGAACTGCACCACGATGATGAAGGCCAGTGCGTAGGCCAGGATCATGGGCACGTCGAACAGCTGGAAGGCGATGTTGAGCTGATGCCCGACCCCGTCGGAGCGGCCGAAGGCCTCAACCACCAGTACGATCTTCCAAACCAGCGCCAGGCCCGAGCGTGCGGCGGCGGCAAAGTAAGGCGCGAGCTGCGGCAGCGTCACGTGGCGCATCGTCTTCCACCACCCGAAGCGGTAGATCTGCGCCATCTCCTCCAGGTCCTTGGACAGGTTGCGCGTCCCTTCGCGCATGGTCACGGCCACATTGGGGATCTTGTTGACCGCGACCGCGGTCACCGCCGCCACCTCTGTCAGACCGAACCAGATGTAGCAAAGCACGATGATGACGAGCGCCGGCAGGTTGAGGAAGAAAATGAGCCAGGCATCGAAGAAGCGATCGGCGCCGGGGTTGCGCCCCAGCGCGATGCCGATGGCCGAGCCGATGAACATGGCCACGACGAAGCTGAACGCCACGCGGATCAGCGTCGCTGCGATGTTACTCCACAGCTCGCCGGCCTCCGCCTCGCGCACCATCACCTGCACGACGGCCAGCGGCCCCGGCATATAGCGACTCTGCGCGATAAGAGCGGCGATCTCCCAAATGGCCACCAGCGCCAGCAGCGAGATCAAGGTCCAGCCGACGCGCCCAATCCTGATGCGGCTCGCGGGTGCCTTAACTACCTGCAGCATGGAAGAGCTTCGGGTCGAACCGGGTGTCACTACCGATGAACTCGCCTGCACCGGCGTCCTTGAGTATCTGCGTGAGCTTCTCGGCCGCACGCGTGTCGGCAGCGGACCAGGGCCGGGGGATTCCCTCGCGATAGAAGGCCTTGATCGCCGCGAACTCGGCGTCGTCCTTCGGCTTCACCAGCTCCCTGATGCGCTCCCAGGCGCTATCGGATGTGGCGAGTATCGCATTTGCTTTCGCCACCGCGTCGAGGAAGGCAGCGATCGCGGGACCTTTCTTCGCCTCCGTCGACTCCCGCCAGATGAAGCCGACGAGCGCGGGCACTGGGTCGATGCCGAGCGCCTTCAGCACCTCGTCCATGCCGACGAGCTTGCGGAAGCCGGCGCCGGAAAGCCGCGCCGAATAGGTCCAGAAATTCAAAACCGCGTCGATCCGGCCGCTGCGTGCCTCCTCGGTGAGAAGTGGCGCGGCGCCGTACACCGGCTCGCTCAGGTCGCCGATGTCCTTGCCGAGCGTCTTGCGCGAGTAGGCGCGCAGCAACAGCCAGCTCTTGTCGATGGCGCTGCCGGCAACGCCGAGCTTCTTGCCTTCGAGATCCGCGAGCTTGGCGACCTTGGAGTCTTTCGGCACCATGACCGCGCCGAGCGCGGAGGAATAGGGCGCAAATTTCAGCTGCTCGCCCATCCCGCGCTGGCGCAGCGCCCACGGCCAGTCGCTCACGATCACGTCGGCGTCGCCCGACAGCAGCGCCACCGGACCGGCCTGATTGGTCGCCGCCTCTATGATCTCGAGATTGAGGCCCACCTTGTCGGCGAGGCCTTCGGCGCGGATCGTCTCCAGCACCCAGCTCAGCGAGCCGAACTTCAGCGACGCCACGCGCAAGGTGCCGAGATTGGCCGCGCGGACGGGGAACCCGAGCCCCGCGCTCGCGAGCGCCGCGCCGCCGGCAACGAGAACGCTGCGGCGATCGATCATCGCGAGGCTCCTACCTTCTCTTTGAACAACCGGCGGTCGACAATGTATTTCACCGCGCGCAACCACATGGCGTCGGTGTTGCCGTAGATCTCGCTGGAGCCCTGTTTTACCACCTGCTGCTTGGCGACGTCGCGGATGTACACGCTGACGGTGAACAATACGTCCGACGCCTTGCGCACCGTGCCGATGAAGGCGACGTCGGCGTCGACCTTCTTGGCAACGTCATCCTCGCAGCCGTTGCACTTGTACATGGGCGCCTTTTCTTCGATCAGGTCCGCGATCGGGGCGGTGTCCACGACGTCGTAGCGGCCGGTTTCCTTAATGAGCTTGGTTAGCTCTTCGGTAATGACCCCGAGGCGGCGCTTCTCCTCAGGATCAATTTCTTTGGGCATGAGCCCGATCTCGAACTGCTGCTGCTGGTCGATCAGATCGAAGGGGAAGATGACGGCTTTCGGCTTCGCCTGGGCTGCCACCGGGAGCAGCATTAACGCCAGCGCCAAAGCAGCGATACGATTACAAATCAAGGCGTTCCTCTGGAGCGCGAGGGCTCCCGTTCTTGGGTTCTTGGAGCGATGTTGTGTTATGGGGTTACGTGTGCCGATCGGGGGTCGATTTGCAAGGGGCTTGTTGCAATGTGCGATGCCACGACAGGTCACAAGTCCGCGAGTAGCCCGCGCGGACCTTGACAAGACCCCCTCACAATCCCCTTTTTACCGCAACAAAGTAACATATCGACCAATACAACGGGGTTATACGGAAGCCGGTCGACCGGCTCTGTGCGGTCGGCGGGAGGAGTTGAGCTGAATGGAAGACGCGGCACGTTCACACCTAACTAAGCGTTACGCCGCAACACGTTGCGGGATTACGCTTGCCCTGTTTCTGACGCCGCTAGCGGTGCTTTCGGCACCCGCAGCCGCCCAGGACGCGCCTCAAGGCGCGCCAGAGGCCGGCGCCACCGCAGCCCCGCCTGAGGCCGCTGCCAAGCCCGCTGACACCGACAAGAAGGTCGTCGACATATCGATCGTGATCGCGCGACAGCTGCGCGAGGAGCCGCTGCCGCTGTCGCTGCTCGACCTGCCGCCGTCCAATCTCGGCATCGCGGGCGCCAAGCTGGCCGTCAAGGACAACAATACGACCGGCCAATTCATGAACCAGAAGTTCACCCTCGACGTGATCGAGGAGGCCAACGCCGAAACCCTCATCAAGGACGTGGTGCAGAAGGTCGATTCCGGCGCCCATTTCATCCTGGCAGACATGACGCCCGACGCGCTCCTGAAGCTCGCCGACGCGGTGGGCGGCAAAGAGGCGCTGATCATCAACTACGCCGCGCCCGATGATCGCCTGCGTGAGGAGGACTGCCGTCCGCAGGTGATGCACACGGCGCCGACGCGCTCCATGCTGGCAGACGCGCTCGCCCAGTATCTCGTCTGGAAGAAGTGGAATCGCTGGTTCCTCGTTCTGGGCCCGCAGCCGAAAGACAAGCTGTTCGCGGACGCCTTGAGGCGCGCAGCCAAGCGCTTCGGAGCCAAGATCGTCGAGGAACGCCCGTTTGATTACAAACCCGGCAGCCGGCGCGCCGATGGCGGTTTCGAGCAGGTTCAGCAGCAGATTCCGACCTTCACGCAGAGCGCGCCCGACTACGACGTCCTCATCGTCGCCGACGAGGGCAACCTGTTCGGCGATTATCTGCCCTATAGGACGTGGGATCCGCGCCCCGTTGCCGGCACCTCGGGCCTCGTCGCCGAAAGCTGGCATCCCGCTATCGAGCTCTGGGGCGGCACTCAGTTCCAGAACCGCTTCAAGCGCACGAACGACCGCACCATGCGTCCGGTCGACTACAACGCCTGGGTGGCCACCCGCATGATCGGCGAGGCAGCCGCGCGTGCAAAATCCCCTACTTACAAGGACATGGTGGCATTCATGAAGTCGCCCCAGTTCGAGCTCGCAGCCTTCAAGGGCGTCGGTCTATCGGTGCGCGCTTGGAACGGCCAGGTGCGGCAGCCGGTTCTTGTGGCCTCGCCGAAGTTGCTTGTCAGCGTCTCGCCGCAGCCGGGCTTCCTGCACCAGTTCTCAGAGCTCGACACCCTCGGTGTCGACAAACCCGAAACCAAATGCAAGGCCTATACGCAATGATGCGCAGCCGCGCCGCCAAGGCCAAGACAAATGAGAAAATCTCAGGAGGACGTTCACTGATGCGCTCTAAAGTCGGCTTTGCGTGGATGCTCGGCATCCTTGCCGCTTTTCTGGTCCCGGTCCCGAACGCGTTCGCCTACACCGCGTTCGTCTCCAACGAGAAGGACAACACCGTCTCGGTGATCGATACCGAGAAGCTCGAGGTGATCAAGACCTTCAAGGTCGGGCAGCGGCCGCGCGGCATCATCCTGTCGAACGACGGGAAATGGTTGATCGTGTGCACGAGCGACGACAACATCATCCAAGTCTACGACACCAAGACCTATGAGCTCGTGAAGACGCTCCCCTCGGGACCCGATCCCGAGCTCCTTATCCTGCATCCGTCCGGCAACCCGCTCTACGTCGCCAACGAGGACGACAACCTCGTGACCGTTGTCGATATCAACAAGGGCTCGGTCATCACCGACATACCCGTCGGCGTCGAGCCCGAGGGCATGGGCATCAGCCCCGACGGCAAGGTGTTGGTCAACACCTCCGAGACGACCAACATGGCCCACTTCATCGACACAACGACCCACAAGACGTTCGACAACGTGCTGGTCGACAGCCGCCCGCGCGTGGCCATGTTCAATTCGACCGGCGACCAGCTTTGGGTCAGCTCCGAGGTCGGCGGCACCGTCACCGTGATCAACCCGGCCGACCGCAAGGTGATCGGCAAGGTCACGTTCGAGATCCCCGGCATCACCAGGGAAGCCATTCAACCGGTCGGCGTGCGCATCACCAAGGACGGCAAAATCGCCTTCATCGCGCTCGGGCCCGCCAACCGCGTCGCCGTGGTCGACACCAAGACGCTCAAGGTCATCAAATACCTGCTCGTCGGTCAGCGCGTTTGGCAGATGGCCTTCACGCCCGACTACAAGCTGCTGTTGACCACCAACGGAACGTCCAACGACGTGTCGGTGATCGACGTGGACAGGCTGAAGGTGACCAAGTCGATCAAGGTCGGCCGCTATCCGTGGGGCGTCGTGGTCGCCCCGTTTTGACGTCGCTCGCCGTCCCGTCGCGCGCCATAAAACACTTGCGAGCGACGGCGATGGCGGTAGTACTGGAGCAAAGAAAGACGAGGCCGTGAGGCTCTTCGCGCGGTTCAAGCCGCAAAGAAATATACAAATATTTCAATGGCTTGATTGAAGAGCAAGCGGGACAAAATCGTCAATATGGATATGGCATCGGAACCCCAAGGCGAAGTTGCGGCCGCCCCCGCACTTGTCGTGCGTGACGTCAGTCATCGCTTCGGCGATACGCTCGCGCTCGATAACGTTTCTCTCGAGGTGCCGCGCGGCACCTTTGTCGTGCTCTTGGGTCTCAACGGCGCAGGCAAGTCGACGCTGTTCGCACTGATCACGCGCCTCTACGACAACGTCTCGGGAGAGATCCGCATCTTCGGCTACGACGTTCGCCGCTGGGCCTCGGCGGCGCTGCAGCGCCTCGGCGTCGTCTTTCAGAGCCGCACGCTCGATCTCGACCTGACGCTCAGACAGAACCTGCTCTACCATTGCGCGCTGCATGGCATCCGCGGGCGTGAGGCGCGCAAGCGCACGGCGCGCGCGCTCGAGATTGTCGGGCTCGCCGACCGCGGCGGCGAAAAGGTGCGCAGTCTTTCGGGCGGCCAGGCGCGCCGCGTGGAGATTGCGCGCTCGCTTCTGCATCGTCCGGCCCTGCTGCTGCTCGACGAGCCGACCGTCGGCCTCGACATCGGCTCGCGCGAGAGCGTCATCGGCATCGTGCGCTCGCTGGTCCAAAACGAAGGTCTCGGCGTCCTGTGGGCCACCCACTTGTTCGACGAGGTGCTTTCCAGCGACTACGTCGTCGTTCTGCACAAAGGCCGCGTGCTGTTCACCGGCACGGTGCCCGATCTGCTCACCAAGACCGGGACGCAAAACGTCAGCGACGCCTTCCGCACGCTCACCGGCACGACACATGCGGAGTTGGCGGCATGAGCGCGCAAACCACACAGTCACCGCCGCTCGCCAATGCCGGCGCCACCCCACTGAGCGTCTGGGATCAGGAGCGGCCGCGGCTGGGGCTCGGCGGTTATTACACCTGCTTCAAGGGCATCGTCTGGCGCGAGGTGCTGCGCTACCTGCACCAGCGCGAACGCTTCATGTCGGCACTGGTACGGCCGCTCATCTGGCTGTTCATCTTTGCCGCCGGCTTCCGCCAGACGCTCGGCGTCTCCATCATCCCGCCCTATGAGACGTACGTGCTCTACGAGGTCTATGTGGTCCCGGGCCTGCTCGGGATGATCCTGCTGTTCAACGCCATGCAATCGTCCCTGTCGATGGTCTACGACCGCGAGACGGGCGCCATGCGCACGCTTCTGGTGAGCCCGTTTCCGCGCTCGTTCCTGCTTGTCTGCAAGCTCATCGGCGGCGTCGCCGTGGCGGCGATCCAGGCTTACGTGTTCCTCGCCATCTTCTACTTCTGGGAAGGCGAGCTGACCGGCTGGGGCTATCCGCTGCTGCTCGCCGCGCCGGTTCTTTTGGGAGTCTCGAACCTCTTCAACTCCGCCACGGGTACCTTCTCAGAGAGGTTCATGCAGCGGGCGCTGATCCTCGGGGCGGTCGTTGAGCTCGGGGCCATCGTGGCGGTCATCTACTATTGGGACCTGTCGACGCCATCGATGAACTATTTCGCCGTGGCGCCGGCCCTCGTCATTTCCGGGCTGATGCTCGGCTCGCTGGCGCTGTTCATGTCGTCGGTGATCCGCCAGCTGGAGAACTTTGCCGGGGTCATGAACTTCGTGATCTTCCCGATGTTCTTTGCCTCCTCCGCGCTCTACCCGCTGTGGCGGGTCAAGGAGTTGAGCGTGGTGCTCTACCACATCTGCCAGCTCAACCCCTTC
>CAVZNR010000034.1:0-75215 GCA_963776675.1 uncultured Alphaproteobacteria bacterium | reverse complement strand
GTGATCACGAGATACGACCTTATCTCGCAATCATCCAATGCCAACAGGGAGTGTGCCAAGACTTTTCTGAACTTGGACTGAACACAATGACGCACCCCCCGGACAGGAGAGGGCGTCAGTGCGCGGTAGGGGCTCTGCGGCGCGGTTAAGCGTCGGTTGCCGCAGGCGCCTTTTTTGCAGATGTTTTGGGGGTTGCACCGCCGGGACGCCGGTAGATGAACTCCGGCGGCGTCGTCTCGTGCGACTCCACTTCCGCCACATTCGCCCACTCCGCATGCAGCGGCGAGAGCGAGCAAGCCGGGTCCGTATTGGCCGCATCGCCTGTCAGCGCAAATGCCTGGCAGCGGCAGCCGCCGTAGTCGATCTCCTTGCGCGGGCACGACCGGCAGGGCTCCTTCATCCAGCTCGTGCCGCGATACTTCTGGAAGGCGTCGCCGGCAAGCCAGATCTCGCCCAGCGACTTGTCGCGGACGGTGTCGAACTGCAGCCCGGTGATCGATTCCGCGGCGTGGCACGGCAGCACGCGGCCCGACGGCGTCACGTTGATGATGCCGCGGCCCCAGCCGCCCATGCAGGGTTTGGGGTACTTGGCGTAGTAGTCGGGTACGACCATGTCGATGACCAGGACGCCCTTAAGCTCCTCGCGCTTGCGCTCGACGATCTTGGCGGCGGTCATGAAATCCTCGCGCGTCGGCATCAGGGAGGCGCGGTTCTTCAGGGCCCAGGCATAGTATTGCACGTGGGCGATCTCGACGCGGCCGGCGCCGAGCGCAACCGCATAGTCGATGATCGCCTCGACGCTCTTGATGTTGTGGCGGTGGATCGGCGCATTGATGGTGAGGGGCATGCCGAGCTCGCGCACCCAGCCCGCGACGATCTTCTTTTTCTCGCTGCCGCCCTTGTAGCCGCCGATGCGGTCGGCATTCTCGGCGTTGGCGTCGGTGTCCTGGATCGAGATCTGCACGTGGTCGAGGCCGGCTTCCTTGAGCGCGACCAGCTGCTCGCGCTTCAGGAGCACGGCGGCGGTGATGAGGTTGGTGTAAAGGCCGCACTCGGCGGCGGTTTTCACGATATCGACCAGGTCGCGGCGCGCCGTCGGCTCGCCGCCCGAAAGGTGGATCTGCAGAATGCCGAGCTCGGCAGCCTGGCGCATGACCCTCTGCCAGTCCTCGGTGGAAAGCTCCGTGTTGGCGCGCTCCAGCTCGAGCGGATTGGAGCAGTAGGGGCACTGCAGCGGGCACTTGTGCGTCAGCTCCGCGAGCAGGCCGATGGGCGCGCGCGCGCACGCAACGTCGGCTGCCTCGTCGGACTGCTTCGCCTCGGTGCGAAGCTCGCCGGCGTCGAGCGTCACGGGAACGTTCTTCACATGGGTAGGGGCATTTTCGTTCATGCCTTCACTACTCCTTTGTCTGCGAGATCCTGCAGCATCACGACGATGTCGGCGAGGATCTCATTTTCCGGTGCATTATACTCCTTGCCGAGCGCGCTTGCGATGTCGGCGACGGTGCGTTGCCCATCACAACGCTTCAAGACTTCGACAGCGGTGTCATCGGGCTCGAAAATGCGCTCGGGCGCCAGGATGAGCCAGCGACCGCGGCCGGCATCGTGGCGCAGCTTGATGTAGGCCGGCATCGTGGGGCGCGCGGCGCCGTCGATGATGGTGCGCGTACGTGGGGCGGCGTCAGCCATCTCAAGCCTCCGGACGGAAGGCGCCGGGCGGAATGTTGCCCTCCACGTAGGCATGCTGCAGTGCATCGAGCTGCACCCACAGCACGTTGCACTTGAAGCGCACGGCGTCGACGCAGGCTTCCTGCTCGTCGCGGGTCTTGGCATTCTGCAGCACGTACTGCAGCGCGAAATCCGCGTCCCGCGGCGCCTGCGCCAGGCGACGCTTGAAGTAGGCCATGACCTTGTCGTCGATGAAATCGTAGTTCTCGAGCATGCCCGCGATGCGCTCCTTATGGATCTTCGGGGCAAAGAGCTCGGTGAGCGAGGAGGCAACCGCGACGGTAATCGGCTGCTCGCGCACGAAGGTGACGTAGGCTTCGACGGCGAACCGCGTCGCCGGCAGCGCGCCTTTCATGGAGGCGACGTAGCTGCGGTCGAGACCGAGCCCATCGGTGAGGATGAGCCAGCGCTCGATGCCGCCTTCCTCCTCCCCGAAGCCGTCGTGGTCGAGGATGCGGTGCACCCACTCGCGGCGGAGCGCGCGGTCGTGGAGGCGGCTGATGAGGGCAGCGTCCTTGCGCGGCACCGCGGACTGATAGCAGTAGCGGTTGAGCGCCCAGGCCTGCACCTGCGGCTGGGCGAGCTTGCCGCCGTGCAGCATGTGATGGAAGGGATGCTTGTCGTGGTAGCGCTCGGCGCCCACGGCACGGATGGCGGCCTCGAAGTCGGCGACCGACATCGGCTCTGCGGCCTTACGCTCGGTGCTGACGCGTTCCAGGCTGACAGGCTCACTCATAGGCGCACCTCCAATCCGTCGTATCCGACTTCCCACCCGGCGCCTTCGATCGTCTTGCGCGCAGCCGAGTTCTCGTCGAGAGCCGGATTCGAGTTGTTTATATGAACATATATGAGCCTTCCGACCTCAAGTTTCGAGAAGGTGGCGATCGAGCCCGCAGGCCCCGACATGCTGATGTGGCCCATGCGGGCCCCGGTCTTGCCCAGAAGCCCCTGCTCGATCATCTCGTCGTCGGTGAACAGGGTGCCGTCGAAAAAGACGATGGAGGCGCCCTTGAGGCGACGGGCCAGGGCCTCGTCGATGGTGGCGCATCCGGGGACATAGAAGAAGGACTTCTTGGTTGCCGGATCGCTAATCTTGAGGCCGATGGTGTCGCCTTCCTGCGTTCCGAAATCGTCGCCCGCGGAGGCATCCTCCAGGTAGAGCGCGACCTTGCCGGGAACGGCGAACGCTTCCACCGTCAGCCCCAGATCGCCGTCGGCGCCTTCGAGCGCCATGGGCTTGTCGAGCGCGAGCTCGACGCGGGGGACGAGGGGGGCCGCGAGCACCTGGAACACGGTGTTGGATTTCAGGATCTCGAGGACGCGGCCGGTGCCGTAGATCGTGAACGGCTGCGCCTCGCGTAGGTTCACCAGGCCGATGACGTGGTCGACGTCGCCGTTGGTGAGGACGGCGGCCTTAATGGGGCTGTGGCGCAGGCCGTGCTTGGGATCGGCGTGCAGCGCGGGCGTCTCGTTGAGCTGCTGGCGCAGATCGGGCGAGGCGTTGAGCAGCACCCAGCTCTCGCCGTCACGGCTGACGGCAAGCGACGACTGCGTGCGCGCCTTGAATCCGGGCTTGCCGGCTCGGACGGCGACACAGTTGCGGCAATTGCAGTTCCACTGTGGAAAGCCGCCGCCTGCGGCTGACCCCAGAACCTTGATGATCATGGAAATCGTCTAGTCTCGGGGGCGCGACGTCATGGCAGAGCCATGTTCCGCATGGACCCCAGAAATGACAACGGCGGTCGAAATCTCGACCGCCGTCGTCGGAAACTCACGAGAGTTTGTGAGCTGATCGACAGTCGTTAGATGATGTCGATCTCGGCCGGCAGGTAAGACGTAACCTCGAGGCCAACTTCCTGCTCACGAACTGCGGGCTTTGTCCAAACCTTCATAGCATTCCTCCTATTTCGGCAAGCTGCCTTCCATCTAGGATGGCCCCGCCGAGGGTCCACCCACTGGAGAGACACTTTTCTTGTTTAAGTGCCGCTCCAGTCTGCGGATCAGGACAAGTTAGTCAAGTCCGGACCGCCATGGCCGTTATAGACCACGACTATGCTTCGAGCGGCAAGTCAACACTGGCTCACAAACGCGTGTCTGGCGCGTTATTGGAACGTGTTCGTGCGCGCTGCTGAAGATAGTTTTCGCAGTAGGAAATTTTCCGGCAGCTCATCTGGCAACGCGCAATGCAATCCCGCACTGTTGAGGCGATCCGTAATCGGAATACTGTGCGCTGCAGCGTGAGGGTGGCAGTGCGCCTCGCGGGGCCATAGTTGCGCACCCCGACGTTAGCGACGGTGATAGAACCAATCTCTGCTCCCTGGCTCGCCTCGCGAGGCGCGTGGGGTCACGTGCAGGGTGAGCAAAATTGTACCCATTCCGTGTCATCGAGAGAAATTCCATCCTTATTTGCAAGCAACTCCGGCTCTGCAATAGAAAATTCTACTTCCCGGCCCTATAAGTCGAGCCGGGAGGGCAGGTCGCGCTCAAGGCGCGGTATCATGCCGTCCACTCGTCCCGTTACTTGGTCCAGATGCGCAGCGAGAGGTCAGCCTTGCGGTACTTCCCAATATTCGTCGATCTCGACGGCCGCGATGTCTTGATCGCCGGCGGCGGCGAGAAGGCGCTGCAGAAGCTGCGGCTGCTAACCAAGACGACAGCCCGCATTCGCGTGGTCGCTGAGGACATCGTCCCCGCCATTGCCGGGTTGGAGCGCGAGCCGCCGCTCGTGCTGGAGCGCCGGCGTTTTGCGTCGGCCGACGTCGCCGGCGCCGCCATGGTCTTCGCGGCAAGCGATGACCCGCAGGCCGACGCAGAGGTTGCGGCCGCGGCAAAGGCGCAAGGCATTCCCGTGAACGTGGTCGATGCGCCGCGCGAGAGCACGTTCATCATGCCGGCGATCGTCGACCGCGACCCCGTCGTGGTGGCCATCGGCACCGGCGGTGCGGCCCCCATTCTGGCGCGCGAGATCAAGTCCAAGGTTGAAGCGTGGTTGCCGGCGCGCTTTGGCACCGTTGCTGCCCGCGCCATGGCTTTGCGCGGCCGCATCCAGGAGACGATCGCCGATCCGGTGGTGCGCCGGCACGCGTGGGAGCGTTTGCTGCAGGGTGTGTGGCGCTCGGCCGTGCTCGCTGGCGACGACGCGGGCGCCGATCAGGAGCTCGAGCGCCAGCTAGCGGCAGCTCGTGAGGGCGGGCAGTCCGCCGGCAGCGTGGCGCTCATCGGATGCGGTCCAGGCGAGCCCGACCTGCTGACACTCAAGGCGCAGCAGCGTTTGCAGGAGGCCGATGTCCTCGTCGTCGACCGCCTGGTCAATCCGGCCATTCTCGAATACGCGCGCCGTGACGCCGTGCGCATCGACGCCGGCAAGGAGCCCGGCGGACCCTCCATGCCGCAGGACGAGATCAACCGCATCCTGGTACGCGAGGCCCTGAAGGGGCAGCGTGTGGCCCGCCTCAAAGGAGGCGATGCTTTCATATTCGGGCGCGCCGCCGAGGAGATGGCGGCTGTGCGCGCGGCCGGCATTCCCGTCGAGGTCATCCCCGGAGTTACCTCGGCGCACGCGTGTGCAGCGAGCGTCGGCCTGCCCTTGACGCTGCGCCAGAAGGTGCGCCAGTTCGCGGTCGTCACCGGGGCGTCGGCCGACGGCGCCTTCGATCTCGACTGGGAGGCGCTGGCCAAGCCCGGACAGGCATTCGCGATCTACATGGGCGTGAGGAGTGCGGCGCACTTTCGCGACAAGCTTCTAAGCGCCGGTGCTGGCCGACAGACGCCGGTCGTGATCGTCGAGAATGGCTCACTGCCCGACGAGCACGCGGTCGCTACCGAGCTCGGTGTGCTCGATCGGGCGATCGCCGAGACGGGCATCAAGGGGCCGGCCATCATTTTCGTCGGCCTCGACTGGGCTGGCGCCGGTCTGTCGGCGCCCGATCGGGTCGAGGTCTATGTGCCGGAACCGATCGGCGACGGCATACGCGCCAACAGCGCTGCAGACGCGGCATTGCCGCAAGGGTAAGGCATCGCGAGCGCAGTGTTCGTGTGCAGGCGATGACGGGGAACGAGACCATGGCAAGGAGGCGTTTGTGACCGCCCAACCGCTGCTTCCGAAGAACGCACCGTTCACACCGGAAGACATCGACGTGCTGAACAGCGTGGTCGCGCGCACGACGCCGCTACAGCGCAGCTGGCTTGCAGGCTTCTTTGCCGGTTTCGAGGCGGCGCAAGGCGGGCAGCAGCCCCAAGCCGTCGCGGCGGCCAAGCCGCGCGTGCCGCTCACCGTGCTTTATGGAAGCGAGAGCGGCAACGCCGAGGCGCTGGCCATGAAGACCAAGAAGCTGGCCCAGAAGCACGGCCTCGACGCAAAAGTGTTCGATATGGCCGACGTTGGCGTGGAGATCCTCGCCAAGGCGCAGAACCTGATGGTGTTCGCCTCAACCTGGGGGGAGGGCGATCCGCCGAGCCGCGCGGTCGATTTCTACGAGGCCCTGATGGGCGACGGCGCGCCCAAGCTCGACAAGGCGCTGCGCTTCGCCGTGCTGGCGCTGGGCGACACCTCATATGCGCAGTTCTGCGCCGTTGGCCAGGCGATCGATGCGCGGCTGGAGGCCCTTGGTGCAACGCGCGCGGCAGATCGCATCGATCTCGATCTGGACTACGCCAAGCAGGCGGCCGAGTGGACCGAAGGCGCGCTCACCAAGCTTGCCCCCGCCGACGCCCAGGCGACCGTGGTGCACGTCGACTTCAAGGGCGGCGCACAGCTCGCCGACGATGAGCCGATGTTCACGGCGGAGAATCCGCTGGAGGGCGAGATCGCCACGCTCATCAATCTCAACGGTACCGGCTCGACGCGCGAAACGTGGCACGTGGAAATCGCGGCCGATGCTCCGGGCTTCTCCTATCTGCCGGGCGATGCCATCGGTATCGTGCCGGAGAACCATCCCGATCTGGCGCTGGCGCTCGCCGAGGCGGTTGGGCTCGGCGCCGACGGCGATGTCGTCAAGAACCTGCGCGAGAAGTACGACGTCACGACGCTGTCGCGCTCGCTGGTCGATGCCTATGCCAAGCTGACGGGACGCCCCGACATCGCCAAGCTTGCCGACCCCAAGGCGTTCGCGACGTTCGCCGACGACCGCCAGCTCGTCGACCTGTTCGAGGTCTATACGGAAAAGCTCAAGCCCGACCAGCTTTACGGGCTGTTGCGGCCGCTGCCCGGTCGCCTCTACTCGGTTGCCTCCAGCTTCGCCGCGCATCCCGGCGAGGCGCACCTCCTCGTCGGCGCCGTGCGCTGGGAGTCGCACGGCAAGCAGCGCAAGGGCGTCGCCTCCACCTATCTCGCCGACCGCTGCAAGATGGGCGACAAGGTGCGCATCTACGTGAAGCCGAACCGTCACTTCCGCCTGCCGCAGGACTCGCAGCGCCCCATCATCATGATCGGTGCCGGCACGGGCGTGGCGCCCTACCGCGCCTTCATCGAGGAGCGCATCGAGCAGGGCGCGAAGGGCAAGAGCTGGCTCGTGTTCGGTGAGCGCAACTACACCTTCGACTTCCTCTACCAGCTCGAATGGCAGGATCACCTGGAGAGCGGCGCGCTGGGGCGCATCGACGTGGCCTTCTCGCGCGACCAGCCGGAAAAGATCTACGTGCAGCACCGTCTGTGGGAGCACCGCGCCGAGGTCTTGAAATGGGTCGAGGAGGGTGCGCACATCTATCTCTGTGGCGACGAGCAGGGTATGGGGCGCGACGTCGACACGATGCTCGCGCGCATCCTCGCCGACGCGGCAAAGGGTGACGACGAGGCGGGCCGCGCCAAGCTCAAGGAGCTGGCCAAGGCCGGACGCTATCAGCGCGACGTCTACTGAGGACAGCCGACATGACCGACGACAAGCGCGCGAAAAACGAGATCATCAAGGAGAACAGCCGGCTTCTGCGCGGGACCATCGCGGAAGGCTTGGCCGACGTGGCGACGGGGGCCATCTCCGAGGACGACGCGCAGCTCACCAAGTTTCACGGCACCTATCTGCAGGACGACCGCGACCTGCGGCCGGAGCGCGCCAAGAAGCTGTTGGAGAAGGCCTTCAGCTTCATGATCCGCGTGCGGCTGCCGGGCGGCGTCACCACATCGAAGCAGTGGCTGGCGCTCGACGCGATCGCCGGAACCTATGCGAACCACTCGCTACGGCTCACCACGCGGCAGACGTTTCAGTTCCACGGTGTCATCAAGTCGAACATGAGACGCACCATGCAGGCCATCAACGCGGCCCTGCTCGACACGCTTGCCGCCTGCGGTGACGTGAATCGCAACGTGCTCGCGACCTCGAGCCCCTATTTCTCAAAGGTGCATGCGTCTGCGCACGAGCTGGCTGTGGCGATCAGCGAGCACCTGCTGCCCCAGACGGGCGCATATCACGAGATCTGGCTCGACGGCGAGCGCGTGACCGACGAGAGCGCGCCGGCCAAGACGGAAGAGGAGCCGATCTACGGGGAGCACTATCTGCCGCGCAAATTCAAGATCGTGATCGCGGTGCCGCCGTCCAACGACGTCGACATCTACGCCCATGACCTTGGCTACATCGCCATCGTCGAGAACGGCAAGCTCGTCGGCTACAACGTGACCGTCGGCGGGGGTATGGGTATGACCCATGGCGAGACCGACACCTTCCCGCGTACGGCCGACATGCTGGGCTTCTGCACGCCCGAGCAGGCCGTCGACATTGCCGAGAAGGTCGTGACCGTGCAGCGCGACTGGGGCAACCGCGAGAACCGCAAGCGCGCGCGGCTCAAGTACACGATCGAGGACCGCGGGCTCGATGCGTTCCGTGCCGAGGTCGAGAAGCGCTTGGGCTATAAGCTGGGCGAGCCGCGCCCCTTCGAATTCACCTCGACCGGCGACACGATCGGTTGGCAGCAGGGGGCCGACAAGAAGTGGCACCTGACGCTGTTTATCGAGAACGGGCGCATCAAGGACAAGCCGGGCCACACCTTGCGCACCGCGCTGCGCGAGATCGCGGAGACAAACAAGGGCGGCTTCATCGTCACGGCCAACCAGAACGTCATCGTGAGCAACGTGTCGGCGAAGGCCAAGCCCAAGATCGAGGCGATCCTGAACGATCACGGGATCACGCCGTTTGCCTCCTCGGGTCTGCGCCGCAACTCCATGGCGTGCGTGGCGCTGCCGACGTGCGGGCTGGCGCTGGCCGAGTTGGAGCGCTACCTGCCCGATCTCATCAGCGCGCTCGAGACCATGCTCGACAGAGCAGGTCTCAAGGACGACGACATCGTCATCCGCATGACCGGCTGCCCCAACGGCTGCGCGCGGCCGTATTTGGCCGAGATCGGTCTCGTCGGCCGCAATCCCGGGCTCTACAACCTCTATCTGGGGGCGGCGTTCGATGGCTCGCGGCTCAATAAGCTCTACGCCGAGGATGCGGACGAAGCGCGCATTCTCGGGCTGCTGGAGCCGATGCTCAAGCGCTACGCCAAGGAGCGCGAGGAGGGGGAGCGGTTCGGCGACTTCGTCATCCGCGCGGGTTACGTGCGCGCGACGACCGCCGGCAACCAGTTCCACGCCGATCTCGACCTCGTCAAACAGGCGAGCTGAGGTCGCCCGTTCCCCGCCTCAGTGGCGGGCGATGCCGATCAGCGAGTAGGCCGCCCACACCAGCACGCACGCGAGCACGATGCGCAGGAACCAGTCGGGTACCAGCCCGGTGATGCGCGAGCCGAGGGCGATGCCCGGCACCGAGCCGACGAGCAGCAGGCCCAGGATCGGCAGATCGACGTTGCCCATGCCGAAGTGGCTCATGCCCGCGAGGAACGTGAGCGGAATCGCGTGCACGATGTCGGTGCCGATGAGGCGCCGTGTCGGTAGCGAGTGATAGAGCGCGGTGAGCGCCACGACGCCGATGGCGCCGGCACCGACCGAGGTGAGCGCCACCAGAATGCCGAGGATCAGCCCGAGAATGAGCGTAGGCACGCGCCGCACGACGGTGGGGGCCTCTGCGTCCGGCGCGCGCATGGCATAGCGCTTCAGAAGCGGATAGATGGCGACGCCGATGGCGCTCACCACGAGGGCGCAAGCCAGCACTTCTCGGATGATGACGCCGAGCGCCGAGGTGTCGGGGGTGGCGAAGTAGATCCAGGTCAGCATGGCAAGCGCGCCGGGCAGGCTGCCGGCCGCCATCCAGCGCACGATGGGCCAGTCGACGTTGCCGAGAGAGTGGTGGCGCCAGGCGGCGCTAGCCTTGGTGATCGAGGCAAAGAGCAGATCGGTGCCCACCGCCAGCACCGGCGAGATGCCGATGCCGGAGATCAGGAACGGCGTCATCAGCGATCCCGCACCGACGCCGGTGAGCCCTACGAGAAAGCCGACGGTGAATCCGCCGAAGATGATCAGGGGCCATGACGAGGACAGAAGGAGGTCCATAGCAACCTGGGCGAGTTCTAGGGTGCGCCCCCCGAGCGGGGCCCCTTTGTGTTATCGTGGATGGCGGGTTCGCGAAAGCGCCAGCGTACCGTCTCAGAGTTCGAGCTTAACGGGGATGCCGGCCGCGTGCAGGATGAGTGCCGCCTCGTTGGCGCGCCTCTGGAACTCGCGCCTTTCGTCCTCGGTATCGCCGAGATCGCGGCAAAGGCCCTTTTGCAGCATCTCGCGCGTGAGCCGGAAGGTCTCGGCAGAGGCCTCCTCCTCGGCGTTGCGCGCCGACGTCACGACCCCACCTGCGACAGTTGCGCCGCTGACGGCGTCAACGATGAGGAAACAGCCCGTGGCGGGGTTGTCGCCGAAGGGATCGATGGCCACGGGTCGACCGAGCGTGATGCTGGCAAGGGCGATGTCGTTCGCGGTACAAGTCTGCGCCGGCTGGGCAGCCAGCGTTTCCAGGTCGAGCAGCGACGTGATCGAAAGCGCCGAGATCGGCGCCAGATCGGTGGTCGTGCGCAACAGGTAGCCCGCACGCGGATCGTAGGGGGTCTCCCACAGCCACACGAGCCGCGTCTCGAGCCGGGTGGCGACGGTCGGTCTGGAGTTGGTCGCCGCCAGCACGGCGCCGCGCGCCACGTCGATGTCGGTGTCGAGCTGCAGGGCCACGGCCTGACCCTGCGAGGCGATCTCGAGGTCGCGCCCCATGGTGACGATGCGCAGAACGTGGGCGCTGGCGCCGCTTACCGCATCGGTGACGCGGTCGCCGACGCAGACGCGTCCGGAGCTCACGGTGCCGGCCAGCCCGCGGAAGTCGAGCCCGTCGCGCAGCACCGTCTGCACAGGCATGCGGAACGGCCCCACGGGTGTCGTATCGCGCGCGGGCAGCTTCTCCAGGTGCTCGAGCAGGGAAGGCGCCGTGTACCAAGGCATGGTGTCGGCGCGGCGGGCGACGTTGTCGCCGGTCACCGCGGAAACGGGAATGGCGATCGCCTCGCGAAAGCCGAAGCGCAAGGTGAGCTCGCGGAAGTCGGACTCGATGGCGCGAAAGCGCTCTTGCGACCAGTCGACGAGATCCATTTTGTTGACCGCGAGGATCACGCGTTTGACGCCGACGATGTCGAGGATCGCCGCGTGGCGACGCGTCTGCCGCTTCACGCCATGACGCGCGTCAACCAGCATGATGGCGACGTCCGCGTGCGAGGCGCCGCTCGCCATGTTGCGCGTGTACTGCTCGTGGCCTGGGCTGTCGATGACGACAAAGCGGCGCGTTTCGGTGTCAAAGTAGCGCCAGGCGATGTCGATGGTAATGCCCTGCTCGCGCTCGGCGACGAGACCGTCCACGAGCAGGCTGAAATCGGGATGCACGCTGCCACCGGCGGTCTTGCCGGAGCGCTGCAGCGTCTCGCGCTGGTCGTCGTAAAGGTCGGAGGCGTCCCACAACAGGCGGCCAATGAGGGTCGACTTGCCGTCGTCGACCGATCCGCAGGTGAGCAGATTTAGGATGCCGTTGAGCTCCTTAGCGGTCTCGGGCGCCGTCTCGGCGCGGCGGATAGCAGTGAGCGCCGTCATCAGAAATAGCCTTCCTGCTTCTTGCGCTCCATCGCGCCGGATTGATCATGGTCGATGAGCCTGCCCTGCCGCTCGGACGTGCGTGCGGCAAGCGTCTCTTCGACGACGCTGTCGATGTCGGCGGCCGAAGATACGACGGCGGCGGTGAGCGGCCAGCAGCCCAGCGTGCGGAAGCGAACCTCCTTCATCTGCGGCGTCTCGCCCGGCTGCAGCGGTAGACGGTCGTCATCGAGCACCAGGAGCTGGCCGCCGCGCGTGATCGTCGGACGGCGTGCTGCGAAGTAGAGCGGCACCACGTCGAGACCCTCGCGGGCGATGTAGCGCCAAACGTCCTTCTCGGTCCAGTTGGAGAGCGGGAAGACGCGCACGGTCTCGCCGACGCCGAGACGGCCGTTCAACAGATTCCACATCTCCGGCCGCTGCCGGCGCGGGTCCCAGCGGTGGCCAGCGGCGCGGAAGGAGAACACGCGCTCCTTGGCGCGCGAGCCCTCCTCGTCGCGTCGCGCACCGCCGAAGGCGGCATCGAACCCGTGCTTGTCGAGCGCCTGCTTCAGTGGCTGCGTCTTCATGATGTCGGTGTAGACCGATGGCGAGTAGTCGAAGGGATTGATGCCGCGCTCGAGACCGTCCTGGTTGGTGTGCACGATGAGGTCGAGATCAAGCTCGCGCGCGGTCTTGTCACGAAACGTGATCATGTCCTTGAACTTCCACGTCGTGTCGATGTGGAGCAGCGGGAACGGCAGCTTCTGGGGCCAGAACGCTTTGCGCGCCAGGTGCAACAGTACGGTGGAGTCTTTGCCGATCGAGTACAGCAGCACCGGCTTGCGGAACTGGGCGGCCGCCTCGCGGAAGATGTGGATCGCCTCGGCTTCCAGAAGGTCGAGGTGAGAGAAGGGTGCCGTCATGCCGCTGCGTCCTTGTGGCTGGGCCGATTGTGCAGCCCGCATTCTTTACCGTCCTCGTTCTCCCACCACCAGCGGCCGGCGCGAATGTCCTCACCCGGCAGAACAGCGCGCGTGCAGGGCTGGCAGCCGATGGAGGGAAATCCCTTCGCATGCAGCGGATTGACCGGCACGTTATGGGTCGCAATGTAGTCCTCTAGCTGCTCGAGGCTCCAGTCGGCGATGGGATTGATTTTTACGAGCTGATGCGCCTCGTCCCATGCGGCAAAGGGAACCGCTGCACGCTCCGCCGACTGGTCGCGCCGCAACCCGGTGACCCAGCCCGCGGCCCCCTCGAGGGCCCGGTTCAGGGGGCGCACCTTGCGGACCTCGCAGCAGGCCTTGCGGTTCTCGACGGCCAGACGGAAGCCGAAGATGCCGTCGCGGGCGACGAGCGCCTCTACCTCGGCGGCGTCGGGCGCCATGACGCGGATCTTGAGGCCGTACCGCAGCTCGGTCGCTTCCAGCGTCTCCAGCGTCTCGGGAAAATGCCGGCCGGTATCGAGTGTAAAGACGTCGATCGGCGTTTCGGTGGCGGCGATGGCGTGGAGAACGGCCTGGTCCTCAAGACCGAGGCTGGTTGAGAACGTGATACGGCCTGAAAGTGCGTGCGGCAGCTCGCGCACGCGCTCTTCCAGCGATTCGATGCCGGACAGGCGCCGGTCGAGCGCAACGGCCGTCTGCAGTGTGGGGCGCGCAGCGGATGGCCCCTTGCGCCGGCCTCCGCCGCGCAACGGTCGTGCCGCGCCGGACGCCGAGAGGGCGCCCTGCCCCTTGGTAGATTTTGCCGGCATCGTGGTCCCTTCAGTCTAGGCCCTCAAAGTAGGGAAAAATGGTTTCCGCATAAAGCCTCTGGCGCAAATAAAAATAGTATCGCATTCCCCTAGGCTCGTCAGATAGAAAAATTTTGCCAAAAAGCCGGTTTTTGGAACGTGATGATCCAGAGGGCTACCACGTCCCGGTATTGGGCATCGAGGCCCAGGGCTCCGTGGCCGGCAGGGCGGCGCCTTTTTGCAGAATCTCGATCGAGATCTGGTCGGGCGAGCGCACGAACGCCATGCGGCCGTCCCGGGGCGGGCGATTGATGACGACGCCTGCGTCGGCGAGCTTCTGGCAGAGGGCGTAGATGTCCCCGACCTCGAACGCCAAGTGGCCGAAATTGCGCCCCGAGCCGTAGTCTTCCTTGTCCCAATTATAGGTGAGCTCCAGCAGTGGCGCGCGCTCGGACTTGGCGCGCGCGCTGTCATCGGGTGCTGCGAGGAAGACCAGCGTGAAGCGTCCCTGCTGACTGTCCATGCGCCGGACCTCCTCCAGTCCGAGCTTGCCGCAGTAGAACGCGAGACTTTTGTCGAGATCACTGACGCGCACCATGGTGTGCAGAAATCGCATGCCGCCGCTCCGCTGTGTTGTGCTCTTTGTGTGCATCTTCGGGCAACGTCAAGACGTCGACAACGTGCGCGCACCAGCACTCGTGGATGGAACATGTCCACCGACGTGCGTGACGCGTCGGTGAAGCGAATCGATGTGTAAGCAATTCTTACCGTCGGCGCGAGTATTCGGCGTCGCAGCGCGTCCGCACACAAGGTGTTCGCCAACACGATGATGAAATTTGGGGAAGAATTGGGCGCCGTGAACTTCGAAGCGATTCAGCGCGTTAGGTGACCGACTTTCATGTGGACATCGTAGGTGTCTGCGACGCCAAGAGTTTACGAAAGAATAATGCCTCTAGCGGCGCGGGTTTCAAATGGTATTCTCCGCCCGCTTCGCGACGGGGGCGAACATGGAGAGGGCATCTTACATGTTTCGCAGAGCTGACCGCGCAGCGTAAAATGCAACGAGGACCAGTAGCGGGGTACCGAGATGGGGGATTTTAAGCGTCCCGATTTTCCACAATTCGAACGGCCGATTGAAGGCATCGCGGAGAGAACATCCGACGAGGCCGGCATCGAGGTGTTCGAGGTGGTCGGATCGATAAAATGGTTTGATGCATCGAAGGGGTACGGGTTCATAGTTCCCGACAACGGCTTGGCCGACATTCTGCTGCACGTCACCTGTCTTAGGGCAGGCGGCTACCAGACGGCCTACGAGGGGGCGAGGGTACATTGCGAGGTGCTGCGCAGGCCGAAGGGCATGCAGGCATTCCGCATCCTCTCGATGGACGAGAGCACGGCCATCCATCCCTCACAGCTTCCACAGCGCACGCACGTCGTGGTCACGCCGGAGAGCGACTGGGAGCGGGCCATGGTGAAGTGGTTCAACCGGGTGCGCGGCTTCGGCTTCCTGACCCGGGGCGAGGGAACGCCGGACATCTTCGTGCACATGGAAACACTGCGCCGCTTCGGCTTCACCGAGCTGCGCCCGGGCCAGATGGTCCTGGTGCGCTGGGGTCACGGGTCGAAGGGCTGCATGGCGGCTGAGCTGCGGCCCGACGGGCAGCCAGGGCTTCCGCCGACGCATTGAACGTGCTCTCATTGAGCATGCTCGAAACCACCCAATCACGAATTCTGAGCAGGGCTGCCCATCGGGCGGCCCTGTTGCTTGCCGGCAGCGCGCTGGCGGCAATGCTAGCCGCGCCTCTCGACGCCAAGATGCGCCACGACCGGCTGTGGCTGCTCACGGGCCCCAGTCAGGAGACGCCGATCGACGTGGAGATCGCGGAGGAACCCAGCGAAAAGCAGCTCGGCCTCATGTTCCGCACCGAGCTTCCGCAGGGCACCGGCATGCTGTTTCCCTACGGCAGCCCGCGCGAGATCACCATGTGGATGCACAACACCTACATCCCGCTCGACATGGTCTTCATTCGCGCCGACGGCACCGTGCATCGCATCGAGAAGCGGGCCGAGCCGCTGTCAGACCGCATCATCGCCTCGCAGGGGCCGGTGGCGGCCGTGCTGGAGTTGCCAGGTGGGGACGCCGAGCGCCTGGGCCTCAAGCCCGGCGACCGGGTGCGCCACTCTCTGTTCGAGACGCAATCGCGCTGACGGCTTGGCCGTCACCCTGTCGTGCGGCCACCAATTCCCTCCAGGTGTTTGCCGCTGCGCTCGTTGTCGACGGCGAGCCGTATCGACCTCCACAGCGCGGCAACCTGGAACCATTCCTGCCACACGACATTGAGCTTTTGAGCTTCAACGGCGCTGGTACGTGCTCGCGCTGCAATTAACTATTGCGAGGAAATCCATGCCCGAGCCAATCGCCGCGAACGAGCCTGCCGAGATCACCGCCGTCGCGCCTGTTTCAGCCGTGGTCGTCGGACTGCAGGATCACCCGTATGTTGACTGGTCCGCCGTTCTCGGCGGGACGGTCGTTGCGCTAGGTCTGTGGGCGCTTCTGTCAAGCTTCGGAGCCAGCGTCGGCCTGTTCGTAGCCCCGCCTTGGCAAACGGTAGGCGAGACGGCAGCGACGCTCACCCTGGCAACGGCGGTCTGGTTCGCGATTGTTCAGCTCTTCGCCATGGCCAGCGGCGGATATCTGGCTGGAAGAATGCGGCATCGCGTCGACGCCGGCCCCAAAGGAGAGGTTGCGTTTCGGGATGGCGTGAACGGCTTGCTGGTATGGGCCGTCGCGCTGTTCGCTGCCGGTCTCTTGGCAGCCGTTGCCGCGCTCGGAGGCATTGTCGCCGTTGCAGGCAATACGAACAGCATCCAGGCCAAGCCGGCCGGCGTCGAAGTTGTCATCGATCGTTTGTTCCGGCCAGCAACTGCAGACGTTGCCCAAAGCGACTCGACGGCCGTTTCCGGCCCGGCATCGATCTCGATCGTACCGCGCCAGTCGCGCGAACCTTTGAATCGCGAGGAAATCGCCCGGTTGCTGGACACCCCTGCGACTTCAGACTCTTCAGCTTCCCCTGCTGACCGGGCTTATCTCGCGACCTTAGTAGCTTCGCGCACCAACCTCAGCAGGCCGGATGCGGAGGCCCGTGTGAATGAGACTGTCACCCAGTGGCGGGCCGAGCGCAAAGCGGCATGGGAGAAGGCGCGCAAATCGACAGCGCTGTTGGGGTTCTGGACCGTCGCGGTCCTTCTGGTTTCGGGCGCAGCCGCGTGGTGGGCCGGGACGATCGGTGGCGGCCATAGAGATGATTTCAAGTAGGCCTGTCCTCTAACCGCGCCATTGCGCAACCAGCAGACACAAGGAGATTTAAGCAATGCTACCGGGAATCTTGCTCTGGCTCATGGGCGTGCCGCTTGTCGTCATCGTCCTTCTCTACTTGCTGTTTTAAGCGCCGCATCGACGAATTTCTTTTGCGCGTCCGAATAGCAGGGAACCAGCTACACAAAGCCGAGGTTTCTCAAAGGCAAGGCCCGAGTGCCAAAACCCCCTCTGGGAGAGCCCAATGAGACACCTCAAAACGATGGCGATTGCGACAGCGGTGAGCGTCGCATTTGCCATGCCGGCGTTGGCAGACTGCCGTATCGACGCCAGTTCCGACTTCACGACCCAAATGAAAAGCGTCAAGTCCGAAAGTGCACGCAACGATCTAACCGCGTTACGCAACGCTGCCGAAGTTTTGAAGCGCCATGATAAGGACGAAGCCTGTCAGACCGTTGTTAAGGCCATGACCGAGCTGCGTACGGCGTTCGCAAAACCCAACGCCACGGCGGCGGCGGCGACGGGGGAAGACCGTGTCGCACAGAAGGCCGATAGGAGCGACGTTGCCGAGCGCAGCGGCCCACTGGAACTTAAGCGGCTGCGGGCGAGCAAGCTCATGGGTGCCGATCTGATCGGCCCGAACGGTGATGAGGTTGCCGAAATCGACGATCTCGTCCTGAACAGGAGCGGCGGGGACTACGCCATCGTAAGCTTCGGCGGGTTCCTGGGAATGGGCGATGAGCAGGCGGCCGTCCCCGTCCGCCAGATTCTGGTCGTTCGCGACGGCGACAACGTGACGTTTAAGCTGCCGATGACCGTCGATCAGCTCAAGGCCGCGCCGCGTTTCAAGAAGAACAGCCAAGAGTGGTTCGAGGACGACAGCTGGTGGAGCAGCAACGACAATTACTACGCTGGCGTCTCGGCTCCGGCCGCGTCCAAATAGCCTTAGCTTTGACCGGAGCCGCCAAGTGCGACTCCGGTCTCACATTTGTCTTTAGAAACGGGATTTCATGTTCTTTGATGGTTGGGACGACCTTATACGCATCGTCGTCGTCGGATCCTGTGCGTACTTCGGGCTCATCTTCCTGCTGCGGACGACGGGCAAGCGCACGCTTGCGAAGATGAACGCTTTCGATCTCGTCATCACCGTCGCGTTCGGGTCGACGTTCGCGACTGTACTCATGAGCAGCGACGTATCGCTGTCTGAGGGACTGCTGGCCTTGGCCCTTCTTTGCGGACTGCAGTATTTGGTTGCGCGCGGGTGCCAGTGGTCGGAGCGCTTCCAACGATTGATTAAAGCCGAACCGACCCTGCTATTCTTCCAGGGCAGAGCTTTGTCTGCCATGCTTTCGCGTGAACGCGTGACGGAAGAAGAAGTCTTTGCGGCAATTCGCGAACAGGGTTTTGGTAACCCCTCCGAGGTCGGGGCCGTTGTGTTGGAGACGGACGGTTCATTTAGTGTACTGGGCGCGATCGGCCCCGATGCCGGCAGCTTGCGGTATGTGACCCCCAAGGCCCTCGCTTGACGATTTTCGAGCCAAGCGTCCAGCCCGCCCCGCTCGCAAGAGTTCAGCTGACCGCCTTCCGCATGACGACCTCGCAAGATCGCGTCCTCTACATCGACGACGATGAAGCGAGGCTCGTGATCTCGCGCTAAGGTTTTTCCAGTAGGAGTTGGGCTCGTTTCAACAGAACCGACTGGATTGGCTTCCACAGATTGCGGAGGATGCCCGGCAAATCCAGTTCGAGTTGCACGGCATCGTCGCGCACTTCGAGCTTGCCCGGCACTCTATGCCCCATGGCGCTCAACTGAAACCGCAGATCGTTGCCGCTCCATGCCTGCTGCTCGACCATGAGCATGCCGCTCGCCGACAGGCTCTCGAAACCTGCTTTCAAGCGGCGTTGGGCTTCCACCTTCCCCAGCGAGTGAGGAACTGAAACGATTAGGGGCGCCATGGTTCTGTCCCGGACACTATAATGCATTGCCACGCATCACATGAATCTTGGCGGGCTTGTCACGTAAGCTCGCTTGCATGTCCTCCGGAGAGGCGGGGGCAATACGGCTGGCTGCGAGTAACGCAAGAAACACGATCAGACAACCAAGAACGCTGCCGATGATCGCCGCGCGATCATTCGTTGGGTCGGTGCTCGAGATTGGCATTGCGCTTCCTCTGTTTCGATGGGCCTCGTTCGTTCACCCCAACTCGGCCGGCGAGGCAGGGGTTCCCTCCGAAGGGCCTCGTGGGAAAGGAACTTTTCGAGTCCACGGACTGTTAGAGGTCTACTGATCCTGCATCCAACCATGAGCGCACCCGTGAAGCTCCTCGTCAGCAGCCAGCTCGGCTACGAGCTGCAGAAGCCGACCGACTTCGTTTTCCAGGTCCACGCCGCAAAAACCAGCACACAAACTGTCAAGTCCGAAATCCTTCGTAATCTCCACCAACCCGCCGATTAAGAGCTTCGAAGCTTCGCCCTCGCTCAACCGGCTGCGGCGCTGCAAGCTGGGGCCCGGGCAGGCAACCCTCGACTATCAAGTCGAGGTGGATCTCGCTCTACGCCGTTACGATCCCAACGCGGTGGGGGAGTTCGATTTCGGGGATCTGTCCTCTGAGATGCTCGTGTACCTCCTGCCCAGCCGCTTCTGCCCCGCGGATCTCTTCACCGAGCTCGCCGAGCAGCAGTTCGCGTCGCTCGACCGCGGATTTTCCCGCGCTCTGGCAATTGCCAATTGGGTCCACGCCAACCTCGCCTACGAGCCAGGTTCGACGGGGCCGCATTCCACGGCTGCGGATGCCCTCCAACAGGGGAAGGGTGTGTGCCGCGATTTCGCTCATCTTGCCATCGCAGTAGCGCGCGCGGCAGGGATACCGGCTCGCTATGCGAGCGTCTATGCCGACGGAATGAGCCCTCCCGACTTCCACGCCGTGCCGCAGGTCTATTTGCAGAGCCCGGATGGAGGCGCGTGGTTCACCGTCGATCCGACGCGCATGAGCTCAGCCGATGCCATCGCCCGCATCTCGGTCGGGCGCGACGCGGCCGACGTGGCCTTTGCGTGGACGGCGGGAAACGTCGACTCGACCGCACCGAAAGTGACTGTGTCGGCGCCTGATCGCGTGGACAATTTGCGAACTCAAGACGCTGTCGCGAGCGAGTGACGTTATTGAACGTGAAGCGAGCGCCGCCAGGCAGCACGTCGAGGAAGGAACCAGTCTCAGACCGGGGCGTTTTCTCTTTATAGCGCAGTGTCGCGAGTTCCATTGGCCGTCGACACTCCACCTTGATTTGCCTCGCTGATGTGCAAACGGCCGTCGCAGGAAGTCTTAAAAAGGTTCCGCTAAATGGCTTTACGACAGGCAGCTTCGAAAGCACGACTGCGGCGTGTGCCGAAGGAATCTCGCGCGATGCCGATCGAGCCCAGTGCACGCGGCGGAGCCGGATCGGCGCGCGTCATGCGGCTCGAAAAGCCGAAGAAGTCCGCCAAAGGTTCAACCAAGTCTGCCAAAAAGACAAAACCGCGGAAATAGCGATTTTTCGCCATTTCCCTCTGTGGTGGAACAAATCCGAGCGCTCTGTGTTGGACTGCTTTCGCAAGATCTAGGAGGAAACAAAAATGAACTCTAGTCTCAGTGCAGCAGCAGTGGCGCTTGGTGTTGGCATTCACAGCCGCCCAGGCGCAAGACACCAATCAGGCAAACGATGCCAACAAGGTGACCCCCGGCACGGCGCCCACCGGTGCCGTCGGTGACCAAGTTCCCAAGATGAAGGGTGATTGTCCGGACAATGCCAGCGTCGATACGAAGGCGCCCGGCACCGAGGCTACCGAAGCCATGGACAAAGAAGTGCCGACCATGAAGCAGGCCGATGCCAGCGATTGCATGGATGGCCAGTCGGGCGATGCAAGCAAGAAGAACTAGCCAGCTCATCCCTGTTGTAGTTGCGGCCGCCGCCATGCAAATGGCGGCGGTTGTCATGAGCGGATATCGCTTAATAGTCTCAGTCGAACAGAACTGACGGGCGCGCACTCCATGGGCCTTGCAGCGCAGGACGATCGTCTTCGGGAGGCGTCAGCTCGGCCCACGCGTCGCGCGCTCGCGATTATCAATTCCAAGGCGGCCCAAGGCGGGCAAAGTTTCGACGGCATTCTCGAAAGGCTCCGCAATGGCGGCCTCGCGATCGAGGTTTGCAATAGCATCGATCCGCAAACGCTGTCGGACGACATTATCAAACGAAAGGCCGAAATCGATTGCGTCCTCGTTTTCGGTGGCGACGGCACGGCCAACTGTGCGGCGCGCGGGCTTATGGAAACACAATTGCCGCTTGGTCTCCTGCCCACGGGCACGGCAAACGACCTGGCGCGCACGCTCGGCATTCCACAAAAGCTCGAGACGGCGGCCGACATTATCGTGGGCGGCAGGACACGGGAGATCGATCTGGGGACCGTCAACGGTCATCCCTTTTTCAACGTGGCCAGCTTGGGCTTGAGCGTTGACCTGGCGCGCGGCTTGAACCGCGACACCAAGCGGCAATGGGGACGGCTTGCCTACGCACTTGCGGCTATCCGTGTCTTGCTGCGTGCTCGACGTTTCACCGCTTGGATCTCCAATGAGCAGCAGCGGCTGCGGGTCAAGACGCTGCAGATTGCCGTTGGCAACGGTCGCCACTATGGGGGTGGCAACGTGATTGCCGAGACGGCGGAGATCGACGACGGTCGCTTGGAGCTCTACTCTTTGGAGTTGAGGAGCCTGCTTCGACTGGTGCTCATGCTTCCCTGGTTCCGCTTTGGGATGCACGGCACGTGGAGTGAGGTGCGGACCGAGCGCGCAACCGCCTTCACCATCGAGACGCGCCGGCCCCAAGCCATTAACGCCGACGGCGAGCTGGTGACGCAGACGCCTGCCAAGTTCCAGCTCTGCCGCAAGGCGATCGACGTTTACGTACCCTGACCATGAGCGCAATGGCGCCCGCGATCGTGGTCAGCCGTGCGCGCCGCAAGGGCTTGCTGTGAGCGGATCCTCTAGGGCTCGTAGGACTGTTCCGCCTTTGTCCGGACGGCGCGACTTGACGAGCGGGCGAGAAGTGAGCAGAAGCAGTCAGCTTTTGAATTGGGGCATAGCTCAGCCTGGTAGAGCACTTGCTTTGGGAGCAAGGGGTCGCGAGTTCGAATCCCGCTGCCCCGACCACTTGAGCGGTTTGGCACCTGCCGCGCGCCGCTACTCCTTCAGCAGGTTCTCCTCCGCCTCCGGCACGGTGCCCTTGGAGCGCTCGCTCACCTCTGCTTCCTCGTTCGACAAATTGCCTTCGCCGGCCGTGACGGCGCTCGTCTCGTCATCGGTAGCTGGCGGCTTGCGCGATCCTTGCGCGGGCTCGGCTGCGGCCGCTTCGCTCATCTGTATGACGGGCACGCCCTTGGGGAACACCACCTCGCGCGCGGCATCGGGCAGCTCGATGCCGTTCTCGAGCAGCACGTTCTTGGTGAGGCGCAACAGCGCCGAGTTGATCTTGATGGGCGAGTAGGTGGCGCTGTCGAACCAGTAGTAGATCTGCAGATTGACGGTGGCTTCCCCGAGATCATTCACGAGCACCAGAGGTTCGGGCTGGTCGAGCACGGCCGGGTGATTGTGCAGGATCTGTGCGATCAGGCTTTGCGCTTTGGCCGTCGAGGAATTGTAGCCGATGCCGACTGTGAACTCCGCGCGGCGGCTCGGGATGCTCGAGTAGTTCTTGATGGTGCTCTTGTAGACGGTGGCATTGGGAATCTGCACGTGATTGCCGTCGAGCGTCAGCAGAACGGAGCTGCGCGTGTTCAGGTTCTGCACGATGCCGGTGTGGCCGGCGACCTCGATCAGATCGCCCAGCCGGAACGGATTGCGGACGCTCAGCAGGATGCTGGCAAGGAAGTTCTCGGCGATGTCGCGGAAGGCGAAGCCGATGATTATGCCGGCCAGCCCGGTGCCGCCCAGCACGGTCAGGGCCAATCGCGTCAGGCCCGCGGCCTGCAGCACGAAATAGAGCCCAAGCAGAAAGATCGGGATCGAGAAGGCGAGTGCAATCACGTCGAGCAGCAGCGGCGCCTCGATGCGGTGCGCGAAGAGCCTGCGCGCCAACATCGCAACGAGCTTCGCAACAAGCCACGTGATCGCGAGGATCACGAGGGAAAGCGCCACGAGCGGCCAGATCTGCATGGCCTGTCTGGTGAGCCGCACGACCTCGTCGCGGGCGCGGCCGAAGGTCGAGCCCACGTGCGTCTCGACCTCGATGCGGTTGACGACGGCGACGGTGCCTTCGGTCTTTTGCGCCAGCTCGCCGGCCCAGGTCTGGTGGTCGTGCGTCTCGGTCTTGCCGTCCAGCGTGACGACGCCATCGCGCACGGTGACCTTCGGGGCAACGAACCATTGCGTCGACTTGAGGATGCGCTCCAGGCGCTGGGCGATGTCGGAATCCTCTGCTTTGGGGACGACTGACGACCGCCTCCTTCGCCGGCTCGGGCGTCGTCGTCTCCTGAGCCATGGCCGAGGCAGTCACGCAGAGTGCCACTGCAACCAGGACGGCCCGGCCAAAGGCGGCCGCTCTATGAAGACCGCGAAGTCTGCACGGCAAAGGACGGCTATGCGCTTGGGATGTGAACATCTGCATGAATGGTGGGATGGCGTCAGGCGACGCGCCGGAGTCGCGGGCCACGGGAATGCGATAGTCCCAACACTTCTAGAGCAGACGGCGGTCCAACGCGAACGCTGTGCGAGATTGTTCGCAGATTGCCTCAAAGCGAAGGCACTTGGGCGCAAGAGCGTCCCGTGCTGGGAGGCCGCAGGAGCAACTTCCTCGTTCTCAGGGGACGCCGAAGCCGCTAGACTGTATTTGAATGCCAATCACTGGTTCGATGATCTTGCAACGAAGGTGACCCCCGCATGCTTGCGCGCATCTACAAGCCGGCCAAAACCGCCATGCAGCAGGGGGAAGCCCGCACGAAGGATTGGATCTTGGAGTTTGCGCCGGCCTCTCCGCGCGAGCTCGATCCGCTGATGGGCTGGACCGGCTCGCGCGATATGCGCAACCAGGTGCAGCTCTCCTTCGACACCAAGGAGGAGGCCATCGCCTACGCCGAGCGTGAGGGGTTTCCCTATCGGGTCTACGAGCCGGAACCGCGCAAAATGATCCGCCGGACTTACGCCGACAACTTCAAGTACGGCCGCATCGGCCGCTGGACGCACTGAGGCGCGCGGCAATATCATTCCCGCAATTGTAACGAATTCATCTCCTCGCCGTTCTAATGAACGGGGGCGGAGGAGATCGATCGATGGCAACGGCAGGGTCTGACAAGAACCTCGTCCTCGTCGGCGGCGGCCACGCGCAGGTCTATGTTCTCGACAGCTTCGCCAAGCGGCCCCTTCCCGGCGTCGCATTGACGCTGATCGCGCGCGACGTCGAGACGCCCTACTCGGGCATGCTGCCGGGCTTCATCGCCGGCCATTATACGGCCGGGCAGTGCTACATCGACTTGGGCCCGCTGGCGGCCCGGGCCGGGGCCCGCCTCATCCACGACGAGGCCGTCGGTGTCGACCGCGACGCCCGTACTGTGCTGTGCCGCGACGGCCCGCCTGTCCCCTACGACATCGTTTCTCTCGATATCGGATCGACGCCAAACCTAAAGACGGTGCCCGGCGCCGACCGCCTCGCCACACCCGTCAAGCCGGTGTCGACGTTGCGTGCGCGCTGGGCCGCGCTGCTCGAGCGCGTCGCGCGCGAGGCGGGGCCCTTGGGCTTTGTTACGGTGGGCGGCGGCGCGGCCGGCGTGGAGGTGACGCTCGCCATGCGACACCGGCTGCGGACGCTGGCGCAGGAGCGCGGCCGCAATCCCGACGCTTACAGCTTCACCGTCATCACCAAGGGCGAGCTCTTGGAGGGCCACAACGCCTCGGTGCGCCGCCGCTTCCGCCGCATCCTCGCGGCTCGGGGCGTCACCGTCATTGAGCACGACGGCGTCAGGGCCGTAGAGGCGGGGCGCGTCGTGTGCGAGAGCGGCAGCACCCTCAATTACGACGAGCTCGTCTGGGTGACGGAGGCGGGCGGCGCGCCCTGGCTCGCCGCGACGGGGCTCGAGCTTGATCGGGCAGGTTTCATCGTCGTCGATGCCACGCTGCGGTCGGTCTCGGACCCCCGCATCTTCGCTGCCGGCGACGTCGCCTCCAACCGCGACCATCCGCGTCCCAAGGCCGGTGTCTTCGCCGTGCGCCAGGGGCCGCACTTGGCCGACAACCTGCGCCGTGTGCTGCAGGGGGAAGAGCCGCTGCCCTTCACCCCGCAGACAAAGTTCCTGTCGCTCATCTCCACCGGCGACAAGTATGCCATCGCCTCGCGCGGGGATTGGGCGGCCGAGGGGCGCCTCGTTTGGTGGCTCAAGGACCAGATCGACCGGCGCTGGATGCGCCAGTGGCAGGAAGTGCCCGTCTGATTAGCCGCCGAACAGTGCGATGGCCTTCACGATCGTGTTCCAGACGCCCCAGAAGAACGGAATGCCGACCAGGAGCCAGGCGATCAGCGCGCCGAAGCTGAAGCCGCCGAAGCCGATGCCGTGCGCGCCGGTGGTCGTGAGCTTGGACGTTCCCACGAGGTCCTCCGCGTCGACCTTCATGAAGTGCTTGTCGTGCACCGGTTGGATCAGCGCGTTGGCGATGAGGCCGACGATGAGGAAGCCGACGAGGACGTACATGGTCTGGTCATAGACCTGCGCCTTGGGGATGCCCGCCGCGATCTGGGCGTCGCGAATATAGCCGATGGCCAACGGGCCCAGAACGCCGGCCGTCGACCATGCGGTCAGGAGCCGGCCGTGGATGGCGCCAACGTACTTGGTGCCGAAGATGTCGGCGAGATAGGCCGGGACCGTGGCAAAGCCGCCGCCGTACATCGTCAGGATGACGCAGAAGGCGGCCACGAATAGCGCCAGTGCGCCCCAGTGGGCAAGCGTCGGCGCCGACCCGTAGAGCACCATGCCGAGCGCGAAGAAGATGAAGTAGGTCCGTTTGCGCCCGATGTAATCCGAGAGCGACGCCCAGAAGAAGCGCCCGCCGGCGTTGAACAGGGACAGCAAGCCGACGAAGCCACCCGCAATTGCCGCGATGGAGATCTTTTGCGCCTCGCTCAGTTGTCCGAAAGTCAGGTCGGGAAGACCGATCAGGGAGCCGGCGAAGATTTCCTGCAGCATCGGCGAGGCCATGGCCAGCACACCGATGCCGGCCGACACGTTCATGCACAGCACGATCCAGATCAGCCAGAACTGCGGCGTCTTGTGCGCGTCCTCGAGATGCACGTTCCCCGACGTGATCATGGCGTGCGAGCTGGTCGGCGGGGCCCAGCCGTCCGGCTGCCAGCCCTCGGGCGGGACGCGGTAGCCGAAGGCGCCGCCCAGCATGAAGGCGATGTAGCCGGCGCCGATGACCATGAAGGTCTGCCACACGCCGACCGAGGTCGCGGTGCGGAACCCGTCGAAGTGTAGCTGGACGTGCCCCAGCGAGGGTAGGTCGACGTTGATGAAATCGCCGCCGTTCATGAGAATGACGGCAAGCGGCGAGCCGATCATGGCGCCGCCGCCGAAGCCCATGATGGCCATGCCGGTCGCCATGCCGCGCCGGTCGGGGAACCATTTGATGAGGGTGGAGACCGGCGAAATGTAGCCGAGGCCGAGACCGATACCGCCGATGACGCCCAGGCCGAGCCAGACCACCCAGAGCTGGTGAATGTAGACGCCGACGCCGGAGATGATGAAGCCGCCGCCCCAGCACAGCGCCGCGACCACTCCTGCCTTGCGCGGACCGGCCCGCTCCAGCCAGCCACCGAACACGGCCGCCGACAGGCCCAGGAAAACGATGCCGATCGTGAAGATGATGAGGAGATTGGTGACGGGCCAGTCGCACGACGTGGTGAACAGCGACTGCACCATGGTCATGTCGGGGCAGGCGACGGGCTTGGTGATGCCGATCGCCTGCGCCATGGGCAGCCAGAAAACGCTGAGCCCGTAGACCATGCCGATGCACAGGTGGATGGCAACAGCGGCGGGTGGAACCAGCCAGCGGTTGAACCCTGGCTTGGCGACGATACGCTCGCGCGAAAGAAACCCCGGTGCAGATGCACTCATGGCCGTGGCCGTCATTGGACGCGTCTCCCCTTGTGTCCCCATTCCATTGGAAGCGCGTGCCCTTTGGGGATTCCACGCTTCTCATTGTTGTTAGACGTGTTCTGCCACGGGTCCGCCGTCACGATCAATGGACCTTGGCGCGCAAATCGGGCCTCAGGACCCTTACGTAGACTGAATAAAGCCCGCTCTCGGCGGCTCGACCTATGCTTGCCAATGGGGGGGTGGCGGCGTATCGGAGAAGGGGTTGCGTGATATGCCGCGGTGCAAACGTGGCCCGCCGGTCCGATACCAAAGGTCCCGTAGCTCAGTCGGATAGAGCATCTGCCTTCTAAGCAGAGGGTCGCAGGTTCGAATCCTGCCGGGATCGCCACTGGTGGGGGCTGGTCAGGTGCGCCGTGGGCACGGGCGGCCGCCCTCGTCAAACGAACTCTACGCCGAGCTCCATCCCGTTCTGCCAGACCTTGCGCACGCGTTTGCGCAGCGCTGAGCTGGTGAAAACGAGGTCGAACTGTTTGGGGACGTTGAAGTACGCCTCAATCCGCAGGCGCACTCCCTGGCTCGATAGATCCCTGATTATGCACGAAACCGATAGAAACGGATCGAGGCTGACGATCTGCGCTTGCTTGAGCACGCGTTGGCGTCGCTCACGCCTGCGATCGCTGGTGCGGCGCACCGGGCCCTCGTCTGACGCTTGTTGATGGTCGACCGCTTGCGCGTCCTCACGTATCTCCAGCGCGCTCGCCAAGGCCCGTTCGGCCGCCGCAAGCACGCTTTCGGGGCTGTCGGCTCTCCGGACAGCGCATGGCCGCCCCGACGGTTGCCGAGACGTCCAAGCTCGCGTCGTGCAGGTTCATGGTGAAATTCAAAGATCGTTCGAGGCGGCTGGCGATGTCGCAGATCGTTGCGGGGTCGACATCGGCGTCCATCAAATAAACGAATGTTGCCCGTCCACGACGGCCGCAGACATCGATGCGCCGCCCGAGCTTGCGCAGCCGCGAGGCAAACGTACGTAACGCTTGGTCGGCGGTTACACTGCCGAACTTCTCTACGATCAGATCGAATTCGTTGAATGCAATCAACATGACTGCGAACAAGCGGTCACCGCCGCGTGCGATCTGCTCCATTCGCTCTTGAACGGATTGGAACGTGAATACGCCGGTGAGGTCGTCGAACGAGGCGCGCTGCTTCAATCGCGTCAGCTCGTCGCGATCGGAGCTTTCATTCTGGTGGCGCTCGATGGCTCCGTGTATCGCATGGAGCAACTCCTCGGGACGCAGGCTGCGCTTCAGGACGTAGTCGCTGACGCCGCGCCGGAACGCCTTGATGATCGTGCGATTGTTTTCCGTCCCCGTGAGTATCACGACGGGGGGTGGCCGCTCGAACTTCGACAGCATCGACTCGTGGACGCCCAGGCCGCTTTCCGACTGCAGGTGATAGTCGAGGAGGACGCAGTCGAACGTCTCGTGGTCCAGCAACTCGATGAGATCTTGACCGCTACGCGCCTCGCACACACGTGCGTTCAGTCCGCCGAGCAGCACCTTGAGAAACTCACGGTACATGTCGTCGTCGTCCACGACGCAAATGCGCCGCCCCTCGATGGATGCCGTGCTCATTGGTGGCGGACTTTCGGGTGAGCGCTGCCGATATATTTGGGCGGCGGACTTGAGGAGTTGCTAAGCTTCAGCCGTGGATTCGGGCTTCACTCGAACTGAATGCTCGCTTCTCTAAATAGTGTAGAATTCGAGCCATTGCGCTTGGGAAAGGCCGCTTGGCCGCGCCAGCAATTGGCCGCACTTGCAAAATGAATAGCGTCCGAGAACAATGGTCTAGGTGAGATCCGTTCGGTTGGGCACGGTCCTATTTGCTGAGAGGATCGTCCTTGTTGTCCATATCTGGCGTCCAGGGCCAGGATCCTTCGAGGCGCAGCGATGGCCGATCGGAACAATGCGGGGCGGAAAGAGGCCGGGCGCCGGGGCAAAGAGACCGAAGCGGCCGAGCGTGCCCAGGATCTCAAGACGGGGTCGAACGCGCCCCAGCAGAGCCCCAGTCTCTCGATCGCGGTCGCCATCGGCACGCAGGTGCGCAACCTGCGCCGCAAGCTCGACCTGACGGGCACCGAGCTGGCCGAGCAGGCGGGCCTTTCCGCCGGCATGCTCTCCAAAATCGAAAACGGCGCTGTTTCGGCCTCGATCGACAGCCTGGAGGCCCTGGCCAGGGCCCTCAACGTGCCGCTGACCACGTTTTTTGCCAGCTACGAGGAAAAGCGGGACTGCTCGCATGTCTCCGCCGGGCACGGCGTGATGATCGAGCGGCGCGGCACCAAGGCCGGGCACCAGTATCAGCTGCTCGGCCATTCGATCTCGGGCGACATCGTGGTCGAGCCCTACCTCATCACGCTGACCAAGGAGGCCAAGCCCTACACCCTGTTTCAGCACGCCGGCGTGGAGTTCATCTACATGCTGACGGGCAAGGTGCTCTACCGCCATGCCGACAAGGTCTATCCGCTGGTCCCGGGAGACTCGCTCTACTTCGATGCCGCCGCGCTGCACGGGCCGGAGGAGCTCACCGAGCTGCCGATGACGTATCTTTCGATAATCATCTATCCGCGGGCCTAGACTTTCCCCAAAGGAAATATATATTCCTCCCAGTTGACAGGCGTAGCGGCTCCGCTATGCTTTACCGTGTCTCAACAGGGATGAATTGCGCACGTGTGCGGAATAGTCGGACTTTTCCTCAAGAATCCAGCGCTCGAGCCGAAGCTCGGTGCACTGATGACAGGCATGCTGGGGACCATGTGCGAGCGTGGTCCCGACAGCGCGGGATTTGCCGTCTACGGCAAGGGCGATGCTGCGCACGTCAAGCTGACCTTGCGCGCGGAAGACCCGAACTATGATTTCGGCGCTCTTGCAGGACGAATGTCCTCAGCGCTCGGCGCGCCGATCGGGGTCGCCCCCCATGGCACCCACGCAGTTCTGACGCTGCCTTCCGGACTCGAAGAAAAGGCGCGGGCGGCGATCCAAGCGGAAAGCGGCGGCGTAAAGATCGTCGGTTCCGGCACGCGCATGGAACTCTACAAGGCGGTCGGGCGTCCGGACGCGGTTGCCGATGGTTTCAAGCTGTCGGAGATGGCCGGGTCGCACGGGATTGCGCACACGCGCATGGCGACCGAGTCCGCGGTGACGACCAACGGCGCTCACCCCTTTTCCACGGGCCGCGACCAGTGCCTCGTGCACAACGGCTCGCTGTCCAACCACAACTCCTTGCGTCGCGCCATGAGCGACAGCGGCATCCGTTTCGAGACCGAGAACGATACCGAGGTTGCCGCGGGCTATCTGACCTGGCGCATGCAGGAGGGTGCAAGCCTCGCCGAGGCCCTGGAGCAGTCGCTCAAGGATCTCGACGGCTTCTACACGTTCGTCGTCGGCACCGAGAACGGGTTCGGGGTCCTGCGCGATCCCATCGCCTGCAAGCCCGCCGTTATGGCCGAGACCGACGACTACGTCGCTTTCGGCTCCGAATACCGTGCGCTCGCCTCGTTGCCGGGGATCGAGAACGCCAAGGTCTGGGAGCCCGAGCCGGCGACTGTCTATTTTTGGGAGCGGCCCGCGTGAAGCTTGTCGATCTCGATGTCACACCGCTGCGCGAGCTCAATCAGATGCTCCACGATCAGACCGGGAGCCCCGAGGAAAAGAATTGGCGCATTATCAATACGCGCGGGCGGCACGCGGTTGCCGCTGGCGTCGATGCGCCCCTCTCGATCGAGATTGACGGCAATGTCGGCTACTACTGCGCCGGCATGAATAAAGAGGCGGAGATCATCATCAACGGCAGCGCTGGAACCGGGGTCGCCGAGAACATGATGTCAGGGCGCGTGCATGTGAAGGGTGACGCCTCGCAATCGGCCGGGGCGACGGGCTGCGGCGGACTTCTGGTTATCGACGGTAACGCTTCGGCGCGCTGCGGCATCTCCAATCGCGGCATCGATATCATCGTCAAGGGCAACGTCGGCCACATGTCGGGCTTCATGGCTCAGGCGGGGACGCTCGTGGTTCTGGGCAATACCGGCGAGGCGTTGGGCGATTCCATTTACGAGGCGCGCCTGTTCGTGCGCGGAGGCGTGACGAGCCTCGGCGCCGACTGTATCGAGAAGGCGCTGCAGGATGTGCACAAGGTGCAGTTGCGCGCGCTTCTCGACGCGGGTGGGTTGGGCGGCGAGATCGACGTCGGCGAGTTCAAGCGCTACGGGTCGGCGCGGCGGCTCTATAATTTTAAAATCGACAACCTCGAGGCCTACGGATGAGTGGGGAGGACCGCCAGAGTCAGAAAGCCCGCGGGGCACCGCAGAAGAGCGGCGACCGCTGGGTGCATACGCCGCCACGCGCCTCGTCGACCTTCGACGAGCACGCAATCGCCGAGATACAACGCGCGGCTGCGACGGGCATCTACGACATCCGCGGCGGTGGCGCGAAGCGCAAGGTTCCGCACTTCGACGACCTCTTGTTCCTCGGCGCCTCCATGAGCCGCTACCCGCTCGAAGGCTACCGGGAGAAGTGCGATACGTCCGTCACACTCGGCAACCGCTTCGCCAAGAATCCGATCACTCTCAAGATCCCCATCACCATTGCCGGCATGAGCTTCGGCTCTCTGTCGGGGCCGGCCAAAGAGGCGCTGGGCCGCGGCGCGACGCAGGCCGGCACCTCGACCACGACCGGTGACGGCGGCATGACGGAAGAGGAGCGCGGCCACTCGAAGCTGCTCGTCTATCAGATCCTGCCGTCTCGCTACGGCATGAACCCCGATCATCTGCGCAAGGCCGACGCCATCGAGATCGTCATCGGCCAGGGCGCCAAGCCGGGCGGCGGCGGTATGCTGCTCGGGCAGAAGATCTCCGAGCGCGTGGCGCACATGCGGACGCTGCCCGAGGGCATCGACCAGCGCTCGGCCTGCCGCCATCCCGACTGGACGGGGCCGGACGACCTCGAGATCAAGATCGGGGAATTGCGCGAGATCACCGACTGGAAGGTGCCGATTTACGTGAAGGTCGGCGCGGCGCGCCCCTACTACGACATCGCGCTGGCGGTGAAGTCCGGCGCCGACGTGGTGGTGCTGGACGGCATGCAGGGCGGCACCGCCGCGACGCAAGAGGTTTTCATCGAGCACATCGGCATCCCCATCATTGCGGCGATCCCGCCGGCGGTGCAGGCGCTGCAGGAGCTCGGCATGCACCGTAAGGTGCAACTCGTCGTCTCGGGCGGCATCCGCAACGGCGCCGACGTGGCCAAGGCCTTGGCGCTGGGAGCCGACGCCGTCTCCATCGGCACGGCGGCGCTGATTGCGCTGGGCGACAACGCTCCTCAGCTCGAGGAGGAGTACGCCAAGCTCGGGACCAAGCCCGGCTGCTACGACGATTGGCACGAGGGGCGCGATCCCGCCGGCATCACAACGCAGGATCCCGAGCTGGCTGCGCGCCTCGATCCCATCAAGGCGGGACGCCGACTGGCGAACTATCTTTCCGTGCTGACGCTCGAGACGCAGACGATCGCGCGTGCGTGCGGCAAGAGCCACGTGCACAACTTGGAGCCGGAGGACCTTGTCGCCCTCACGGTTGAGGCGGCCGCCATGGCACGGGTGCCGCTTGCGGGCACGGGCTGGATTCCTGGGAAGAATGGCGGTTAAAACCCCTAGAAAGTGGTTTTCCCTTCGGGGCACTCGAAAGATTGCGCCCTTGGGGCCGCGTAATGAGGGAGCGAGAACGGATATGACGGACTTGGCGAAGGTCGCCGCCGAGCGCGGGATCAAGTACTTCCTCATCTCATTCGTCGACCTGTTCGGGACGATGCGCGCCAAGCTCGTGCCGGCAGCCGCCATCAATGACATGGCCAAGTCGGGCGCAGGTTTTGCGGGTTTCGCCAGCTGGCTCGACATGACACCCGCCGACCCTGACATGTTCGGCATGCCCGATGCCGACAGCCTCATTCAATTGCCGTGGCGCAAGGAGGTGGGCTGGCTCGCGGCCGACCCCTACATGAACGGCAAGCCCGTGGAGCAGGCGCCCCGCAACGTCCTGAAGTCGGTGCTCGCAAGGGCCGCCGAGAAAGGCTACGAGCTCAAGACCGGCGTCGAATGCGAGTATTTCCTGATCACGCCCGACGGCAGCGCCATTTCCGATCCCGGCGACCATCAGGCCAAGCCCTGCTACGACCAACAGGCTCTGATGCGCCGTTACGAGGTCGTCACCGAGATCTGCGACTGCATGCTGGAGCTCGGCTGGGGCCCGTATCAGAACGATCACGAGGATGCCAACGGCCAGTTCGAGATGAACTGGAACTACGACTCGGCGTTGAAGACCGCCGACCGGCACGCGTTCTTCAAGTACATGGTCAAGTCCATCGCCGAGAAGCATGGCCTGCGGGCAACCTTCATGCCCAAGCCGTTCTCCAATCTGACCGGCAACGGCTGCCACGCCCACGTTTCCCTGTGGTCGACCTCTTCGGGCCAGAACCTGTTCGACGACAGTAACGGGCCGCTCGGCGTCTCGCAGCTCGGCTACAACTTTCTCGGCGGCATCCTGCATTCAGCGGAATCTCTCGCCGCCATCACCAACCCAACGGTGAACTCGTACAAGCGCATCAACGCGCCGCGCACGATGTCGGGTGCCACGTGGTCGCCCAACACCGTCACGTATGCCGGCAACAACCGCACGCACATGATCCGCATTCCCGATCCGGGCCGCTTCGAGGTGCGTCTCGCGGACGGCGCCACGAACCCGTATCTGCTTCCGGCCGTTTTGCTGGTCGCCGGCCTGGACGGCATAGAGAACAAGCGCGATCCGGGGCCGCGCCTCGACATCGACATGTACGCGGAAGGGCACACCGTGAAGGATGCCAAGCGTCTGCCGCTCAACCTGCTCGACGCGCTGCGCGCGCTGCAGGGCTCGAGCGTCCTGACCGCTGGCCTCGGCCAGCCGTTCGTCTCCGCGTACACCAAGCTCAAAACCCTCGACTGGAACGACTACGCCGGTCACCTGACCGAGTGGGAGCGCCGGACCACGCTCGACTGCTAGCTAGTGCGATGATCGAGACATTCGCCCGTGTTCGCGGCATGGCTCTCAAGCGAATGTATCGATCTGAATCGCACTAGAGAATCATAGGTTAGCTAGTGCCCTTTCGATCGCGAAGTTCGTTCAACGCCAGCCGCTAAGTCTGACGAACTTCGCGATCGGGACACTAGCGCGCACTCGGCTCCACAAGGCTCAAAGTCCCGTGCACTATTCTATTTTCAGTCTCGTCGAGCAGGCCTTGCGCGGGAACCGCGGATGGACGCCCGCCTGGCGGCGTGCCGAGCCCAAGCCCCACTATGACGTTGTGATCGTCGGCGCCGGCGGGCACGGTCTGGCGACGGCGTACTACCTCGCCAAAGAGCATGGCATTCGCAACGTTGCCGTCGTGGAGAAGGGCTACCTCGGGGGTGGCAATGTGGGGCGCAACACCACCATCATCCGCTCCAACTACCTGCTGCCTGGCAACATCCCGTTCTACGAATGGTCGATGAAGCTGTGGGAAGGGCTGGAGCGCGAGCTGAACTACAACGTGATGGTAAGCCAGCGCGGGGTGCTCAACGTCTTCCATTCGGATGCGCAGCGCAATGCCTATGCGCGGCGCGGAAACGCCATGCGTATGCACGGCGTCGATGCCGAGCTGCTCGATCGCGAGCAGGTACGCGCTATGATTCCGTTTGCGGATTTCGAGAACCCGCGTTTCCCGATCCTGGGCGGGCTGCTGCAGCCGCGCGGCGGCACCGCGAGACACGATGCGGTCGCCTGGGGCTATGCGCGCGGCGCCGACACGCTCGGAGTCGACATCATCGAAAACTGTGAGGTGGTCGGCATCCGCGTTGCCGACGGCCGGGCGGAGGGCGTCGAGACCACGCGCGGCTTCATTGGCGCCGACAAGCTGGCGCTCTCGTGTGCCGGTAACACGTCACGCGTCGCTGCCATGGCGGGCCTGCGGCTGCCCATCGAGAGCCACGTCATGCAGGCCTTCGTCAGCGAGGGGCTGAAACCCTTAGTCGACAACGTTGTCACCTTTGGTGCCGGCCACTTTTACGTCAGCCAGTCCGACAAGGGTGGGCTCGTGTTCGGCGGCGACATCGACGGCTACAACTCGTATGCCCAGCGGGGAAATCTGCCGGTGGTCGAGGATGTGGTGGAGGGTGCGCTCGCGCTCTTTCCCAACCTCGCTCGCCTGCGCGTCCTGCGCAACTGGGGCGGCCTCGTCGACATGTCGATGGACGGCTCACCCATCATCGACAAGACGCCGGTGGACCGGCTTTATCTCAACGGCGCTTGGAACTACGGCGGCTTCAAAGCGACACCTGCCGCGGGCTGGTGCTTTGCCCATCTCATCGCCAAGGACGAGCCCCACCCCGTGGCGGCTGCCTACCGGCTCGGCCGCTACGCCCGCGGCGATGTGATCGATGAAAAGGGCGCCGGCGCCCAGCCCAACCTGCACTGAGGACGCAATGCGCATCAAGTGCCCCTATTGCGGCGAGCGTGACGCCCAGGAGTTTACCTACCGTGGGGCTCACGTGCGCCGACCCGATGCGGACGCGCCCGACGCGGAGGCCGCTTTCTCCGATTACGTCTACGTTCGCGACAATCCCGCCGGACCGCTTTTGGAGCTTTGGTATCACCGCGCAGGCTGCCGCTCGTGGCTCGTTGTCGAGCGCGACACGCGCACGCACGCCATCGCGCACGTTGCCTTCGCTGCGTCCTTGGAAACTGAGTGATGCCGGCAAGCACTGCGTCTCACAGTCCGGGCGGCTCGGCGGCGGCGGTCTCATCGACCGCACGCGCACGGTGAATTTTTCGTTCGACGGCGCCCCTTATGTGGGGCACCCCGGGGACACGCTCGCCTCTGCGCTGCTGGCAAACGGCGTGAGGCTCGTCGGACGGTCGTTCAAATATCACCGGCCGCGGGGAATTCTGACGGCGGGCTCGGAGGAGCCCAACGCGCTCGTCGAATTGCGCTCGGGCGCCCGCCTGGAGCCGAATACGCGAGCAACCATCGCCGAGCTTTACGACGGGCTCGTCGCCAAGAGCCAGAACCGCTGGCCGTCGCTCGGCTTCGACGTGCTCGCGGTCAACCAGCTCTTCGCGCCGATGTTCGGCGCTGGCTTCTACTACAAGACTTTCATGTGGCCGTCGGCCTTCTGGGAATGGCTCTACGAGCCGGTGATCCGGCGGGCCGCGGGGCTTGGACGCGCATCAAGGCTTCCCGATCCCGACGCCTACGAAAAGGCCTTCGTCCATTGCGACGTGCTCGTCGTCGGCGCGGGCGCGACGGGCCTGATGGCGGCGCTGACGGCGGGGCGCGCGGGCGCACGTGTCATCCTTGCAGATGAGGATTTCCGGCTCGGTGGCCGGTTGCTGGCGGAAGACGACATCATCGACGGCAAGTCTGCTGCCGCGTGGGCGCAGGACGCCATCGATGAGCTGGCCGCGCTCGACAATGTTCGCCTCATGCCCCGCACGACCGTTTTTGGCGTCTACGACCATGGGATCTACGGTGCCGTGGAGCGCGTCAACGACCACCTGCCGGCGCCGCCGCCGTTCGAGCCGCGCCAGCGCGGCTGGCGGATCGTGGCCAAGCGGGCGGTGCTCGCCGCGGGCGCGATCGAGCGACCGCTGGCATTCGGCAACAACGATCGTCCCGGCGTGATGCTGGCCGGCGCCGTTCGTACCTATGTTTCGCGTTTCGGCGTGGCGCCGGGACGGCGCGCCGTCGTCTTTACAGCCTGCGACGACGGCTGGCGCACGGTGGACGCTTTGATGAGGGCCGGCGTAGACGTTGCGGCCGTCGTAGATCCGCGCGAGGAAACGCCGCCCTTGCCGAGCAACCCGCCGCGCGCGGTTCTGCGGGCAAGCATCGTGACGCGCGTGCTCGGCGGGCGCCACGTCGAAGCTGTGGAAGTCCTCGATAGGAAGGGTGATCGCGCCACCATCGACTGCGATCTCGTTGCCGTCTCGAATGGCTGGAACCCCGCGCTCAATCTGACGTGTCACCTCGGCGCCAGGCCGGTGTGGAGCGACGACATCAAAGCCTTTGTTCCGGGTGGCACGCCCCCCGGCATGTCTGCTGGCGGCGCTGCGGCCGGGCCACTTTTCGCTTCAAGAGGCGCTCGCCGACGGTGCCAGACTGGGTGCCGAGGCCGCGCAATGAGGCCGGGTTCTCCGTTGCGGCTGCGGCCGCTCCCACTCGTAGATGGGCGAGCCTGCATTCGGCGCCGACCCCGCTCTGGCACGTGAAAAGCGGCAAAGGCAAGACGTTCGTCGATTTCCAGAACGACGTGACCGTGTCCGATATCGCGCTGGCCCATCGCGAGGGCTATGCCGCGGTTGAGCACTTGAAGCGCTACACCACGCTCGGGATGGCGACCGATCAGGGCAAGACCGCGAACGTCACCGCGCTCGCCGTCATGGCGGAGCTGACGGGGCGTTCGATCCCGGAGGTCGGGACCACGGTCTTCCGGCCGCCGTACACGCCGGTGAGCTTCGGCGCTTTTGCCGGTCACAGCCGCGGCAAGGATTTTCGTCCAACGCGTTTGTCGCCGACGCACGACTGGGCGCTACAGAACGGCGCCGTGTTCGCCGAGGCCGGGCTCTGGCTCAGGGCGCAGTACTACCGTCACCCCGGCGAGACGAGCTGGCAGGAAAGCGTGGCGCGCGAGGCGCGCACGGTGCGCACGGGCGTCGGTGTCTGCGATGTCTCGACGCTGGGTAAGATCGACGTGGCCGGCCCCGATGCCGCGGCTTTCCTGGATCGGGTCTACGCGAACACGCTGTCGACGCTCGCGGTCGGCAAGGTGCGCTACGGCATCATGCTGCGCGAGGACGGCTTCGCCATGGACGACGGAACGGTGGCCCGCATCGGGCCCCAGCACTTCGTCACCACGACGACGACCGCCAACGCTGGAAAGGTGCTCGAGCATCTCGATTTCTGCCTCAAGGTGCTGTGGCCTCAGCTCGACGTCTCGATCGTCCCGGTGACGGAGCAGTGGTGTCAGCTGGCCGTGGCCGGTCCGCGCGCACGCGAGGCCCTGGAGATGGTGGTCGACCACCCCGGCGACATCTCGAACGAGGCACTGCCCTACATGGGCTATGTGGAAGTTGCGGTCGATGGCGCGCCCTGCCGACTGTTCCGCGTCTCGTTCTCGGGTGAGCTGGCCTACGAGATAGCCATCGCAGCCGAGCTCGGGGACGCGCTCATCCGGCTGCTGATGGAACGTGCCGCCGACCTTGGCATTACGCCTTACGGCACCGAAGCGCTCAACGTGCTGCGCATCGAAAAGGGGCATGCCAGCGGCCCCGAGATCGACGGGCGCACGACATTGGGCGACCTCGGCCTGGGCAAGCTCGCCGGTCGCAGCAAGGATTGGGTGGGGCGCGTGATGGCCATGCGGCCGGCGCTCACTGGTGAAGATCGGGCGGTCCTGGTGGGGCTCGTCCCCATCGACCCGGCCGGCAAGCTGCTGGCGGGTGCGCACCTCGTAGCTCCGGGACGTCCCACGACCGCCGCCCACGACGAGGGGCACGTGTCCTCGGTGGCGCATTCCCCCACACTGGGACACGACATCGCGCTCGCGTTCCTGCGCCGCGGCCGGGCGCGCATTGGCGAAACGATCCGTGTCGTCGATCTATTGCGCGGATCCGATGTCGCCTGCCGCGTCGTCGATCCTGTATTTATCGACCCGAAGGGAGAACGGCTGCGTGGCTAGCTCCGAACTCATCGCGCGCTCCGCGCTCGCAGGCACGGCGAGGATTGGTCGCTACGGTGCCCGCGGCGATAGCCAACCGGGTGTGTTCCTTTCCGAACGCAGGGACTTGGCGATCGCGCACATCGCGGCTCGCAAAGATAAGGTCTGGGAGGTGGTGGAATGGCTCTCGGCCGTCAGCGGTGCTACGCCAGAAGAGGGCCCGCGTTGCGAGACAGGGGATGGCATGGTGGTCGTGGGTTCAGCACCGGGACAGTGGTTCGTCCTGTCTGAGGGGGAGCGCAGCCTCACGGCAGTCGAGCGCCTGACGGATGCCCTCGCCGGCATCGCCTCCGTCATCGATCATTCCTCGGGAAAGGTCGTCCTGCGTGTAGCGGGGCCGCGTGCCCGCGATGTTCTGGCCAAGGGCTGCCCCATCGATCTCGATGCGCGTGTTTTCGGTCCCGGCAGCGCGGCGGTGACGGAGATTGCGCACATCGGCTGCCAGCTCTGGCAAGTCGACGAGGCGCCGACCTTCGATCTCATCGTCAACCGTAGCCTCGCCAAGAGTTTCTGGTCCTGGCTAGCCGCATCCTCCGCCGAGTTCGGCTACGAGGTCGTTGTCGCCTGAAGAGGGTAGCAGCGACGGCATCGTAGAAACCGGTTCCAGAAAATCGATGCCGCCGCGGTCCGTTCTTGATGGGTTGCGAGAAGCGGTCCCCCAAAAAGGGAGCCTTGCCCGGCGTGGATCGAGCACCGGACAAGGCTTGGGGAGAAGTGCAACTTAACGTCTAGCTCTTCAACTTCTCATAACACTCCTTCTCGTGGTTCCCGACCTTGATGATGGAGAGCACGGTCAGGGCAATGGATATTCCTAGGACGATGTAGAGCACCGTCGGTTTGTCGGCGTAGGTGAAGTACTGTGCCGCACCTTCCCATTTGGCGATTGGGCTGCTCATGGATGTTGACTCCTTTCAGATTGCTGTGCTGTCGGTGCTGCTTCACTCGGCCGGCTGCAACGCGCCACCCATGCCCGCTGCGGCTTCACCTTCCGGATAGGCCTTGAGCGGAACCTCTGCCAGGTCGAGGCCGATGATTTGCGCTTCGTCGGGCACCCGCAGCAGGCGCACCACCTTCAGGCAGTAGGAGACGACGAACCCCGGACCGAAGCCAAGTGCGAAGCAAACGAGGGCTCCGACCAGCTGGCCCATGAAGGTCACGGGCGGGAACTCGCCCATATTCGGGTATCCGGTGGCAAAGAGACCGACCACCATGACCCCGAGGAAGCCGCCCCAACCGTGAACGGCGACGGCACCGACAGGATCGTCCTGCTTCAACACCTTCACCACGAACTCGTTCACGTAGTAGATGGTCGCGCCACCCACGAAGCCGATCACGAAGGCCAGCGGTGGGTACCAGACATCAAGACCAGCTGCCGCCGAGATGATGCCGACAAGACCGCCCGACATCATCCAGAACGGATCGCGTGTGAAGGCCCACGCACCGATGATGCCGCCGGCAAAGGCCATCAGTGTATTGAAGCCAATCGAGGACAGCGTCATCGGCTGGCCGTAGATGTTGGTCCACTGAGCCCCGTTGACCATGATCACGCAGGCGGCGAGGAAGCCGAAGAAGCCGACGATGATCAGCATCAGACCAATGAGGATGAGCGGCACGTTGTGAGGCGCGATGTCGTTGGCCGTTCCGTCGGCGTTATACTTGCCGATGCGCGGTCCGAGATTGATGATCACGCCCAAGGCAAACGCGCCCGCGATCAAGTGGACGACGCCGGCGCAACCGAAGTCGTGGTAGCCCCAATCGGCGGTGAGCCAACCGGACGGATGCCAGCCCCAGGCCGCTCCGAGAATCCACAACACCGACCCGAGCAGGATCGCGAGGATCACGAAGCCCGACATTTTGATGCGCTCGATGACCGCGCCGGAGAACACCGAGGCCGTCGTCGCAGCGAACATGGTGAAGGCCGCCCAGAACACGCCAGTGGCGTTGTCGGACAGGTTGGGACCCATGGACATCGCCCAGGGCAGGCCGGGATCGCCATCGGCGGACGGGATGAAGCCATTCGGGAACGCCAGATAGATCCACCAGCCGAAGAAGAAGAACGTGGGAACGATGAAGGCGAACGCCAGGATGTTCTTGATGCCCGACGCCAGCACGTTCTTGGCGCGCGAGGCGCCCATCTCGTAGCCTAGGAAGCCCGCGTGGATGAGGATCATCAGCGCGGTGGCCCAGAAGTAGTAGACCTCTATGTCGATACTTCCTTTCATCGCGCCGGATGCCTCCAGCGTTGCGACCTTAGCCGCCAGATCTGCCAGTTGTTGGTCCATTCCCTAGTCTCCCCATTACGAGCACGCGTGCGCCCTGATCCTCTGCGCCGAGATTACTCATGCGCAAAAACTATTCCTGTCAGGAAATCTCAAGAACCGTGCCAGTTGCCAATGTCCCGTGGAATCACGGGGTTAGGCCGTTGCCGCTGCGGGTCGGCGGAGCGTTTGTGCCCATTTGGTGTGCGCCTTGCCCGAATCTTAACGTCGGAAGGGGGTGACGGACGCCAGCCCGAGGCACAGGGCTCGGTCGCTACCTTTGCTCAGATCCGGCTCAAGTCGGACCCCAGAATTGCCTGGAATCACTCGCGTTTTTGTCACTTTGTGAGCCTACCGACGAAGGCGGCACTACAACTCATGTTCCGTTCGAGGGGGATCAAGAGCGGACGATGCAGGACACCTCTACGTGGCGGCCGATCCGCTACCGCGACCCCATGGGCGCGGTTGAATGGCTTGTGGCAGCCTTCGGTTTTGAGCGCCGCTCCACGGCTCGGCGCCTGGATGGCAGCTTTGCCTATGCCCATTTGGCGCTGGGCACGTGCCAGATCGCCGTGACAGCCCGCGACGAGCGCTCGCTGGCGCCGGCTGGGGCGGAGACGTCAGGCACCACGGCTGTGGTCGCCGATCTCGCCACACATTTCGCGCGTGCCAAGGCGGCAGGGGCCGAGATCGTGCGTGCCATCGAGGCTGGCGGGCGCGGCTACGTCTGCCGCGATGTCGAGGGCAATCTGTGGTCGTTCGACAGCGCGCAGGGTCATAGCGCGGAAAAGGCCATCGCCTGGGCGCGGGCGCACGGCCTGCGCCTCGAGAGGGTAGCCGCGCACCGAGCCGGTATTGCCGCCGCTGCCGCGGTGACAATCGTAGCGGTTGCGGTTCCGGCATGGCATTTCTCCGCTGCCCCGCCAGGGGCACCGCTGAAAGTGGCTGAGGCGCAGGCGCTCGAGCACGCGCGCTTTGCGCTCGCCGAGGAGCAGGCCGCCCGCCTCGCGGCCGAAGCGTCGCGGCGTGCTGCGTTGGACGATCTGGTGCAGGAGCGCGCCGCCCGTCGCGACGCAGAGCGCGATGCGCTCAAGCTCGAGGACGAGCTCGCCGACGCCCGGGCCACGCAAGCGACGGCCGAGGCACGCGTGCACAATCTCGACGCCGAGACGGGCTGGGGCGCGCAGGTCGCCCCAAGCACTCAGTACGCGCAACCAGCGATTGCCGACGTCGTACCCGTCGCAGTTGCGGCTCGAGCGGAGCCAGCACCCGCCCAGGTGTCGACCAACCCGGACCTTGCGAAAGGCCAAGCCGCGCTCACCCGTGGCGACGTTGCCTCGGCGCGCCACCTCTTTCGGCGCCTCGCCGACTCCGGAATGGCCGAGGCGGCGCTGGCGCTGGGCAGCACCTATGACCCCGTGAACACCGGCATCGCGGGCCTGGCCGCGGGCGATGTCGACAGGGTGGAGGCAAAGCGGTGGTACCGCCGCGCCATTGAGCTCGCGCAGGCCGCCGAACAGGAGCACGCTCCGTGAGCCTACTCGGGTGCCTCACGCGATTGCTCGTCCTGCCGGCCGCCGCAGGCGGCTCTCTCTTTCTGGGTGCGTGCTCTTGCGACGATGCCGATCCCTGGGGCACCACCTACATCGTCAGCGCCGAGGCCGAGACAGGTCGGGGCGAAATCGCGCCACCGGCCTGCGACGTTGAGACGGACGCAGTGGCCGAAAGTGCCGGCGCGCGCGTCGACCCTAATCTCGTGGAGATCGCGCGGCTCGAGGTCGAGCGCGATTGCTACAAGGGCGCCGAGGAAGACTTGCGGCAAAGGCTGGAAGGCGCCCCTGCCACGCTGAAATAGCGATCTTTAGAGCTCAAGATGCGGCTTTGAGGCGCGCAAAGCCTGCCGCGAGGTCTTCCTTCAAATCCGCGACGTCCTCCAGCCCGATATGGAAACGCAGTGCCGGGCCCTCGGCCTGCCAGCGCGTGGCCGTCCGGTAGCTTGTGGGGTCGAATGGGATGACGAGGCTCTCGTAGCCGCCCCAGGAGAAGCCCATCCCGAACAGCTTCAAGCCGTCGAGCATGGCCGCGACCGCCTTCTGGTCCGTCGGCTTCAGGATCACGGCGAACAGGCCGCTCGCGCCCACAAAATCCCGCTTCCAGAGCGCGTGCTGGGGATGGCTCGGCAGAGCCGGATGCAGCACGCGGGCAACCTCGGGCCGTGCCTCGAACCATTCGGCCATCTCGATGGCGGAGCGCTGATGCTGGGCGAGGCGAGTGGCCAGCGTGCGCAGCCCGCGCAGGCCGAGGTAGGTCTCCTCCGAGCCGGGGCACACGCCGAGCAGGTCCTTGGAGCGCGCGATGTAGGGCGCGGCGCGCTCTGTCGACGTGATCGCGCCCAGCATGGCGTCGGCGTGCCCCACCACGTACTTGGTCGCGGCCTGGATCGAGACATCGACGCCGTGCTCGAAGGGGCGGAAATAGAGCGGGCTCGCCCATGTGTTGTCGAGCAGCAGCCAAAGCTTGCGCTTGGCGCAAACCTTGGCGATCGCCGGGATATCCTGCACCTCGAAGGTCTGTGAGCCCGGGCTCTCGGTGAATATGAGCCGCGTGTTGGGGCGCACGAGCTTGTCGATATCAGCCCCGATTACGGGGTCGTAGTAGGTCGTCTCTACACCGAGCTTTTTCAGCATGTGGTCGCAAAACTTGCGCGTCGGCTGATAGACGCTGTCGGTCATGAGGATGTGGTCGCCCGATTCCACGAAGGCGAAGATCGCCGTGCTGACGGCCTGGTACCCAGAAGCCGTCAGCGCCGAGGCGGCCCCGCCCTCGATGCGCGCCATGGCCTCCTCGAGCGCCGCCACAGTTGGCGTGCTGGTGCGACCATATGCATAGGGCTGATCGCGCTTCCAAAGTTTTTCCACCGTCGGGAACAGGACGGTCGAGCCCCGGTACACCGGCGGGTTCACGAAACCGAAGCAAGCATGCGGATCGCGCCCCGAATGCACGACCTCGGTCGCGGGCCGCAAAGGTTTGGCAGGCTTCTTTTTATCGGAGGATGACATCGGGCGGATCCTTGATCGCCGCGGTTGGCGGCCCGTGTGGCCCAACTTTGAGCCGGGGTCAAGCTCTTGACCGTTTGCCCATTACGGTGGATTTGTGCGCCGGGCCCCGCTGGGTGCCCTTTGGTTTACCTTCCTATCGTCTCCGCGGGTGTCTCTCTTGCACCTTTGCGCCTCTCGTCCCACACTGATACCCGAAGTGATGAAAAAGCTCCTGCAGTGCCGCTGCCTGAAGATCGCGCTCGTCGGTTTGAGCGCGTTTATTACGGTGGACGGAGGGGCGGCGGCTGCCGCCAGTACGACTCTAGAGACCATTCGCGCCCGCGGGCATGTTCTGTGTGGCGTGGGTGAGGCCCAGCCGGGCTTCTCCGAGTTCGAGCCAAGACGGTGTGCGCTCGGGCTTCGACGTTGAGTTCTGCTCCGCACTGGCCGCTGCCGTTTTCGGCTCCAAGGATGCCGTCAAGCTCTGGCCCTTGAGCGCCAACGACCGCTTCAAGGCGCTGCAGTCGGGCGACGTCGACGTGGTGGCGCGCGGTGCGGCATGGACGCTCAGCCGCGATACCGAGTTCGGCGCCCACTTCACGGGCGTCCTTTTCTATGACGGACAGGGCTTCCTCACGCGGCGCGGCAACGCCGTCGCGAGCGTGTTCGAGCTGTCGGGCGCCTCGATCTGTGCGCTGCCCGGCGTCATGGGCGAGCAGGGCGTCGCCGAGTTCTTCGGGGCGCAGCGCATGCGCTACCAGGTCGTCGCCCAGGACAACTGGGACGATCTGGTCAAGGCCTATGCCGCCGGCAACTGCACCGTGCTTACCGGCGACATCTCTCTGCTCGCGGTGGCACGCAGCAAGCTCAAGTCTCCAGAGGACCACATCATCCTGCCGGAGCTGATCACCAAGGAGCCGCTCGGGCCGGCCGTGCGCCAGGACGATCCGCAGTGGTTCGCCGTCGTGCGCTGGACGCTGATGGCACTGATCGAGGCGGAAGAGCTTGGCCTGACGAAGGACAACGTCGATGCCAAGCGTGCCTCGACCGAACCGGAGATCCGCCGCTTCCTCGGGCTCGAGGCCAACCTCGGCCAGGCGCTCGGCCTCCCGCGCGACTGGGGCTACCAGGTCGTCAAGAACGTCGGCAACTACGGTGAGATATTCGAGCGCACGGTCGGTGCCCAATCCAATCTGAAACTGACGCGCGGGCTCAACAATCTGTGGACCAAAAACGGTCTCATGTATTCGATGCCTTTCCGGTAGGTTGAACCCGACGCGGGTCGGCAAAGAACCCGCGCGCAATGGGACGAGCGATGAGGGAGCTACTCACGCAGCATAGTGGTCTATTCTGGGGAACCCTTCTTGCGTCCTTCTTCGTTCTTCTCGCTGGTCTCCTACTGATGCGCCGCCGACGCCGGGCTGCCGGCGCGCCACATACGGTTGCCTCCGTTCGGCCGGGGGCCGACGTCGCCACGGCGACCGCAAAGCTGCGCGATCGCGCCGCCCTAACAGCAGCCGTGACCGACGCCGAGGCACGCGGCGAGCGCGCCAGGCTGCCCGGGCTCTACTTCTTGCTTGCCGAGTGCCACATCGAGGCCGGCAAGACGACGGACGCGGAGGAGCTGTTGCGCAAGTGCATCCGCGGCGCAGCGGAGGCGAAGATCAACGACACGCACGCAAAAGCGCGGCTCGTCCTTGGCGATCTTGCGCTCCAGAGCGGAGATCACACCACGGCCTGCGAGCACTGGCAGATCGCGCGCGCGCTATTTCACGAACTCAAGCAGAGCAGCGATCACGAGGCGGCGGAAAGTCGCATGCTGCGCAACGGCTGCCCCACCGACTGGGTGCTCACCGATTTCTGAAGGCGATGCGGGGCGCCAACCCTAGCGCATTAAGACCTCGACCTGGGCCGTCTCGCCGCCCGCCAGCGTAAAATCACGCTTGAAGGCGCGTGCGCCCGACTTGGCAATGATCGTGTAGGTGCCGGGCGACAGAATATGCGTCGGCAAGGCACCGACGCTGCGTTTGACCACCTCGCCCGCGGGCGTCTGAATGGTCCACTGCGTGTCCGGGAGCGCCTCGCCGCCGATGCGCGTGACGAGCTTGAACGTCACACGCGCCGCAGAGTGGGAGACCGTAGCCTCCGTGAGCTTGCCTGCCTCGACGTTGACGTCGGCCTCGACCTTCGCATTGGCATCGCCGTAGGTCGAGACGATGTGGTAGATGCCGGCGTTGAGGCGGAGGACGACATTGGGCTTGGCGTGCGACAGCACCTTCGTCCGAGCATCCGACTGATCGCGCTCGCCGGAGTAGACGTCGTAGGAGACGGTGTGTGCGGCCGGCTTGATGCCGTCGACCAAGACCTTGACCCGCAGGCCGCCGGCGTTGAGCACAAACTTCTCAGCCGTTGCTCCGCCGGGCGCCACCGTAATGATGCGCGTGAGATCGGCGCGGCCGAAGGCGGCGTTCACCACGTAGTCGCCGGGAGGGAGATGAATGGTGGGGCTCGGCTCACGCTTCGTCATCAAGAGTTTGCTTTCGCCCTTGAGACCGTTCTTGGCGTCGTAGATGCGCCATACCAATCCTTGATCGATGCGTTGACCGTCGGCGGTCAGCAGCGCCGTCAGATTGACCTCCGTCGTGCCGTCCGGCGCATTCGCATCCGTGCGAGGAACGACCGTGACGTTGCCGGACGGGGCGGGGTCTTGTGCCTGCGGCTGCTGGGGCGCGGCCGGATCGGTAATCGAGGGGGCGGGAAAGCCCGCGCGCAAATCGACGCCCGTGTCCCACGCGTTTTGTGCCTGAGCGCCCGTCGTCGGCGCGAGCAGCAAGACGCCAACAGCCGCAGCGAGTAGCGCGGTGCAAGCCTTCGGCATCGTGTGGGTGCCTTTGAAGGGTAAGGATCCAGACATCACTGCCCTAACCGGAAGCCCTGCTTCGCCAGTGATAGGGCGATGAAGGACGCGAGAATGGTCGAAATATGGCCGGCGCGCCCGCCCGCCCGGGCCAAGTAGGGATGGGAGACGCTAGCCGCCGATCTCGATGGTGCGGTTTTCCCCTGCCTTTACCTCGATGGCGCTCTGAAGCGGCCGCTCGCGGGTCTCCGAGGAGACGACATACTGCCCGGGTGCCAGCAGCGCCGTGGGCTGCGGCTGGCTGGTGCGAAGGACGGTGTGACGGCTCGCGTCCTTGACCTCCCAGAACACGTCGCCAAGGCCGGCACCTTCCTCGTCGGCGCGCTTGAGGGTGACGTTGCCGGCCTGAAGCTTCAAGGCAACCTTTTGCGATTGTCCGGCCGAAAGGTCGATGTCGGTTGCGGCCGTGACATTGGTCGCGCCCACGCTCGCCTCCAGACGGTAACGTCCTGCGGATAGGTCGAGATCGGGCGCCTTTGCGGCGGTGCGCACGATCTCTTTCGGCTCGCCGTCGAGCCGTACGATGCTAAAGGCGATCGGCAGGTCATCGGGGGCGGGCTTGCCGCCCAGCGTGGCAGAGAGCGACAGATGCGCCAGCGCCAGCGGTAGCGTGCGCTTCACGACGTCCCCCGCCCCAATGGCGATTTGCTCACGCGCTTCGGCGCCGGAACTGCGCGCCGTGACGTAATACGTGCGAGCCGGCAGCGTGAAGATGGGCGTGGGGGCGGCCGAGCGGGCAACCTCGCGCCGCCCGAGGGGCGCATCGGGATCGTCCTCGTAGATGATATAGGTCACGCCGTCGGTCATGGGCTCGCCGGCGCCCGCAGAGTTGCCCCGCGTCGCCGAGAGTTCGAGCTGGCCCGTCGCCAGCGTGGCGTCGAAGGTCGTGCCGGTCGCAGGCGCGACGGTGACCTTCTGCTCCTCACGCGCGAGCCCGCTTTCCGCGCTGACGTTGTATTCTCCCGCCGGTAGCACGATCTCCGGCTGCGTCTCGCGGCCGATCCAGATGGGTGCGGTGCCCGTCTTGCCGTCGCCGATCGGGGTTACGGTGAAGGTCGGGGACGCGAGAGGTTGGGCTCCCTTGGCCGGACGCGCCAAGAGCTTGAGAACGCCGGCATCGAGGTTCATGCGCACCGGCGTCGGCGCGTCGGCCGAGACTTCGACCGTCCGGCGCGCGGAGGCAAGACCGAGACGTGCCTCGACATCGTATGTTCCCGGCGGCAGTTTCTCGACCAGCGCTGCGGCGCGCGTTTCCTTGATCAGCTCCGGCTCCGGCCCTGGCTTGGTGATGAGCCAGAGCACCGGGCTTTCGAGCGTGGCGCTGTCCGAGCCCAGTCCGGCGGAGAGGTAAAGTCCGGGCGCGGCATTCGCGGCGGGCTTGTTCTTGGTCTCTGCCACCTCTTCCGTCGCGGCACCGGATTCGGAATCGAGATGCGCAAGCTTGATCACGCGATCGAGCGCGGTGGTGAGGCCGGGCGCGTCCTGCACGTCGAACAGCCTGCCGCCTGTCATGCGGGGCAGGCAGCTCATCTGCTGAAGCTTGGCCTTGTCGAGCCCAAGCCCGATCGCGTGCACGGTGAGAGCGGGGTTGGACTGGGCGATCTCGGCGGCCGCGGCGCACACGTCCTGGCCGCAATTGTCGATGTCGTCGTTGATCAGGACGATGGTTGCGGGGGCGGCAACGCCGATGGCGGCGGCGGCCTCGCGCAGGCCCATCACCAATGGGCCCTTACCGGTGGCATTCATTTTGGCAAGCGGCGTCATGATCTGCTGCGCGTTGTCGGGCTGCGGCGGCACGATGACCTCGGCGTCGGCGCAATAGCCTCGGCGGCGGTGGCCGAACGCGGCAAGGCCCGCGCGCACGTCTGGCCGCAGGCGCGGCAGGGCTTCGCTCAACGCTTCGCGCGCGAAATCGAACTTGGCGCGCCGGTCGTCGGCGAGCTTGCCCCACATGGAGCCCGACCCGTCGAGCAGGAACATCACGGTCGGGGGCTTGTCGTCAGCCCGTGCCGTCCCGGTCCCCACCAGGAGGACAAGAAGGGCGAGGCTCGACAAGGCTGCGATCGGGCGAAGCGGCATAGGAGCGTCCATGGTGATCTCGAGATTCGCGCGGAAGATAGCCCATTCGGACCCGCCCGGGCACCTTAGCACACCCCTGCGACGAATTTGGATTGGCAAGGCGGGGGCCCGCCCGCTACGAGACTGACCATGGTCAATCCCATAAACACTCCCGGGGAAAATCCCGTGCTCGCGCTGCTCTCCGCCCGCCGTTCGGTGAAGCCGGAGATGCTGATTGCGCCCGGCCCGAGCGCCGCCGAGCTGGAAACGATCCTGACGATTGCGTCGCGCGTTCCCGACCACAAGAAGCTGGCGCCCTGGCGCTTCATCGTGCTGGAGGGGGATGCGCGCGCTCGGCTGGGCGAGGTCGTTGCCGAGGCCTGCGTCGCAGCGGAGAAGGAGCCGCCTTCGGCGGTGCGCCTCGATCTGGAGCGCAAGCGTTTCCTGCGCGCCCCCCTCGTCGTCGCCGTCATCTCGCGCACGAAGCCGCATCCCGGCGCGCCCGAATGGGAGCAGATCCTGTCGGCGGGGGCCGCCTGCTTCAACCTGTGCCTGGCCGCCAATGCCCTCGGCTACGGGACCTCGTGGATTACCGAATGGCTCGCCTATAACAAGCAGGTGTGCGCCGCACTCGATCTTGCCCAGAACGAGCGGATCGCCGGCTTCGTCTACGTCGGCACCGCCGCCGCGCCGCCGGCGGAGCGCGATCGCCCGGCGCTGCCCGACATCGTCACGCGCTGGGGCAGCTAACCGCGGCCAGGCCAATCAGGGTTAACGGCCCGTTCACCATTATGACCTAGCCTTTAAGAAAGGCCTCGCTGTGCGGGGCCAGAACACGCGTCCTCGCGTTTTCGCGGCGGGGTGCAGCTTTGAGCTCTCTACTCGACGTTCCAGCGCAACTGGCGCTCGCCCTATCGCTTGCTGCCGCGACGGTGGCGAACGAGCCCGTGCGCACGCCCGTTGCCGAGCCGGTTCCGCATGTTGCTGAAACCGGCCTTCTGCCGGACACCGTCGCTGGCCCCTACCGCTTCGGCGAACGCACCTGGTTGCGTGCGCTGAAGGAGGATCTGCCCGGCGACGCGCACGGTTATGCGCCAAGCATCTTCCGCACGAGCGGCGGGCGCTACTACGTTCCCCGGGCCTCCGACCGCAGCGAAATCCTTGCCGCCCGCAACGAAACTGAGCTCGCAGCCCGTGCCGCTCGCGCGTTCGCGAACGCCAACGCGCGCACGCTTCGCGCACGTCTCAAACGCCGCCCCACCGTGGGCGAGCTCTACATCGCGCATCTCTTCGGACCCGAGGCGGCTGCCCAGCTTATTGCGCGGGCACGGACCCACCCCGGCGAGCCGCTCGCAAATTTTGCGCCCGAGCTCGCCGATAAGGCGGACGCGCTCTTCGGCACGCACAAGCTCACCGTCGCCCAACTCTACTCCAAGCTGACCACGCCACTTGCGCACGTAAAGGTGCCGTCGTCCGAGCCGTCGATCGCCGATCTTCTGCAGCGCGGCGCTACCTGGGGCGCGCTACGCCCCAACTCCATCGCCTGGCAGACCGTGGTCAGCGCGACCGGCCCTCAGTAGCGAAACTGCTCCGCGAGCACGCGCTCGTCGAGGGAGTGGTCGGCATCGAACATCATATAAAGGTCGATGTTTCGCGCCTTCTCCACCTCTACGCGCGTGACGCCGCGCGTCTCGAAGTGGTCGGCGACCGCGCTCACCGGACGCTTCTCCAACTCTTGGACGTGAATGGAAATGTGCACCTTGTTGGGGAGCAGCGCCCCGCGCCAGCGCCGCGGCCGGAACGGGCTGATCGGCGTCAGCGCCAGCAGCGGCGCGTTGATCGGCAGGATAGGCCCGTGCGCCGACAGATTGTAGGCCGTGGAGCCGGCGGGTGTCGCCACCAGCACGCCGTCGCAGACGAGCTCCTCCATGCGCACCTTGCCGTCGACGAGGATCTTGAGCTTGGCCGCCTGGTGGCGCTCGCGAAAAAGCGATACCTCGTTGATGGCGAGCGCCTTGTGCGCCTTGCCAGTGTGGTCATAGGCCAGCATCGACAGGGGATGGATGCGGCTGATGTCGGCTGCTGCCAGGCGCCCCGGCAGGTTTTCCTCGCTGTAGTCGTTCATCAGAAAGCCGACCGAGCCGCGGTTCATGCCGTAGATCGGTATGCCGTCGTTCATGAAGCGGTGCAGCGTCTGCAGCATGTGCCCGTCGCCGCCGAGCGCGACGATGGCATCGGCCTCGGCGGCATCGACGTCGCCATAGCGCTGCACGAGCCGCTGGCGGGCGGCGATCGCCTCCGGCATCTCGCTCGCCACGAAGGCAATCTTGTCGAATTTTCGTTTCGGTTTTGGCATTGTGTCGCCAGGGGTCGGCACGAAAGCGTGGAGGCTCGCCCAAGTGCAGGAAAACGACAAGCCCGTTCTGGTCTACTCGACCTTTCCTTCAGGTGAGGTTGCCGAAACGGTGGGGAGGCAACTCGTCGAGCAGCGCCTGGCCGCCTGCGTCAATATTCTGCCGGGCATGACCTCGATCTACCGCTGGGAGGGTGAGATCGCGCGCGACATCGAGGTGGTGATGATCATCAAGACGCGGGCAAGCCTCGCTCAGGCCGCGATGAGCGCCGTCGCAGCGGATCACGCCTATGCCAATCCGGCGCTGCTCGTCATTCCAATTGAGGCTGGCGCGGCGCTCTATCTCGACTGGCTACTGGAGGAAACGACGCCGAAAGACGCCTGAGCCTGAGCCAATTCACGCACATCGGCTACGAGCTGCAACAGCAACTCGATGGTAGCCGGTCAGTAGACGCCGCCGAGGCTGAGCATCAGATTGTAGCGGGGCGAGCCCGGGCCGTCGCGGTGGCGCGACCTCTTGTAAGTTTTGGCCGGCTTCGAAGGTGCGCGTGCCTCGGTCGAGAGTGTGGTTGTTGCCGTCTGGACAGGCTGCGGGGCGGCGGTCGCATCGAACGCGGGCGCGGCGTAGACGGAGTTGACCGGAGGTAATGCCGCCGGGGCGCCGATGGCCATGCGGCCGGGAAGAGGCTCGGTGGACACGACGCTGTTGGGCAGTGGCGTGAAGACGGGCTTGGCCGGCGTGGTCGCGGCCGCTTGCCAGGGCAACGTCGTCTTGGGCGTGCCTGCCGTCGCATCGGTGTTGGGCTGGCCATAGGCGACAGTCTGCTGCGGCACACACTGGCCGCCTGACAGCTGCACCTGATCGGCCGGGCACGCTCCGCAGACCTCGCGGTTCTGCGACTTGAGCAGCGTCAGCAGCACATAGTCGGGTTTGTCGGAGGGAAGTGCTGCGTTGACGCGTGTCATGAATGACTGCAATGCATCTTTGGTCCCGGGTCCCCAAGACCCATCGGCGCGTCCCCAGTAGCAGCCCACGCGCTTGAGCTCCTGCTGGATGTCGACCACCAAACGATAGCGGCTCTCAGGGCTTGTAGGCTCGAGTGTGCGGTACTTCGGCTCGGTCGCCGATGTCGTACGCCACCCGCCAAGAGGATCTGGCCGCGTCACGGACGGCACGTTGTTGCGGGCCATAGCCGCCAGTGAAATGCCGGGCGAGAAGCTGCGCGGTCCCGGCTGCACGTCAGACACGGCGACCAGAGGCTCGCGCGTTTTCGGAACGGTGGAGGTGCCGGAAAGCTGTTGCGCGTTGTGAAGCGAGGTGTCGCGGTCGACGGGTGCGGGCAGATAAACAAAGAGGCCCACGCCGACGCCGGCGAGCAAGATGAGACCGCTGAAGGTACGCATAACCTTAGAACTCCTTCGCCTCCGCATCGCGACATACGGCGGGACCGTCACGTGCGAGGTGACGTCATCCCGGGCAGGCTTATCGCGAAGCTATGTGGAAGCGATGACAATGAGCTTAAAGGAACTCGCCAAAATCGCTTTGCACCGGGGGGCTTCCGAACACCTTAAGGAAAAGTAAATGCATGGCGGTTTGGTTTCAACGGGCACGGAATATTTTTTTTTGCATCCGGTCATGGCTGTTCATGTGTGTGCAACTGCAGCATTCGCGGATCGGGGCCGGGGGGCAGCAAGCATGCGCACAAGCTGTGGGGAAGTTTCGAGCGCTTGGGGACAACTCGCAGGTGGGTGATGGTCCCACCGTGTCGGGGTGATGTCGAATTGGTGGCGGATTTTTAGGCGCGGATTCGGCGCAACACGCTAGCAGTCTGATTATCTTAACAAAAGGTTTCGAATCGCGTAGCGAATGCAACTGAGGGGGCTGTATTGCGTAAGTAACCTAGTCGCCTTCGCTCGTGTGGGATGCTTTTGCACAGCGGGATCCAGCGGCGATGTCAGCCGTGCCCGAGTGCCCACCGGTGGAGGCTCCAGCTCTCGACGTAGCACCTGGGCGTGTGGTTGTCGTCCTGCCGGATACCATTGGGGATGGTGCCGGAGCTCAACGGGCCGAAGTTATCGCACCGCCATCATGGCCGTTACGTCTGGTCACGCGTAAGAGCAGGAAGAAATTCTGTCTGCCATCGCCCTCTCAGGCTGACAGCAAACTGCCGGTTCGTCCTGCGTTGCCTCCGGCAAATTCAGAGGGCAACCAAATGAGACATGCTCTAGGCGTGTTAGGGGTTCTCGCGGCCGGCGTTCTACTCGCCGTCTCGTGTGCGATGAACTATCGATTTGGCTTTAGTCTCGGAAGAACCGAGTTCGATGGCCAGATCTACGGCGCGGCCAGCGCGGCCGCGGACTGTATGAAGGCACTCGTGCCCTTCTTCTTCTTCGCCGCGGTTCGTAACAAAACCTGGTCGCAGGCAGCTGCCTCGGCCTTGGTCTGGGTGGTGGTCACGGCTTACTCGTTGACCTCGGCTCTGGGCCACGCGGCGTTGAACCGGTTCGATTCAGCCGGCCAGCGCGCGAGTGCAGCACAGACCTACAAAGACCATAGGGCCGATCTGGCGCGGGCCAAGGAGCAGCTCTCCTGGGTTCCGCAGCACCGTCCTGCTCAGACGGTGCAAGCCGATATAGAGACCGTGAAGAACGAGAAACGCTGGAGTCTGTCCAGCGGCTGCACGGATGTGACCACGAGCAAAAGCCGCTCGTTCTGTGAGCAGTACCATACGCTGCAGGCGGAACTGGCGTCGGCCGAGCAGTCGGTCGCACTGGAGGCGCGTATTGCCGACGTTCAGGCAAAGCTCGCACAGTCGGATGGTACGACGGTGATGTCGGAGGCGGATCCGCAGGCTGCGGTCCTGACCAAGCTCGCCGGCGTTTTGGCGCCGTCCATTAAGATCGAGGATGTGCAGACCGCGCTCACGGTCTTTATCGCACTGCTCCTCGAGGTCGGCTCTGCGTTCGGTATGTACATAGCCTTTAGCCAGTGGCGTCTCTACGACCGCCACACGCCGGCCGCGCCTCGCATGGCGCCGGTCAGCACCGCTGCGGCAGCGGTGGCGGCCCCCAAGGCCGTTGCGATAGCAAAGCCGCGTTCCGGCGCCAACGACAACAGGACGGCGCCGGCTGCAAGACTGATCGCTCCCGAAACCGACGTGGAGCGCTTCTACAAGGAAAGGATCGAAACACAGGATGGATCGAGCTTAACTGCAACTTCGCTGTATGAGGACTACTGTGAGTGGTGTGAAGAGCAACAGAAAGAGCCTCTCGCACTCCCGACATTCGGAAGGGAGTTCGGAGAGCTCGGTGTCCAAAAAGCAAAGGTGGCAGGCAGGGTCCGGTACATCGGCATCGCGCTGAAGTCCGCCCGCGAGCTCGAGGAGGATAAGAAGCTGCCGGCCTTCGGCTCCAAAGCCGCCTAGCAATAGGCACCGACGAAAGGCCGCGAGAGCGGCCTTTCTCATTTCCAGGGTATTCTGAAGGGCCGCCTGCGCGCGGCCCTTTTTGCGTTGGAGTGCTGAGAGTGCCTATCGCCGTGCTATGAATGGGCCGCGACTTTAGCTCAGGCCGCCTCTTCGCCGTCCTTCGAGGCATCCGCGCCGGCCTTGCCGGCGATCTTGAGCGAGAAGGCGTAGTCGGCGGCGATCTCCCGCAGCTGCTCGTAGCGCCCCGAGGCGCCGCCGTGCCCTGCCGCCATGTTGATCTTCAACAATATGAGGTTGTCGCCGGTAGAGCGCTCACGCAGCCGCGCGATCCACTTGGCGGGCTCCCAATAGGTCACACGCGGGTCGGTGAGGCCGCCGTAGGCGAAGATGTGCGGATAGCGCTTGGCCTCCACGTTCTCGTAGGGGCTGTAGCGGCGGATGGTCTCGAAGTCCTCCCGGCTCTCGATCGGATTGCCCCACTCCGGCCATTCCGGCGGGGTCAGTGGCAAATCCTTGTCGAGCATGGTGTTGAGGACGTCGACGAACGGCACGTCTGCGATAATCCCGAGAAAGAGATCGGGCGCCATGTTGGCGACGACGCCCATCAGCATGCCGCCGGCCGATCCGCCGTTGGCGACGATGCGGCCGCGCTTGGTCAACCCTTGATCGACGAGGAATTCTCCCGCCGCGACGAAATCGGTGAAGGTGTTGACCTTCTTGGCGAGCTTGCCGTTGGTGTACCAGCGGTAGCCCTTGTCCTTGCCGCCGCGGATGTGGGCGATGGCATAGATGAATCCCCGATCGACCAGCGACAGACGCGTGGTCGAGAACGACGCCGGGATGGAGATCCCGTAGGCGCCGTAGCCGTAGAGGAAGACAGGTGCTGAGCCGTCGAGCGGCGTGTCTTTGCGATAGAGGATCGACACCGGCACCGTCTCCCCGTCGGCCGCCGGAGCGTAGAGGCGCCGGGTCACGTAGTCGGCGGGGTTATGCCCGCTCGGCACCTCCTGGCGCTTGCGCATGGCGCGCTCGCGCGTCTCCATATCGTAATCATAGGTCTCGGCCGGCGTCGTCATCGAGGAATAGACGAAGCGCACGGTTGTGGTGTCGAACTCATAGCCGGTAGAGATGCCGAGCGCGTAGGCCTCCTCGGGGAACGCGATCACGTGCTCGGCACCATCGGCCAGACGGCGGATGACGATGCGAGGCAGCCCGTTCTCGCGCTCCAGTCGCACCATATGGTCGCGATAAAGGGTCGTATCGAGGATGAGGCGGCCCGGGCGATGGGGGATCACCTCACGCCAATTGCTGCGGCCGGGTGCTGTGATCGGCGCCTCGCAGACGCGGAAGTCCTCGGCGTCCCAGTTCGTGGTGATGAAGAGCTTTTCGCCGTGGTGCTCGACGGCGTACTCATGGCCGTGCTCGCGCGGCTCGACTAGGTGCGCCGGCTCGAGCGGCGCATCGGCGTCGATCAGATAGACCTCGCTCGACTGGTGGTCGTGGGCGTCGATGAGGATGTAGCGCGACGACTGCGTGGCCGACAGTGCCACGTAGTAGCCGATGTCCTTCTCTTCGTAGATGAGGACGTCATCCTCAACGGGCGTGCCAATGATGTGCCGGTAGACGTAGAGCGGCCGGTGGTGCTCGTCGAGCCGCACGTAGAACAGCGTCTTGCTGTCGTTGGCCCACACGAACGAGCCGCGCGTGTCGGGGATGCAATCGGGCAGGTCCTTGCCGGTGGCGAGGTCGCGGATGCGGATGGTGTAGAGCTCGGACCCGCGATCGTCGCACGAATAGGCAAGCAGCTTGTGGTCGCGGCTGTGCTGGGTCGCGCCCAGGTCCCAATACGACTTGCCTGCGGCCTCTATGTTGCCGTCGAGCAGCACGGTCTCAGGGCCGCCCGCGCGCGGCCGGCGGCATACGAGGGGGTATTGTCCTCCGGCGACGAAGCTCGAGGAGTAGGCGAACGGACCGTCGGGTGACGGCACCGAGCTGTCGTCCTCCTTGAGGCGACCCTTCATCTCGGTGAACAGCGTCTCCTGCAAGGTGCACGTGTCGGAGAGCTGGGCATCGCAGTAGGCGTTCTCGGCCTCGAGGTAGGCGCGGATCTCGGGGTCAAGCACGGCGGGATCGCGCATCACGTCCTGCCAGTTATCGGCCTTCAGCCACGCGTATTCGTCGACGAGGTCGACGCCATGCCACTTGGCGGCACGCGAGCGCCGCGGCGCTGCCGGCGTCTTGGCAAGGGCATGTCGATGAGCTGGGCCGTGCATGAGATACTCCACGCGAGAAGAGGGGAACGACGTGAATATATGCCGCTTGCCCGGGGGGTCGTATGGCTTCTTGGGGCACCGCTCGGTCCCCGAGTGGGGGGCCGAGCGAGGGGAGTATGAGATTGCGAGGTTAGGGGCTTGTCAACTTGGGCCTCGGCAACTCGTAAGCGCCGATATTCGCCAAGGATGCCACCAATGTTGGGGCAGGCGGTGCGGCTACATCACAACATTTGGGCGTGTTGAGGCGAAGAACGCCGGCCAAAATTGAATGGCAAAACCGCGGCATTACGGTGTTTTATGCAATTAGACGAATGTGAATAGTGATCATATATTTTCGGCGTGGCGTTCGTCTGATTAAGCAAGGTGATGACGCTTCGATATGAAACTGAGTTATGACTACTTCTGGTCTTTAGATTATCCATACTGGACGTACATTCCGCGTTGTTGTTGACTTTACTTCTTATGAATGCCAGAAAAGGGCACGAGGCGGTATATACCGACTTGAGGGTAGATAAGAGGCATGCGCACGAAAGTCGAAGCATTGCCAAGGTCTCGTCGCCGCAGGTATTTGTTTGGGCACCAAGGGGCGCCAGCCTATTCGTGAAGCGTTCGTGTCTGTCGAGGAGGGACATCGCCGTGGAAGATCCGTCGCAGCCCGAGCTCGTCGAGCTGACCGCAAGAATTGTCTCGGCCTACGTTAGCAACAACGCGATCGTTGCCAGTGATCTGCCGCACCTCATCAATGAAACGCACGCTGCCCTGAGCCGCGCCACCGGTAATACGCTGACCGTTGAGCGCGAGGAGCAGAAGCCCAAGGTGCCGGTGAAGAAATCGGTGATGCCCGACCACATTATTTGTTTGGAGGACGGCAAGAAGTTCAAGTCTTTGAAGCGGCACTTGCGCACGCACTACAATTTGTCTCCGGAAGAGTATCGCGAAAAGTGGGGCCTGCCCCACGACTATCCTATGGTGGCGCCGAACTATGCCCGCGCGCGCTCAGATCTTGCCAAGAAGATGGGCTTGGGCACGCGCCGCGAGAAGTAGCTCGCAGGCGCGGATTCCACTCCCGGTTCTCATAGCCGCTTAGGACTCGCGCGCTGCGTGCCGTTTTGGTGCGCGCGAGCAAAACCTTGTCAAGGCGCTATGCACATGCGTCATGCCGGTATGCCGCCGCGTGATGGCGCCATGCCGGCTTGCACATAGGCCGTCGCCTCGGCGCGGTAGGCGCGCAGCAACTGTGCGTGCCGCGCAAGGTCGTAGCTCCAGTGTCCGCCCACTCCCTTCTGCCGTTCCGCCCGCAGTGCGCGCCGCAGCTTGGCGAGCAGACGCGCGTGATCGGCGCGGCTCAAGTTTGCGTACTCGCGTGGCCACAGCGGAACGAGCTTGGGGAGATCGCGCGCGCGCACGTAGTCGGGCGGGGCAGTGGGTGCAGGAGGCAGCATGGCGGGCTCGACGATGGTTTCGAGCTGCAACTTTCGCATCGCGATCGCGCCAGGGGATAAGCGCTGGCACGGCTGCCGGCGGGCCGCATCCCTGGCGGCGACAGACTTATCCCCCTTGTTCACTCAGCCTCTAGTTTGACCCACCGGCTTCGGCGCGCCTCGGTATGATGGGGATGGGGGAGACGCCCGGTTCGTTCAAAGTCATTGCCTGGAACCCTCGCCCATGCTGCACGCCATTGTACGTCATCACCGGATTTTACATGCACCACAAGACCGCTCCCTGCGCCGCATCGGGCACGGCGGCGGTCTGCCTCCGCTCCCGCGCGACGCCATCGAGCAGGCGGTGGTCCAGGTCTTCGGCGTGGGCCGCGAGGACCTGCACCGGCTGTCGCGCGGTCGCGCCAAGGTCGCGCTCGCCCGCCAGGTCGCCATGTACCTGGCGCACGTCGCCTGCGGGATGACGCTCACCGACACCGGCCGACTGTTCGGGCGCGACCGCACCACCGTGGCGCACGCCTGCGGGGTGATCGAGGACCGGCGCGACGATCCGCTGTTCGACCGCGCGCTCGACCTGCTCGAGTGGTCGGTGCCCGCGCTCGCCACGCGCCCCAGTATGCGCCGCCACCTTTCGCTCTGAGGCTTCGCATGGCCGCTGCAAACGGCAAGCGCACCGGCGCGGGAACGAGCGCGCCCTCCACCACCGCCATCAATCCTGCCGAAAGCCCGCTCGCCTGGCTGCGCCGGCGCAAGGATAAGGACGGTGCGAGCCTGATCTCGCAAGCGCAGTTCGATGCGGGCGAGCGTTTGCGCGCCGACTTCTGGTTTGCACAGATGACGCCGCGCGTGACCATGAGCTGGTCGGCGGTGTCGCCGGGACAGCGGCGGCGCAAATCGGGCATGGCGTTCCGCTCCGATGCGGACATGTCGGATGCGATCGCCTCCGCGCGCGAGCGCGTGCGGCGCGCCCTCGCGACTGTCGGCCCAGAGCTCGCCGGCATCCTCATTGATGTGTGCTGTCATCTGAAAGGGCTGGAGGACGCGGAACGGGCGGCCGGCTGGCCGCAGCGCTCGGGCAAGGTCGTCTTGCAACTGGCGCTGACGCGGCTCGCGCGCCACTACGGCATCGGCACGGATGCGCGCGCACCAACGCCAAGCGCGGCGCATGTGCGTCATTGGGGCAGCGACGACTACCGCCCGCTGTTCGAAGTGCCGGGGGAGTGAGGGCGAGCTCTGCGCAGTTCGCTTTGCGTGGCGGCAGATGCCCCTAAGCGGTCGTGAGCAGCGGTGCGGCCGGTCATCTGGACACCGTCTGCGCGTGGGCTTGATCGAGCTGCGAGGTCGCCAGCGGGCCCTGCTTGGCTGCGTGATACGTTGGAAGATCAATGTAAAACGTACTACCGCTCCCCACCACGCTATCGAATGAGATTTGACCTCCCAGCCGTTGTATGATCTCGCGCGCGATGCTCAAGCCAAGGCCCGTTCCTGGCTGTGCTCTCGTGGTGGAATCATCGGCTTGCGCAAACCGCTCAAAGATTCGCGTACGGAAATCCTCCGGCACGCCGGGACCATGATCGACAACTGAAACTCTCACTCCGGCGTCTTTGTCGCCGACGCGAACCAGCACCTCGGCTCCTGCCGGAGAAAACTTGATGGCATTTGACAGTATGTTGGTAATCGCCTGGCTCAAGCGGTCGGCATCGGCGGCCACCTCATGCCGCTGATCTGCAAAATCCGCAACCAGCGCTATGCCTTTTGCGTTTGCCAGCGGCCGGATCGCGTCCACTGTATGTCCTAGGTAGTCCTCAAGATTGATGACCTCGGGATGAAACTCCACCTTTCCCGACTGCAGCTTATCGATATCCAGAATGTCATTGACGAGCCGACCCAGGCGCTCGGCGTTGCGGAAGGCAATGTCGATGAACCCCCGGGCGCGCCCATCGATTTGCCCGACTGCCCCCGCAGAGAGCATCGCCATAGACGCGGAGATAGAAGTCAGGGGCGTGCGAAGCTCATGGCTGACGGTAGAGGTAAAATTATCCTGCATCCTTTCAAGTCGCTTGCGCTCGCTGATATCGTGCATGATCTTGGATACGCCCACGATCGAGCCGGATTTGTCGGTTATCGGCGAGAGCGTCACCAGCACGTCGATCGCTTTGCCGGACTTGGTGAACCGCATCGTCTCGTAACGTTCGACTTTTTCTCCCTCGACGATTCTGGCTACGAGCGCTTTGTCCTCCTGCTTTTGTTCGGGTGGAAGCAGAACGTCGGCGTTTTTCCCGATAATTTCGGCCGCGTTATAGCCGTAAAGGAACTCGGCTCCTTTGTTCCAGGAGGTGATGATACCGTCGAGATCCTCGCTAATAATGCCGTCCGCGGCGCTGTCGACGATCTGCGCGAGCTGATCGCGAATGGCGGCGGCGCGTAGAAGCTCGGAAAGGTCGGTTACCACCGCCACGATGTTGCCGGAAGCCTCCGAACCCAGTCCGTGAAGCGTGACGTTGACCGCAAGCTTCTTTCCGTCCGATTGGAGCAGTTCGACGGTGCCCTTGCAGGAACCGGCACTGGAGCCGGCCTCGCGCAACAATGCTTCGAATCGTGCGTGCTACCGGGTGCGAGGAACTGCGGCATGCTCGCGCCGATCACATATTGCAGATCTTTCCTCACCATTTCTGCAAAGCGCCGATTGGAGTAGAGAACCATGCCGTCACTCGACAGCGTCACGGCCCCTTCACCCATCAATTCGACCATAACCCGGTAGACGTGCTCGGCTCCCTCCAGCGTGAAGACTTTGTGCCCGGCGGGGCCAAACCTGACGATGGCGTCGACCTGCCCGCTCTGCATGGCGCGCAACATCTCTTCGGCTTCATCGGCGCGGGCACGCAGGTCCGCCATTTGAGTTGCGCGCGAGGGGGAGCGAGACGCGCTTAGCGATCGTTTCGTCACGTCGGCTCCTCCTTCTCATCCGTCTCGGGATCAAGCTGAAGGCCGAATAGCACATGCTCTTCGCTCGCCAGGTCTCCGACTATTCGCTGTAAGGGCAGAGGCCGCCTTTTGACGAGCATCGGTACGACGATAATCTGCTCTTCGCGTGCCTTTGCGGGCTCTTGGTAGAGATCGGTCACCACCAGGCGATATCGGCCTTTCAAATACTTTTCGGCGAGGGCCTTGATGTTGGCGACCGCCGCCCTGGAGTGCGCCGTGGCACCGCTGATATAGAGTTCAAGGTCATAGATTTCGTCCCCGGCGCGCCCCAGGCTCGCCGTTTCATCCTCGACTGTGTGCTCTCTCCCGCTCATTGCCGTGCCTCGGTTGATGGCTTCCTTTGCGACCCGCGACATGTAGGGAAGCTATGAGGTCGGCCGAAGCTGCAGGCCCACCAGGGTGCGGGCCGTATCCGACAGGTCACCGATTATCTTTCGAATGGGGACCGGCAGCTTGCGAACCAGAGTTGGAATTGCCACGATCTGGTCGTCTCGTGACAGCTGGGGATTGACGAGAAGGTCGATCACTTCGATCCGATATTCACCTTTCAGATGCTCCTCGCAGATCCGCTTCAGGTTGGAGATGGCGGCAAGGGAATGCGGCGTCTGCCCAGCGATGTACAGCCGAAGGTCCCACTGCTTCGGGCGTCGTCCTTTCGCCAACGAAACCGGCTTTTTGCGCGCTGCGACACGACGCTCACTCATTTCCTCGCCCCTCCATGGTCCCCACATCGCGCTGACTTTGCCGGCGTGCTCCGCCGCGTGGCGATTGTCACTCGGCTTGCTGTAACGGCATTCTGCTGCGACTGCTCCTGCAAGATTGCCTGTTTGACCTGGTCCGCTTCAGCCCTGAATTCAGATTCGAGCTTCTCAATCCGCGTTTTTAGTGCGGTCCGCTTTTGCGCCAGCAACGCCGTCTTGCGTTCAATATCTTCAATCGACCCTACAGCGGCGGCCTGATCTCGCACCTGCTGAGCGACGCGCGCCGATCCGACGAGAGCGCCACTCGGCCCAAGGAAAATATTCTCCAGTTTCAAGCCATGATCGGTGATGAGCAACTCGCGGACTTCGTGAGAATGTTTCATGCCGCGCGACTTCAGAATGTAAAGGCCACGCGTGCGTGTTCCGCCTTGCTCGATGTTGCGCACGAGAACCCACGTATCGATCAGCGACGATACGCCGACGGTCGTCTGCTCACCGGTCGCGCCGCCGGGCGTGAGGCTGGTGAGCAGAGTCGTGATCTGACGCGATTTCAGCTGGTCGATGATCCGCATCAACATGATGTGCGCGTCGAGCTGGCTACCCGCGTCGTCAAAGCTCGATATTGGATCGAGCACCACCACGCTCGGCTTGAAGTCATCGACAAGCTTCAGCATCATGCTGATATGCACCTCCAGACCGAACGTTGCCGGCCTTGACGCAGCGATGTGCAACAGCCCGCTCTTGACCCATTTCTCCAGATCGAGACCGATCGAACGCATGTTGCGGATGATCTGGTCCGGAGACTCCTCGAACGCGAAATAGACGCAGCGCTCGCCGCGGGCGCAGGCCGCGTCGACGAAATGCGCCGACAAACTCGATTTGCCCGTACCGGCTGCGCCCGAAATTAGGGTGGTCCCGCCCCGGTAGTAGCCTTTGCCGCCAAGCATGACGTCGAGATCGGCGACGCCCGTGGAGACGAAGTCTTTTGGTGCGGTATAGTCGAGCGTGACGTTGGTGATCGGCAGGACGAGAAATCCCTGGGAGTCGATGATGAAGGGATACTCGTTGGTGCCGTGCAGCGAGCCGCGATACTTGACGATGCGAAGTCGTCGGGTGGCGATCTGATCCCTGACGCGCAGATCGAGCAGGATGACGCAGTCGGAGACGTACTCTTCCAGGCCATTGCGGGTGAGGGAGCCCTCTCCGCGCTCCCCGGTAACGATCGTGGTGACGCCTTTGTCCTTTAGCCACGCGAACAGCCGCTGAAGCTCGGAGCGCAGGATGTCGCCATTGCGCAGAGCGGAGAACAGCACCTCGATGGTATCGATCACGACCCTCTTGGCGCCAACGCTGTCTATCGCCGCGCCCAGCCGGATGAATAGACCGTCGAGGGTGTAGTCTCCGGTTTCATGGATTTCACTGGGGTCGATGGCTATGTGCTCGATCACCAGTTTCTTGCGCTTGATGAGAGAATTGAGATCGAACCCCAGCGACTTCGTGTTCTCTGCAAGCTCCTTCAGCCGCTCCTCGAAGCACACAAACACGCCGGGCTCGTTGTAATCCTGCGCACCGCGCACGAGGAACTCCATCCCGAGCAAGGTCTTGCCGGTGCCGGCGCCGCCGCAAACGAGCGTCGGGCGGCCGCGGGGCAGGCCGCCAAAGGTGATCTGGTCGAGCCCGCGAACCCCACTCGGGCTCTTGGTGAGGCCTGCAAGAGAGGCGGACGTGGGGCGGAGCTGCCTTGTCATCGTGAGCTATCCTTGCGCGCGAAAGCGTGCCCCAAAAACTGGTGCCCAAGACATGCGGGACTGATCAAGCGGGCGGCGCTTCTCACGTTTGCAGAGCCTTTGTTGAATGATCTCCAGGCGGGGCAATAGTGGAGCGCAAGCATCTGCGAACCCTATCGTTTCCGATCTGCAACTAGCTTGAAATTGTCTTAATATACTTGGACTGAATATCCGTAAGCAGATGGGCGATAGAAATAGCCTTAGTTGTCCGGAGCTGGAGAGCGAGAGCCGCTCAGACTTGAGCCAAAGAGAAATACAGAGGCTCCACGTCGGCCGACGGAGACAGACGGCCAGTGCACGGAGGCGAGACCGTTGGAGCGCTGCGGCGTCAGGTTGCGATTTGCTGCTGAGCGGGCGTCGAGCAGTTCGCATTGCGGGGCAGCAGATGATCCAATGCGGTCATTCTTCGCAAATGCGGCACGGCTGTCGTCACACGGCCAAGCCCCCACCCCGCCTTTAGCATCCGACTGAGGAACCGATCGACGGAGCAAGTCGCGCCGATTAGTGTAGGCAGTTCGAGGGTGCTCAAGCGATCCCAATTGGCGCACATGCTGAAGTTTGTCGTACCCAGTGGCGCGGCGAGGCGCCGTTCTGGATCAGCACGCTGGTCATTTCGTTGATGCTGCCATGGGCGCTGACGATCTTCGGCATTCAATGGCTCAGCGCCTACACGATCGACAGCACGCCCTACCGCAACATGACAGCTGGCGCCATCGTCTTTGCCATGATTGGAGCCGTCGGCATCTGGCAGCTCATCGGTACTTGGCGCGCGAGCTCAAAACTCAAGGCGCCGGTCCGATGGTGGATCATACGCTGGCTGGCGCGCCTCGCGGCGGTCACGAGCTTTGCGCTGGCGGCATTCGCAGTCTCGACGGCGCCGGCCGGCATGGCGCGCTACTATGCCGAGGCAACCGACGCCGACGTAATCGGACAGCAGGACCATGACGTCACTGTCGACGGCGACCGTATCGTCGTGACGGGGCAATTGTCCTGGGGCCTGTATGACAGCTTTACCCAGGCACTACACGACAACGACCAATTGCAAGTCGTCGTCCTTGATAGTCCCGGCGGCCATTATGCAGTGGGCCGTCGCATGGCGGAGCTCATCAAGGCACGCGGGCTCGACACGTTCACGACGGACCTGTGCGCAAGTGCGTGCACCTATGCGTACTTGGGGAGCAATCGCAGAATTTTGCAACAAGGAGCAAGGCTAGGCTATCACGCACCTTCGGGGAATACGCCAGCTGTCATTGCGACGGTCGCAGAGCACGCGGCCGGCGTCTTGCGCGCGGCGAATTTCCCGGAGGATTTCATTGGTCGCGTATTCGAGACACCGGCGGACACCGTCTGGTTCCCGACCATCGACGAGTTGCTCCAAGCGAACATCGTCACGGATGTAAACGAGTAAGCCAAAGGGGCACACGTCATGGGGAAGCATGGTGTTGGAACGATAGGCTGCCTTCTTGCGCTCTTCCTCGGGGCGCCCCCCGCCATCTCTGCCGAGAATGCGCAGTCAGTCGAATTTCTCTGCCTGAAGACGCCATCGGCTTCGCTGGAAGGCCTTGCCATCGCCTGCTACTCGGACCGCGCGTGCAGCTATGTGGATGCGCAGAAGGGCGATCCGCTGCGGGACTACGACACAGAAATCGTGGCCGCTGCCCTGGGGCGCGAGAAGATCGAGGGGATCGTCACGACATCCATCCAGATCATGAAGCAGATCAGCGGCTACGGCTATGCTTGCACGCCGCTCCCTTGATGCGAAATCATGGTGGGCCGCATGAGATTCCTGATCGGAGCAGTCGCTGGCTTTTCAACTCGTCTAGAGGCTGAAAGTGCGAACTGGAACGGTTGACGCGAAGCTGCTCTATTCCGGTTGCCCCAACCGTCGGGCGGTCTGGTTCCTCATGCTTGCCGTGAGCACCTGCTCAGCGCTTGGCTTCGTTTCGATTGTAGGGAAGGATACCGTCGGAGCCGTTTTGATGCTGTCGTTTGCCGCACTGCTCACGGTTGTCCTTATCTGGAGTTGGGTCCGCCTTCGCAGGCTGCAAGGCTGGAGTATTACGGTCGGCAACGACGCGGTCGAAGTCGTGTTGCCCGCACAGCGATCGGTCTGGCAGCAATTGGCCGAACAGCATGTGCGCCTTCCGTATGCGTCGCTCGATTTCATCGAGACGCACGCCCATTCGCACCAGACGCCGTACATGGCCATCACGACCCAAGGCTTCGCGCTGAAGCCCAAAAACGGTGATTTCATCATTCTTGGAGAGGAGGAAGCGTCGGAAGCGACCGGGCGTATGGCGGTGCTGCGGGCTGCGACCGATGAGATCCAGAAGCGTAGTGGGCTTGAACTGCGAAATGTTGCGCTTCCAATCTCCATCGAGCAGGTCTTTGCCGCAAAGTCGGGATGGCGGGTGGCAGTCGGCTCGGACGCGGTCGATCTCAATGTCCCGGCCAAAGGTAATGCCGCCGGAACTCACAAATGCATTCCGTTTGTGGATATCGAGGCAATCGAGACACGCTTCGAGCCTGGCCGTTGGTTCAGACGCTCAGATCTCAGCTATGCGCTCAGATTGAAGTCCGGTCACCTGATCCAGCTCGGACGAAGTCGCGCCTTTGATTCCTATGTGCCGTTCACTTGGGGCATGACAGGCCCAAACCAATTGTGGGCCGCGGCAGAAGCGCTGAGCAAACGGAGCGGCATCAAAATTCGCGATCTCAACGATGATCGCACGCCATCCGGGGCCGTTCAGGCAGCAGGCCATCGCTAGGTCTCGTGGACGTCGCCCGCGTCGTCGACCCCTTCTATGCCTCGTACGATTTTATGTTGGATCGCCTTATGCCCACCATTGTTACAGCGGGGTGGGGCGGCAATAATCCGCTGGTAGCGAATCACCTTTCGCCCTTCGGGACCCTGACCCGCACGCAAACACACAGCAGATGACAGACCTTAAGCGCAGAATGCTTCCGATCGTGCTGGCGGCGATGGCATGCCTTGCAAATCTGCCATTCAGCGGCTCGGACTGCCTGGCGGGATGGGCGTCGCGTGTCCAGGACACGCATGAGATCTCACTCGCGGCTGGTATCGAGGCCTATCAGGAAGGCGCTCTCGAGCTCTGTGTAAAGGCGCTTGGCCATGCCCTCGAGGGCAATCTCACGAGCAAACAGCGCGCGGAAGCTCTGTACTTTCGCGGATTGGCCTACCGCGAGCTCGGGCTTCCGGGGCAGGCCGCCTTGGACCTGACGAGTGCCATCGCGCTCAAGAATGGTCTGTCGAAGGCTCGTCTGAAAGACGCGGAGAAACATCGCAAGACGGCCTTCCGTGAAGCGGGGATCGAAGCCACCGGCTCGGTGGTCGCCGGGGACGTTCAGGCGAACAGCTCGCGGACCGCGGTCCCTGTGCCTCCCGGTCGGGTGCCCGTTCCCGTGGAGGAGCCGCGCCCATGGGTTCCCCTTACGACAGGCTCAATCAGCGTAGGCGAGCCTCCGCCGGCACCCAATGGTGGGCTCGTTCCCGCACTGGAGAAGCTCATTCCAGATTGGCCTTAGCAGCGCGGTTACTGCGTGGTCGCGCTATCTTTGGGCGCGAGAGCGTCGCGCGGATGTGAAGCTGGATCTCAATGTCGAAGGCGCACCTAGTTATATCGCCGGCGGGTTGACGGCGGGAGTAGGCTCGCCCACGCAGCGCACCGCCGTAGGGCATGGTCACGCGATCACTACGGGCCGCGTGGACGAGCCGGCGACTAACTTTTGAAGAACGCGAGCAGATCGGCGTTGATCGTTTCGGCTTGCGTGGTGGGCATGCCGTGCGGAAAGTCCTTGTAGGTCTTGAGTGTCCCGTTCTTCAGAAGCTTGGCCGACAGCGGGCCGGCGGCAACGTACGGAACGATCTGGTCGTCCTCGCTGTGCATCACCAGCACCGGCACAGTGATCTTCTTGAGATCCTCGGTGAAGTCGGTCTGCGAGAAGGCGACGATGCCGTCGTAGTGCGCCTTGGCGCCGCCCATCATGCCCTGCCGCCACCAGTTGCGGATATTCGCCTCGGCTGGCTTGCCGGTCTTGTTGTAGTTGTAGAAGGGCCCCGAGGCGACATCGAGGTAGAATTGCGAGCGGTTGGCCGCGAGCGCCACCATGAAGTCGTCGAATACTTGCTTGGGCAGACCATTGGGATTGGCGTCCGTCTTTAGCATCAGCGGCGGCACCGCGCTGATGATCGCCGCCTTGGACACCCGGCTTTCGCCGTGGCGCGCGATGTAGTGCACGACCTCGCCGCCGCCGGTCGAATGGCCGACGTGGATGGCGTCCTTGAGATCGAGATGCGTGGTCACCGCCGCGAGATCGTCGGCATAGTGATCCATGTCGTGCCCATCCGCCGTCTGCGTGGATCGCCCGTGCCCGCGGCGGTCATGAGCGATGACGCGATAGCCTTGATTGAGGAAGAACAGCATCTGGTTGTCCCAGTCATCGGCCGACAGCGGCCAGCCGTGGCTGAAAACGATGGGCTGTCCTTTGCCCCAGTCTTTGTAGAAGATCTCAACGCCGTCTTTGGTCGTGATCGTACCCATTGGGTTGTGTCCTTTACTCGGGTGTCCGTAGGGGAAAAGCAGCGGCATGCATTCCAAGCGCAACGATGGCGAGCGCACTGCCGGGGCGCAAGTTCTCAAGTATTGTGTTCGGCTAATGAGTGGTTGAGCCAGTCATCAAAATGCGTGGGGCCGATGCGCGGGTGCCCCCCGACATGAGTGACTTGTCGTTGAGCACGGTGCTGAAATAGCGGGCATGTATGCCAGCCGCTTCGACGCGGTGTCGGATTAGGCGGACAAGGCCTACAGAAACTTACCGAGCTTCCTTATGGCGTTGGGCACCGTCGCTGCCAGCCATGCACTCGCCGGCCGATCGGACGAGGCACGGCGAGCGATGGAACAGCTGCGTTCGCTCGATCCCGCGCTGCGCGTGTCAACCATCCAGGACTGGCTTCCAATCCACCGCCAGGAAGACCTGGCCGTATTCGCGAATGGCCTGCGCAAGGCAGGGCTTCCCGAATGAGGCGCTGATATCCGCCATATGTACCCGTTGAATATCCATACGGATGAAGGATGGCAATCGCGCGGGCCTGGCTACTGCGCGCCGGCGCTTTGCTTGGCCGCCTGAGCGTCGGCGCGGATGCGCGCGACCATGGAGGCGAGACCGTTGGAGCGCTGCGGCGTCAGGTGCTCCTTGAGCCCCAGCTCGCCAAAGACGGAATCGGCCTCCGTCTTCAGGATCTCGTCGGCGGAGCGGTGGTCGTAGATCGCAAACAGGATGGCGATGAGGCCGCGCACGATGTGGGCGTCGCTGTCGCCCTCGAAGGTCAGCTTCGGTCCGGCACCGTCCGGCTGCACGTGCGTCGCGAGCCACACCTGGCTGGCGCACCCGCGCACCTTGTTGGCATCCGTACGCAGCGCCTCGGGCAGGGGGCTGAGCCCGCGACCGAGCTCGATCACGTAGCGGTACCTGTCCTCCCAATCGTCGAGAACGGCGAAGTCAGAGCGAATGTCGCTGAGCGTTGGCAATTCCGGGGTCCAATCTCCTCAGGGGCTATTGGAGTCTTTTAACATATGGGGGCTCGGGGCGGCATGCGCGACATCGCCCCGGCAGATCTCCACCGAGGCGACAAGAGACGGAATACGGCGATTTGCGCTCAGATACCTGCGGAACCACGCCAAGCCGGCTCCAGGTCGCCCGGCGTCAGCGTGCCCGGCGCGGGCATCATGGTGTCGGGCTCGGCGGACGCAGGCGCCAAGTAGCCGTGTTCGCTCTTGGAATATTTCATCGCAAGCTCGTAGGCCATCTGCGCGCCGAACTTCGCCTTCACGACGAAGGCCGACCAGAGATCGCCGGCCTTATCGCACGTGGTGCCGTTGCGATCGCAGAACGTGGCCGTCCAATGCACCGCGCCGGCCGCGCGGTCATAGAGGCGTGCCTGCTGCTCCTTGTCGGCCGGCAGCACGGCGACAACGAGGGCGACAAGAATGCCAATTCTTATGATGGACATGGAGATACGCTCCAACCCGTTCCCAACCTGTTCAGATCGCTGTCATAGCAAACCGATCTCAACAAACTGCCTCATGCAAGCGCCAAACTGTCGGTGAATTTGCAGCACATTTTTAATATCGGCGCCGCCAGCGGCACCTCGATCGGGCCGCCATTCGTCAACACCACGTCAACCAGAGTTAAGAGTTCGTTTACGCGCGCCCGCGCATATTTGCGGCAATTGTAAGCGCTGCGTTTGGGGGTCGTCATGCTGTCGGGCCGAGTGAAGCTGCAACTTGCTGCATTCCTCCTGTTGAGCACCGGCGTTGCCGGCAACGTCTTCTTCCTGCAACCGCGCCTATCGGGCGACGACGACGAGCGCCGCATGGCAAGCGGCGCGCCGATCGCGTTCGGCGAGGATACCGGCTCGATCGCGGGCGGCGGCGGGGTGAGCATCGATCCGCTTCCGACGGTCGAGATTCCGCAACGCACCGCCGACGTGACGCGTGCGGTGCAGCGCGAGCTGGCCCTGCGCGGCTACGAGACGGGCGCCGCGGACGGTGTCGCGGGGCTGATGACGCGCGCTGCGATCATGGGGTTCGAGTACGACCACGGCATGGTGATGACGGGCCGGCCGAGCCAGGAGCTGTTGAAGCGCATCGTGCTGGGCGGCGGCTCGGGCGCCAAGCCCGTCGGCTCGCAAGGCCAAAGCCCCGAGGCCCGCGACGTGATCCGCACCGTGCAGACCTCGCTGGCGAAGCTCGGCTACCGGCCCGGCCGTGTCGACGGCCAGCTCAGTCCGGAGACGGCGCGCGCCATCCGCGAGTTCGAGGTCGATCAGACGCTGAGCCAATCGGGCCGCGTCTCGGGTCCGCTGGTGGTGCGGCTGGCGCGCCTCGCCAACGCCGACCGCGTCGCCGAGGGGCGCTGATGCACCCTTGCGCCCGGGCGCATGCGTCCTAGAGTGCCGGCGTGATGCGGCTCAGGGCAGAGTTTTGGGTGAAAGGCTATATCCGCCGGTGCGCCGTCGAGGGCGCGTCCGCGGTGGTCGTGCGCCATGGCGACGACGACGCGGGTGCGATTTTCATCAAGGTGAGCCGGCTCGATGGGACCTGCCTGCTGTTCGGGCCGGCGCCGTCGGGACTGACAGGGGCCGAGAGCGATCGGCGCTGGATCGCGCACCTGGCGCCGGCGGGGGTTCCCGAGAGCGAGGTGGATGCCTTTCTCGCGCGCGAGGCGCGTTTCGATTCCGATCTGTGGCTGATCGAGGTCGAGGATCGCAGCGGCCGCCACTTCCTCGATGACCAGCTCGACACCACCAGCGTCTGACTCGGCCGAGTGTGATCGGACCGCGCTTGATGGGCAGTGTGTGATCGACGCCTCAGTCGGGCGCGCGCGGCTGCTTTCCTTAAGTTTTCGGTAACGGTTGCGAACGTCAAAATGTAAGCTCCGATTCGAGCGCGAAACCATGGTTCGGCGATCAGCTCAGGTGGCAGTGAAGGATGCCATCTCACGGGGGAGCGCATGGCGCAGATACTGACATTCCGTTCCGCAGAGATGCGACGCGACGAGGGCGCTGAGCATGGTGCGGCCGCAACCGCCGAAGTGATCGTGTTTCCCGGCGTTCGCTACGAGCATTGGGACGAGGCAGGGGCGCGCTCTGAAGCATCGGCGAAGAAGCGGCGCCGCGACGTGCTGGAGCTGGCGGAGTAGCCTTTCCGTCTTGGATTGCCGGCGGGGCCCTGCCCGCATTGCGCCGAGCGGATTGCGCCGGCGCTCAGAAGGGCCGGCTCGAGCAGGCGGCCGTGCGAAGATTTTTCTCCACCTCGCCTCGATACGCGATCCCTTTTTGAGGTCCGCGGATCACGACGATGCCGCGCGAAGCCGCGATGGCGACGGGGGGCTGGGTGTCGCGCGCGATGCCGCGGGCTTCCGGCGTCACGCCGAGGAAGTGGTTCTCGGACGGCACGAGCACGATCGAGATGGGCGTCTCGCGCCCCGGGGTAGAGGCGGCGGCGTAGACGTTGTCGCCTTGCGGGGTGATCACCGCCAGCATCCAGCCCGGATCGGGCGGCAGCGTCGCCGAGACGGTCACGGGGCCGTTCGCGGAGTCGAAGCGGCACATGGCATAGCGCGCGTGCGGCGACAGGAACGGCAGCGGCTCGGCGCCGGGCGCGACGTCACGCAGGAACAGCATCTTGTTTTCGGGCAGCGCCGGCGCCAAGCGGCTGAACGCCGAGGCCGCCGTCAGATAGGGCGCCGCGAAGGTGGCGCAGATGTGCAGGATGGCGGCGGCAATGGGCGCGGCCAGGATGAGCTGCCAGTTGGCTTTGCTGAGTCGCTCGCGCAGGTTTATCTGCATTGGATCCGCTTGATGGCAGGCAGAGGCTTGTGGTCATCGGACGGCTTGGCCAGGAGAGGCGTGCTCGGGTCGAGCGTGGTGAGGACGAGGGCGAGGCGTCCCGCGCCGCCCGTCGGCAGCCAGTTTCCGGGCCGCGCATCGCGCGCCAGCGACACCAGGAAGGTTCCGTCGGGACGCATGGCGATGGACTGGCTGGTGAAGGCGTAGCGGTCGGCCGGATTGGCAATCAGCTCGCCGCGATCGTCGAACACGGAGAGGCTCCACCAGCTGGCCTCGGGTTCTTGCCCCTCCACGCTGTAGTCGCAGGAGGAATGCAGGCGGCGCCCTTCGCTGTCGGTAAAGGCCATGTAGGTGAGCGTCAATTCGGCGGTGAGCTGCATGGTGCCGAGGCGCGCGAAGTGAGCGCGCGTGTAGGGATCGGCATCGGCGCGTCCCGCCGAGGTCCAGCTCACCCATGGGCCCTGCCGCAGCGTCGTGAGCGGCGTGCCGATGTCGATGAAGTACCAGCTCGTGCCCAGCCCCAGGATCAGCACGACGCCGATGAAGGCCGCCCAGTCGCCGAGCAGCGCCAGCAGCATCGCAATGCGTTTCTGTGTCCGGTGGAGGACGACATGAAGCGGGGTCAGAGTGCTATGGGAGAGCACGGCGCGATGCCCCGTCGACGTTGGCGCCATAGGTGCGCTTTTCCGGCAGGGTCAAGGACCGATCGGCCCGCTTTCCCGGAGGCGGCGGTGGCTGTCCGGGTGCGCCGGGCGCCACGTCGCCGGCGGGCACTGCCTCGGGCTCGCTGACGCCGGCGGCTTTGCGCATATCCTGCGCCAGATGCTTCAGGGCCTCGCGCGTCTGGTCGGACATGAGGCTGGTCGAAGCGTGCGCCGAGTCTCCCGCGCCGTCGGCGGCGCCGGCGGGACGCAGGGCCGCGAGGCGCTGCTGCTCGGCGACCTGGACCGGGTGCGGCTTGAGGCCGGGGATGGTCGGGATGTTCATGTCGGTATGCACCACCGACATGAACGAGTGCCACACCGGCGCGGCGTAATGGCCGCCGGTGGTGCCGCCGGCCATGGGCCGGTTGTCGTCGTTGCCGAGCCAGACGATGCCGACGTACTTGCCGGTGAAGCCGACGAACCAGACGTCCTTGGGGCCGGTGGAGGTGCCGGTCTTGCCGGCGACATTGGTAAAGTCGAGTTGGGCTGCCCGCGCGGTGCCGTCGGTGACCACCTTGTTGAGCATCCAGTTCATCTGCTTCGGCGACCTTGCGGCTCACCACCTGGGGCGCCTCCGGCTCGTCGCGGTCGCGGCTATAGATGAGCTCGCCCTTGGAGTTGACGAGATCGAGGATCGCGTACGGCTTGGCGAGCTTGCCGCCGTTGGCGAAGGTGCCGATGCCGCCGGCGTGCTGCAGCGGCGTGATGCCGTAGTCGCCGAGCGCCATGGAGCAGGTCTTCTTGATGCCGTCGATGCCGAGGCGTTTGGTCATCTCGATCACCTTCTCGCGCCCGACCTTGAAGGAGAGCTCGGCGGCGACCGTGTTGAGCGAGCGTGCGAGCCCGCGCCACAAGGGCATGCTGCCCCCGCCGCCGTGGCTTCCGCCGTAGTTCTGCGGGTGCCAGCGCCCGCACGAGCGCGAGGCATCACGTACGGTGGTGTTCGGCGTGAAGCCGTTCTCGAGCGCGGTGGCGTAGACGTACACCTTGAACGAGGAGCCCGGCTGGCGCAGCGCGTGGGTGGCCCGGTTGAACTGGCTCTCGCCGTAGTCGGGGCCGCCGGTGAGCGCGCGCACGGCGCCGTCGGTCTCCATCAGCACGATGGCACCGCTGCCGACGCGGTTGCCGCGGTACTGCTTCAGACCCGAGATGAGTGCCTCGTCGGTTGCCCTCTGCATGTTGAGGTCGACGGTGGTCCGCGCAGTGAGAGTGTATTGGCCGCGCCCCGCCGCGATGCGCTGCACCTCCTCGAAGGCCCAGTCGAGGAACCAATCGGGGCTGTTGGGATTGCGGTTCTCCACGATGACGGCGGGGTGGATGCGCGCCTCGTGCACCTGGCCCGACGTGTAGAAGCCGGCTTCGACGAGGTTGTTCAAGACCTCGTTCGTGCGCGCGCGCGAAGCCGGCAGGTTGACGTGGGGGGCGTACTTGGTCGGCGCCTTGAAGAGGCCGGCGAGCATGGCCGACTCGGCAAGGTTGAGCTGGCGCACCGACTTGCCGAAGTAGTACTGCGAGGCCGCCTCGACGCCGAAGGCGCCGCCGCCCATGTAAGCGCGGTCGAAGTAGATCTTGAGGATCTGGCGTTTGGTGTAGCGGCTCTCCAGCAGCAGCGCGAGGAAGGCCTCCTTGATCTTGCGCTTGAGCGAGCGCTCCGACGACAGGAAGAGGATCTTGGCGACCTGCTGGGTGATGGAGGAGCCGCCCTGGACGACCTGATTGGCCTGCAGGTTGGTGGCGAGCGCGCGCAGCGTGCCGTAGACGTCGATGCCCCAGTGCTCGAAGAAGCGGCGGTCCTCGGTGGAAAGCGTCGCCTTGATGAGGCTGTCGGGGATCTCCTCGAGCGGAACCGAGTCGTTGTGGAGGATGCCGCGCTTGCCGATCTCGTTGCCGTTCTGGTCGAGGAACTTGACCGCGAACTGGCCGGTGAGGAAGCGGCCCTCGTCGAACTCGTGGAAGGCGGGTATGGCGAGGGCAAACATGGCGACGAAGCCAACGGCGCCCAGGGTGAAGGCTTCCGAGGCGGCCTCGTTGGCGAGCCGCTTCCAGCCGCTGAGCTTAAAGCGGGCAAAGAAGCTGGAGCCGGCGTTCCAATAGTCGCGGATCGCCGCCCAGGTCTCGGCGAGCGTGGAATCGATCTTGGAATCCAGGCCGAGCCAGTTGATGACCTTTTCCCGGCGGCCTTGTCGGAAGAGCCAGTCCTGCACCCGTTTTTCCCGG
>CAVZNR010000033.1:0-25806 GCA_963776675.1 uncultured Alphaproteobacteria bacterium | reverse complement strand
GTTGACGACTGCCCACGAGGCCGGCTCCCCCAAACGGTGGCCGGTTCCAAGACGCACACAGCCCCCGCTTCAAGGTCACCAAGTCCTCGAGAAGTTTAGCCGCTTGATGGCTTCAACCGGGGGTTCCCGCAAGCAAGGCGCTATCCGACTTAACGAGGCAAAAAAATTAAGGCCAATCTCGTCAAGGAATCGGTAACGCTTCGGTTAACGTGGGCAAAGGCCTGGCTTCATGCTCTTCGAGGACTTGCACGAGGGTTTTGCAACGAGGTGATCACCAACGCCTTTGGTCTGGTTGATCAGCATTACCGCGCCCTCAAGCGCCTTTTGAGTGCGATAAGGCTGCGTTAGCTGACGAAATTCCGGTTCTGCGCGGTTTTCCAATCGCTTTTATTCGCAGCGCCAACGCTTAGCGCGCTTGGCTAGCTCGTCCTGGCTCATACCCAGCAAACTTCGGGCAGCGCGCACTTGAATTGGATAAATCACGCGGCGCCGCCACGTATCTCTGCGGCCTTGACAAGGATCTTAAGTGATAAGTATCGTAAATGCTACCGCGTCCGTATTGTGCTTGGGAGATGATCGACGATGATTACCGGCGAAATGGAAGTTTAGGGCATCCTATGCGCTTGCCTTCTTGCCGAAATCCCCGACCTCGATTCCGAAACACTCGCGGACACGCGCCCAATAGAGGCGCGCTTCGCCAACTCGACCTGGTTCAGCCCGAGGAGGCTACGGGCGGCCTGGATCTGCATCGGACGGATCATCCCCGGACGCCAAGAAACGCCGAGGAAGAAGGGGCCTTGACGCTGCCATCATAAATGATGTATTTTACATCACTCGTCGTGAAATAAAGGCTATTGTGATGCAAAATGCGTCGTTTATGCGCAACCAGCTTGCTGGTGAGATCTCCCGCCATAGAGCCTTGCGTGATCGCCTCCTTGCCGAAATTCCCGACCTCGATTCCGAAACACTCGCGGACACGCTCGAGGGAATCACCGATCTCAAGGAGATGCTAGCCGAGGTTCTCCGCTCGGCCCTAGAGGACGAAGCGCTGGCCGCAGGTCTCTCCACACGTCTTTCCGACATGAAAGCCCGGCTTGAGCGCTTCGAAACACGCGCCAAGCGCAAGCGCCAGCTGGTGCTCAAGACGTTGAGTGAGGCCGACATGGCCAAACTCGAGCAGCCCGACTTCACGGCGTCGCTGCGGCAGGCGGCACCGGCGCTGGAGGTGGTGGCCGAAGACAAAATCCCCGCCGCCTACTGGAAGCCGCAGCCGTTCAAGCTCGATCGGCAAGGCCTGCTGCAAGCTCTCAAGGCGGGCACGGCGATCGAAGGCGTGGGATGGGCGCCGCCACAGTTGCAATTGAGCGTGAGGACAAAGTGATGGCATTCACCGATGAACAGCGCCAAGCGCTAAGCGCAAAATTGCGCTATCGCCACGTCAAAATGCGGTCGGGCAACGGTGCTCAGTTGGCCTATGTGGAGGGGTGGCACGCCATTTCCGAGGCCAATCGCATCTTCGGCTATGAGAGCTGGGACCGGCAGACGTTAGCGCCGCGCTGCGTTTGGCAGGAAAAGCAGCGCGGCGAGACAGCCTGTATTTACTCGACCAAGGTGCGCATTACGGTGCGCGCCGGCGAGGTCGATATTGTTCGCGAGGGCATCGGCACCGGAGTCGGTCGATCGACTTCGGCTGAGACCGCGCATGACATTGCCCTCAAGGCCGCCGAGACGGATGCCACCAAGCGCGCGCTCGCCACCTTTGGCAATCCCTTCGGCCTCGCCCTCTACGACAAAGACAAGCGCGGCGTCACCAAGCAACAACGGCGGGGCCGGCCCAAGACGACCCAACGCCTTCTCCCGCCGCCGCCGCGCCTCATGCTGCATCATGCGGATGGGGCAACGCACAGCTACGACAGCGTCGCCGAAGTCATCACCGCCGCTCTGCAATGCGTGCAAGATGTGCGCACCCGCAGTGCCTTGTACGCTTTCTGGGAAGCCAATCTGGAAAGCCTGGCCGCGGTTTCGCGCGCCGGGTTGATCAACGGCGAGGATCCCGCGCGCGTCATTGGTGCAGCGCTGAAGGCGCGGCTGCACGCCTTAGCCGCAGCCAGCGAAACCAGCGGCCTCTCCGCCGCTGAGGCCGGCGAAACCCGCGACGTCGCCTCGCCCACGCAACCCACGTCGTCCAAGGACACGCAGCCTACCAGCCCAGATGCCAGCGAATTGCTCATCCCAAAAGACAAACGCATCCGCGATCGGGCGCACCTCGCCTTCGTTGCCGACCAGCCTTGCCTGGTGTGCGGCCGCCGGCCCGCCCAGGCGCACCATATTCGCTTCGCCCAACAACGGGCGCTCGGTCTCAAGGTGTCGGACGAGTTCACCGTGCCGTTGTGCAACGGCCATCACGACTCCTTGCACCAGACGGGCGATGAGCGCGCCTGGTGGGCCCGCCATGGCATCCTCAATCCGCTCATGCTAGCGAATCGTTTGTGGGCGGCATCGCATCAGGGGCGCGGGCGGTCCCCGCAACACCCTGCCGTGGCATTCGAGGACGAATTTGAGGACGTTTCTCGGCGACCGACGGCGCCGCCGAAGCGGCAGCCGAACTGCGGCTCTTAGGCCGCACCGACCGCGCGTTCAAGCAGCGGGATTTCCCCGGACAGCGCAGCTGGATGGCCCGCTGCGAGAGGTGCGTGTGCAACGGCGCCCGACGGTGAATCAGAGGCATCATCGCCTCCGACGGACACGACGATCAACCCATGGGGCTGCTGCGGAATCAGCACACACCCTGCCGCATGTAATCGATCGTTGTCATTTCCATAATGATAACGATAGTTTCCATTGCACTGAAGATAACGATCGATTACATTGTCGCAAAGACAATGATCGTTATCATGAGTCCAAACCAATGGAAATCCGTCGACCGGCCGAGCTCGGTGCTGTCATCATGACTGTCCGCCGCGCGCGCGGTCTAAGCCAGGACGACCTGGCGGAGCGGCTCGGCGTATCGCGCGTATGGATCGGCCAGGTGGAGCGCGGCAAGGCCTCTCCTTCGCCTCGATCTGATCCTCCGTGCTTTGAATGAACTTTGAGATTACGCTTTCCGTCTCGACTGAGTGGCCGAATCTAGGCCGCCGCAACAGCCATCCCCTGCACCTCCGGATCTTATCGACATTAGATTCCATCGCGGACACTAATCTCTCAGCGAAGCACGAAAAGGGTACCCATCCCGCACCGAGACGTCGCCGATGACCAAAGAGCTTCGCGTTCTCGTAGACAGCGCTCCAATCGGAACACTGACGCAGGACCAGCGCGGTCACTTCCATTTTTCCTATGACGAGGAGTACCGGAAGCAGGCTACCGCGATCCCCATGTCGCTCTCGATGCCGCTCGCCGTCGCGGACCACGGTGATAAAGCCGTGCGTCCGTTCCTCTGGGGCCTGCTCCCGGACAGCGACGAGACTTTGAACCAATGGGGTAAGCGCTTCGGGGTCAGTCCACGCAATCCGTTTGGGATTCTCGCCCATATTGGCGAAGATCTCCAGGGCGCCATCCAGATGGTGCCACCAGACCGCGTCGATGATCTCAAGAAACGAGAGGGCATAACCTTTCTATCACGCGAAACGCTCGCCAATAGCTTTGCAGAACTGATCAAAGACCCTGGTGCGACGCAGTTCGTGGCGGGTGGAGGACAATTCAGTCTGGCGGGCGCGCAGCGGAAGAAGGCCCTCTATCTGGTGAACGACAAATGGTACGAGCCGCGCGGCCGCACCCCGACCACCCATATCCTCAAACCTTCCATCATCGGCCTCGCGGGTCAGATCGAAAATGAAATGTTCTGCGTTCGCCTTGCTCCTCGGCTCGATTTGCCCGCGCCCACTTGCTGGACGGAAGACTTCGGCGGCATCTCGGTCGTAGTCGTGGAGCGTTATGACCGTCGACGGTTGAGCGGTCGCAAAGTCCTCCCCTTGGATAAATCCGGTGGAGAGGTGCATCGCATCCATCAGGAAGATTGCTGCCAAGCCCTGAAGGTCGACCCGCGCAATAAATATCAACGCGAAGGCGGCCCTGGCATCAAAGCCATCATGGAACTCTTATCGGCGTCAGGTCGACCAAGCGAGGACAGAAACCAATTCATGCGGGCCTGCGCTTACAACTATGTGATCGGCGGCTCGGATGCTCACGCCAAGAACTACGGACTGCTACTTTCAGCGCGCGGCCGATTCCGCCTGGCACCGCTCTACGATATCGCCAGCTGGCTGCCGTACTCCAAGAAAGGAAAGGACGGTCGCCTCGCGATGTCTGTCGACGGCCACTATGGGTTCGACAGCATTTTGCCTCGTCATTGGGAAGCGGAGGCTAAGAAATCCGGCTACGAAGGGGTTCGCGCGTTGGCACATATTCGCGACATCCTGGCCCGCCTTCCGGACGAGGCAAAGGCGCTGTTCGCATCCTGCCAGCAGGAGGGGAGTGCAACCCCTGAACTGAAGCAACTGCTCGACCTGTTGCTGGGACGCGCTGTCGATCTCACCGACACTTATGGGGCCGAACCAATGAAGGATCACGATGATCGCCTCCCTGGGTTGTGATTGCGCCAACAGCGGCGCTCGAGGCAGGCCCAAGGGCACCCGCGCGGCACTTCCCGTACCGGCGGCGGGCGACGAAGAATTTTAGAGTGAGACAGACGCTTTCCGAGATGAGCGATCTTTCCTGCCAGATCCGTAGACGCCCACTGACGAACGCCTTGCTGAGTGCTCTTGGATGGCGGTTGCGGAGCGCCAGTTTGACTGAGACCGGAATCGATCTGTTTGACGGCTCTTCGCGTTCATTCTTCTTTTCCGAAATGGCTGGGCCGGCACTGGAGAGTTCACCGTGCCGTTGTGCAACGGTCATCACGACTCCTTGCACCAGGCGGGCGATGAGCGCGCCTGGTGGGCGCGCCATGGCATCCTCGATCCGCTCATGCTCGCTAACCGCCTATGGGCCGTCTCACATCAGGGGCGCGGGCGGTTTCCACAATCGCAACCCCCAGCCATGGCGTTCGAGGACTAAGAGCCGCCGTGGGGCTGCGGCTTTGGCGGTGTGGTCCGCCGCCGAGACACGTCCTAAAATTCGAGCCCGCACCGACCTCGCGTTCGGGTGATGCGGCAGCCTTGACTTGAACTCAACCGCAGTGCAAGGCGGCAGCGTTCGCAGCCGCCCAAGCCCGGACTCGAGTGGAGTTATGATTGAATGCAAGCCCAGAGCTCTGCTGATCCAGCGAATTGTGGCGTAAGATTCACCGCCTCCTCACAATTTCTGGAGGGGAAGAAATTGCAAGTGGGCGAACTGTACGCAACCCTTATCCGCCGTTAGCGCTGCCCAATCATGCTCCGCTTGTTCGGTGATCAAACGTTTCAGGGAGGCTACTAAATCCCATATTTGCACGGGAGCCGTGACGTCGAAACGTGTGAACTCGCAGTACGATCTAATTGCCCCAGTCCATTCTTCACGAACGAACGCGTAAATGGAGTTTGACCAAGGATCGGGCCGTTTATGTTTAAGCCTCTCAACAATCGCATCTGGATATTCGCAAACTTTGCCTACCTTGATCCAGCCCGCGTGCTTGATTCTGCTACTGCTGGCAGCGTTGCGAGTGCGCTTCGCTACCGTCGCTAAGTGCAGTAAGCCGAGGCCTGCAGCCTCATGCGTGCCAATTTTAACGAAGACTTCCGCGCTCAGTCTAGAAGGGAACAGCGCGTTACCAAGCGCCGCGGAGAATTCCCCCTCCCCGTCTTTCATCTTTCCTTGCGACATGTGATCATAGATATACTTTAGCATTTTTCTCCTTGTTAAGCGCGCATTGGCGCAAAATAATAATATCCGCGTTTGCGCCCCGACTTGCCGGATCAACGCGCATTCGTAATCATGGCCCGGCAACGCCGGGATTGGGGTGGCTCGATGATGCCGCATTATGCGGGACCTTTTCCTCGTTTGCATTTGCGATAGACGCAGCCCAGCGGCGGGCCTCTGCACGCGCTCTTGCGACATCCCAGTCCTCAAAAACTGCTTTAACCTCCTGATCTAAATCATTCATAAAACGCAGCACGTCCCCCAAGGGGCGAGGAAATTTTGAGCGCCATGGCCGGCGGCGCTTCGGCCGCGCCGGCGTCGCCGCCCAAGCTTGCAATCCCCCGGCGTCCTGACCTTGCGCGGCGGCAAAGTCGCGCATCGCAAACTTGCGCCGCGACAAAGCGCGCCGCAGATAGCGGTCAACCCCCTTTAGGCCCTTGGTCAGCGGGGCCAGCGCCACCGCTAGCTCGTCTGCACCTAGCACCCGCGTGGGCGCGCTCTCCTGCCCGTCACCAGCGTGCCCGGCACCGGGCCCGGCCACCGCGGCCTGCATGCTCTCTTGACGAAACTGGCGGATACGTTGCACGTCCATCTGCGCTTTGGCGATGCGGCGGGCGAGGTCGATGAGGTCGGGACGGTGCGCCTCATGCGCGATCCGTTGGGCTAAGTCTTCCACGTCTTGGCCCAGCGCCGGGTCAGCCAGCACGTCTTGGCTGAGCCCGTGCCGGCGCGCATTCTGCGCCGCCCGCGCTTTGCCGGCAGCCGATGTTGGCCCCGTGCTCCGGCGCGCGTTGGCGCGGTTGGCTCGCAGGCGCCGCTCATTTATCACGGGTGCATTTCCCGCTGATCGGCGCCTTAACGTCCTCAAATTCTGCATCGACGATCTCTCGCACCGCTTTGGCCGTTCCGGCGCGGTAGCGTTCGAGTTCTTTCAGGGCGATCGTAAAGCGCCCCTCCGCCGCCGCCATAAGCTCATCAAACCCTGCCATGACGTCAATCTTGGCGGCCATGGCTTCGCCCAGAGTCACATCGTAATTGAGCCCGGCGCTCGCCATTAGCGCCTCGACCTTGGCGACGGCAGTCCGGTCGCCTTTCGCCCACCCGTCCGCCAGGGTGGTGGCCAGTGGTTTATCGGCGAGGCGACCCAACACCCGCGACAAAGCGGCGGGGCTGCTTGCCCACAACAGGCCGCCTTTGGCCCGCCGCCAGCGGCGCACTTCCCAGCCATGAAAGATGGCGTCGTCAACATAGATCTCTTCGATGGCGTTCGACGGTTTCAGGGCGGCGCCGATGCGCGCCGCGAACTCCTCGAAGCCGCTCGCATCCTCGCCGGGAATGAGTACCGTCGTGCCGAGCCAGCCCGCTTTGGTCGTATAGGGCGGCCTGCCCGCTGGTGGGGCAGTCGCTCCAGCTGGTGTGGCATTGGGCGTGATTTTGGAAATAGCTTTCATAAAAAGTTCCTTCTACAAAATTTGGCCAGCGCATATCCCGGCGCCGGCGGTGATCGGCGGGAGCACAATGCACCCGCCTACACTCTATTTAGTCGCGAGCGATTTTCACCGGCGCCCCTGCGGCCGACCCGATGCCGGCAGTCGCCATGGCTCTCTTGCCAGAGGCGTCAGCAGCACCGTCTTCAGGCGCCTGGGACGAGTATTTATGTGCCGAGCGGGCGCAGCTGCGTCCCTGCGACCTTTTTTCTCGCAAATAGCGAGGCGCGGGCGCAAAGAGCTGTCCCTTTCGACAGGCGCGCCGTGCGATCCCTGCCGGCTCACCCGTAGACATTCCCGCGCAAAAGTCATTTTTGACAGAGCCAGGCCAGTCGCTTTGGCAGAACGCTTTAACCCATCGGGGGCAGCGACCCGCAACAGGCTCGCCTTGAGCCGCCTGAGCCGGGCCATATCCCAGGCGAGCTCGACCACATCGCGCACCCAGATCTCTTCGATGGCGTCGGCCGGATCGACTGCAGCGGTCACGCGGACGAGCAGTGGCGCGAAGGAGTCGGCATAGTTGTCCAACATGCCCCTCGCGCTCAACTGATGGCGGCCTTAGCGCCACCACCGGGCATCGGGCAAGTAGCGGCTCAGACGATAGGGGTTCGCGCTTTTAATCAGTATACGGATGATTGGTCAATTTTGGCGAAACGAAGCCAACACCCAGAACACGCAACACCTTTGGGTTTGGCGCGCGACGCTCGTGCTTGCCCGCCCCAGAACGTTGTGGCAGTGTCCCCCGCGCCGCGCCCCGGGTGCGGGCGCCTCGGCCCGCGGATGAGCATCTGCGGCCGTCCATTAGCTGCCGTAGCTCAGTGGTAGAGCACTCCCTTGGTAAGGGAGAGGTCCTGAGTTCAATCCTCAGCGGCAGCACCAGCGAACTCCCGGAAATCAGGATTTTGCAGGCGGCCTCCATCCGCGTGTCAGCGCCCAGGGCGCAGAACACGCGCGGCGCAGCGAATTGAAGTCGGGCCCGGCTCGGGCGTCCAAGTCTCCTGGCCACGGGCTCAAGGCCCTTGAGGCGCAACAGCTGCGCAAATTTCTGCATGCGGTGGGTGTGCAGTCGCTCGAGGGTGACCTGGTGCTTCGCGCTGACCTCGAGCGTCAACGGCGCACGCGGCATCGGACAGAGCGTTCCATCTGGTACTTTATGCAATTGTATAAAGTATACATCACTGCTGCTGTATGTGATTACTAGCAATATTCCAAATAATGTTCCGTTGGTTTAGATATCTTCTCTGGGCTGCGCTCTAACATATCGTGTCGTTTCACGCATATTTCTTCGTAATTATTATGTACGGACATAATTGAAGCGCATTAGCGGGCTATAAAACAATGACATAATTTGAGTGATGCTCATTCAAGTTATACTTAAACTTCATGTTTATGGAGGTCCTTATGACCGAGAACACACAAGCGGCCGCTTCTTCGGCCCCGTCCAACAGCAACGGCATGCGGTCGGAGATCGCGCAGAAGTGGTCGAAGTTCACCGCTCAGGACGTCGCGGCCCTCAAGAGCAAGGAAGACCTCGTGACCGGGGTTCAGTCCAAGTACAGCCTCGATAAGGCTCAGGCCCAGAAAGACGTCGACACGTTCGCCAAGGGTCGGCAGCTCTAGAGCTCGCCCACTTTGAATTCCGACGGCTCGTTCTCTGGTGACCCCGAGGGCGGGCTGTCGGTATTGGCGCTGGCTGCCCCAAGGGAGCAAGAGCTCCCTGCTTGGAACGCCGCGCACATCTCGCGGCAGCTCGTGGAAGTCGAGCTGGCAGATCTCGAAACAGCTTTGACAAGCGATGCGGAGGTGAGCAGTGACCCATCATAAATTCAAGGTCGGGCAAATGGTCGAGTTTGTCTCTTCTGGCCGGGGCCTAGCGGCTTCAAATCGGTCTTATAAGATTCTCCGGCTGGTGCCGCATGAAGTGGGAGAGCACCAATATCGGATCAAGACAATTGCCGAAGCGTTCGAGCGGGTCGCGAAGGAGAGCGAGCTCACGCGCAGCCAGTGATCGCGAGGCAACGCAAGACCATCGCGACTGCGCGACGGTGCTGACAGTACGGTCCAATTTCGGGACCAGTCAGCTGGACAGCATACGGTTCCGTCAACGGAAGTCCGATGCCAGCAGATCGTAGGATCCCTTGCGCCGACGCGCGTAGACCTTGCGAGCGGTCTTCATAATACGCTCGCGGTTTTGATCAAAGCTTTCGAGTAAGGAAGCCTCGCTGGACGACGGTCCGGCGAATCCGGTCAAAGCACTCGCATCGAGGAAGAACGACACCTCCATGGCGCCATCGCTTCCCCAAAAATGAATGCACTGCCTCGTCGCATCGTAGCTGCGACTCGCGTTCGGGAAATCCAACATCGCTATGTTCCATTCCTGATGCGACCAAGGGAAGGCGCAGCTGCAGACGCGAGCGGCCGTGGCCACACGCGCGCGTAGGAGCTCCGGGCCATCGGTTGGGGGTCCCGGCGGCTCAAGGGATAGCGTTGGCTGTCGTAGAGCGCGCGGATCTGGGTGATTTGAATACGGTCACCCTCAACCTCCATGACGGTCCCGCGCTGCATGGGCTGGGGCAGCTGCTCGATCGCGAAGCGGATGGCCTCTGCGCTGCTCGCAAATTGTCGATACGTCAACGGTCGCTTGCGAGCGGCAGTTCGGTCAATCGAGAAGATCTCGGCTGGCGCGTCGTAGGCGAACTTTTCCATCGATCCCTATAGCACGGTTGTCTGCGAAGCGTGGTGGACTTACCGGTCGCGCGCCGGCGCCTCTCCCGTCATTTTGCCTTCTTGGCTGGTTTCGTCTTCTTGAGCGCTGCTTCGCTGGCTTCTTCGGCCTCTTTCGCGAGCCGCATTGCCCGCAGTCGTACCGTCTTCGCGAGCGTGGCAACCCTTTTTGCCTCGTGCTCACGCATCGCCTGCGCAGCATCGCGCGCGCGGCGCTCTTTCAGTTCAGCGGCCGTGCTGGCTTGCGCTGTCGGACTTGAGGTTGATGTCATCTGTTTATCTCCACCGTCGTGGAAGGATCCGGAGGCTCTTGCCTCCTGTTCTCTCGAAGAGGCATTCGCCTTTTGCGACAAAGCCCGCGACCACGTTCCAGTCGCGGGCTTTGGGCTGCGCTTTGCCAGTACATCCGTGGTCAAAGCGATATGACGTGGGCCGTTAAACCGCCTGCAGATTTTCTGCAGCAGACTTCCCGGTTTTGCTGTCGGCGACGATTTCGAAAGAGACCTTTTGCCCCTCTGTCAGGGTGTCCATGCCGGCGCGTTCCACCGCGCTGATATGAACGAAGACATCCTTGTCGCCGTTTTCAGGCTGAATGAAGCCGAAGCCCTTTTGGCTGTTGAACCACTTCACGGTTCCAGTGGTCATGCGAATAGCTCCTTTAAGTACACTCATCACAACCGCGCCGATGGCGCGGCCGCTCCAATCGAGATTGTTGGAAATTCATCAGTCGGGCCGCGTTGCGCGGCCAAGCCAAGTCGTTCGGCCGAAACTCGATGCTGTGTACATGGTGATGCGAGCCTCATTGTGCAAGGCTTAGATGCGGTGTTTCTACGGGCGTGATGAGGACTGCTACAAAAGAAAAGCCCTGGCGCGCGCCAGGGCTTTTCGATTTTGACGTGTGCGATACGGCTCTAGAAGCCCATGTCGCCCATGCCGCCACCACCCATTGGCGCGTGAGCGTGGCCGGCATCCTTTTTGGGAAGCTCCGCGATCATCGCCTCGGTCGTCACCAGAAGCCCCGCGACGGAAGCGGCATCCTGCAACGCGCAGCGCACGACCTTGGCGGGATCGATGACACCCTGGGAGACGAGATCCCCGTAGGCGCCCGACTGCGCATTGAAGCCGAATGTGTATTCCGGATTGTCGAGAATCTTGCCGACGATCACCGATCCGTCTTCACCGGCATTGGTGAAAATTTGACGAGAGGGTGCCTGCAGCGCCTTGCGGATGATGGCAATTCCGGTTTTCTGATCCTCATTATTGGACTTGAGTGCATCGAGCGCCTTGATGGCCCGCAGCAGCGCGACGCCGCCACCGGGAACGATGCCCTCCTCTACAGCGGCACGCGTTGCGTGAAGAGCGTCGTCGACGCGGTCCTTGCGCTCCTTGACCTCGACCTCGGTCGCGCCGCCGACCTTAATGATGGCAACGCCGCCGGCCAGCTTCGCCAGGCGCTCCTGCAGCTTCTCTTTGTCGTAGTCGGAGGTCGTGTCCTCGATTTGCGTCTTGATTTGCTTGATGCGGGCCTCGATGTCGGCCTTCTTGCCGGCGCCGTCGACGATCGTGGTGTCTTCCTTGTCGATCGTGACCTTCTTGGCGCGACCAAGCATTTCCAGAGTAACGTTCTCGAGCTTGATACCGAGATCCTCGGAAACCACAGTTCCGCCCGTGACGGCGGCAATGTCCTCCAGCATGGCTTTGCGGCGGTCACCGAAGCCCGGCGCCTTTACGGCCGCAACCTTCAAGCCGCCACGCAGCTTGTTGACGACGAGGGTGGCAAGCGCCTCCCCTTCGACGTCTTCCGCGATAATGAGCAACGGCTTGCCCGCCTGCACGACCGCTTCCAGCAGTGGCAGGAAGGTTTGGAGACCGCCGAGCTTTTTCTCGTGGATCAGGATGTAGGGGTCTTCGAGCTCGACCATCATCTTTTCGGCATTGGTGACGAAGTAAGGCGAAAGATAGCCGCGGTCGAACTGCATACCCTCGACCACTTCGAGCTCAGTCTCGAGGCTCTTTGACTCCTCGATCGTGATGACACCCTCGTTGCCGACCCGCTTCATCGCTTCGGCGATCTTGCCGCCGATTTCGCTATCGCCGTTCGACGAGATGGTGCCGACCTGGGCGATCTCGGCGTTGGACGTCACCTTCTTCGCCTTCGTCCTCAGCTCTTCGACGACGGCCGCGACCGCCTGGTCGATGCCGCGTCGCAGATCCATCGGATTGGCGCCGGCAGCAACCGACTTGGCGCCTTCCCTGATGATGGCTTGCGCCAGCACGGTTGCCGTCGTCGTGCCGTCGCCGGCCTCGTCGGATGTATTGGAGGCAACCTCCTTGAGCATCTGCGCGCCCATGTTCTCGAACTTGTCTTCCAGCTCGATCTCCTTGGCGACGGTCACACCATCCTTGGTGATGCGAGGCGCACCATACGACTTGTCGAGAACGACGTTGCGGCCCTTAGGGCCGAGCGTGACCTTGACCGCGTTTGCGAGGATATCGACGCCGCGCAGCATCCGATCGCGCGCGTCTTGGCCGAATTTAACTTCCTTGGACGACATGGGGCAGCTCCTGATATGTTGGGGGATGGGGCAAATGCGTACCGGGTTCAGGCCGCAGCCTTGACCTTGGCCGTGCCCTCGATCACGCCGAGGACATCGCCCTCCTTCATGATCAGAAGCTCCTCGCCGTCGATCTTGATCTCGGTGCCCGACCACTTGCCGAACAGCACGACATCGCCAGCCTTGACGTCGGGAGCATTGATCTTGCCGCTTTCGTCGCGCAGGCCGGGTCCGACGGCGACGATTTCGCCGCGCATCGGCTTTTCCTTGACCGTATCGGGAATGATGATGCCCCCGGCGCTTTTGGAGTCCTCTTCAAGGCGTTTAACGACAACGCGGTCGTGCAAAGGCCGGAATTTCATCTAAATCCTCAAATCTTTGATTTTTGGGGGCTGTACGGATTTTGGCGCGTTGAGAAACGCGCTTTTTCCGTCAGAAACATCTCTTAGCACTCTAATCGTTAGAGTGCTAGCGTTGTTCTGGGGGCTCGATTGATTTGTCCCTGAAATAGGCCCACACAAATATCAGAATGCTCGTTTCAAGCCATTGTGTCGGCCAAAAGCGCGCTCGAGGCCGAGGAGGCTGATCCATGACACTCGACGCGTTGGGCTGGTGCGAGCGGCACCGATCGGAGTTCATCGCCCATGCCGCCGAGGGACGGGTGCCAGCTCGCGTCGTCGCGGAGCATCGCTCCCACTATCGGGTTGCGACCGATTCGATCGAATTGACGGCGGGCACGACCGGCCACATCCGCAATGCGGTGTCGCAGCACTCCGATCTCCCGGGCGTCGGTGATTTCGTCGGTGTGCGCCTGCCCGCGGGCGACGGCCCTGCCACGATCGAGGTCGTTCTGCCGCGCACAACCGCCTTAATTCGCAAGGCTTCGGGCGAGCGCCGGCCGCAGCTCTTGGCAGCGAATGTCGATGTCGTGTTCATCGTAACGGCACCGGACGGCGATTTTAATCTGCCGCGCATCGAGCGCTACCTCGCCTTGGTGCGCGAGAGCGGATCAGCTCCGGTCATCGTACTCAACAAGGCCGACCTCGCGGACGATGTTGATGGGACGGTCCGTCAGATCGCTGCCGTCGCGCCCGGCGTGCCGGTCCACGCCATCAGTGCCCGCGATGGCAAAGGGATCGAGCTACTGGAGCCGTATTTCTCCGGCAATCGGACCGTGGGCCTCATCGGCTCATCCGGCGTGGGAAAGTCCACACTGACGAACGAGTTGCTGGGACGCGCGGCGCAGGCGACACAAGAGGTTCGGGCCCACGACAGCCGTGGGCGGCATACGACCACGCATCGCCAGTTGTTCCTACGCTCGCGCGGCGGCGCCATAATCGACACGCCTGGAATGCGGGGGCTGGAACTTTGGAACGCCGACGAGACTGTTGGAGTTGATTTTGACGATATCGAGGGTCTAGCCAGCAACTGCAAGTTTCGCAATTGTCGGCATGACAGCGAGCCTGGCTGCGCGGTGCGTGCCGCCGTCAGCCGCGGTGGCCTCGAAGCTGAGCGTCTCGCGAGCTACATCAAATTCGCAGGGGCCCTTCGAACCACAGCGCGCTAAGCCTCATGAGCGTCAGCTTGCTGCGCCTTCAGTCTCCAGGGGTGCGGCCTCGACTTGCTCGTCCTGCGCAAATGTCCACGCAATCACCGGCCTGAGGCGCGGCCCCGGGTTCGGTGCGAAGGCTTGCAGCTTTTCCGTTACAAACCTTGCCAGACGCTCTTCAAGCTCAGTTTTTCGACCGGCGGGACCGTCTCGATGGTCGTCAACGAACGTTCGCGGAATGCGCAAGTTGATCGCATCCTTGCCAGAGTCGATGCGTATGCGATGGAGCTCAGCCCCCAGCGCGTCGCGCTCCGTACCTTCGAGAAACCGCAGATTGGCACCTTCGGGAAAGAGCGGCGCAAGCAGCAGAGACGAACTTACTTTCTGTATCAGTGATCATGACAACCTTCTTTTGGTGGACGGCGTGGGCGTCTCGCCCACAGGGGGTGCTAGCCACGCAGGGCCTGTCCGCGAACCCTGTTTCAAGGGTTCGTGCAGACCTGCGCGCCGGCTTAGCAACGCGACGCGACGAGCAGCTGCTTATTTGCGCTTGATGAAGATGAAGGCCTTAGCCTTGTCATCCTTCGCAACAGCGCAGTTCACGTCCTTGGCAAATGCGCACAAGTCGCCTAGCGCCCGTGGGTGGATGTCATTTCCGATCATCCCGGGCGGGAAAGCGTCGCCTATCTGATCAAATCCTAGGTTGAAGGTCGCGCTCGGTGAGAGCGCGACGATCGAGTGGCGGATGACCATACGATAGGGCTGCTGATCGTTCACGAGTTGGGATCTTTCAAGTAAAGGGTAGCTTGCGCACATAAGTGCCGGCTCCGCAAGGGCGGTGCCATCCGCCATTGATTAGGCGCCTTCGCTTGTCGCACACCTTCGGGCTCGAATGGTCGGGGAGAAAGCTTATGAAGCTTTGTCGTCTGCAGACGAGGAGCCGCACATCAAGCGTTTGCGCAAAACTGCTACGAGACTATCGATGGAGGTTCGCGACTTTATGAGCGCAGAGCGCACCTGCACGGCGAATACGGGGTTTGCGTCACTGCGGGGAGAACACGACCAGGGGAACCTCGTCACCCTCGCTATCGCGGAGCTCGTGCAGCAGCTCGAAGCCGGACCCTTCCGCCAGCGCGACGTCGAGCACGGCGACATCAAAGCGGCACTCGGCCAGCGCGCGGCGCGCCTTGTCGATCGAATCGACCGACATGACTTCGGCACGGCTGTCCAGCGCGTCGGCTACAGCACGCAGTACATCCTGGTCCGCATTGACATGCAGGATGCGCGGGCGAGCGCTCCGATCGCGCACGATCGGCCGATCGAGGACGTGCACCAGGCGGCTGACGTCGATGGGCGTGTCCAGCCAGTCGAGTATGTTGAGCAACGTGGGTGGCTGGCTCTTGTCGACCGATTGCGTAACGTCCGCTGACAGCACCACGATCAGCGCATTATATATTTGCGGCTGCTTGCGCAGCTGCTTGATCAAGCTGATGCCGTCGCCTTCGGGCCGCTGCAAGTCGACAAGAATAGCCGAAAACGACGACGTCGACGCCAGAGCCACGGCTTCGTTCGCCGTAAGTGCGACGTCCACGAGAAAGCCCTCTTGGAGCAGGCGCTCGCTGAGGATGGTCGCCGCCTCGGGATCGTCCTCACAAAGCAATATGCGAAGGTCCGCTTTACTGGAGTGCCGAGACTGGAGTCTGACCGCATCGTTCCAATTGGGCAGCTCGACGTAAAGAACCGCGCCACCACCAGGCGCATCCTCGAAACCAATGGTGCCGTCGAGGCGCTCGACGATTGCTCTGGAGATGCTCAGCCCGAGACCGGTACCACCCATTTGGCGCGCGTCCGTGCCATCGGCCTGCGCGAATTGCTCGAAAATGCGCGATCGGAAGTTGGCGGGAATACCCGGGCCATGGTCGCGGACGGAAATACGGATGCTCTTGTCTCGCGTCTCCACCGCCGCCACCACCTCTTCGGCGTGCGGCGAGAATTTGATGGCGTTGGAGAGCAAATTGGTGAGGACCTGGAGCAGCCGGTCGGGATCCGCGCGGACAGTGCCGGGCGTGGATTTGGGATCGAGACGAATGCATATGTCGTGGGTTTCGGCGAACCGTTGATTTTCTTCGATAGCCTGCTTGACAAGCGCAAGGACCTCCACGCGCTTGAAATTGAAATCGACCTTTCCCGCCTCCAGTTTTTCGATATCGAGGATATCGTTGAGCAGGCGGACGAGCCTCTGGCTGTTCGTGTGGGCGATCGTAACCAGCCGCATCGCGGCATCCGGGAGCTTCCCTACCGCACTTCCGGCGAGGAGGCCGAGCGCGCCGGCGATCGAGGTGAGCGGCGTACGCAGCTCGTGACTAACCGTGGCCACGAACTCGTCCTTCAGACGATCCTTTTCCATGTTGGCCGCAATTTTCTTGTCGACCGCAATCTTTACCAGCGCGGAATTGTCGGCAGCGATCAACAAATAGCCGATAATGTTCGCTTCATGGTCGCGCAGCGCGGTGACTGACATCGCGGCTGCAAAACGGCTGCCGTCCTTGCGGATACAGGTGGGTTCGAACATGTCGCCCAAACCGCGCGAGGCCTTGAAAGAGAGTGCGGCGAATCCAGGCTCGATCTTGATTGCGAACTCGGCGCTCAATGCCTCGGCGCGCGCAATCGATTCGTCCGGATCACGGAAATCGGCTGGCGTTTTCTTGTTGACCACATCGATGGCATCCCACCCCAGCATCCGCTCGGCGCCGATGTTGAACAGCTGTATGACGCCGTCGGCGTCCGTCGCGATGATGGCGAAGTCGGCACTGTTGAGGATGGCTTCCTGCAGGATTTCAGGCAGGAGCGGCGCCAGATTTGCCGGCACCTGCCCGCCGTTGGACTTGACTAGCATCGCTGGTTGCTGATTTTCCACAACGAGTTGTTGTATCTAACACGTTGAATTTCGGCGTGTTTGCCCGTGTTCAACAAGTAGGCTACGGGAGGTCGCCGCGTGCTGATCTAGATTAGCAGACGACCGATTATCTGTTGTCAAAGCAACAGGTTGGCTTGAATTTGAATTAGCTTGAAAAGTTGCCCAGAAAACCTGAGCTCTGGGCAACTCACATCATGAATTTTGAGGGAGCTCGGCTGTCGGTGAGCACCGTGCCGTTGCTTTTTTGATCAGTCTATCTCGGCGAAGTAGTGGTGCGCGGAGAGATTGCATTGCCCGACGCGCCATTCGATGGGTTGGCCCTCGAGCGTCAGCAGCACACGATCGAGCACCAGGATGGGCGAGGACGGAGCGACGCTCAGGGCTTCTGCGACCGCCGGACTGGCGATGTGAACCGAAATGCGCTCTTCGGCCCTGCCCACCAGAATGCCATTCTTCTGCGCAAGGGCCACGATTTGATGGGGGAACCCATTAATCTGCGTAAGCCGAGGAAACAGCCGGGCGGGCATCGAGGCTTCCTCGACCATGAACGGGCGATTTTGGTGCAACCGTATGCAACGAACGCGGTAGACTTGATCTTCCGCTTGCAAGCGCAACCGGTCTCGCTCCATTTGGTTGGCTGCACCTTCGGAGACTTCGCCCAACTCCACTTCACCAGCGATACGCTTGCCTTCGGCGTCTCGAATAGCGCTGAAGCGCGTGGCCAGCTCTTCGGATGCCTGATCGTTCACGAACGTGCCGCGACCTTGCCGGCGCGTAATGAGGCGTTCGCTCTCAATGACATCGAGCGCCTTGCGCATGGTGCCCGCGCTCACTCCGTACTCGCGAGCTAGATCGAGCTCATTGGGAATCGCCTTTCCGGGCTTCCATGCCCCCTTGGCGATACGCGCGGCCAAGGCGTCACGCACTTGGAGGTAGAGAGGGCGGGTCTGTAGGCCGCTTGAAGCCATGCTCAGCATGTGTGCTCGATTTCCTGGCGCGGGCCGGCACGGCCAACGCGTGGCACACGGTGCGCAACCGAAGCGCTACCGTGCGGAGATCGACGATCGCTATGACATCCCCCGGGAGCCGATAGGAGGGATTATCGGCTCCGGGAGAGATTGGCGGATTTCCAACGACGGTCCAGGACCGTCTCGCCAAACATTCGTCACCCCGCGGCTCAAATTTAGGACAGGGCATTTGGGTGCGCGCTAACATGCGTTAGTCAGCGAAAATATTTTCGGCCTGCCGTGGCGCCATTGTTTGCAATTTTATTTCGATTAGTCTCGCGAATTTAAATAGCCACCGCGAAATCCCGAAAGCTTTCTGAGGCCGTTCAAATCATGAATTGTGACTTTGCCGTGCTGAAAGGTGAGCAGATCGCGCTCGCGCAGCTGGCGTAAAACGCGATTGACGTGAATCGCGCTCAAGCCCAGTGCATCGGCGAGAACGTACTGGCTGAGAGGACATTCAAAATCGGCTTCCGTTGCCAGCCCGATGAGGTTCAGCCGCTCGGCCAACTCCATGAAAAAGTGGGCCGTGCGCTCGATCGCGTTACGGCGTCCAACGCTGACGAGGTGCTCGACGACCATGGCTTCATCGCGTGAGGCGGCCCACAGGATGGCCGTTGCAAGGCGCGGGAAGTCGTTAAAGGTCTGCAACATGCGCGTGGCATCGACCTGGCTGACTACGGAATCGGTAAGGGCTTGGAATGAATGGTCCGCGGTGCGCAGCAAAACGCTGCGCAGTCCCACGCAGTCTCCCGCTATCGGAAACGAGATGATCTGACGCTCCCCACTGGACAGATCTTTGTAGCTGCACGCCCAGCCGGCCTGGAGCACAAACACCCTGCGCTCGGGCTCCCCCTCATGAACGAGTTGGTGGCCGCGCTTGACGGACATGGTCGGTAGTTGCAGCTCCGCAAGGCACTCCAGCTCATCGGGCGAGAGCGGAACAAAGGCACTCAGCTTTTTTGCCAGCACGCTTTCTAAATGGCCGCCAACCATGCATAGCCTCCGCTGCTGGAAGCCCAGGATAGTAAATTTCGGCTCTTGCCGCGACTAAAAAGAAAGTAGCGACATATCAATAGCAAACGTAGATCAGTTATTAGGTATCTAGGATGCTGTAGACTGCAAGTCCAATGGACAATAAAATTAGTCTACACGCCGATCCCAGCTCCGATCCCAACCAAGGCTGGGCCGCGCTAAGCATCTGCGAATCATTGCTCGTAGCGCTGACCGACCTCAAGGTCATCAGCGAGGAGGAAGCGCGCGACCTGTTGACCGATGTCGTCGCCACCCATACCGAGGCCGCCATAGGTTCAAAAACCCCTGAGAGGCATCAGGAGGTCATTGCGATTATTGAACGGATCCTGGCTGGCAAAAACGGTATTCCGCACTAGTTGCCCCGATGCTCGTCGGCTCACGGCACGGGAGAAGGCTGATCGCTCGGCCTTTTCCCAGCCGGCCGATCTGATTTGGCACGGCGCCGTCGGCTGCGGTCGGCTGATGCGATCACTGCTTCTCGGCTGAGGGCCGGCGCGGCTTCGCTTCCTGAGGCGCCGGCTTGCCCGTATTGTGGGCGTGATCGGCCAACAGCGCCCGCAGCATGCCGACAACCCGCGAAGCCGGGCCGCCGGGGCTCGAGCAGCACTGGATGGAAATACGCGCGCCTTCGAACAGCAAAAAGACCTCGTCGGCGAGGCGCTCGGGCTCGGCGTAGCCGGCCTCCCGGAACAGCGTAACAAGGCGCTCGCGCTTTCTGGTCTTGTAATCGTCGATGATCTGCCGCCCCGGGTGATCGGTATCGCGCAGCTCGACGGCGGCGTTGGCGATGGCGCAACCGCGGTCATTGCGGCCACGGAAGATGTCCTCGACGTACCCGATCCAGCCCTCGAGCTGGGCGTGCGGGTCGCCGGGATGCTCCTGCGCCAAAGTTACCCAGAGCGCATCACCTTCCTTGGCAAGCTCGCTCAGATAGGCGGCGACCAGCTCGTCCTTGGAACCGAAGTGCCGGTAGAGCGTCATTTTGTTCGTCGATGCCGCCTCGGCGATCGAATCGACGCCGACCGCGCGGATGCCGTGGCGATAAAAGAGGTCCCTGGCGGCTGCCAGGATCCGCTCGCGCGGCGGAGGCGGCGCGGTTTCGGGGGCGGTGTGGGAAAGGGACTTGTTCATCTTCCTTTAATTTTGGCCTCTTGACGGGGGTGTTACCGGTCAGTATAGGATATAGGTGTTACCGGTCAGTATCACAATGTGCAGGCGTTGTCATTGTTCTCGTCTCGCACTGCAGCACCAAGCGAGTCCGTCCGATGCGCCAGATCCTGTGCCTGACGAGCAGCCCCCGCCGCGACACATCCTACTCCAATTTGGTGGCCGCACGGCTCCTCCGCGAGCTGCGCATTGTACATCCTGACGCCGCCATCACCATCCGCGATCTTGCCGGCAATCCACTTCCGCACATCGACGACGACTTCGTAACGGCGACGCGCTCGGTTGCAGGCGCACGCACGCCCCGTCAGCGCGCATTGGTGGAGCAGTCCGACATCCTCATCGACGAGCTTATCGCCGCCGACACGATCGTCATCGCCGCTGGCATGATCAACTTCGGCGTGCCTTCGACGCTGAAGACTTGGATCGACTACGTTTGCCGTCCCGGCCGCACGTTCCGCTACACCGAGCATGGCTCCAAAGGCCTGCTCGGTGGGCGGCGCGCGATCCTGGTTCTGGCGCGCGGCGGCCTGTACTCGGGAGGTCCCATGCGGGCCCTCGAGCACGACGAGAGCTACCTGCGTACGGTGCTCGCCTACCTCGGCATCACCGACGTCGAGACGATCATGATCGAAGGCGTCGCGTTGGGGCCGGAAGCCGCCGAGCGGGCGGTCGACGCCGCCATCCGACGTGCCGCTCCGGTCGCGGGGGTCCTCGCGGACGCGTAACTCCCCAGTTCACCGGCCTCCCCTTCGAGGCCACGCACCATGCTCAGCCAGCAAAGACGGTTACATATGCCCAGCTCAAGGCTCTCTCTTCTTACGCTTGCCCTGCCCTTGCTCGTGGCGGCGCTCGCTGGCTGCGATGAACAGCAGTCGCAGGCAAAGGGGCTCCCCCGCCTCCACCGGAAGTCACTGTCGCGCAGCCCAAGCGGGAAACGGTGGCGGACGAGGAGGAGTACGTCGGCCGCTTCGTGGCTGTCGATGCGGTCGAGGTGCGCGCGCGTGTCTCCGGCTATCTCGAGAAGATCGAGTTCCGCGACGGGCAGATGGTGAAGGCGGGCGATGAGCTGTTTACCATCGACCGCCGCCCGTTCCAGACGGCACGCGACCAGGCCGAGGCCACGCTGGAGCAGGCCAAAGCCAATCTCGCCTTCGCCGATGCCGATCTGGCGCGCGGCAAACGCCTCAAGCTCGACACCACCATCACGCAGCAGACCCTCGACCAGCGCGTCCAGGCGAAGCGCGTGGCGGAGGCCACCGTCAAGGCGCAGGAGGCGGCCTTGCAGCAGGCAGAGCTCGACCTGGCCTACACCGAGCTCAAGTCTCCCGTGACGGGACGCATCGGCGACCGGCGCGTGTCGGTCGGCAACCTGGTCACTGGGGGAACGAACGGCAGCACCACGCTGCTGGCGACGATCCAGTCGACCGATCCGATCCGCTTCGAGTTCACCTGGGACGAGACCGCGTACTTGCGCTTCCTGCGCGCCCACAAGAATGCGCACGCACCGGGTTTGAAGGTGCCCGTCGAGCTCAAGCTCATCGACGAGGCGTCGTTTGGCCATAAGGGGCACATGGACTTCATCGACAACGCCATTGATCGCTCGTCCGGGTCGATCCGCGGCCGCGCCGAGTTCGACAATCCCGACGGCACGCTGACGCCCGGCATGTTCGCGCGCATCCGCATCGCCATGGCCCCGCCGGCCGAGGCGCTGCTGGTGCCCGACACGGCAATCGGCACCGAGCAGGTGCGCAAGATCGTGTACGTGGTCGATGCCGAAAACGTCGTGCACCCGCGCTACGTGACGCTGGGGCGTCTCGTCGGCGCCCTGCGCGTCGTCAAGTCCGGCCTCAAGCCGGAAGATCGTGTCGTGATCAACGGCCTGATGCGCGTGCGTCCCGGCGTCAAGGTCGCCCCGCAAGCGGGCGCGATGGCAGCGGCAGAGCCGCCCAAGCCCGCCACCAAGAGCGAGTAACGGGCGATGCGCATCTCCCAGTTCTTCATCGACCGGCCGATCTTTGCCGCAGTGATCTCCGTGGTCTTCGTGATCCTGGGGGCCGTCTCCTATGGACGGCTGCCGATCGCGCAGTATCCGGAGATCGCGCCGCCCACCGTGAACGTCACCGGCCAGTACCCCGGCGCCAGCGCCGAGGTGGTCGCCGCGACCGTCGTGGCGCCGCTCGAGCAGCAGATCAACGGCGTCGAGAACATGCTCTACATCACGTCGAACTCGACGGGTGACGGGCAGTTCTCCATCGAGGTGACGTTCGAGCTCGGCACCGATCTCGATATCGCGCAGGTGCAGGTGCAGAACCGGGTGGCCGTCGCCCAGCCGCGGCTGCCGCAGGACGTGCGCAACATCGGCGTCACCGTCGCCAAGGCGTCGCCCGACCTGATGATGGTGGTCCACCTCTACTCGCCCGACAAGTCGCGCGACACGCTCTTTATCTCCAACTACGCCACCACTCAGGTCACCGACGTCCTCAACCGCATCGACGGCATCGGCTCGATCACCGTGTTCGGCAGCCGCGACTATTCCATGCGCATCTGGCTCGATCCCGAGCGCCTGCAAACGCTCAACCTGACGTCGGGCGATGTCGTGTCGGCGCTGCAGGGCCAGAACGTGCAGGTCGCGTCCGGTGTGCTCAACCAGCCTCCCGTCGACAACCCGGGCGCCTTCCAGCTCTCCGTGCGAACGCTCGGCCGCCTCGCCGACGTCGACGAGTTCGCCAACATCGTCGTCAAGCAGACGGACAACGCCGTCGTGCGCCTGAAGGACGTGGGCCGGGTGGAGCTCGCCGCCCAAAGCTACAACCTCAACTCCTATCTCGACCGCGATCCCGCCGTGGGCCTGGGCATCTTCCAGCGGCCGGGATCGAACGCGATCGCCACCGCCGAAGCGATCAAGTCGACGATGGAGAAGCTCTCCGAGGACTTTCCCGAGGGCCTCAAGTACACCATCATTTACAACCCCACCCAGTTCATTCAGCAGTCCGTCGACGCGGTCATCACCACCATCCTAGAGGCGGTGATCCTGGTCGTGCTCGTCGTCGTGCTGTTCCTGCAGACGTGGCGCGCGGCGATCATCCCCATCCTCGCCATTCCGATCTCGCTGGTCGGCACCTTCTTCTTCATGGCGATGTTCGGGTTCTCGCTCAACAACCTGTCGCTGTTCGGACTGGTGCTGGCGATCGGCATCGTGGTGGACGACGCGATCGTCGTGGTCGAGAGCGTGGAGCGCCACATCGCCGACGGCCTGTCGCCGCGCGACGCCGCCAAGCGCACCATGGACGACGTCGGCTCGGCGCTGATCGCCATCGCGCTGGTGCTGTGCGCCGTGTTCGCCCCGTCGGCGTTCATCACCGGCATCTCCGGCCAGTTCTACAAGCAGTTCGCGCTGACCATCGCGGGCGCGACCATCATCTCGCTGGTCGTATCGCTGACCCTGTCGCCGGCCCTGTGCGCGCTGCTTTTGAAGCCGCATGGCCACGGCAAGAAGCGCTGGTGGGGCGCGCCGATCCGCGGCTTCTTCAAGGTCTTCAACTGGTCGTTCGACAAGCTTGGCGCCGGCTACGGCTGGTTCACGGCCCGCGTCGTGCGCTTTGCCGTCATCATGCTCGTCGTCTATGGCGCCATTCTCGCCTTCGGCATGAACGAGTTCCGCAAGACGCCCATCGGCTTCATTCCGCAGCTCGACATCGGCTATCTCATCGTCATCACGCAGCTGCCCGGCGGCGCCTCGCTTGCCCGCACCGACGAGGTCAATCGGCGTGCCGCGGAGATCGCGCTGACGGTGCCGGGCATCGCGCATGCGGTGAACATCGTCGGATTTTCCGGCGCCACGCGCACGGCGGCATCCAATGCCGGCGCCGTCTTCGTCGTGCTCGATCCCTTCGAGGATCGCGCTGGCAATCCCGATCTGACGGCGTCCGCCATCCAGAAGACGCTACTGGGGAAGCTGTCCGTCATCCAGGAAGGCCGGGTCATCGTCGCTCAACCGCCGCCGGTGCGCGGCATCGGCACGGCGGGCGGCTTCCGCATGATGGTCGAGGATCGCGGCGGCCTCGGTCCGCAGGAGCTGCAGAACGCCGTCTACGCCATGATGGGACGCGCGGCCCAGACGCCGGGCCTGCAGCAGGTCTATTCGCTGTTCGAATCCACCACGCCCCAGCTCTATCTCGACATCGACCGCACCAAGGCGCAGATGCTCGGCATCAAGGTGCCCGACGTGTTCGCCGCGCTGCAGACCTACCTCGGCTCGTCCTACGTCAACGACTTCAATCTGCTCGGACGCACGTTCCGCGTCACCGCGCAGGCTGACGCGCCGTTCCGGCTGGAGCCGAGCGACATCCTCAAGATCCGCGTGCGCAACGATAAGGGCGACGCCGTCCCGCTCGGCTCCTTTACGACCGTGAGCGACATCTCCGCCCCCTACCGCGTGCCGCGCTACAACCTCTACCCCGCTGCCGAGCTCGACGGCTCGCCGGCGCCCGGCTATTCGCAAGGGCAAGCCATCGACATCATGCAAAAGCTCGCGGCCGAAACGCTTCCCCCGGGCTTCAGCTACGAATGGACGACGCTCGCCTTCCAGCAGCTGCGCGCCGGCTCGACCGCGGTGTTTGCCTTCGGACTGGCCGTCGTCTTCGTCTTCCTGGTGCTTGCCGCGCAATACGAAAGCCTGACGCTCCCCCTTGCGGTGATCCTCATCGTGCCGATGTGTCTCATCGCCTCGATCACGGGCGTGATCCTGCGCGGCCAGGACAACAATATCCTTACGCAGGTGGGCTTCATCGTGCTCATCGGGCTCGCCGCAAAGAACGCGATCCTCATTGTCGAGTTCGCCAAGCAGCTCGAGGACGGCGGCCGCGACCGTTTCGCGGCGGCCGTCGAGGCGGCGCACTTGCGCCTGCGCCCCATCCTCATGACCTCGCTGGCCTTCATTTTCGGCGTGGTTCCGCTGGTGTGGGCCACCGGAGCCGGCGCCGAGCTGCGCCAGGCACTCGGAACGGCGGTGTTTTCGGGCATGATCGGCGTGACCCTGTTCGGCCTGCTGTTCACGCCCACGTTCTATGTGATCAGCCGCTGGCTTGCCGGCCTTCGCGCCCGCCGGCGTCCGCCGGCCCTCGAAGCCCAGCCGGCGGAGTGATGCGACGGACATCGGAACCCAAAGGGGGCATGGCTACGTTCATTGAAAGAGCGACCATTCTCGCGACTAGCCACCTCAAAGCTTGCAGATAGGCGGGGGAGCCAATGATTACGCTGAAGGTCAATGGAAAGGCGGTGGAGTTCGACGGCGATCCTTCGATGCCGCTCCTCTGGTTCCTGCGCGACGTTCAAGGACTGACCGGGACCAAGTTCGGATGCGGCGTCGCCCAGTGCGGCGCCTGCACCGTCCACGTCGACAGCCAGCCGCGCCGCGCCTGCGTCACCCCGATCGGCACGCTTCAAGACGCCGACGTGACCACCATCGAGGGCGCCGGCGACAAGGTGACCGAGGCGGTCCGCGCCGCGTGGGTCGCGCTCGAGGTGCCGCAGT
>CAVZNR010000032.1:0-86054 GCA_963776675.1 uncultured Alphaproteobacteria bacterium | reverse complement strand
CGGCAACTAGCGCGCCGATCCCGCGTCGAGCGGAAGGCTTGACGTCTATCTCAGGTCCGCGCCTTCACGAAGCGAACCAGCGCATCGAGCCCTGGACCGGTTGCGGCCGGCTCGACGCCAAGCTGATCGGGCGTGGCGCCGAGCCGGTTGACCCATACCGTCGGGTAGCCAAACCAGCTCGCGCCGGCAACGTCCCAGCCGGCGAAAGCAGCAAAGGCAATCTGCTCCTTAGGAAGCATCAGGGCCTCGACCCCGAGCTGGTAGGCGCGCGGATCCGGCTTGTAGGACTTGATGGCATCGGTGCTCAGCACGAAGTCGAACACGCCATCGAGCTGCGAATTCGCGATACCAGCGTTGAGCATCTTCGCGGTCATGTTGGAAAGAAACGCCAGCTTAATACCTTTGGCTCTCAGGGTCTGGAGCGCCGGCACCACATCCGGCCACGCCTTCAGCGCCAAGAACGCATCCTGCAACCGCGCGCGCTTATCGTCGGTTGCGTTCAACCCGAGCTGCGCTGCCGCGAAGCGATGGGCATCGTCGATGATCGCGAAGAAGTCCTTGTAGCGTCCGCCCAGCGCTCGCAGCCACTGATACTCGAACAGCCGCGTTCGAAACTGGCCGAAGAACGCCTCGCCGTTGCTTGGGTAAAGCTCTTTCGCAAGCGCGACGACGGGCCTGGGATCCAGGATCGGAAACCCATCGAAGGCGACCGCGCCGATCCTGTCAGATGTTGCCGCCAAACCGGATCGGGGATCCAGCGCCACCTTTGCCACGACGCCTGCTGCCGCCATGGTGAGAACACGTCTGCGACTGAGCGTCATGACCGTCTCCAAATCTTTTGAGAAATGCCTTGCGTCGGTGCCGTTCCCGCGGCTCACAGCCCCTTCGTCTTCGACTCGTCCCACAGCATGTCCATCTCGGCGAGATCGGATTGCTTAGGCGAGCGCCCCGTCTCGGCAAGACGCGCCTCGATGTAGCGGAAGCGGCGGATGAACTTGTCGTTGGCCTTTCGCAGCGCGTTCTCGGGGTCGAGCTTCAGGTGGCGTGCGACGTTGGCGATGACGAACAGAAGATCGCCGAACTCCTCCTCGATGGCATCGTTGCCTGCGCCCGGTGTCAGACCCGCCGAAACCGGGCCGCGCGCGGCGATCTCTTCCTCCAGCTCAGCGAGCTCCTCCTTGAGCTTGGCCAGCACCGGCTGCAGCGAGGACCAGTCGAAGCCCACGTGCGCGGCTTTGTTCTGCAACTTGACCGCGCGCGTCAGGGCGGGAAGGGCGGCCGGGACGTCGTCGAGGACGCCCGTCGCGTCGTCCTTGGAGCTTCTTTCCGCCTGCTTGGCGCGCTCCCAGAAACCGGGACCGGCACCGGCGGCGCGCTGCTCGGGCGTCCCGAATACGTGCGGGTGGCGGCGGATCATCTTGGTGGCGATCGCGTCGACGACGTCGTCGAAGGCGAAGGCGTGTCGCTCCTCGGCCATGCGCGCGTGATAGACGACCTGGAACAACAGATCCCCCAGCTCGTCCTTGAGGTGGGGGAGGTCGTCGCGCGCGATGGCGTCGGCAACCTCGTAGGCCTCCTCGATGGTATAGGGGGCAATGGTCGCGAACGTCTGCTTCAGGTCCCAGGGGCAGCCGGTCCCCGGAGTGCGCAGCGCGGCCATGACGGCGAGGAGCTGGGGAAGCGTTTTCTTACCGCCGTTGTTGTCCACCTGCGATCCTTCCCGTTAGAGTGGGTGCGGGCAGGGCATGGAGCTCGGCACCCGCGAGCGGTTCCAGGGGCGATATGATCGTGCTGCGCATCCTCGTCAACGCCCTCATCATGGCGGGCGAGATTGCGGCCGTCGCCGGCGTCGCGGCACTGGGCTTTTACCATCCGTTCCTGTTCGCCGGCCTCACCGGAGGCCTGGCTTTCGTGCTGGGCCTGCGCCTCGAGGTCGCGCGACTGCGCTACGAGCTGCCGTTCTACTTCGGCGGATTGGTTGCTCGCAGCACGCTGCTGACGGGGCTCGTCGGCCTGACGGAGGCCATGTTCAAGGGTGTCCTGGCGGGCGTTGCCGCGCTGTTCACGTTTTCGGGCACCGACACCGACCGCCTGTTTTGGGTGGCGGTCGTGTTCGGCGTGTGCACCTACGCAGGCGCCGGCCTGCTGCGGCTGCTGTCGATCCGCGCCGACGCCCTGCCCATGCGCTGGGGCTATTTCCGCCTGGCACCCTTGCTGGGGCTCATGTTCTCCGCCGGCATCGCGGTGCTGGCCATGGCGAACGTGCTGCCGCCGACAAGCGTGGGCGACATCGGCTGGAAGATCATTTTCGACATGCCGGCGCGACCGTCGATCTCCGAGGCGAGCGAGCTGCTGTTCCAGATCAAGCAGGCGTTCGACGACTTCATCGTCACGGTGCTGGGCACCATGCTGGATGAACGGCTGGCGCGGCTGATCGCGATCGTCATCAGCGTCAACGTGCTGTCGGGCTTTGTCAGCGCGCTCTACGCCGCGATCATTTCCACGGGCGTGCGCCGAACCGAGGAGACGCTGCTGCCATAGCCTCGCGGCATCGTCCCGAGAGACCTGAGGACGATGGCCAGTTCATTCGCATAATATATATTATGGAAAGTGACAGGTCTTATACGCGTTTTTACAAGGTGTTATGATGCGCCTGCAAGGTCCCGTTCTCACTTCTCGTACTTGTCGGCGACGAAGCGATCCAGAAGCCGCACGCCCCAGCCCGAGCCCCAGCTTGGATTGATCTCGGACTTGGGCGCGTCCATGGCCGTGCCGGCGAGATCGATGTGAGCCCAGGGCGTGTCCTTGACGAAGTACTTGAGGAACGCCGCGGCCGTGCACGCGCCCGCCCAGCGCCCGCCGATGTTCTTGATGTCGGCGTTCTTGGACTCGACCATCTTGTCGTAGGCCTTGTCGAGCGGCATGCGCCAGATCTTCTCTCCCGTCGACAGCGAGGCGTCGAGCAGGTCGCCGGCAAGCTTGTCGTCGTTGGCGAAGAGGCCGGCGTACTCCTTGCCGAGCGCCACCATGATGGCGCCGGTCAGCGTCGCCAGATCGATCATCAGGCGCGGCTTGAAGCGCTCTTGCGCGTAGGAGATGAGATCGGCGAGGACGAGACGGCCCTCGGCATCGGTGTTGAGGACCTCGACCGTCTGGCCCGAGTGCGCCGTCACGATATCGCCGGGGCGCATCGCCGCGCCGGACGGCATGTTCTCGACCAGGCCGATGAGGCCGATGGCGTTGACGTTGGCCTTGCGCTCGGCGAGCGCGTGCATGACGCCGACGACGCAGGCGGCGCCACCCATGTCCCCCTTCATGTCCTCCATGCCCCCGGACGGTTTGATGGAGATGCCGCCGGTGTCGAACACGACGCCCTTGCCGATGAAGCACACCGGCTTGGCACGCTTGGATTTGGCGCCGTGCCACTGCAGGATGCCGACGCGGGCCGGGCGCACGCTGCCCTGCGCGACCGCGAGCAGGGCGCCCATCTTGAGCTCGGTGAGCTCGTCGGCATCGAGGATCTGCACCTCGACGCCGACCTCCTCGAGCGCCTGCACGCGCTCGGCAAACTCGAGGGGGCCAAGGATGTTGGCCGGCTCGTTGACGAGATCGCGCGCGATCATGACGCCGTTGACGACGGCCTGGTAGCGCGCGAAGGCGGTGCGCGCCTTATCGGGATCGGCGCAGTGGATGACGATCTTCTGCAGCTTGTCGGGCTCGCCGCCGTTGTCGTCGTCGGAGCGCTGCTTGGTGAGGTACTTGCGGAACTCGTACTGGCGCAGCGCGGCGCCGAACGCGAGTTGGGCGGCGATCTGCTCCGGCTTCATGCCCCCATGCTCGGGCGCTTCGGCGATGACGCTGGCGCTTTTGGACTTGCGCGCCGAGATGGCACCCGCAGCGCTGCCGCCCAGCAGCACCCAGTCGTTCTCCTTGAGGTCCCCGGCCTTGCCCACGCCCAGCAGCACCAGGCGATCGACGCCGATGCGCGGCGGGACCAGGACCTCGGCCGTCGACTTCTTCTTGCCCTTGAACTGCGCGGCAGCGGCCGCCTTCTGCACCGCCCCGCCCGAACGCTGGTCGAGCTCGCGCGCGCGCGCGCCGAGCGCCATGTCGTCGCCGGCGAGCACGACGCAGGTCGATTCCGGCTCGGCGGACAGGGGGGCGAAGACGATTTCGGGGCGGTTTGTCATCGGGCAGGCTCCAATAGTGAGTGGCGGTGCTGGGTCTCGGGGTCGGCGGCCGGCTGGAGGCAATACCAGGATGGTCGCGGGATGCACACACCCGCGATTTACCCCCCGCTGCCGATTGCGGAAGGTCCAGGCCCCACGTGCAGGCAGGGAGATTTCGACGCTTTGCGCGTGGAGCTAAGCCAGTCACGCCGCAAGTTGCAAGCAACTGGCACGCAGACCACGCGATTTTGACTAAGCCGGCATTAGGTGTTCCCGCTGCGTTCTGCGTAGTGCCGTCGCTCTAAATCTGGTGACAAGTGTCTGGCAGGGGCCGAACTTTCGCCATGCTGGCGTGAAACCCAGTGTGCATATGGGATGGAAGGGGCGGCGGGTGGTGCGCCCTTCCAATTGACCTCCGGGTGCGATGACGATCTTCGAAAGGTATGTCTTTCGGCAGGCCGGGGGAGCCCTGCTGATCATCCTGTTGTCCCTCTCCGCGATCGTCTGGGTCGCGCTCGCCTTGCGCCAGCTCAACGTCGTGACCTCGCAGGGTCAGGACGTGTGGATGCTGATCCGCATGACCACCCTGGCGCTGCCCAACCTGATGGCCATTATCGCGCCGTTCTCGCTGCTGATCGCCGCCATCCACACCTTGAACCGCCTCAACGGCGATTCAGAGCTGATCGTGATGACGGCGTCGGGCGCAACGGTGTGGCGCTCCGCGCGACCGCTGTTGCTGCTTGCCCTGCTGGTGACGATCGGCGTCGCCTTCGTCAATCACGTCGGCATACCGTGGAGCCTGCAGCTGCTGCGCCAGTACATCGTGCAGGTGCGCACCGACGTGCTGACGCAGGTGATCCAGCCCGGACAGTTCTCGAGCCCGGAGAGCGGCCTCACCTTCCACATTCGCGAGCGCGCCATGAATGGGGAGCTGTTGGGCCTCATCGTGAACGATACGCGCGACCGCTCGCAGACCCAGGCCTACCTGGCCGAGCGCGGCGTCATCGTGAAGCGCGAGCCCTCCAACTACCTGGTGATGACCGAAGGGCACATCGTGCGCAGCAGCGACCAGGACCAGCCGGCGCAAATCGTGGCCTTCGACAAGTACGCGGTCGACCTCGACCGCTTCGAGAAGAAGCTCAGCGAGGACGACGATCTCAAGCCGCGCGAGCGCTACCTCAGCGAGCTGCTCCACCCCGATCCCGACAGCCGGCAGTACAAAACGGCACCTGGAAAGTTTCGCGCAGAGTTGCATGAGCGCACGTCCAACCCATTGTATCCAATCGCTTTTACGATGATCGCTCTGGCCGCGGTGGGGCAAGCGCGCTCAACCCGGCAGAACCGCATCCAGCAGGTCACGCTGGCCTTCGTGCTGGCCGCTGCGCTGCGGCTCGGCGGTCTCGCCTTGAACAACATCGTCGTCGTCAACGCGCAGGCGCTGCTGCTGCTCTACGGACTGCCGCTGGGGGCCATCCTGGCCGCCTTCTGGGTGATCGAGCGCAACCGGCGCACGCTGCGCTCGAGCCGCCTGGCCGCCATGTTCAGCGCCGCCTTGGAGCTGAGCGTCGCGCCCTTCAAGTGGATGTTCAGCCTGATGCGACCACCCACGCCGGGTCCGCGCAGGGCGGGAGGCTGAGCCATGATGCCGCTGCGCACCGTTGGCCGCTACATCGCCGGCCGCTTCCTGTTGGGAATTTTCATCACCTTCCTGCTGTGCGCGGTGCTGATCTTTCTCATCGATTTTGTCGAGCTGCTGCGCCAGTCGAGCAAGTACGGCGAGGTGCCGGCGTATGTCCTCGTCGGCATCGCGCTGCTGCGCCTGCCCGCCTACTCCGAGTACCTGGTCGCCTTCGCCGTCCTCGTGGGCTCCATCGCCGCGCTCCTGCAGCTGAGCCGCCGCAGCGAGCTCGTGGTCATGCGCGCGGGCGGCATGTCGGTGTGGCAGTTCCTGGCGCCGGGGTTCATCGTCGCCTTTGGGCTCGGCACGTTCGCGGTGACGGTCTACAACCCACTGGCGGCCGCCGGCCGCAGCAAGGCGGAAAGCCTCTACGCGGAGGCTTTCGGCAAGGAAACCAATCTCTTGAAGTCTCGCTCGGGCGAGTCCTGGCTGCGCCAGAACGGGGCCGATGGCCAGTCCGTCATCAGCGCGGCGCTGGCCTCCAACCGCGGCCTGACGCTGACCGGGGTGTCGGCCTTCGTGTTCGACAAGCAAGGCCACTTCGTGGAGCGGGTGGACGGGGCCCGGGCCGACCTGCACGACGGCTACTGGGAGATCCGCGATGCCTGGGTGGTGCGCCTGGGCCGTGAGCCGGAAAAATTCGATACCTACTTGTTGTCCACATACCTTACACCGGAACGCGTGACCGATGCGCTGGGAACGCTCTTCTCAGTTTCCTTCTGGGAGCTACCAGGATTGATCGAAGTCGCTGATAAAGCACAACTTTCGACTGATCGGTTGCGGATTCAATATGAAGCCCTGATGTCCCGCCCCTTCCTGTGCACAGCGATGGTCCTTTTGGCTGCCACTGTGTCGTTGGGGTCATTCCGCTCGGGGGGCATCCAGACTATGGTTATCACAGGATTAATGGGGGGGTTCGGCTTCTTCCTACTGGCAGAGGTCTCCCGACAGGTCGGTGTGGCCGGATTGGCGCCTCCTTGGGCGGCGATTTGGCTCCCCGTAGTCCTCGTGATTGTTGTCTCGGCTACTGTGCTGTTGCACCAGGAGGATGGCTGAGTGATGCGTTATGCGCGGACACCGCAGGAGGGTTGCGGATGGTCACGCGTTCCTTGCCGGCGCCGGAAGGTCGCCGGCCGGGCGCGTATGGCCATGTCTGCATGCCTTTTTGCGTTGCTCACACTCAGCGGCGGACACAAGGCCTACGCTCAGGATCCCAGCATCGTCGCGCCCAACGTCGAGCCGTCGAGCTCGTTCCCCAAGACCAGCCTGGTCGGGCCCTCGCGCAACATCGACAAGTCACAGCCGCTCTACCTGCAGGGCGACGAGCTGATCTATGACAACGGCGGCAGCCGCGTGATCGCGCGCGGCAACGTCGAGATCTACTACAACAACTACATCCTGACCGCGGATCAGGTCGTCTACGACCGCTCCGTGAACACGCTCACCGCCGTCGGCAACGTCGTCCTCAAGGAGCCGAACGGCAACATCGTGCGCGCCGACCGCTACACCCTGACCGACGACTTCCGCGACGGCTTCGTGCAGTCGCTGAGCATCGTCGCCTCCGACGACTCGCGCATCGCCGCCGAGCAGGCCCAGCGCCGCGGTGGCAACACCACCGTGTTCAAGAACGGCCGCTTCACGCCCTGTAAGACCAAGGACGGCATGCCGCCCTTGTGGTGTATCAGCGCCGCGACCGTGATCCATGATCAGCAGGCGCAGACCATCACCTATCAGGATGCGCGGTTCGAGCTGTTCGGCATGCCGATCCTCTGGATGCCGTACTTCGAGCACGCCGATCCATCCGTGAAGCGCAAGTCGGGCTTCCTGATGCCGCAGTTCTCGGGCTCCGAGACGCTGGGCTACGGGATGACGGTCCCCTACTACTTCGCGCTGGCGCCCAACTACGACTTCACGTTCTACCCGTTGTACACATCGCGCCAGGGTGTGCTGTGGCAGGGCGACTGGCGCCATCGGCTGGAGAACGGGCAGTACACCGATCAGCATGGCGGCCATCGACCAGGACTCCGCCAACCTGCCCTCATCGATCACCAACCGGGACGAGGTCGACGGCTGGCGCGGCAGCATCGCCACCAAGGGCCTGTTCTCGCTGTCGAGCTGGTGGAAATTCGGGTGGGATGTGACGCTCGAAAGCGACGACACGTTCCGTCGCTTCTACAAGCTCGACAACATCCTGCTGACCGACCGCGTCGACAAGATCTTCCTCAACGGCATCTCCGACCGCAACTACTTCGGGGTCGAGTTCTATCACTTCGGCGGGCTGATGTTCACGGATCAGCCGTCGGGGGATTCGGAGGCCTACGCCTACCCGATCGTGGACTACAATTACGTCTTCGCCGACCCGCTCCTCGGAGGCGAGGTGCGCTGGAACACCAACGCCCTGAGCTTCGCCGACAACCAGGATCCGGCGATTGTCCCGGTCGGGCAGGAGCAGATGAACCGCGTCGTCACCGATGTGAGCTGGCGCCGCCGCTTCACCGATCCGATCGGCATCACCTACACGCCGTTCGGGCAGCTCAGGGGCGACATCTACCAGATCAACAACTACGTCGACCCGCAGGCGAGCGCGCTCCAGAACACGAACGTCATCGTGGGCGAGACGTCGCTTGCCAGAGGCCTGGCGCTGGGTGGTGTGACGGTCGCCTATCCGTGGGTCGCCAACTCGCGCTACGGCTCGCACGTGATCGAGCCGATCGGCCAGATCATCGCCCGCCAGAACTCGGTCCGGCAGGACAATCTGCCCGACGAGGACGCGCAGAGCCTGGTGTTCGACGACACCAACCTGTTCGAGTGGAACAAGTTCTCCGGCTATGACCGCATCGAGACGGGCACGCGCGCCAACGTCGGCCTGCAGTATACCTTCCAGGCCAACTACGGCGGATATGCCCGTGTCCTGGTGGGCGAGAGCTATCAGATCGCCGGCACCAACGCGTACGCCAATCCTGGCAACGATTCCGACGGCAACCCGGTGTTCACGCCTTACAGCGGCTTGCAGACCAGCCGCTCCGACTACGTGCTCGGCGCCTACATCGCACCGTTTACCGGGCTGCAGCTGATATCGCAGAGCCGCTTCGACGAAGGCGATCTGTCGCTGCGCACCCAGAACGCAGGTGCCCAGCTGGCCTTCGGCCCGTTCTCGGCCTCGGCGATCTACGCGTTCCTGAATACCGATCCGACGAACGGCATCGACGATGCCCAGGAGGACGTCTACGGCTCGCTCGCCATCCGGCTGACCGACCGCTGGAGCGTCACGGGCGCTCTGCGCTACGACATCGACTCCGACCAGATCGCATCCGACATGGTGCAGGCGCGCTATGCCGACGAGTGCTTCGTGCTGACGGCGACCTACACCGACAACTACTATCACAACCCCGATATCGTCGACGGTCAGACGGTCATGCTGCGCTTCGAGCTGAAGCACCTGGGAGAGTTCGGGTATGCGACCGACTCGCTCAACTATAATTTCAGCGAGCAGCAGTCGGCGGCGAACTAACGGTTAACGGTGCCCCCAGCTATCGCCGCGCCGGCTCGAAAGCCGGTGCATCCGCCATGGGGCCGCCACGGTTCGTGTAGATAACGCGCAAAATCAACCCGTTGGCCATCAGCATGCGCCAAGCGACACCACGTGGCACTCTACGAAACGGACCCATGACGCTCGCGCCCAACAACAAGCGGCCGCGCCTGGCTGCACTCCGCACCATCCCCGCAGCCTTGATCGCCCTTACGGCGCTCGGCATGTCCCTGAATGTGGACGCGGCACTGGCCCAGAAGACCGCCAAAGCCACGCCGGCCAACACCGCAGGCGCCTCCTCGACCAGCCAATCGATTGTCGCCCTCGTCAACGACGAGCCGATCACCGGATATGAGATCGAGCAGCGCATGAAGCTGTCGATGCTCGGCTCCCCCGAGTTGCAGAAGCGACTGCAGGCGAAGCTCAAGGCGCCCAATGTTAACGATCAGTTCAAGGCCTTTGCCATAAAGCGGCTCAAGGCCAATCCACCCAAGACCGAGGCCGAGCAGCAGTCCCGCGTCAAGGAGCTGCAGCGGCAGTTCGTAACGAGCCTCAGGACAAAAGTGGAGGCTGAATTTCGCCCTGTGGCACACAAGAAGGCGCTAGATGAATTGATCGAGGAGCGCCTTAAGCTTCAGGAGGCCAAGCGCCTCAGCGTTGTTGCCGGCACGGAGGACGTGGACCGCGTCATTGCCGGCATGGCGGAGCGCAACAAGATGACGCCCAAGGAGTTTGCCGAGCACGTGTCCAAGATGGGCGCCAACATTGCCGCCATGCGCGACCGGATCAAGGCGTCGCTGTCCTGGGCCGACGTCATCAAGCGGCGCTTTGGCCACCAGATCTCCACCATAGGCGGCCGCGACATCGACCGCATGGCAGCTGCTTTTTCCGGCGAGGACGAGGTGGAGCTGCACATTCACCGCATCATGCTGCCTCTGTCGACCAAAGGCGACCAGAAGCAGATCGTGGAGCGCTTGAGCGAGGCGGAGCGTTTGCGCGCGCAATTCACCACCTGCACCGAATCGCGACGTCTCGCCAGCGCGGTTGCAGGTGCCCGCTTCGATGATCTCGGCGAGCGCCGGCCCGGGACCATCCCCGAGCCGACGCGCAGCCTGCTCATGAGCGCCGGCGAAAACCAGATGATCCCCGCGACCGTCGGCGACGGCGGCGTCGAGCTGTGGGCGGTGTGCGGCCGAAAGACCGTCAAGGCCGAGGAGCAGAAACGCGAGACCGCTCAAAACGATTTGCGCCAAAAGGAATTTGAGATTTTGTCGATGAAGCACCTGAAGGACCTTCGCCAGGACGCTCACATCGAGTACCGGTGATGCAATGAGGTCCGAGACCGCTGCTATCCCGCGCGCCCCGCTGGCCGTCAGTATGGGCGATCCCGCCGGCGTTGGGCTCGAGGTTACGCTCAAAGCCTGGGCCGCACGCGCCGCGGAGGGGCTGCCTCCCTTCGTTCTGTTCGGTGACCCCATCGCGGCCGCCCAGCGCGCGCGCCTCCTGCGCCTGCCGGTGCCCATCGCTTCGGTCGACAAGCTCGCCGGGGCGGCGGAGATCTTCAAGAATGCCTTGCCCGTACGCTCCGTCCCTTTGCGCACGCACGCCGCGCCCGGCATTCCCGATCGCGCCAACGCCGCGGCGGTGATCGGAGCGATCGAAGCGGCAACAGCCGCCGTCGCCTCCGGCGAGGCGGCGGCCCTCGTCACCAATCCGATCGCCAAGCACGTGGTGGCGGGCGACGATTTTCCCTACCCCGGCCACACGGATTTCCTCGCAGCGCTGGCCGAGCGCCATTGGCCCGGGCGGCGCTACCACGCCGTCATGATGCTTGCCGCGGCGGATCTTCGCGTCGTGCCGCTGACCGTGCACATTCCCTTTATCGACGTGCCCAAGGCGATCACGCGCGACAAGCTGTGCCAGACCGTGCGCATCACCCATGCGGGCCTCAAGCGCGACTTCGGCGTGCGCCGCCCGCGCATCGCCGTCACCGGGCTCAACCCGCATGCGGGCGAGGAAGGCACCATCGGGCGCGAGGAGATCAACGTGATCGCGCCGGCGATCGGCGATCTGTGCGCCGAGGGCCTCGACGTCACCGGCCCGCACCCGGCCGACACGCTGTTCCATGCGGCGGCGCGCGCCACCTACGACGCGGCGGTCTGCATGTATCACGACCAGGCGCTCATTCCCTTCAAGACGGTGGCGTTCGAGGACGGCGTGAACGTCACGCTGGGGCTGCCCTTCGTGCGCACCTCGCCGGACCATGGCACCGCCTTCGGGATCGCCGCGAAGGGCTGCGCCTCGCCGCTGAGCTTCATCGAAAGCCTGAAGCTCGCAGCCACGATCGCCGACGCCCGCACCGCAGCCCGGGCCGCATGAGCGCCGAGGACCCGGCGGTCACCGGCGCCAGCCCCGACGGGCTTCCGCCACTGCGCGAGGTCATCGCGGCGCTGGGCCTGAAGGCCAAGAAAAGCTTAGGCCAGAACTTCCTCCTCGATCTCAACCTGACGCGACGCATCGCGCGGGCGGCAGGGCCGCTCGAAGGCCGCACCGTCGTGGAGGTCGGCCCGGGCCCCGGCGGCCTGACGCGCGCGCTCCTGTTGGAGGGTGCGGCGCGCGTGGTGGCGGTGGAACGCGACGCGCGCTGCGCGCCGGCACTCGCTTCCATCGCGGACCGCTACCCTGGGCGGCTCAATGTCCACCTTGGCGACGCGCTCGAAGCCAAGTGGCGCGACCTCATCGGCGCGCAGACGGGCAAGGCAATCATTGCGGCGAACCTGCCCTATGGCGTGGCGACGCTGCTGCTCGTCGGCTGGCTCGAGACCGAGCCGTGGCCGCCGTGGTTCGACCGCATGGTCTTGATGTTCCAGAAGGAGGTGGCCGAGCGCATCGTCGCGCACCCCGGCAGCAAGGCCTACGGACGGCTCTCGGTGCTGGCGCAGTGGCGCACCAAGGCGCGCATCGTGCTGACGCTGCCGCGCGAGGCGTTCACGCCGCCGCCCAAGGTCGCCTCCGCCGTCGTCGAGTTCGTGCCGCTGCCCGAGCCGGCGCCGGCGTGCGACGTCCGCGTTTTGGGGAAAGTGACGGCAGCAGCATTCGGGCAGCGCCGCAAGATGCTGCGCTCGAGCCTCAAACAGCTCGTCAGCGTGCCCGAGGCGCTGCTCGACGCGGCCGGCATTGCCGGCAGCCTGCGTGCAGAGGACCTGTCGGTGAAGGACTTCGCGCGTCTGGCGCTGACGTTCGAGCGCTCGAGCGCCGGGCGCGGCTAGGAGTTGCTCGCCACGTCGGGGCGGTTGAAGGCGAACAAGCGGAACGCCGCGGCGATGAGGAGGATCGAGATGGGTTTGGTCAGCACCAGCCACGTCACCTCGCCGGGGTTCTCCGCCCAGTCGGTGGCGAAGTCGACGACGAGGTATACGAGGATGACGCCGACGAGCGTCGCCTTGAGCTCGCTCATGCCGGTGGCACGCATCCAAGCGGGAAGCTTCTCGCGCTGCTTGGGCGTGAGGTCGAACACGAAGCCGAAGGCGATGGCGTAGGCGAAGATGACGAGCACGATGCCGAACAGGAACACGTCCGTGCCGCCCATCACCTGGGCGATGACCTGACGCGCGTCCTGATTTTCGAAGGCGCCCGCGGCCGCGCCGACCATGTGCGCGCTGGCCTCCCAGAACATCACCAGCGCGCCCAGCGCCGCGCCGAACGATGCGACGAGCATGATGTAGCGGAGCGACAGGGCAAAGCGCAGCATCGCGGGGGGCCTTTCGAGCGGCGGGCTCCGCTCGATAGCACAGGCTCTCTTACCAGAAGCTGATCGGGAGGCGCCGGGTCATGCAACCGGTCAGCGGCGGCAATCACTCGGCGGCGGCTTACCCTTGAAACGGTCGCTGATCCACTTCACTGCCTGGAAGGCGCTCTTCTCGGCCGCGTAGCCGTGCGAAGCCCCCTTCATCAGTTTGATATCGACAGGGGTCCCGTTGGCACACAGCGCCTTGGCATACGCGATGGTGATGTTCGGGCGCACGGTCTTGTCGCTGGTGCCCTGGGCAATGAACACCGGCACGCCGCGCGCGGCTGTGCTCGGAGAATTCTTCTCCATGAGCTCGCGCCAGGCCGGAAGCGTGGTGGGATCGGCTTTGAGGAATTCCTTTTTTAAGGGCCAGGCGAGCTTCAGCAGATGCAGCATTTGTGAGATCGACTGAATGCAGCTCGCGCCGACCTTCTCGAAGCGCTTTTCGACGCCCTTCTCGAGCACGCTATCGAGGGGAAGGTTGTAGGTCCGCGACCACGACAGAAGCGCCATGGCGGTGAGGCCTTCACCGGCAATGGAGCCCTTCTGTGACTTGAAGAGCTGGACGAGATCGGTGGCCGGTGCGGCGGCGGCGACGCCGACGAGCTTCAGCTCGGGGGCATAGGCTGCTGCCAGCTCCAGGGTAAAGAGCGCCGCATGCCCGCCCTGGGAGTGGCCCCAGACGGCGAAACGGTTGGACGCATGTGCGGCGGTGAGATTGCGCGCGGCACGTACGCTGTCGAGGACGGCGTGCGCCTCGCTGACGCCCACGAGATAAGCGTGCACGCCGGGAACGCCGAGCCCCTCGTAGTCGGTCGCGACGACGACATAGCCGCGCGCCAGCATCTCGCTCAGACCGGGAATGGTGCCGCCGAGGTCGGGCAACAGCGTCGGTGCGCAGCGCTGCGACACGCCTGTCGTATAGTGCGCCCAGGCAACGACATCGCGACCGCCTTTAGGTGCGTCACCCTCGGGAAAGATGATCGTGCCGGAGACGGCCACCGGCTCGCCTTCCAGGCCGGTCGAGCGATAGATGACGCGGAACGCCGCGCCGTTGAGCGCACCGCCCACCTGTGGACGGATGCGCAACAGCTGCCCGGGCTTGGCCTTGCGGATGTCGGCGGCGGTTACCCCATCGAGCGACGCCACGGGTTTGGCAGCCTCCGCTGCGAAGGCCGGTGCCAACAAGAAGGCGACCAACGCAGCGGCAAGAGCCTTGCGAGGTCGCGAGAAAAACGGAGATGGTTGCATGCCGCCCCTATGAGATTACTGCGGGACTTTTTCGCGCCCGATTGCGACATCGGCGCGTCATCTGCCTGCCCCGGAGGCGGCGACAGCGTCGCAGGGCTGGCGCGAATACCGTTAACGCGCCGCTCAGTGGCAATCGCTCGGCGGTGGCCGGCCTTCGAAACGGTCGGCCATCCAACGGACCGCGCTCTGCGCGCTGTCCATGCCGGCGAAACTGTGCGAAGCGCCTTCGATCATCACCATGTGCACCTTGGTGCCTTTGAGGCAGAGGTGATCGGCGAACCGCTTGGTGATGCGGGGGCGCACGATGTCGTCGGCGGTGCCCTGGGCGATGAAAACCGGCGCACCGGCAGGAGCCGCCCCCGGCGAGTTGCGCGCCATGATCGATTTCCACGGGTCAACTTCGGTGGGATTGGCGGTAAGGAAATTGGTCTGCAGGCTCTGGGTGTCCTGCTCGATCTTAAGCATCTCAGAAATCGACTCAATGCAATCGCGCGCCACTCTCTCGAAGCCGGATTTGGCCTTGGGCGCCAGGATCGCGTCGAGCGGAAGGGTGAATGTCTCGTGCCATGAGAGCAGCGCCATGGCGGTGAGAGTCTTGCCGGCAATCGTCGTATGGTCGGCGTCGAACAATTCGATGAGGTCGGTTGCCGGCGCGGCGACGGCGACGCCGACGAGCGTCAGCTCGGGCGCGTAGGCCGCGGACTCCTGCCCGGTGAACAGCGCCGCGTGGCCGCCTTGCGAGTGTCCCCACACGGCAAAGCGTTTGCCGGCCTTGGCATCGGGAAGTGCGCGCGCGGCACGGACCGAGTCGAGAACGGCGCGCGCCTCGCTTTCACCGATGAGGTAGGGATGCGGTCCGGGCGTACCGAGGCCGGGATAGTCGGTGGCCGCAACCACGTAGCCGCGCGCCAGCATCTCCTCCAGCCCAGGGATGGTGCCGGAGAGATCGGGCAGCAGCGTCGGTGCGCAGCGCCCGACGACGCCGGTCGTCGGATGCGCCCACGCGACGACGTCGCGGCCCTCTGGCGGGGCCGGCGCATCGGGGACGAAGACGGCGCCGGAGACGGCGATGGGCTCATCCTTGAGGCCGGTGGAGCGATAGAGGATGCGATAGGCCTTGCCGGCCCCCACCGTGCCCCCAACCTGCGGCCAAATGCGCAGGATCTGACCGGGTTTGGCCTCGGCGATCTCCTTGCTCCCTACGTCGCCCAGGCCGATCTCGGCACGCGCGGGCCCTGATGGCCCGAACGCCAGTAGGATCACCCCCGCGAGCCAACCAGCGTACGCAACCCGATGCGACATGCTTGCTCCTTCGTCTTGTCACCCACGTCATTCATAGCACCGGTTGACATCGGGCACCCGCGCCCACATGCCCTCCCCATGGGGCACCCCGCCAACCCGATCGATTGGAAATTCCCGCAATGACGGCGTTGCTACGTCCGGTGACCGCGCTGCTGCTGAGCACCGCCATCCTCTTGATGGGCAACGGGCTCAACGGCGTGCTGCTGCCGATCCGCGCGGTGGGCGAGCACTTCACGCGCCTGGAGATCGGCATCGTGGGCTCGTCCTATTTCGCGGGGCTCATGCTGGGCTGCTTCCTGTGCCCGGCGATCGTGGCGCGCGTCGGCCACATCCGCGCCTTCGTAGCCTTCACGGCGACGGTCACCGTTACGCCCCTGTGCCTCGCCCTCACGAGCGAGCCGGCGGCCTGGTGGGCCCTGCGCGCGCTCAATGGGTTCTGCTTTGCGGGACTGTTCATGACCATCGAGGGCTGGCTCAACGCGGTGGCGAGCGTGGAGAGCCGCGGGCGCGTGTTTGCCGCCTACACCATGATCAACCTCACGGTGGTGACGCTCGGCATGCAGCTCTTGAGCCTGGGCTCGCCCATGAGCTTTGAGCTGTTCTCGCTGGTGGCGGTCCTCTACTCGCTGGCCGCCGTCCCCGTCGCCCTGACGCGCACCTCGGTGCCGGTGCCGCCGCGGCGAGCCCGTCTCAGGCTGCTGTGGCTGCTCGCCGTGTCGCCCGCCGCGATGCTGGGGTCGCTGTTCTCCGGCCTCTCCAACGCCGCATTCTGGGCGCTGTCGCCCCTCTACGGCCGCGCCGTGGGTCTGAGCGACCATGGCATCGCGATGTTCATGACGGTCGTCGTGCTGAGCGGAGCCGCAAGCCAGTGGCCTGTGGGCCTGCTGTCCGACCGCCTGGGGCGCCGCGCCGTGTCTCTGGTGATCGCGATCATCGCGGCCGTGGCCGCCCTCGCCTTGTCGTTCATGACGGAATTGGAAGGGCAGAACGGCATGCTCTTCGCCGCTGCCGCCGTCTATGGCGCCATGGCGTTCCCGGCCTATGCGCTGTGCGTGGCGCACGCCAACGACCTGGTACACCGCAAGCGCGCCGTGGAGGTGTCGAGCGCGTTGCTCATGACATTTTCGATCGGCGCGGTGGCGGGTCCCCTCCTCGCCTCGCTGCTGATGGCGGAAGCGGGCAACCGCGCGCTGTTCCTGCATGCGGCGATTGCGCAGGCGCTGCTGGCAGCGATGATGCTGGTGCGCATTCAGCGGAGGCCAAAGCTGCCGGTGGAGCACGCCGAAAGCTACATCGCCATCCCGCGCACCACGCCGGCCGTGTTCGATTTCGATCCGCGCTCCGAGCCGCCGCCCCCAAGCGCGCCCGAGGCCGAGAGCGCTCAAGTTGCAGCAAACACGCAGAGTTCATGAGGCTCAGAGCGTCTTCTGCAGCTCGCGCACGAAGGCCGAAAGACCGTTGAGGCGGTCGCGCCGCAGGCGCTCGGCCGTGAGGATCGCTTCGATGCCGGCGAGCGAAGCATCGAGATCGGCGTTGACGATCACGTAGTCGTACTCGGGCCAGTGGCTGATCTCGTCGGACGCCTCCGCCATGCGCCGCTTGACCACGTCCTCGTGATCCTGCGCGCGCGCCTTGAGGCGATCCGACAGCACGTCGACCGACGGCGGCAGGATGAAGATGCGCACCACGTCGTGCTTCATCTTCTCGGAAAGCTGCTGGGCACCCTGCCAGTCGATGTCGAAGAGGATGTCGCGCCCCTTTGCGATCGTCGCCTCGACGGGAGCGCGCGGCGTTCCGTAGAAGTTGTCGAACACGCGCGCCCACTCCAGAAGCTCGCCCGCCTCGCGCATGCGCATGAAGGCCTTCTCGTCGACGAAGCGGTAGTCCTTGCCGTCGACCTCGCCGGGACGGGCTGCGCGCGTGGTCACGGATACCGACATGGCGACCTCGCCGTCGGCCTCGATCAGGCGGCGCGCCAATGTCGTCTTGCCGGCTCCCGAGGGAGACGACAGCACCAGCAGCAGCCCACGTCGATCGATCTTCGGCACCTTCGCCATCCCGGCCTCACCTTGAGCACCCTGACACTGGAAGCGCTCTCTTCTGCCCTCACTCGATGTTCTGCACCTGCTCGCGCATCTGATCGATCGTCGTCTTCAAGGCAAGGCCTGCGCGCGTGATGTCCACGTCGTTCGCCTTGGAGCACAGCGTGTTCGCCTCGCGATTGAACTCCTGCGCCAGAAAATCGAGCTTGCGGCCCACCGCGCCCTCCTCCGCCAGCAGCTCGCGGGCGGCCGCGATATGGGCATGCAAGCGCTTCAATTCCTCCTCGACGTCGGCGCGCGTGGCGATCAGCACCGCCTCCTGATGCAGGCGCTCGGGATCGAGCCCGCTCGAAACCTCGTGGAGCCGCGCGATCTGCTCCTTGAGCCGGGCCGCGATCGCCGCCGGCGTGCGGGCCGGCGAGGCCTCCACCAGGCCGACCAGGCGCTCGATCTCGACGAGATTGGCCTCGAGCACCGTCTTGAGACGGGCGCCTTCGCTCATGCGCGCGCGCACGAGCGCAGCCAGCCCTTCCTCCAGGCCTGCCAGCATGGCGGCAGCGCGCGCCTCGGCGACTTCCGCGGCCTCCTCCGCCTCGACGACCTCCAGCACACCCTTGATCGTCATGAGGCCGTCGGCGCGCGGGGGTGCGGCCTCGGTCACCTCGCGGATGCGCTCGGCCGCCTTCACGACCTGCGCCAGGGCCTCCTCGTTCAACCGGATCTGGACCGCGCCGCCGCGGCCCTCGACATTGAGGCTGACGGTGACGCTGCCGCGGATCACGTGGCGGCCGACCGCCTCGCGCACCGTGGGCTCAATGGCGTCCGAGCCCTGCGGCAGACGCAAGCGCACGTCGAGACCACGTGCGTTGACGCTGCGCAGCTCCCAGTGCCAGACGGTCGATCCCGACGCACCGTCCACGCGCGCGAAGCCCGTCATACTTTTGATGCTCATGAGTATTTCCACGTGCTTCGGCGGGACGCCGGCCGCGTGGGGCCGGCGAGAGCGCGAAATCTAGCCGCACAGGCCAGCAGCAACAAGGAAAGACCGCCCGCCGGGGGCGGCCGCGCCCAGCTGGGTCAGGTCGGGCTCAGGCCGGGGTTCAAGGCTTGGGCTTGCGCACCGGCAGCGGCACGGGGGCACCCGCGCCGGTGCCCATTCCGGCCTGCAGAGCCGCGGCGCTCGCGGCCGGGATCGGCAGCGCCACCACGGAGGCCGCGGCAGCCTTGGCCTCGGCCTCCCGCTTGGCGCGCATCTCACGCTCGATCTTGCGCCAATTGGAGACGGCCTCGTTGTGGCCTTTGAGCGTGCGCGAGAACACGTGGCCGCCGGTTCCATCAGCAACGAAAAAGAGATCGCCCGTCTCGGCCGGATTGAGCGTCGCCTCGATGGCCGAGCGCCCCGGGTTGCAGATCGGCGTCGGAGGCAGCCCGTCGATTTGATAGGTGTTGTGGGTCGTCTTCTGGTTCAGGTCGCTTCGCGTCAGCGAACGCCCCAGGGGGCCCTGGCCGCCAACGATACCGTAGATCACGGTCGGATCGGACTGCAGCCGCATGCCTTTGCGCATGCGGTTCATGAAGACGCCGGCGACGCGATCGCGCTCGTCGGCGCGGCCCGTCTCCCTCTCGACAATGGAGGCGAAGACCACGGCCTCCTCGGGCGTCTTGATCGGCAGGTCGGACTGGCGCTTTTCCCAGGCGGCCGCCAGGAAGCGTTGCATCTCGGCTTGCATGCGCTCGACGATCTCCTTGCGCTCGATGCCGCGCGAGAACCGATAGGTGTCGGGGAGCAGCGAGCCCTCCGGCGGGATCTCGGTGATGTCTCCAGTGAGATCGGGCTCGGCACGCACGCGATCGATGATCTGCAAACTCGTCAGCCCTTCCGGGATGGTGAGCTTGGACAGGATCGCGCGGCCCTGCGTGAGAATGTCCAGAACCTCGGCCATGCTGGCGTGCTTCTTGAACTCGTACTCGCCGGCCTTCAGGTCGCCTGTCTTTTTCCCAAACCTGTTCTTGGCGAGGTAGCTGGCGATGAAGGTCCAGCGATTGGCGATCACGCCCTCGTCCTCGAGGCGCGTTGCGATCTCGATGCGCCCCTCGCCTTTCGGCACCGCGATGACGCGCGACACGGTCAAGGGGCCGGGCCGCTCGTACTGGTGGTAGAGGAGTGCTCCGACACCCGCGAGCGCACAGCATCACCACCAGCAGCACGGTGAGGACGCCGCTGCCGAGGCGGATGAAGGTTCCGACGGGAGTCGAGCCCAGCATCAGCGAGGAATTCTGCGGAGGCGCGGGCGCGCGCGAGGGCTCCAGCATTTCCGCCGGGCTGCGCGGCCGCATATCGCCCCGGAAGTGGGGCTCGTGGCGCTGCGGGCGGGTATTGCTCATGGGTCCGCTCCCGTTGACCGACGAGTCCGTTCCCGCTCGGCGTCTGCGAGATGTCGCGCTCAGACCCTATAGGCAATTGTGGCGAAAGCGCGAAACGAAACGCTGGCACAAGCGAGCGGCCGATGCGACGTGGCCCGCGCGCCTCAGCCGAACCGGCGGAGGATCAGGGAAGCGTTGGTGCCGCCGAACCCGAACGAGTTGGACAATACCGTATTGATCTCGCGCGGCTTAGCCTTATGCGCAACCAGATCGATAGCCGTCTCCACCGAGGGATTGTCGAGGTTCAGGGTGGGCGGCGCGATGTTGTCGCGGATGGCGAGCACGGAAAAAACCGCCTCGACCGCACCGGCGGCGCCGAGCAGATGGCCCGTAGCGGACTTGGTCGAGGACATGGCCAGCTTGCCGGCTGCGTTGCCGAACAGGCGCTCGACGGCTGCGAGCTCGATCTCGTCGCCCATCGGCGTCGAGGTGCCGTGCGCGTTGACGTAGTCGATGTCGCTGACGTCGATGTCGGCCCGCTTCAGGGCGGCGCGCATGCAGCGGTAGGCGCCGTCGCCGCTCTCGGCCGGCGCCGTGATGTGATAGGCGTCGCCCGACATGCCGTAGCCGATCACCTCGGCGTAGATCTTGGCGCCGCGAGCCTGAGCGTGCTCCAACGCCTCGAGCACGACGATGCCAGCGCCCTCACCCATGACGAACCCGTCGCGATCCCTGTCGTAGGGACGCGAGGCTGCGTTGGGGCGATCGTTAAAGCCGGTCGACAACGCGCGGCAGGCAGCAAAGCCCGCGACCGCGATACGGCAGATGGGAGACTCGGTGCCGCCCGCCACCATCACGTCGGCGTCACCCAGCGCCACGATGCGCGAGGCGTCACCGATGGCATGCGACCCCGTCGAGCACGCCGTCACGACGGCATGGTTGGGGCCCTTGAGCTGATGGCGGATGGAGACGTAGCCCGAGGCGAGGTTGATCAGGCGTCCGGGAATGAAGAACGGGCTGACGCGCCGCGGCCCTTTCTCCTGCAAGAGGATGGAGGTCTCGGCGATGCCCGCCAGGCCGCCGATGCCGGAGCCGATGAGGACGCCGGCGCGCTCCTGCTTCTCGGACGTATCGGCCTTGTAGCCGGAATCGACGATGGCCTGCTCGGCCGCCGCCATGGCGTAGACGATGAAGTCATCGACCTTGCGCTGCTCTTTCGGCTCCATCCAATCGTCGGGATTGAACTTGCCGTCATCCTTGGCACCGCGCGGGATGAAGCAGGCGATCTGACAGGTCAGGTCGGAGACCTCGAACTCCTCGATGCGGCGCGCGCCGTTGGCGCCGCCGAGCAGCGCCTGCCACGACGGCTCGACGCCGCAGCCGACGGGCGAGACGATCCCCAGACCTGTGATAACGACGCGACGCATCCTAGTCCTTCGGAGCTGAGGGCTTGGCGCACTCCCCCTCCCGGAGGCAAGCATGACCTTGCCCCTCGGCGTCCAATTCTAGCGAGATTGGCCCGGAGGGACAGACGGCTCAGGCGGCGCTGGCGTTCTTTTCGAGAAACTTGACCGCATCACCGACGGTCAGGATGTGCTCGGCGGCATCGTCGGGGATTTCGCAGCCGAACTCCTCCTCAAAGGCCATCACGAGCTCGACCGTGTCCAAACTATCGGCGCCCAGGTCGTCGATGAAGCTGGCGTTCTCGGTGACCTTGTCGGCCTCCACGCCTAAATGCTCCACGACAATCTTCTTCACGCGCTCCGCGACATCGCTCATCGTCTTCCCTCGCGTCGGTTGCTCTTGGCAATCTTAAATTCGGTTCTTTTGGGTTCGCCCGACATCCGGTTGCTGCACTTGCTCCGTATCGGGGGCTCGCGACTGGCGGGCACGGACACGACGCGGCTATCCCACTCTTGGTTGCCCTCAGGGCGGCCATACATACGGCCCAACCGGGCGCGTGCGTAAGGCCCTTGGGCCGGAAAACCGTTCGGCTCGTTAACACACTTCCCAGAGCTTGGCCAGCGCCCCAGGGGGCCGCCAGCCTGCGCCAGAATGCGCCAGAAATCGCCGGGTTGGAAGGCCCCGGACGGGGCTTCGATAGGGTTTATCATGGGGCCTAGACCATCGCCATGCCGCCGTTGATGTGCAGGGTCTGGCCGGTGATATAGGCGGCCTCCTCGCTGGCGAGATAGATGACGCCGGCGGCGATCTCGTCAGGGGTGCCGAAGCGCTGGGCGGGGATCATTTTGGCGATCTCGGCCGTCTGCTTCTCGTTGAGGGCTTCCGTCATGGGCGTCGTGATGAAGCCCGGCGCGATGCAATTGGCGGTAATTCCGCGCGGCGCGACCTCGCGTGCCAAAGATTTGGTCATTCCGATCATGCCGGCCTTGGAGGCGGCGTAGTTGCCCTGGCCCGGATTGCCGAACACGCCCGAGATCGACGCAATGTTGATGATGCGGCCGAAACCGGTCTTTGCACGCACCATCTCTCGAGCGGCCGTACGGCAGAGCATGAAGGTGGAGGTGAGATTGACGGCGATCACCTCGTCCCACTGCTCGTCCTTCATGACCATGAAGAGATTGTCGCGGGTCAGGCCGGCGTTGTTCACCAGGATGTCGAGGCGGCCGAGCTTGGCGATGGCGTCGGGGATGAGCTTGCCGACGGCGGCGCGGTCGGCCAGGTCGCAGGGGACGACCTCGACGCGCTCGCCCAGCTCCTTGGCAATCACCTCGAGCTTCTCCGCCTGACGGCCGGAGACGGCGACGGTGGCGCCGGCGGCGTGCAGGCCCCGCGCGATGGCGCCGCCGATCCCGCCGGTCGCGCCGGTCACGAGCGCCGTCTTGCCCGAGAGGTTGAACATGGCAGTCCTCTATTCCTTGAGTTGGGGAAGCACGGCGTCGACATCGGCCGGGGTGCCGATGCTGGCGGCGGTCAAGTTGCTATCGATGCGCTTGGCGAGGCCCGCGAGGACCTTGCCGGCGCCGATCTCGTAGACATGCGTGACGCCGTTCGCTGTCATGTACGTAACACACTCGCGCCAGCGCACGGTGCCCGTCACCTGCTCCACCAGCCGCTTCTTTATCTCTTGCGGATCGCTGATCGCTTGCGCCACCACGTTGGCGACGACAGGCACGACCGGCGCGTTCACCGTGACGTTTGCCAAGGCTTCGGCCATGGCGTCGGCGGCAGGTTGCATCAACGCGCAATGGAAGGGTGCGGACACCGGCAGCGGCACCGCGCGGCGCACGCCGTGCGCCTTGCCGATCTCAGGAACGCGGTCGAGCGCGGCCTTGGAGCCCGACAGCACGACCTGCGTCGGCTCGTTGTCGTTGGCGACCTGGCAGACGTCGCCTTGCGCGGCTTCCTCGGCGACCTTGCGGGCAACCTCGATGCCGACGCCGAGAAGCGCCACCATTGCCCCCTGGCCTACGGGCACGGCCGCCTGCATCGCCTGGCCGCGCAGCTTCAGAAGGCGCGCGGCGTCGGCGAGCGAGAAGGCTCCGGCCGCGGCCAGGGCCGAGTACTCACCCAGCGAATGGCCGGCGACGAACTTGACTTTGTCTTGAAGCTGGAAGCCCTTCTCGCGCTCGAGCACGCGCATGACGGCCATGGAGACGGCCATAAGGGCCGGCTGCGCGTTCTCGGTGAGCGTCAGCGTTTCCTTGGGCCCCTCCCACATGATCTTGGAGAGGTTCTGGGACAGCGCCGCGTCGACCTCCTCGAACACCTCACGGGCGGCGGGAAAGGTCTCGGCCAGCTCGCGGCCCATGCCGACGTCCTGGCTGCCCTGCCCGGGGAATACGAATGCGATGGCCATGAGGTGGAGTTGCGCCCAGTGCTTAAGTTAATGTGGCTGGCAAGAACACCGGCCAAGTTCGCCTGTCAACCGGGTGCGGTGCCATGGCCCCCGCGGTGGAGCCCGCGTCGAGCCCTTTTGGGCGCTCCGGACGGCCACGGGCGCAAGCGCCTCTAACGCGCGCTTGCCGGGGCGGAAAATTCCGCTATAAAGCGCCCCTTACCCGCTCCGGCTGGAGGCTGAATGGGAGGCCGCTTATCGCGGCAGGGCTTTGTCCGCCCGTCTCCCGGTGTCTTCGCTCTCATGGGTGACCTGCTGGGCCTTTCTGGGGTCCATAAGGGGCTTTGCGCCGGAGGGGACAACGAAACAGAAGGAAAGGCCAAGCGCATGCCGCTTTACGAGCATGTCTTCCTCACGCGTCAGGACGTCTCGAACACGCAGGTCGAGACCCTCACCAAGGAATACACCGACGTCATCGAGCAGGGTGGCGGCAAGGTGACCAAGAGCGAGTACTGGGGCGTCAAGTCCCTCGCCTACAAGATCAAGAAGAACCGCAAGGCGCACTTCTCGCTGATGAATATCGACGCCCCGTCGGCGGCAATTGCCGAGATGGAGCGGCGCATGGGGCTCTCCACCGAGATCATCCGCTTTCTCACTCTCAAGGTCGACGAGCACGAGACCGAGCCGTCGGTGATGATGCGCAAGAGCGACCGCGACGACCGCGACCGGGATCGCGGCTTCGGTGGCCGCGGCGGCGGCGGCGGACGTGGCGGCGGCGGCTTTCGCGGTGACCGCGACGGCGACCGCCGTGGCGGCGGCGGCTTCCGCGGCGGTGGTGGCGGCGGCGGCGACCGCGAAGGCTCGACCTTCCGCGCCCGTCCTCCGCGCGACGGCGACCGTCCCCCGCGGGACGGCGATCGTCCCCCGCGCCCCCCGCGTGAAAACAAAGAGCCCGGCAGCTCTGAACCCGGATCGGAGGCATAGACCATGGCTGAGATCGCATCCGGCGGCCGCCGGCCCTTCCATCGCCGTCGCAAGACCTGCCCGTTCTCCGGCGAGCACGCGCCCAAGATCGACTACAAGGACGTGCGCCTGCTCGGCCGCTACGTGTCGGAGCGCGGCAAGATCGTACCGAGCCGCATCACGGCGGTGTCGGCCAAGAAGCAGCGCGAGCTGGCACGCGCCATCAAGCGCTCGCGCTTTCTTGGTCTGCTGCCGTACGTCTTGAAGTAGGAACGACCGGTGTCGGGCCCGTAAGGGTCTGACACCTTCTTTCGAATAAGTGCCGGGCTCGATGTGGCCCGCCACGAGGTTGGGACGGACATTCCGTCTCTAACCGCGCAAACCGCGGGACAGCTGCCAGAATGCCGTACACGCTCCTCATCGGACTTGGCGCCGGAATTGTGTCAGCCACCGTGTTCGCATCCGCGACCACGGGGGCGGTTCCGATGCGGCTCATTCTGTTCATGCTGACGCCGCTCGCCCTGTTCCTGGCAGGGATCGGCATGGGACCGGCGACGGCGGCGCTCGCCGGGCTCGCCGGCACGGCGCTGGTGCTGGCCGCCGGCAGCCCGGTCGCCGCCATCATCTTTTTTGCAAGCCAGGCGCTTCCCGTTTTTCTTTTGACCTACCTCGCCTCGCTCCACCGCACGGAGGGCGAGGAGACAGAGTGGTATCCGATCGGACGGATCGTGCTGGCCGCCGCGCTCATATCCGGCGCCTTCGCCACGTTGACGCTCGTGCTTCTCGGCGGCGACGCCGAGGCGCTGCGCGCCTCCCTGCGCACGATGCTCGACGCCTTCGTCACCAACGAGCTGCCGAAGATGCCCGATGCGCCGACACTCACGCCGAAGGATATCGACGAGGCGACCGCGGTGGCGCTGGCGCTGCTGCCGGCCGCTTCCGCCGTCTCCAGCATGCTGAGCCTGGTGTTCAACATGTGGCTGGCGGGACGGATCACGCTCGCGTCGGGACGCCTGCAGCGGCCGTGGCCGGACTTCGCGACCATGACGTATCCGACCGGCACGCCTCTTCTGCTGGCGCTCGCCATAGGCGCCTGGTTCGTGCCGGGACTGCCGGGGCTGATCGGCGGCGGCTTCGCGGGGCCGTTGTTCGTTGCCTTCCTGCTCTTGGGATTGGCGGTGGTCCACTACGTAACGCGCGGCTACCCCTGGCGGCCCTTCGCTTTGTGGGCGCTGTACGCCGCGCTCTTCGTCATGAACTCGGTCGTCTCACCGGCGCTGGCGCTGCTGGGGCTCGCCGACAGCATTTGGTCCATTCGCAGGAGAGCGCCGCGCGGCAACCATCCGCCGTCGTGATCCTCGATCGCTACTGGTCTCGATATCAAAGAACACGAAAGAAGAAGGAGTTCACCCAATGCAAGTCATTCTGCTTCAGCGCATCGGCCGACTCGGCCAGATGGGCGACGTCGTCAACGTGAAGGACGGGTATGCCCGCAACTTTCTGCTGCCGCAGAAGAAGGCGCTGCGGGCCACCGATGAGAACCGCGCCAAGTTCGAATCCCAGCGCTCTCAACTCGAAGCCAACAATCTCGAACTGAAGAAGGAGGCCGAGGCGGTCGCCGAGAAGCTCGACGGCAAGGCCTTCGTCGCGATCCGCTCTGCCGGCGACACCGGCCAGCTCTACGGCTCGGTCTCCACCCGCGACATCGCCGAGGTGGTGACGGCGGGCGGCTTCACCATCGACCGCAATCAAGTGATTCTCGAGCGGCCGATCAAGACGCTCGGCGTGCACGAAACGCGCGTTGCGCTCCACCCCGAGGTGACCGTGAAGGTCCTGCTCAACGTGGCGCGCTCCGAGGACGAGGCCGAACGCCAGCAGCGCGGCGAGGACGTTACGGTCATGAAGGACGAGAAGATCGAGCTCGAGACCTTCAATCCCGACGAGATGTTCGAGGAAGGCGCAGGCCCCGAGGAAGCCGGCGAGGGCGATGCCGAGAGCAAGACCGAAGGCGAAAGCCCGTAAACGCTGGGGCGTTATCGATTCGGGCCGCCAAGCGGTTTCCGTCCTCCTATCTGCACCTTTGTGCATATCGGGGACGGAACCGCTTGACGGCTCTTAAGGGCTCGACGGCGCGGCGGCGGAATCGGATACCGTCGCCGCATGGCACAAAACACAGCGCTCATCTCCGACCGGTTCAAAGCGGCGCCCCCCGCCGACGAGCCCCTCCCCTTCCGGCAGGCCCCCCACAACCTGGACGCCGAGCAGGCGCTCCTTGGCGCCATCCTCGTCAACAACGAGTCGATGGACCGTGTGTCGGCCTTCCTCGAGGCGCACCACTTCTTCGATCCGCTGCACCAGCAGATCTTCGAGACGGCCGCCAAGCTCATTCACGCGGGCAAGCAGGCGACGCCGATCACGTTGCGGACATTCTTCGAGTCGGCCGAGGCGATCTCGCCCAACCTCTCCGTGCCGCAGTACCTCGGCACGCTGGCAGCGAACGCCACGACGATCATCAACGCCGAGGACTACGGCCGCACGGTCTACGACCTCGCCACGCGCCGCGCCCTGATCATCATCGGCGAGGACATGGTCAACGGCGCCTACGACAGCACCGTCGACTCCACGCCCCGGCTCCAGATCGAGGAAGCCGAGACGCGGCTCTATGATCTGGCCGAGCAGCGCAAGTATGGCCAGGGCTTCCTCGGCTTCGGCACAGCGCTCACCAACGCCATCGACATGGCCAACGCCGCCTACCAGCGCGCGGGCCACCTATCGGGATTGGCGACGGGGCTCTCCGACCTCGACAGCCAACTCGGCGGCCTGCAATCTTCTGACCTCATCATCCTTGCCGGCCGCCCCTCCATGGGCAAGACCGCGCTCGCGACCAACATCGCCTACAACATCGCCAAGAACTACAAGGCCGAGCTTCAGCCGGACGGATCGACCAAGGCCGTCGACGGAGCCATCGTCGGATTCTTCTCGCTGGAAATGTCGGCGGAGCAGCTGGCCACCCGCATCCTGTCGGAGCAGTCGGAAATCTCGAGCGAGAAAATCCGCCGCGGCATGATCGACGAGGGCGAGTTTCGCCGCCTCGTCGAAGTGAGCCAAACAATGAGCGAGATCCCGCTCTACATCGACCAGACGGGCGGCATCTCGGTCGCCCAGCTCGCCGCACGCGCGCGCAAGTTGAAACGGCAAAAGGGCCTGGGACTTCTGGTCGTCGACTACCTGCAGCTGCTCACCGGCAGCAAGCGGACGAGCGAGGGCCGCGTCCAGGAGGTCTCGGAGATTACCACCAGCCTCAAAGCGCTGGCCAAGGAGTTGCAGGTCCCGATCATCGCCCTGTCGCAGCTCTCGCGCCAAGTCGAGAACCGCGACGACAAGCGCCCGCAGCTCTCCGACCTGCGCGAGTCGGGCTCGATCGAGCAGGACGCCGACGTAGTGATGTTTGTGTTCCGCGAGGAGTACTACGTGGAGCGCAAGAAGCCGTCGGAGGCGCACGTGGAGGAGATGCTCAAATGGCAGCAGGAAATGGCCCTCGTCCACGGCAAGGCCGAGGTCGTCATCGGCAAGCAGCGCCATGGCCCCACGGGCACCGTGCCGCTCGCCTTTGAGGCGCAATTTACCCGCTTCTCCAACCTGGTGCGCGACTATCAGGTGCCCGACTACGTCGGTTAGAGGCCTCGTTTCAACCGCGATTCTCCGCTAGGATTGCATCTCCTTGAGGCTTCTCGGGGGAGACCCTCGTGCGCGACATCCAGGCCCGCCGGACACCCCGCGCGGAGACTACGGCGACGGTAGCGGCGCCGGTGCCTGCGCGTGCCCGGACGCCTGCCGACGCGACGGCCTCGATCCCCGCAGGCGCGACCGGCGTCATCCTCGTCGATCTGGCGCAGCTCGCCGCCAATTGGCAGGCACTTGCCCACCACGTGGCGCCGGCGGAATGCGGCGCCGTGGTGAAGGCCGACGCCTACGGTGTGGGTGCGGCCCGCGTTATCCCCGCGCTCTACAATGCGGGATGCCGCTCCTTCTTCGTCGCCACGCTGGACGAGGCCGCGCAGGCGCGCGAGCTCGTCCCCAGCGCGGTGGTCTATGTGCTCGACGGCTTGTTGCCGGGAACAGCGCGCGATCTAGAACGGCTAGGCGTCGTCCCGGCGCTCACCAGCCTGGAGGACGCGCGCGCGTGGAGCCTGCTCGCCAACAACGGTACGCGCGCGCCGGCCGCCGCACTGCACGTCGACACCGGTCTGCATCGTCTCGGCATGGGCGCAAAAGAGGTGCGCGAGCTCGCCCGCGACTCCGCTCTGCTGCAGCGCCTCGACATCGCGCTCGTCATGAGCCACCTGGCCTGCGCCGATGAATCCGCCCACCCGATGAACCGCGAGCAGCTCGACGTCTTTCATCGCCTGCGCTCCGGCCTGCCGCCGGCCCGGGCGAGTCTCGCCGCCTCCGACGGTCTGATGCTGGGATCGGACTTCCATCTCGATCTCGTGCGCCCGGGCTATGCCCTCTATGGCGGCCAGGCGGCGCCTGGACGCTCTGCGCCCGTGGCGCCGATCGTGCGCGTGAAGGCGCGCATCCTGCAAGTGCACGACGTCGCCGTGGGCGGCCGCATCGGCTATTCGGCGAGCTATCGCGCGACAAGCCCGCGCCGCATCGCGACCATCGCCGCCGGCTACGCCGACGGCGTGTTCCGCCAGGCGAGCGCCACCAACGAGACCGAAGGCGGCTGGGTCGCGTTGCGCGGCAAGCGCGCGCCCATCGTCGGACGCGTCTCCATGGATCTGATTACCGTCGACGTAACGGGGATCGAGGATCCCGCGCCCGAACGCGGCGATTGGGCCGACCTCGTAGGGCCCGATCTTCCCATCGAGATGGTGGGTCGTGCCGCCGGCACCATCGGCTACGAGGTGCTGACCCGGCTCGGCCCCCGCTTCCACCGCGTCTATGTCGACGAGCGCGGCTGAGACGATGGCCAAGGCGATCAAGACGACGTTCGTGTGCCAGAACTGTGGGGCCTTCTCGCCGCGCTGGGCGGGCAAGTGCCCCTCGTGCGGAGAATGGAACACGCTCACCGAGGAGGCCGAGGCGATCCCGCCGCCAGGAACGGGGCTTGCGCGCAAGGGATCGGGTCGCGTCATCGCGCTCGAAAGCCTCAAGGGCAGAAGCGCCGAGGCGCCGCGCTTCTCCACCGGCTTTGCCGAGCTCGACCGTGTGACTGGCGGCGGCATCGTGCCGGGATCGGCGCTGCTCATCGGCGGCGAGCCGGGCGTCGGCAAGTCGACGCTGCTGTTGCAGCTCGCCGCGGCGCTCGCGAATGCCGGACGTCGCGCCCTCTACTTCTCGGGCGAGGAAGCGGCCGCACAGGTGCGTCTGCGCGCCGAACGGCTGGGGCTTAGCGAGGCGCCCGTCGATCTCGCCTGCGAGACCAGCCTCGCGAGCATCCTCGCCACGCTCGAGGCCGGCCCGCGCGCCGACCTCGTCGTCATCGATTCCATCCAGACGCTGTGGGCGGAGACGCTGGAAGCCGCACCCGGCACCGTGAGCCAGGTGCGTGCCGCCGCGCAGGCGCTCATCCGCTACGCCAAGACCGCCGGCTGCGCCATGCTGCTCGTCGGGCACGTCACCAAGGACGGTCAGATCGCCGGGCCGAAGGTGATCGAGCACATGGTCGACACCGTGTTGTATTTCGAAGGCGACCGCGGGCACACCTACCGCATCCTGCGCGCGGTCAAGAACCGCTACGGCGCCACCGACGAGATCGGGGTGTTCGAGATGGCCTCGGAGGGCCTGCGCGAGGTGCAGAACCCTTCCGAGCTGTTCTTAGGCGACCGCGACGCCTCGAGCCCGGGGGCGGCGGTGTTCGCCGGCATCGAAGGCACGCGGCCCTTGCTGGTCGAGATCCAGGCGCTGGTGGCGCCGTCGGGGCTCGGCACGCCGCGGCGCGCCGTCGTCGGCTGGGACTCAAATCGGCTCGCCATGCTGCTTGCCGTGCTTGAAGCGCGCGCCGGCGTCTCCTTTGCCGGCCATGACGTCTATCTCAACGTGGCGGGCGGCCTGAAGATCAACGAGCCCGCCGCCGACCTGGCCGCGGCGGCCGCCCTGCTCTCATCCCTGTCCGGTGTTGCCGTTCCGCGACACCGCGTCCACTTCGGCGAAGTGTCGCTGTCGGGTGCCCTCAACGCCATCCCGCTGATGACTCCGCGCCTCAAAGAGGCCCAAAAACTGGGGTTTCGCCAGGCGTTGCTGCCGGCCCAAGGTGAGCTCGACACGGGCGCCCTCAAGCTCGAGCTGACCCGGGTGGCGCACGTCAGGGACCTTGCGGACACGGCCCCGCCATGCGACTGACAACAAGCGCCGTTTACCATCTCTAGGGCCGCGATCACGGGGCGACCATGCTGGGACCGATTACCTATCTCGACGCCGCGCTGATCGCCGTGTGCTTCATCTCGGGCCTGCTGGCCATGTACCGCGGCTTTGCGCGCGAGATGCTGTCGATCATCTCCTGGGCGGTTGCCGCCGCCGCCGTCCTCTACTTCGTGATGTTCCACAAGCCGTTTGCCCAGGAGATGGCCCAGCAGATGGGCACTCAGGTGGCCGTGGCGCAGATCGTCGTGGGCGCCATCATCTTCCTCATCGTGCTGATCGTCGTCCACCTGATCACGGCACGCATCTCCGACACCATCCTCGACAGCCGCATCGGCATGGTCGACCGGGTCTTGGGATTCCTGTTCGGTGTGGCGCGGGGGTTCATCCTGATCGTGATCCCCTACATGTTCTATGAGGCCTTCTTCCCCGACACGACCCAGCACTACCCTTGGGTGCGGGAGGCCAAGTCGCTCCCCTACATCAAGGGGACAGGGGACAGCCTGCGCTATATGCTCGAGTCCTACATGCCCTCCTCCCTGACCGCTCCGCCGGGCGAAGCGCCCGTGGAGGAGCAGCAAGGGAGCCTGAAAAACGGGTGGGGCGACGAATTAGCGCTTGAAGCGCGCGCAAAGTATCATATTTGTGTCACGTGGCAGGTGCGCGCCAGCTGATCCGCGCGCGCAAGCTTGCGTTAACGATAGCGTTCCTTCGTCGGGCGTCAGCGGCACCAGCGGGAGGTGACCCATGACTCAAAGGCTCGAAGACGAACACAGGCTGCGAGGCCCTGGGTACCTGCGCTACGGCGACGATAGACTCCGCGAGGAATGCGGGGTCTTCGGTGTTTTTGGACACCCGGAAGCCGCCGCCATCACCGCGCTGGGCTTGCACGCGCTGCAGCACCGCGGACAGGAAGCCTGCGGCATCGTCTCCTACGACGGCGCGCAGTTCCATCAAGAGCGCCGCATGGGGCTCGTCGGCGACAACTTCTCGCGCGCCAGCGTCATCCAGCGCCTGCAGGGCCACCTCGCCATCGGCCACAACCGCTACTCGACGACGGGCGACGCGGTGATGCGCAACGTGCAGCCGCTGTTCGCCGACATCGACACGGGCGGCTTCGCCGTCGGCCACAACGGCAACTTCACCAATGCGCTGACCGTGCGCCAGGAGCTGATCTCCTCGGGCGCCATCTGTCAGTCGACCTCCGACACCGAGGTCATCCTTCATCTCCTCTCCCGCTCCAAGAAGCGCCGTGTTGTCGAGCGCTTCGTCGAGGCGCTGCGCCAGATCGAAGGCGCCTATGCGCTGGTGTGCCTGACCAACGACATGCTGATCGGCGCCCGCGATCCGATCGGCATCCGCCCGCTCGTGATCGGCCGGCTCGGCGCGTCCTACGTGCTCGCCTCGGAGACGTGCGCGCTCGATATGGTCGGCGCGGAGTTCGTGCGCGAGGTCGAGAACGGCGAGGTGGTGGTGATCACCGAGGCCGGGCTCGAGAGCCATCGGCCCTTCCCCTTGCGGCCGGCGCGGCCCTGCATCTTCGAGTACATCTATTTCGCGCGCCCCGACTCCGTCATCGCCGGGCGCACCGTGTACGACATCCGCAAGCAAATGGGCGTGCAGCTGGCGCGCGAGTCGGCGGTTGCCGCCGACGTCATCGTGCCGATCCCGGATTCCGGCGTGCCCGCCGCCATCGGCTTTGCGCAAGAGGCCGGCGTGCCCTTCGAGCTCGGCATCATCCGCAACCACTACGTCGGGCGCACCTTCATCGAGCCCGAGCAGCAGATCCGCGCACTCGGCGTCAAGCTCAAGCACTCGGCCAATGCCAGCGTCATCCGCGGCAACCGCATCGTGCTCGTCGACGACAGCGTCGTGCGCGGCACCACATCGAAGAAGATCGTGCAGCTCATGTACGAGGCCGGCGCCAAGGAAGTGCACATGCGCATCGCCTCGCCGCCGATCACGCACTCCGATTATTACGGCATCGACACGCCCGACAAGATCGACCTGCTCGCGGCCAATAAGGACCTGGAAGGCATGCGCGCGTTCCTCGGCGCAAGCTCGCTGGCCTTCCTCTCCGTCGACGGCATCTACCGCTCGGTGGGCCTCGATCACCGCGACGCCCGCAGCCCGCAGTTCACCGACCATTGCTTCACGGGCGAGTACCCCACGCCGCTCACCGACCAGACCGGCCAGACCATGCCCCGCCAGCTGTCGCTGCTGGCCGAGGTGGGCTGAGACAGCCGGTTTTCTCTCGTTAGCCAAAGGTCTAGGTCGTCCTGGAAACCAGGACGGGCGCTTGGGCTTGCCTCGGTCGGGGCTGACGGCTAGCACTCATAGGAGTAGCCTGTCGGCGTGCTCCTGTGAGACCCATGAAGACCAAGAAACCGCTCAAGGACCGCCTCGCCTTCGTCACGGGTGCCTCGCGTGGCATCGGCCGCGCCGTGGCGCTGGCCCTGGCCAAAGAGGGTGCGCACGTGGTGATCACGGCGCGGACGGTCGGGGGGCTGGAAGAGCTCGACGACGAGATCCGCACCGCCGGCGGCAAGGCCACCCTGCTTCCGCTCGATCTGCGCAGCGGCGACAAGATCGACCAGATCGGACCGACGCTGTTTCAGCGCTGGGGCAAGCTCGACATTCTCGTCGCGTGCGCGGGCATACTGGGCCCGCTGTCGCCGCTCCATCACGTGACGGAGGATGCCTGGGAGGCCGTCATCGACATCAATCTGTCGGCCAACTGGCGGCTGATCCGCACGCTCGACCCGCTTTTAAAGCGCGCCGAGGCCGGTCGCGCGGTGTTCGCCACCTCCACCGGGCGGGCGAGTGGCAAGTACGCCTACTGGGGTCCCTACGCCGTGTCGAAGGCGGGACTCGAGGCGCTGGTCAAGACCTACGCGCACGAGCTGGCCGAAACGACCGTCCGCGCCAACCTCATCGATCCCGGCGGCGTGCGCACGCAGATGCGCGCCAAGGCCTTTCCCGGCGAGGACCCCGAGAGCTTGCCGACACCGCAGGATATCGTGCCGCTGTTTTTGGAGCTGCTATCGCCCCAGTGCGACCTCAACGGTGACACCGTCAATTTCCGCGAGTGGGTGAAAACGCGCGCAGCGGAAGAGCCGGCTGACAATGGCACGCGACCCAAGCTGTCAGGACCCGGAAGGCCAGACCCCGACTTAGAACGCCACGACCATGTCGTCGTAGGCGGGCTCGACGCCGGCCGGCAGATCGCGCTTCAGCGCCTCGTAGTCGAGGTCGGCGGTCATGTGCGTGAGGATGGCGCGCTTCGGGCGCAGCCGCTCGATCCATTGCAGCGCCTGCTTGACCGAGAAGTGGCTCGGGTGCGGGTTGAAGCGCAAGGCATCGATGATCCACACGTCGAGGCCTTCCAGCAGCGGCACCGACGTGACGGGAAGCCCGCTGATGTCGGGGGAATAGGCGAGCCCGCCGAAGCGGAAGCCGAGCGTGCCGATGTCGCCGTGCTCCTGCGGGACCGCCAGCGCCTCGATCACCCCCGTCGGCCCTTCGACGCAGACCCGCTTCCCGGGCTCGATGGTGTGCGCGCGCAGGATGGGCGGGTAGTTGGATCCCGGCAGCTCCTTGAAGCAGTAGCGGAAGCGCTCCTCCAGGCTCGCGAGCGTCGGCGTATCGGCCCACACGTCGAGGCGCCGCTTCATGGCGTAGGCGACCATGCGCAAGTCGTCGATGCCGTGCGTGTGGTCGGCGTGATCGTGGGTGTAGAGCACCGCGTCGAGCGCTTCGGCGCGCACGGACAAGAGCTGCTCGCGCAAGTCGGGCGAGCTGTCGACGAGCACGGTGGTGTGCCGCTCGGGCCCAAGGCGCTCGACCAGCAGGCTGCAGCGGCGGCGCCGGTTCTTGGGGTTGGTCCCGTCGCACGCGCCCCACATGGTGCCGATGCGCGGCACGCCGCCGGAGGAGCCGCAGCCGAGGATCGTGGCGCGAAAGCTCATGCGGCGGCGGTACCTTCGGCCTTGGGGCGGGGAACCTTGCCGAACAGACGGAAAAAGTTCTCCGTGGTCGCGGCGGCCAGCTCCTCCTCCGAGATGCCCTTCACCCTGGCCAGCGTCTTGGCCGTGTACACGACGTAGGACGGCTCATTGGTCTTGCCGCGATAGGGCTCGGGCGCCAGGAACGGCGCATCCGTTTCGACCAGCAGGCGGTCGAGCGGCACGGACGCGGCGATCTCGCGCAAGGCGTCCGACTTCTTGAACGTCACGACGCCGGTGAAAGACACGTAGAGGCCGAGCGCCAGGGCGCGTGCAGCGAGATCCGGCCCCCCGGTGTAGCAGTGCAGGATCGCCGGGAACGGGCCCTTGGCATGCTCCTCCTCCAGGATCGCGGCGGTGTCGGCGTCGGCGTCGCGCGTGTGGATCTCGAGCGGCAGACCGGTCTGCCGTGCCGCTGCAATGTGGCGGCGGAAGCCTTCGGCCTGCGCCTCGGGCGTGGAGTGCTTGTAATAGTAGTCGAGCCCCGCCTCGCCGATGGCGACCACTTTCGGGTGCTCCGACAGACGCACGATCTCCTCGAGCGGAAATGTCGAGCTCCTCGTGCGCGTTGTGCGGGTGCGTGCCCACCGAGCAGTAGACGTTGTCGTTGGCCTCGGCGATCGCGAGCAGCTCGGGCAGGTTCTTGATGCGCGTCGAGATGGTGACCATCACGCCGACGCCGGCCCCCCGCGCGCGCGCCAGAAGACCGGCGCGGTCCTCGGCGAGCTGCGGGAAATCGAGGTGGCAGTGATGGTCGACGAGCATCATGAGGTGGACTTCTTCTTCTGTGGCTTTGCCTTCGACGGGGTCTGCGGCTTGTCCTTGCCTTTCTGCTGACCCTTCGCTGCGGCCTGCTGCGCCTCCGCCTCGGGATCGACGTAGCGCGGAAACACGCCCTGCGGCTCGGGCAGAAAGGCGCCCGGCACGAGCCGCCCACCCGGTCCGAGCGCGGCGAACGAGCGCCTATCCTCAGCCTGCCCCAGAAGCCCTAAGAGCTTATCAGCCGAGTGCGGCATCACGGCCGCGGCGAGCACGGCAACCTGGCGCACGACCTCCGCCGTCACATAGAGAATGGTCTCCATGCGCTTGACGTCGGTCTTCTTTTTCGCCCACGGCTCCTCGCCGGCGAAATAGCGGTTGGCCTCCGACACGACCGCCCACACCGCGTCGAGGTATTTGGTGATGGCCTGCCGGTCCATGGCCTCGCGCGCCCGCGCGTGCATGGCGTCGGCGGCGGCGAGAATGGCCTCGTCCTCGGCCGTGAAGGCGCCGGGCTCGGGCACCTTACCGTCGCAGTTCTTGGCGATCATCGACAGCGAGCGCTGGGCCAGGTTGCCGAGGTCGTTGGCCAGATCGGCATTGATGCGGTTGGCGATCGCCTCGGGGCTGTAGTTGCCGTCCTGGCCGAAGTTCACCTCGCGCAGGAAGAAGTAGCGCACGGGATCCAGCCCATAGGCGTGCACGAGGTCGAAGGGATCGACGACGTTGCCGACCGACTTCGACATCTTCTCGCCTTTGCTCAAGACGAAGCCGTGGCTGAACACGCGCGCGGGCAGCGGCAATCCCGCCGACATCAGGAAGGCCGGCCAGTAGACCGCGTGAAAGCGCAGGATGTCCTTGCCGATGACGTGCACGTCGGCCGGCCAATAATGCCAGAGCGGCGACTTCTCATCGGGAAACCCGACGCCGGTGATGTAGTTCGTCAGGGCATCGACCCACACGTACATGACGTGCTGAGGCGCATTCTTGCCGTCCTCGCGCTTGGGCTCGGGGACGGGAATGCCCCAGTCGAGCGTCGTGCGCGAGATGGAAAGATCCTCAAGGCCGCCTTTGACGAAGCTCACGACCTCGTTCCGGCGCTCCGGCGGCAGGATGAAGTCGGGGTTTGCCTCGTAATGGCGCAAGAGCTTGTCCTCGTACGCCGAGAGGCGGAAGAAGTAGGTCTCCTCCTCCGTCCACTCCACCGGCGTGCCTTGCGGGCCGCGGCGCACATGATCGGGGCCGACAACGGTCTCGCTCTCGGCGTAGAACGCCTCGTCGCGCACCGAGTACCAGCCGCCGTAGTTCTTGAGGAAAATGTCGCCGGCCTTCTCCATACGCCGCCAGATCTCCTCCGATGCACGGTAGTGGCGCTCCTCGGTGGTGCGGATGAAGTCGTCGTTGGACAGGCCCAGGACGCCGGCCATCTCGCGGAAGCGTTTGGCGTTGCGGTCGGCGAGCTCGCGCGGGGTCATGCCCTCCTTGACCGCCGTCTGCTTCATCTTGAGGCCGTGCTCGTCGGTGCCGGTGAGGAAATAGACGTCCTTGCCGTCGAGCCGCTCGAAGCGCGCGATGGTGTCGGTCGCGATCGCCTCGTAGGCATGACCGATGTGCGGCACGCCGTTGGGGTAGGAAATGGCCGTGGTGATGTAGAACTTCGGGCGCCCGCTCATGGGACCGGTGTCCTCGTGCTGAGAGAATTGCAGTTTGGCAGGGGGTCGCGCGGCGACGTCGATCGCCGTCCGGATCACATTCGGACGAGGCGCTGGCTCGCGTTCTCTTTCAACCTGCGCATCTCTTGGCCTCTCTCCAGGCGAGCATTGACTAGGCGGGCTTGCGGACCTCGGCGGCCGCCGCCAGTGCACCGATCGTCTCCAGCACGAGCGACTTGCGATCGAGATTGAGTGCCAGGGTCTCGGCCTTGTTGCGGCCAATTCTTTCCCACAGGCCGGCAAACGAGGCAAGTCGCTCCTCGCCGATGAGGCGGCGGGCGCGCTCGCGCTCCTCCGGGGGCCCTTCCCCCGCCGCCTGGGCGCGAATGAGGCGGGCCAGCTCGGTCAGGAGCAGCTCGAAAAACAGCTCGAACCGCGGTTGTGCGGCGGCAGGCTGCAGCTCGTCGGAAAGCGCGTGCGCGGCGCGCCAGTCGACGCGCGGCAGCGCTGTCGTGAGCGCGGCGATGCGGTCGTAGAGATCGAGGCCGCCGGCGTGCCACAGCCCGAGCAGACGGCCGACGCTGCCTTCCGCGAGGCGCTCGAGCTTGGGCCAATCGGCCTCGGCCGGCGCATCCACGTCCGCAGCGGCGAGCGCCTGGGTTGCTGCGGCACGCAAGGTCGCACCTTCGAGCGGCGCCAGATGCAGCGTGCGGCAGCGCGAGCGGATCGTCGGCAGCAGACGGCCGGGCGCCGGTGCCACCAGCAGAAACACCGTGCGCGCCGGCGGCTCCTCCAGCGATTTCAACAGCGCGTTGGCCGCGTTGACGTTGAGCTCGTTGGCATCGTCGACGACGACGACGCGCCAGGCGGCTTCCGCCGCGCTGTGGCTGAGGAAAGAGCGAAGCTTGCGCACCTCGTCGACGGGAATGGTGGTGGCAAAGCGCTTGGCCTTGTCGTCCCACGGACGGCGGATGACGAGCAGGCCCGGGTGGGACAGCGCGCGCACCTGACGGGCGGCGCGTGAGTCGTCCGGCACCGTCAGGTCGGTGGTGCTGCGCTCGACAGGATCGGCGAGCGCGGCACGCGCGAAGCGATAGGCGAGCGTCGCCTTGCCGATGCCGGGCGGGCCGGCGAGCAGCCAGGCATGGTGCATGCGCCCCGAGGCGAGCGCCTCGGCGAGCGCGCGCTCGGCCGGCTCGTGCCCGAAGAGCTTGGCTGTCGCGCGCGGATGCGGGAATCCTTCCAGGCGGTCGGCCTCGGGCCGCTCCTCCATGACGGCGGCGGCGGGCGCGCGGGCCATCAGCGTGCCTCGGCGAGGAGCCGCGTCTCGACGGCGCGCCAGACGGCATCCGCTACGGCCGCTGCCTCCACCGCGCCATCGACGAGCACGCAGCGGTCGGGCTCGGCGCGGGCAATTGCGGCGAACGCCTCGCGCAGCTTCCAGTGATAGGTCAGGTCGCGCTTCTCGTACGCATCCGCGGGTCCCTCGCTCGCGGCGCTGAGGCGCCGGTCGTGGGCGCGGCCCAGACCCAGCTCGGCCGGCAGATCGAGGATCAGCGTGAGATCGGGGGTCGTGGGCGCCACGACCATCTCCTCGAGCGCGTCGAATATCTCGCCGGGAAGGCCGCCCGCCTCGCTCTGATAGACGCGCGTCGAATTGGAGAAGCGGTCGCAGATGACCCAGCGCCCAGCGTTGAGCGCGGGCCGGATGGTCTTTTCCAGGTGATCGGCGCGCGCCGCGAAAAACAGCAGCGCCTCCGACAGCGCCGAATGCGGCGGCGTGTCGGGATCGAGGATGAGCGTGCGCAGGGCCTCGGAGAAAGGCGAGCCGCCGGGCTCGCGCGTCACGATCGTCTCGATGCCGCGCGCGGCAAGGCGCTCGGCGAGGCGCTGGGCCTGGGTCGACTTGCCCGAGCCCTCGCCGCCTTCGAAGGTGATGAACTTGCCCGCCGCCATGCCGCTCTTCTGGTTGCCCTGGGTGCCGCCGCCACGGGCGACGGCCGGCTCACAGCGTGCGTATCATGGCACCACGGGACGGGCTAGAGCACCCAGCCAAAGGCCAGATGCGCCAGCGAGTCGAGGCCGCGGCGCACCAGCCCGCCCGGCTCCACATCCTCGGCCGCGTAGAGCGGCACCTCGTTGACGGAATTGGTCTGGCTCGTGACGCGCAGGGTCGCCACCCGATCGCCCTTCTTGATCGGCGGCTTCAGGGGGCCGTCGTAGGTGATCTCGGCCCGCAAACGCGGGTTGACGGGCACGCGCGGCAGAATGACGGTGACGGGACCCTTGCCGGTGAGCGGCACGTAGAAGCTTTCCCCGCCCCACACGCGCGCCATGCCGACCGTCTCGCCGGCGTCGAACAGCTTGAAGGGCGCGAAGCTGTGGAAGCCCCACTCGAGCAGCCGGCGCGCCTCCGATGCCGCGTCCTTTTTGGTGGGAAGCCCCAGCACCACGCCGATGAGCCGCTTACCGTCCTGCACGGCCGAGCCGACGAGATTGTAGCCCGATTCCTTCACCATGCCGGTTTTGACGCCGTCGGCACCGATATCCATGAACAGCAACGGATTGCGGTTGCGGAACTTGAAGCGACGGTACTCGAACATCGGCTGCGAGAAGATCTTGTAGAACTGGGGGTGGTTCTTGATGATGTAGTCGGTGAGCATCGCGATGTCGCGCGCCGTCATCAGGTGCTCGGGATCGTACAGACCCGACGGATTCATAAAGTGCGACTTGCTGAGCCCGATGCGCTGGGCCTCGGCATTCATGCGCTTGGCGAACGCCTCCTCGGTGCCGGCCATGCCCTCCGCAAACGCGATCGCTGCGTCGTTGCCGGACTGGATGATCATGCCGCGCAGCAGATCGTCGACCGAGGCGGTGGTGTTGACCGGCACGAACATCGAGGAGGTGCGCGAGGGCGCGCCGCCCGTGCGCCAGGCGTGCACGCTCATGGTCAGCTGGTCGTCGAGCTTGAGGCGGTTGTCCTTGATCGCCTGGAAGACGAGCTCGGCCGTCATCAGCTTGGTAATGCTGGCCGGGGGCAGCTGCTCGTCGGCGTTGTGCTGGTAGAGAATGGCGCCGGTGTCGGCGTCCAGCAGGAAGGCGGCCTTGGCGCGCGTGCCGAAATTGCCGCTGTTGGCGTCGGCGTAGCCTGCCGAGGTCAGCGCCAAGGTAGCGAGCCCGACGCCAAGAAAGCGCAGGAATCGCTTTACGATGAGATGCTTAGCGGGAAACGACAGCGTCGTCTTCACAGCTTGTGTCCACACCTTGTGATGGTTGCTGCCATCATCAGATCAGGCGGGCGCCGGTGTCAACGGCGTAGCCCTACGTGCTGTCCACTACGGCCGCAGCCCCGCGCGCGCGCCGCCGCTGCTTACACGAGCACCGAGGCGAACGAAATAGGACTCTTGCGCGCCACTCACAATCACGATCGCGCCGGGGTCCTGCATCTCGTGGCGCATGCGCTCCGCCTCCGCACGCGATTCGAAGGGTCCGATGTCGGCGGCACGCTCCGGCCCGCCCAGTGCTGCCGGCTCCGCTGCGCCGCGCGAGGCGGCGAGCATACGCTGGCGATACGCCGCCAAGGTCCAGCTTGCCGTCGTCGCCGGGTCGGCAATGGTGCCGGTGGAGATGTCGGAGGTCTCGACCTGCGCCACGTTGACGTTGCCACGATACCACGGCTGCTGCGCCAGATGACGGCGCTCGGCCAAATCGTTGCCGTCGAGCGGCGCGCGCCCCGCGTAACGCACGCGCACGCGCGCCAGACCGTGCTGCTTATAGCCGAGCTCGGCGGCGGAGCGGCGCGACAGGTCGATGAGACGATTGGCGACGTAGGGACCGCGATCGTTGATGCGCACCAGGATCGTGCGCCCGTTGTCGAGGTTGGTGACGTAGGCATAGGACGGCAACGGCAGCGTCGGGTGCCCGGCCGTCAGCGCATTCATGTCGTAGATCTCGCCGTTGGCCGTGCGCCGGCCATGGAAGGCGGAACCGTACCAGGAGGCCGTGCCCGACTGATCGTAGTGCTCCACCTCGCGCGGCACGTACCAGCGCCCGGCGACCTGGTAGGGGTTGCCAACCTTGTAGACGCCCCCGCCCTTCGGGACCGCATTGCTGGAGGTCAGGCGCGGGCTGGCGGCCACGCCGAGATCGGGGTCGGAGCCGCCCTGCGCACATGCGGCGAGCGGAATGAGGAGAAGCGCGACAAGAGTTGTACGGCAAAGCGCCGACGGCGCCCGGGCGTCATCGCACGCAAGACCGCTCGCAGATGTGAAATCCCCGCCACGCACACGCATACCCGCACTGCCCACGCTTGCGCCCGGCGCCAGCCTGAGTGCGCACTGGGTCCGCCGGGACGCGGGAAGCATGACAAAACAGGCTTAGGATTGCGTAAAAAGCGAACGACTTGAGGGGATCGGTGGAGGGATATAGGGTCCGCGGCGGCCGCGCTGGCTGTGGCCGCGTAAGGATGGGTGGCCGAGTGGTTTAAGGCACCGGTCTTGAAAACCGGCGTGGGTGCAAGCCCACCGTGGGTTCGAATCCCACCCCATCCGCCAGCGCCGGATAGCGCATGAATGCTCGTAGTGCCGCAGATGATCTCATAAGCGCAAATAAGAACAGCCAAACCAATCAGTTGCCTCACACATCAGGTGTGCATAACGGCTCACGCCAGCTTGCCAAAGCTCACTACAGCGCATCAAAATAGTGGGACAAAAAGTGGGACAGGCCAAAGGCGTTCTCCCGCAATTGTGGGACAAGTATCTCGGTCCGAGGCGCACCAAAGCCGAGCTGATCGTTCCCAAGATCGTGTCCCCACCTAAACCAGCAGAACCTCTGCCGCTAAAAATGACGGCGGCTGAATTGCTTGAACGCGTCGGGAATAATGAGCTCAGGGTCCGTCGTGAAGTCGAGAAAGCAAAGGGGCTGCTTCTTGTGGGCGTCGTCGAGAATTTTGGAAACGGTTATTTTGGGTCGGGGCCGTTAGTTCAACTGCGCATTGGTCAATACAAAAAAGTCATGGCGTACTTGGATAGCTCTCAAGAGGAAGCTGCAATAAAAATCAATTCGGGCGAAAAAGTTACGCTGTTGTGCGGCCGGCCAACCAATATTGTAAAAGGGTACTCAGCTGCGGTCTATGGCTGCGTGTTCAAATAGCTTGTTTGGGTCAAAGTGGCTCTCATTAAAACTGTATAAATATCTGACGATAAAGCACCGCAGTGTTTCGAGTCCCCGCTGGGTAAAGGACAGGGGTCACATCAGCAGGAAGCATTTGGCCCTTCGCCGACGACGACGTGATGGCGCTGCGTGACCGCTCATGAGGGAAAAGCGGACTAGTTCCCGCCACCGCTCCGACGGACGCTCATGACCCAGAGCGGACCTCATCCGCATTCGACAATTGCCCAACCACGCGCCCCTTTCGCATATATTGAATTCTCGCCCGACGTGAGATGCAACGGCGCAGCCAAGCCAGATCGACAGAGCCATGACCCGCCGCGATCCTGAACAAAATTTCGAAGAGCTGTGGCAGACGTTTCGCGACAGGTATCCCTTCTTCGCACTGAGGAACGTCGACTGGAAAAACCAGTACGATTCATACAGATCCAAGGTCACCGCCAAGACCAGCGACGACGAGCTCTTCGACATCCTCTGCCAGATGCTCGATCCGTTGAATGACGGGCATGTCGAGCTGGAAGACAAAACCGGCAAGGACCGCAAGAAGCGGTTCTTCACCGCAGAGAAGAAGACCCGGTTCACCAGAGAGTTCACGAGCCGGCAGATCAAGCAGCTCTTCAAGACGACCGCGAAGACACTCGTCGACAACGGCTTCGGGCAACCTGAAGCGACTGAGGCTTGGATGCTCCATTACTGCCGGTCGCAGGACTTCGGCTACATGCGCATCCTCGAGCTCGAGGACGTCAAGAAGCGCAAACTCACGGCCGCTCTCGATAAGATTGCGCGCGACTTTGCGGATCTGAAGGGGTTCATCATCGACATCCGCGACTGCCCGGGCGGCGAGGATGACATCGCCATCATGATCATCGACCGGTTCTGCGATAGTAGGCGCGTAGCCTTCCACAGAAGGACGAAAATCGGCCCGAGCGAAGATGATTATAAGCCGCTCAAGACCTGGCATCTCGAACCGCAAGGCGAGATGCAGTTTACCGGCCCCATCGTGCTGCTGACTTGCGAGTTCGTCTTCAGCGGCGGCGAGGCCTTTGCGTTGGCCATCCGCGAGCTCCCGCATGTGACGATCGTCGGCGATCATACCAACGGCATCTTCTCCTACACCCTCGACAAGACGCTCCCCAACGGCTGGGACTACTGCCTGTCGTACCAAGTGTACTATTCGGCCGACATGGTGTGCTACGAGGGCAAGGGCGTCCCCGTCGACATCGAGCTTTTTAATACGAAGGCCGATCTCGAGAACGGGGTCGACCCGCTGATCACGCGCGCGCTCGACGTGCTGATATCCAAGGGCAAGGGAGCGGTGTGAGCTCAACGCAGATTAGATTGCATTGAGGCGCCGCTGCGCGAAGCGTCACTTCTTGGGCGGCCGCAGCCAGCGGCGAACAATGCCGCCATAAGTGCCAGGGCCCGGCGGCTCTGGATGCCGAGCGCGAAGACCCAGAACCGCGGTCCAAGGGCGGTGGATGAGGGCGTAGTCATCGATGTCGGCGCTCATCTGCTCACCCCGACGGTGGACCATCCAGCGGTCGTCGTTGTCGTGAAAGATCTTGAGCAGGTAGCGCGTACCGTCACGCACCTGCGCGTCATTCTCCGCAGTGCAGCCGTACTGACGCAGCGAATCCACAAACGACGCAAACAGGTCGATATCGCCTGCCTGCAGCACAGGATAGAAGTTCTCGCGGTGAAAGCGGTAGAGCTTGGGCCAATCCGCCTCGTAGAGCGCAAATCGGTGAACGCCGGTCGGAATGTGGGCGATGTGGGTGGCGAGGTCTGCAATCTTGAAGAACACTTCGTCCTTTGCCCCGTCCTCATACTCGCTCGCCCCGTCGAGCCGAAAGGTCTCAAAGTATTTCCAAACCTTCGGAGCGAAATTGCGGGCTTCGTCAGGCAGCTCGATATCCGGATAGAGCTCGGCCTCTATTAGCCAAAGCGACCACAAAGAGAGATCGAACAGATCCTCGAGGTCCTCCAGATCTTGGGCCTTTTCGGCTTCCTGAGACTCGTCGAATGTCTCAGGAGCGCCTTGCTGGTCAGCAAGGAACTCTTCAAGATCATACCCCGTCGCCGCCTTGAGCGAGCCACAGGCGCAATAGGCAGCATTGGTACGTGTCGTTATCGCACCTGTGCGCATGTCGCCGGCGGGATAAAGCCTGTGTGCGAATAAGGTGAGGGGCAACAGGCGCTCAAATTCGCTGCACCTCGCCGCTTCTGCGTTGCGGTTCAGATAAGGAGTGACCAGCGCCGTCAGGTTGCTGCGCGCTGCAGCGCGTACCTTCGCGTCGAGCTCCGGCGCGTTCGCGCTTGCATACGTGACCTGGATTAGCGCCTCGATTGCATCGTCCCACAGGGTTTGAACCGCCGCAGGCTTACGCTGGAAGTAGCCGATCATTTCATCCAGCGCCGTTTCGATGGCGCGCTTGGCATCCCTCGCTTCGCTCCGCGACCAGGGCGTGGGATTGAGGTGCGGTTGCAGCTCAGCCGACGGCCGCCAGCTGGCAGGCATTTGCGCAGGGTCGCGCACACACAGCGGTTCGGCGCTTTGGGCCAGGCTACCGGCGCTCAATGCAAACGGCAGGATTGGGAAAACAATCCACCACTTTACGATGCATCTCATAGGCCAATGCCCCCCGTTTATCCCCCCGTCAGAGCCACTTTGCAGCCTGGAACAGGTGCTCGCGAAGCACAAGTGCGGCGCAACTGCCCGCGCCCTCGATGAGGTGGGCGTCGAATCGCTCCGGTCCGCCATGGTCGCGGGGCGCATGAGCGATACGAAGGTCTGGCACGCGCTCGAACGCGAACGCGTCGAGGCCGTAGGGCAGTCCCTCGCCAATGGATTTCAGCGCCGCTTCCTTGAGGCTCCACAGTTGGAAGAAGGTCCGCTGACGCGCCTGACCATCGACCTCTCGGACGGCCTTCGCCTCAGCCGGCGAGAAGAACCGTTGGGCGAGCTCGACCGCCTCCAAGTCCCGCGCTGGATCCTCGATGTCGACGCCGACGCCGTGTGTCGACGACCACGCCGCGAGAAAGCCCAGCGGGCAGGAGGAGAAGCTGAACCAGACGTCTGGCAGATCGGGCAGGTAAGGGCGCCCGTTCTCGGTCTCCTGGAATTGGATCTGCGACAGGGGCCGCGGCGCTGCGAGCGCGAGGGCGCCACAGTAGCGGCGAAACGCGCGCCGCTGTGTGAAGTGGGTCCGGCTCTCCTCGGTGAGGAATCGCGCCGCCCGCTGCTGCTCGGCGTCCGACAGGATCGCCCAACAACGTTGCGCGGCCGCGGGATCCGACAAGACCGGCACAAAGAGCACGCAAGCGGAATGCTCAGCCGGCGCCGGAGTCCAGTTGCACGCGGCGGCGGCGAATATATCGTTGGCCCAGTCGCTATCGTTCCACTTCATCTGTGTGAGCAAGTTTCGCATGCGAGTGCCCTATCCCGACAGTGGCCTCGTTGGGCACGTCCACAAGTCCGTCACGATGCGGCAGGGCGACGGGGATGAACGCGGATGCGCTCGCAGGCTCGGCGGGACTGCCCTCGTAGGTATCGGTCAGCATGGTCATCTCCTTGAGGACGAGCGACAACGGCAGAAGAGTCGTGTCCCGCTCGATGAGCGCGCCCCCCATCACCGTGGCGCCGAAGGAGACGGTGCAGCCGTCCTGGATGTGTGTTCGCTTCACTTTCAGCATCATGTTCTCGAACGAGTGGTACTGCAGAAAGCCGTTAATGAAGCAATCGTCGCCGAAACTCACCGCGTTCCAGTCAAAGCACTGCAGCGGATCCGTCACAATGGTCCGTTTGCCGATCCGACATCCCATCAACCGCAGGACCGGATTGCACAGAACTGTCCCGGCGGCAGAACCCAGACTGCTTCTGCCCCAGGAGAAGAAGCAGTCCTGGGCAAAGAAGTAAGCGAAGTGCCGCCACGACCAGAACGGCGTCGCGTGGTCGGCCCCCCATTCGCTGCCGACCAAGGCTTTCTTGATCATGACGAACGACAGAACCATGGCAACCTCGGTGAGCACCAAGGCAATGACCACGTTGGTGACGGGGTCTCCACCCCACCGCAGCAGAGAAATATAGAGAATCGTAAAGGCGAGCCCCTCGGCCATGCGCATCAGACTAATGCCGAAGACGTCATTGAGTAGAACGCGAGTGAGGAAGAGAGGAAAGCCCGGCGGTTTGTGAGCTTGGTTCTGGGCTTCGAACGATGCGCTTGCGAATTTCACAGGCGGGTTTCCTGCCACCGTGATCGGTTCGCCCAGCCGCGAGCGCATCTGTCGGCGAAACTCAATGTCGCTGCTCGCCGTCGAGACTCCCAAAAGAAAGTTGGACGGAAACTGTCCATACTCCGCCACGCAATTGTTACCGCTGAAGAAGTTCCGCGGCATATCGATTTGCCGCAACTTTATGTGCTCGGCGCCGTAGTCGAGAGTGTTCGTGAAACAGCCGTTGGACCAGAAGACCTGGGAGTCGGCAGACGCAACCTCCGGAACGAGGTTGAACATGACGTCGCATTCCGAGCCTCCCCACCGCGGGAAGTGCATGCCGGCAAGCGCCCGCAGGTACTGCCCCGTGATGGTCCAGGTCCATATGGCCTGGATGCCGTTCATCATGCCCATCCGGTACATGAGGAGGGCCGCTCTTAACCCGCGAGAGGGGTAGAGGCCGGGCGACGCAGCCGTAAAGCGAATGAAGAGACAGTCCAGCAAGGACGTCACAACGACGGTGAGCCAAACGGTCAGGAACGCGTAAAGGCCCAGGTTCACGATGATGTCTTGAAGCGGCGTCACCACGAAGTAGTTGGAAGGGATCTCGGTACCTTCGGGTGTAAAGGTGGTGAACGAGGCACCGGAAAGCTCGGCTTCTCCTGCAGGTATGAAGCCGCGAGCAAGCCACAGGATAGCAGCCGTGGGGACAACGCTGAGGCAGAAGAAAACGACGATCTGCATCAGGACGTTGAGCGACTCCAGAAGCCAGATCGGATGCGCGTACCGGCAGGCGTGGGCGGTGCGCTTGAGCTCGATGCAGCGGCCGGCGAGGCGCGCGGGCGCTCCCTCCCACATCTCCTGAGAGCCCACATCGCCGAGGATGGGCGTGAACGGCGTGATCCAACTGCCTCGGCCGACCGTCACATTGTTGGCAACAGCGGCGCGCATCCCGATCTTGCAGCCGCTCTCGAGGTGAACAGGGCCAATGTGTACGTTCTGCCCCGACCACATCGCCGTTTGGACATAGGCCCCGGTCTGAATGGCGACGTCGTCTCCGATGTTGAGCAAGTCGAGTGGACCGGACAGTGCTGCGGCGGGCGCGCACTGAAGGTTCTTGCCGACGGTCGCACCGAGCTGACGCAACGCGAACGCCATCAACGGCGGACTACGATACATCGCCCCAAGCGTGGAGAGCACCAGGGTCTCCAGCCGTCCGATGCACCAGACCCGGAGATGCATCTTGCTCCACTTGGGATAGACACCCGGGGTCACGTTGTTCTTGTAGATGTGACCACCCAAGATGAACTTGACGACCATGACCCAGAGCAGGCTGGCGAAGGGCGTTACGAGGCCCACCAAGTAAAGCAGGAAGCCAACGACAATGAACGCCCCGAGGCTGGCGGTCGCGAAGATCGTCCCGATTTCGACGACGCTGAAGACGCTCAGAAGCGTCAGCAGGGCCGGAGAATACATGAAAGCCAAGAACAGGACCTGCAGGGTGGTGAACGTGACGGGCGAAAGCACCTCTGCCGCGGCTTCGTCGCGCGGGCCGGCGGCCGTCTTCAGTTTCGCCGCTGCCGGCCTGAAGGCTTGCTGCTGCAGCGTCCGCGGGCGGTGGGCCACCTTTCGTGCCGTGTTGCAATCACTGAGCAGTGCGCGAACCGGCACAAACCATCCAGCCGCCTGCAGCCGTTGCGCCAAGCGCGCGATGAGGATCGAGTGCCCACCGGCCTCGGCGAAACCGTCGTCCAATCCCAACGGGGTCTCGAACACCGCTCTGCAGATCGCCAGCACTTCCTCGCACTCGGGGTCCATGCCCACATCATTGGCAGGCGCCCCAGCACTCGCTTCCCAGACGGCCGAACCGTCGCTAAGCGTGTCCGCCGTTCCTGGCTCGGCACTACTCAGCAGATGCGACAGGTTCGGCAGCCGCTTCCGGTCGATCTTCCCCGATACCGGCTTCATAACGAACTTCTCGACAAGGAAGATTCGCGACGGGACCGATGGCGCCGGCAGCAGCCTGGCAAGGGTCGCCGTCACCCGGGCGGCCCACTCCGCCGGCGCCGGAGCGACCTCCGACACGTCTCCATTGCAAAGAGACGGCGCAGCGACGAAGGCGACGAGCGCCTCGTTCTGGTAGTCCAGAACAGCGGCCTCGATCTCGCTGAACTGCGTCTGGAGAATGTCCTCGACGGCCTGCGCCTCGACGCGGTGCCCGCGGACCTTGAGCTGCGCGTCAATGCGACCGAGGAAGTGGACTTGCTGCGTCTCGATGTCGATCTTGCACTTGTCTCCGGTGCGGTAGAGGCGGCCGAACTGAGGGTGGGTAATGAACTTCTCGGCCGTTTGCTCCGGAAGGTTGCGGTATCCGCGCGCGACGTGCACCCCACCGATGCAAAGCTCTCCGACCTCACCATGGGGCAGCGGGCGGAGCTGATCGACCTCGAGGACGACGTAGGTGACGTTGGCGAAGGGCGGGCCGATGGTGATGGGCTCGCCGGGCCGCAGACTCTGGCGGCTGGTGTCGGTGCTCGCCTCGGTCGGACCATAGGTGTTGATGATCTGCCGTCGCGCCCGTGTCCACGGCTCCACCAGCGCACTCGGGAAGGCTTCACCTGCCGGCACGATGTAGCGGCACAGTGGATAGGGGAGATCGATCTCAGGCGTCGGCGTGAGGGTGGTGAGCAGCACCGGCGGACAAAAGAGCACCGTAACTTCGGCTTCACGCAGGATGGGAACGAGGTCGGGACCCGAGCGGATCTCGTCCTTGGTCAGCATGACCACGGTGCAGCCCGAGACCCAGGCGCTGTACATCTCAGAGATGCTGCCGTCGTAGCCCAGTGAGGACGTGAGCGAGGTCGCGTCCACGCCAGGAATGAGATCGAGGTAATCGGCGTAGGTCAGGGCCAAATTCACGTAGCCGGCGTGCGGGCACTCCACGCCCTTGGGCATGCCGGTGGTCCCGCTGGTATAAAAGATGGTCGCGAGACGCTGCGTGGGGTCGTCCAACCACGGCGCGGCCTCGCTTCGCCGCTTCCCTTCCGGCAACGCCAGGACGTCGAGCGTCGGCAGGTCGCGGAACTTGTCGTGTCCCCGCGTTAGAATGACCACAGGGCGCGCGTCATCGAGCATGTGGCTCAGCAGCGCGTCGGGCAAGCTGGTGTCGAGGAACATCACGACGCCGCCGGCTTTGAGAATACCGAGGTGCGCGGCCACGATGTGCCAGTTGTCCTGCGACATGGCCACGGCCACGACTTGGTCGGGACCGGTCAGGTAGGGAGCAAGGGCCGCTGCCAGGCTTTCCGCGCGCGCATCGAGCTCGGCGAAGGTCAGGGATTCTCCCGTGTGGGGGATCTGTAAGGCCGTGAGATGCGGGTATCTCTCGACGGACCGGCTAAAGACCTCTGTGAGCCACCTGATATCTTTTTGATGCGGCACATTCACGAGGTGACGGTCGCCAAACACGTCCGTCAGGCTGTAGGGACAGGTGTCCACCTCCGGCACTGCCTCAGCCGCCCAAAGGTACCGCCTCCAAGCCACGAACACGAGGGCGACCAGAAGCGCGAAGCTGCTCGCTGCAATGATCCCGGCCAAACCTCTTCCTCACCGCTCATGAAGCCTGCCGCCTGATTTCTCGAGAACTCTTAGAGGCTTGGCTTCAAACGTCAAATCCCTCCGCCGGTTGAGCATGAGATAGGCGCCCTTTTTAATCGAAGTATCGCTCCAGCGTTCCCGTTCGGCGGACGTCCAAGGTCACGCAATGGAACCCTCCGCCCAGCATTTTGGAATGCCGCAACTTGATCGGGATGACGTCGAGGCCGTGCTTCTCCAAGAGCTTGATCAGAGCCGTCTGATCCCGATCCACCACGACCAGATTCGGATTGATGCTGAACGCGTTCATGTCGATCCAGTCGCTGCCGATGCACTTGGATAGATAGTCGGCGCTGTATCGGTCCGTGTTCTCCATCGGGGGACTGTAGATGACCTCCCACTGCTTAAAGATGTCGGGAAGCGTGTTCGCATTTATGCGACCGGGATTGCAGAGAATGAGGCCGGGCCGCAAAGCCACGAAGGTCGAGTTGATGTGGCTGCCATAATAGACGTCTTTGAGATAGTGAATGCGAAACTTGTCGCCCAGCATCGACTGCAGCCATTGCCCGCCCATCTCGTTTCCGGTCGCGCTCACCAGATAGAGCAGGTCCTCGCCGAAGCGCAGTATATTGGCCGCGTCGAAGGCAGGCTCATCGTTGCGCGGTGTGGGCTTGGACAAATCCACATCGAAGAGCGAGTCCAGCAGCATGGGCTTGGGTGCGCCGTACCACTTTGCCCCTGACTTCATGTAGTCCAGGAGCAACGACCGATAGCTGAACGTCTCCTGGGCGCGGCTGCGGATGACATTCGGCGTTTCGATGATCTGATCGCCTATGACCAGCATGAGGTCGCGGGGGCAATAATTGTAATAGCCCTCCGATTCCCAATGGATCGTGGAGAATTTGGCGTCGTGCGGCCACGTCTCTGGGCGCTTGACAGTGACGCCCTGCTTTTCAAGAGCCGCGATGAACTCCTGGAGATCCTCTTCGGCCTCCTCGACGATCTGCTGCGGAAACGGGCCTTGCGGGATCTCCGCCAATGAGCGATCGGGGTATTCGGCCAGCTGCGTGCTGCGGTCGGCGTAGGGAAAGCGTGCATTCAGCGGGTTGCCGACAATCACCTCTTCGAGGGGATCCCACTCGTTCCAACTCCAGACACGCGATTGCTGGTGGGTTTCTCCCTTCGGCTGCGGGCCACTTGAGGCTGTCTCCGCCCCTGCGCCTTCGCATTTGACTACGTCCATTTCCAGCGTCTCCTCACGTAACAAACCTCGACAGCCGCACGGCCCCTACCATCTGACGGAATTGCTGAAGAAGTCCGGCACGGCGATTGCTTCCTTGGAGGCAATTGCCGCCTCCAAAATGAAGCTGGCGACCGCAAGATCGAGGACCCCAAGCCCGAATGGAGAGAAGATTCGAGGCCGATCGAAATCGAGGACGAAGCGCTTCTCCAATGCGTCAACCAACGTGCCAGAGATAAACTTTCGGTTGCCGGTTTCCATCTCCGCCAAATGAACCGATGTTCTCGCCTTCAGGCAATGCTCAACATCGTCCACGATGTTCTGGGAGGAAAGGATGACGTTCACGCATATGTCGCGCAACGACAAGTGCAGCACCGTGGGCGCATGTGCAAACAGCTTTGCATCGGCGACATAGGGCTCGAGCGCCGTCGTCGCAAAGACGATCAACGACGACCCGGATACGGCATCCGCTAGGGTGTCTTGAACGTCCGCCTGCACTTCGTATTGGTCGTAAAGCCACTTGCCGAAGCGCTCCGCCTCGCCGCGATTGACGTCATACAGTTTGATCTGACTGAATTTCCAACCGCGAACCTTAAGCCACTCGACCGTTGTGCGAGAAATGACGCCGGTGCCGACCACGCACAGCGATCCGGCAAAGCGGTCCGGGGAGAGATGCTCGGCTGCCAGAGCCGCAGACGCCGCGGTGCGTGTCGCGCTGATGAGGGACGCCTCAATGCATGCGAGGGGATAGCCCGTCGTCGAGTTGTTCAGAATTTGGACAGCAGAGGCCCGGGCTAGGTTTGCCGCGGTATTGTCCGGAAAACTCGAGATCCATTTGATGCCGCTTTTGGAAACGGCGCCGCCGAGATGGGCCGGCAACGCGATGATTCGGTTCCTCGGCTTCTCCGGATAGCGCAGAAAGTAGCTGTCCGGGTTTATGGACGAGCCCGCGGAATGAAGACGGTATGCCGTCTCCACGGCGTCGAAGACCAATTCCCGATTGTCGCCGATAACTCCCTTAACCGTAGATCCGGAAACAACATAGAACGTCGGAGCGGCCACCACGATTGGTTCCCTTAGGTCTTCGCCAGTGTCTTGGCTGGACGTGTAATGACGTTTTCCACCCAATCAGGGTCGTAGACCGTATCCAGGTATTTGTCACCCAGGTCCGCTGAGATGGCGACGATCGTCTCACCGGGGGAGAATTCTGCGGCGAGCTGCTGGATAGCGGCGAGAACCGTTCCGGTGCTACCCCCGACCAGCAGGTGATGATTTCGAGCGAAGGACAGACACGCTTCGACTGTCTTTTCCTCCTTGACCGCCACGACTCTGTCGGGCTTCGCGAAGTCCGCGATCTTGGGCCTAAGGCTCGTACCGATGCCGGGGATGTTTCGCTTACCCGGGGCGCCGCCGAATGTAACGGATCCCACCGGCTCCACAGCTACGATCTTTATCTCTGGAAACACCTGACGCAGCCGCTCGGAGACCCCACCAAGGGTGCCGGTGGTTCCCGCTCCGATAAAAATCCAATCGACTTTCTCGAATGCCTTCGCAATCTCATTCGCGGTTTGCTCCGCATGGACATTCTTGTTGGCGACGTTGTCGTATTGATTGACCCAGACTGCGTTCGGCTCGGACTGCAGTATGTGGTCTATGGTCTTGAACCGGTTTCCGAGGAAGCCGCCGTCGGAGTTGCGGTCATCGACTACGATAACCTTTGCCCCGTAAAGTTTCATGCTTCTGATGTTGGCGCGGGTCGCGTTGGAATCCGTCACGCAGATGAACTCGTAGCCCTTGATGGCGCATACCATGCTCAGCGCGACGCCAAGATTTCCGGATGAGGATTCTACGATGACCGTCTCATTGGGCTTGGCAACGCCCCGGTGCTCCAGATCCTCAATGAGACCTATCGCCGTCTTCACTTTGATCGAGCCTGTGACGTTGAACCCCTCCAGTTTCAGGAAGAGGTCGTGGCGGCCGGTGAAGCCACGGACGCGATAGAACAGATCGCGGAAGATGATATCCAGGGGGGAATCGACGATCATGGAAACGTCAGATCCGGTGGAAGCCGGACTGCAAATCGTCAGGCGCGCGCTCTCTCACCATCGATACTTTGTACATGTCTATGTCTCCTCCCTTGCCACTTCTTGAGGTGGCGTAGTGCCGTCGACGCGTACCCCTCCGACGACCTGCTATTCAGGATAGGGGAGGGGTGCTGAGATCGCAAGCAAGGCACGCTTCTTGTGCTTAAGGCGCCCGCAATGCTGCTGCGATGCAATTTAACGAACGGCGTAGAGGCGGGCTGACGCACAACCTCCTGCGCGATGCCGCCCCGGTAGCCAGCACTCTCCAGGTGAGTGTCAACGTTATCAGATGAACCCGCAATGAACGCACGGTCACGACCACGTCCCCCTCTCGGTTGTGGACACGTCCGGGATCTGGGCCCGGAGCCTCCATGACCTCTGCGTCGGAGATGCCCCGTAGGAACTCTCTGCAAAGGAACGGCCTCCGGAGCCCGAAGCTCGGAGGCCGACCCGTTGAATGGCGTCTCACACTTGAGTGCTAGGACTTGCACAGGGAGAGTTCAAATGCACGCCAACGTGCCGAGGCTCGCACACTCTGTTAGGGGTGGCAACGTTTGATGTGGGCTCAAGCCCCTGCCACTTGGGGCAACTGCGCAAGTCCCCACACATTGCCGGTGTGTTCGCAGGTCTCTCCGCTCCTGGTCCGAAGCGAACCTGCGCAGGTGAGGCTGCCACCCTCGCTGTTTATTTCTCTACTCGGGACATTTGTCCTCGAGCGCATCAAGTGCTGCGCTCAATCGCTTCCCGTCTGCCGAGTTTTCGTCGGTCTCTTCACTGGTGTCCCAGGCTGTTTCGAAATCGGGCCCAAGCTGCTTTAAGTAGCCGTCGATCTTGGCCTCAACCGCGGGGTCCTCCTTTTCGCTGTCAGCGGCCGCGGGTTCTTCCGCATCACCCTCAGGCTCCGCGACATCCGACATCTCGCAGTATATCTTAAGCTGCCTTTGATCGTTTCCGACCTGCTGGAATGCGCTTATAGCGCTATCAACCTTGGGATCAGCGGCGGAAGCCGCGACCGGGGTAAGGCAGACGACCGCGCATGTGAGAAGTATTCGGGGCATTTGGTTTCTCTCCCGTACTCATCATCTGAGGAACGCCACGTTATCTAAAGTAAAAGAGACGCATTTGCGGCGTTCACGTGCGACTGCTCCTGGCCTTACCGAGCCCGATGTGACGGGGTTGCGTGACTTTGCTCATTGGGGAAGAGCGGACTAGGTCCCGGCGCTGCTGTGACGGAGGCTCATGACCCTGGCTGTTCTCTAATTCCGGGTCTGGGGTCAAGCTCTCGTCTGATCATCCTTGCCGGGTCCAGGGTTCTCTCCGCGGTAGGGGCGTGCCCTCCGCATGATGGCGTAAGATGACGCTGGTGGATCAATGTGTGAAGCGCGCTTTGCTCTGTTGAGCATCGCAAAGCCAGGGGCGATCTCACCACCGCCACCGTCCCGGCAGGGACGTCGTCTCCCGCTGGTAAGCGGGAACTCGATGGCGTTGTTATGCAGGTTGAGCGGCAATCTCCTTAGATGACCATTTGAACTCGGCGCCGTCGACCCACATGCGATGCAAAATGACGGCGAGCTTTCGAGCCACGGCGACTTTGGCTTTGCGAAGCCCAGTTCGCTTGGCGACCCGCATGCCCCAGGCTTTGAGCGCGGACCATTTCGCAACGCGTGTCAGCATAACGCCTGCCGCCTCGTAGAGGTAGCTTCGCAGCATTGCATCACCGCATTTCGAAATCCGTCCTGTCCAGTCGACTTCACCGGATGAATAGCGGCGGGTTGTCAAGCCGACATAGGCTCCGACGCTTCGCGACCGCTTGAAGCGCGTTGGAGTATCGATAGTCGCGAGATAACAAAGCGCAGTGATCGGACCGATACCTGGTGCGGTCATGAATCGTCGCACTTGAGCGTTGTTGCGTGCCAGGCGCATCACCTTGCGGTCCAGGTCCGCAATCTGCCGCTCGACAGCCTCACGAGCCTTGAGCAGCGGCTCTACCACAGCGGCGAGTTCCGGCCGATCCTCGGTCAGCTCCGCGGCACGCACGGCAAACACGTTCATCTTTGCGCGGCCGATTACGAGCCCGAGATTCTTGAGGAGACCGCGGATCTGGTTCTCGATATCTCGCTTGATCTTGACGAGCAGAGCTCGGCTAACGAGGAGCGCCTTGATCGCGTGACTTTCGAGATCTTTGACGCGAACCTCCTTGTACCATCCACACTGCATGATGCGTGCGATGCCCACGGCGTCGTTACGGTCGCTTTTGTTGATCTGCATCTTCAGAGCTGCTTTCGCGTGCCGGGCATCGATGCAGATGACGGGCAGTCCGATCTTATTCAACTCGGTCCAGAGCCATGTCGCTGTTGCTCCCGTCTCGAGCCCGACCCGTGCGACATGCGGCGCATGCGACTTGACGAATGCCGCGATAGCCTCCGGATTAGATGCAACCACACCTTCGCGCTTGATCTTCCCTGCACCATCGACGATGCAGATCGCTGTCAGCTTCAGCGACACGTCCAGTCCGACATAGTGCTCCATTGTGGCCCTCCATGATTGCAAGACCCCATGAGGTGGGCCTCGTCGATTCCTGGAGAGCTGATTCCCAGAGCCTCGGTATGGCTCGATCCCCGGAATTACCCCATGTGTGAAAAGAGCTGCCCGATTATGATCTCACCTCATGATTCTTCGGGGGTGATCATGAAGCGGTTCGTCGAAGGAGCAGATCGTGGGCAGTCGACGCTGCTGCCGGAGTGTCTTGACGATTGGATCGACGAGGAGAACCCCGTTCGCGCGATTGACGCCTTCGTCGATGCGCTCGATCTCCGCGAGCTTGGATTTGACGGCGTCGAGCCCGCCGCTACGGGGCGCCCCGGCTTCCACCCTTCGGTGCTTCTGAAGCTCTACATCTACGGCTATCTCAACCGGGTGCAGTCGAGCCGGCGGCTCGAGCGCGAAGCGGGACGCAATCTGGAGCTTCTCTGGCTCTTGGGCCGTCTGGTGCCCGACCACAAGACGATCGCCGACTTCCGCAAGGACAACGGCCTCGGGCTACGCCAGGTCTGCGCACGCTTCGTCGAGCTGTGCCGCGAGCTCGGACTGCTCGCGACGGCGAGCGTCGCCATCGATGGCAGCAAGTTCAAGGCGGTCAACAACCGCGACCGCAACTTCACGAAGGGCAAGGTGGAGCGCCGTCGTGCACAGCTGGAAGAGAGCGTTGCACGCTATCTCGCTCAGCTCGAGACAGCCGACCGGCAGGAGCCGACGGAGGCGCTTGTCGCCAAGGCAGAGCATCTCAAGGAGAAGCTGGTGAGGCTCGAGGGAGAGATGAAGCGCCTCGAATCCTACGAGAGGAAGATGCTGGCTTCACCCGATCAGCAGATCTCGCTCACCGATCCCGACAGCCGCTCGATGGCAACGAGCGGGCGCGGCTCGGGCGTCGTCGGCTACAACGTTCAAGTGGCCGTCGAGACCGAGAACCATCTGATCGTCACGCACGAGGTGACGACCTCGGGATCGGACCGCTCACAGCTGGCGCGTGTCGGAAAGGCTGCGAAGGCCGTGATGCGAACCAACGCCCTCGATGCCGTTGCCGATCGCGGCTACTTCAACAGCCCCGAGATCCTCGCGTGCCAGGAGGCCGGCATTACGGTGACGCTGCCCAAGCCGATGACCTCGGGCGCCAAGGCGGAAGGCCGCTTCGGCAAGCAGGACTTCGTCTACGTCGAGACGCAGGACGCCTACATCTGCCCGGCGGGCCAGGCGCTGACCTATCGCATGACGACGCAAGAGGGCGACAAGGCGATGCGTCGCTATTGGACGACGGCGTGCGGCAGCTGCCCGCTGAAGAAGAAGTGCACAACGGCTCCTGAGCGGCGCATCCCACGCTGGGAGCACGAGCATGTCCTTGAAGCGGTGCAGGCGCGTCTCGACGCCGATCCTCAGGCGATGCGCCGGCGGCGCGAGACCGTCGAGCATCCGTTCGGAACGCTCAAGGCCCGCATGGGCGCCACGCACTTCCTGATGAGGACGTTGCCCAAGGTCGCCGCCGAGATGGCGTTGCACGTGCTGGCCTACAATCTGACCCGCGTCATGAACATCATGGGCGTCAAGCCGCTACTGGCCGCCATCGGGGCGTGAGGCAGTGACTTCGGTTCCAAACCTGCCCATCACCTCGGGGCCATCATCCCCGGCGGCGTTTTTACACGACCAAGACCCGGAGCGGACATCGGCCGCCGCATGGGCGCCACGCCTGCGACGTCTGCTTTGCCGAGATTGCGGAAGTCGGCGCACTGGCCGGAGGCAGCTCTTCGGTCCGCCTTTGCCGAGTCTGCTCTTCCCGCAGAAGCCGCCGAAAGGCGCTCTTCCGAATTAGGCCAGAAGTCGGCGTATGCGACCGGATCTAAAGCCGGGACAGATATCGCCGCCAGACCCCGCTCCGCTTGCATGCCGACCAGAGCTTCACGAGGAGCGCCGATGGATCACTGCGCCACCTTGGGCTCGACATACCTTGCCGCGATCGCGGTCTTCACCGCTGGCGTGGCTGGCAGCTTGGGCCAGACGCGCGTCGCCGCGGTTGCTGTCTTGACCGCCGGCGTGGCTCGCGGCTTGGGCCAGACGTACAGGGTCGCCGTGCCTGTTTTCACCGCTGGCGTCTGCGGGCGTTTGGGCTCGCGATAGACTGTTGCCGTTCCCGTCGGAACCGCGGGCTTGCCTGGGTCATTGACGACAACGGTAGCGGGCTTCTTGGGCTGCTTGGGCGGCTTGACATCAGTGACGTCCCGCGGCGGCGGCCGTTTGTTGATGCAGAACTGCATACAGGCCTCCCCGCTTTCGCCGTCCAGCCTCTCGACGGTGACTGGCCTCAGATAGCACCCATTCTCGGTGCGGCCGCGGCACTGCGTGCGCGTCGGCGGCAGGCCGGGCAGATAGCCATCGCAGTAGATCGTGGTGTTGCCGATCTTGAGCTCGCAGATCGAGTCGGGGATCGTGGACGGCGGCGGGAATTCATCGGTTGGACCGACGACGACCGTGACGGGGTTGCCGTCGAGCGTGGTCGTTTCGACCTTGCCACCTTTGCAGGCGTCTCCTTCGCACGTTGGCGGCGGGCCCGCCGCGGTGACCTTGTCGCCTGTACCCTCGTCGTTCGCGGCATCAGCAGCGTCTTTAGCCTTTTCCTCGGCCTTCTTGTCGGCATCGGCTTGGCGCCGCTTGCGGTCGCGCTCGGCCTTTTCGGCCTGCTTCTGCTTGCGCTTCTTTTCGGCGGCGGCCTCTTTCCTCCGGCGCTCCTTCTCGGCCTTGGCCTCTCTGCGTCTGCGCTCTTTTTCGGCTGCTTTCTCGCGCCGTCTCTCTTCCGCCTGGATGGCCCGCTGCCTGTCGCGCTCGCGCTTCTCGGCCGCCGCCTGCTCGGCGGCTCTCTGCAGCGCTTCCAAGAACTGTTGCGTCTTAGAGGGCTTCTTCGGCTCATACTGCGGTGGGGGATCGTAGCAATGGGTGATCCCCTCTTCATCGGTTTCGCAGTTGTCGCTGATCTTGATGACGGCCCGATCGGCCGCGGCAGTGCGCAAACCTGAAGACGCAGGCGCCGCCGAGGCGTTCGTTGCCAGAGTGGTTGCGCAGACGACCAGTAGCGCCAGCATGGCGATTTGGGGCTTCTTCATTTTATTTCCTCCGGCGGCGGTCGAGCTACCCCTTAGTTGCACATGTTGCCGTTGCCGCAGGACTTGCCTGGCGGGCAGTGCAAGGAGAGCCCGGTTTTGACATTGCCGCTGCCAGGGCAGAACCGCGGATTTCCAGGGACAATGCAGTTTTTCTTGACGAACAGATCGCAGAACGTGCCCGCGTTGCAGGTGCCAGCACCCGGACAGCACACGCCTCCGACGGGCGCGCAGTTGAACTTGTTGGGGCACAAAAAGAACCCTGGGTTACCGGGGCACGGCGGACCTGAGGTCGCCGTCAACTCCGTACCAGGCTTGATGTCGAACTTCGTCCGGGGCGCGATGGTGATATATTGTACGACCGTGCCCGGACCGGCGTCGCCCGCAGAGGAGCCGGTGTCCTCGTCTTGCGTGGCGTAGGCTACGCAATCCGCTGACCCCGCCTCATCCGTCGCGTTGAGAATGACGTTGCGGTCGGTCCAAGCGCTTCCCGACTTGGACGACTTGTCTTTGATCGTCTTGGCGACGAAATCGAACTGGAACGACGTTTTCCTGTCGGGATCCAGGAGCTCGACCATCAGCGCGTCGCGGTTTTTTTCCTCGAGCTTGAAGGTCTCCTCATCCGTGCGTTCCTCCCAGCCGCCCTTGTCGGTTTTCAGGAACGTTCCCACGAATGCACCGCTGGTGAGATCACCTGCCTGCAGGCAGAACACGTCCTCTCCGGTTGCGCCGCCTGGCACCGTCAAGTCCGCCTGCGCTCTCACCTGCGTCGTCAGCGCCGCGCCTGCGGTCGCCAACACAACACAAAACAAGGCCATACGTGTCATAAGAAGCTCTCCTGGCTCATTTCCGTCCCGCGCGCTCCGGCACGCCCGCTGCGCCACCTCGGGACGACGACTTCAATCTAAAATCCTATGCCGACGCCTCCGCCACCAATCCCTATCGAGAAGCCAGAGCCGGATTTCCTCTTGCGGGCTCGAGTTCGCTTGGATGGTTTCTCGGCCGTCCGCTTGCGCTTCTTGGAGGTGCTCTGTGCGTCCTTCTTGCGCTTGGACGGTTCGTCGGCTTTCGCGTTCGAGTCCTTGGAACGTTCATCGCCGGCGGCATCGGCATCTTCGCTAGACGGACGACTTGCCGGGCTGAGCGCGGCGAAGGATACGCAATCGCCGGATTTTTCTTGATTGGTCGCGTTGAGGATGACGTAACCGTCCGACCAGGCCGCCTCGCTCGACGGCTTCTGTCTGACGGTCTTGGTGACGAAGTCGATCTCCGCCGACGCAGAACGGGAGCTATCGAAAAGCTCGACCATCAGGTCGTCGCGATTTTTTTCCTCGAATTTGAACGTGCCTGCTTTTGAGCGTTCCTCCCAGGCCCCGGGTCCCGTCTGCAGAAACGTCCCGACGAACGTGCCCGTGGTGGGATTGCCCGCTTGCAGGCAGAACACGTCAGCGCCCGTCGCGCCGCCGAGCACCGTCAAATTCGTCTGCGCCATCGCTGGCGCGGGAATCGCTGCCGGCACGGCCGCCAGCAACAACAAACAAAGGAAGGTATGCCTAATAACAATTCCCCTATTGCCGTCCTCTTGCATCGCATCGGCGATGAAAATGCTTCGAGGCTTCGTTTGTTGGCGCGACGCGCGCGCGCACGCACGTTCGGTGTCGCAACACCGACCATGACAGACCGATTTTACGGATTGGTTTTGCCGATCAATGGCGGCTTCTGCCCCAGGAATTCGGTCACGATCTCGGCAAATCGCGACCATTAGCAAAAGTACGCGGTCAGTTAGGCGCCCCAGGATCCAATTTTGCAAGAAGAATACGGGTGCTGGTAAATTCCCACTGTCAAAACGTGCCATGCCGACTGGCCCGGCCGAGCCGGTATGAGGGCTGTGGATCATCAACGGGCATCCGGCGGAGCCGCCCGGCCTCCGCTCTTCGCATGGTTGCGGACAAAACCTCGAGCCTAGGCGCAATATCGACGATGGATTTCGATCATGTCCGCTAATGGGATCTAGCGCCAACTGAGGGCGGTCGCGCGTCACCAGCCTCGGTGTCAGCTATTGATGCTGTGGACGGCTCCTCCCCTGGGGCGCGCAAGCGCCTTGGAATCGGTTGCCGATGAGGCGACCAGAATCCGGAGGAGCTCATCATGCAAGCAATCACAGTCGTTGGTCTCGACATCGCAAAGTCAGTTTTTCAGGTTCATGGCGTCAATGCGCTCGGTAGCGTCGTTGTCCGGCGCCAGATTAAGCGCCGGTACGTGCTCGCTTTCTTCAAGAAGCTGCAGCCCTGCCTGGTCGGCATCGAGGCCTGCGCCACGTCGCATCATTGGTCGCGCGAACTGCAAGCTCTCGGGCACACCGTGCGTCTCATCCCTCCGGCCTACGTGAAGCCCTATGTCAAACGCCAGAAGAACGACGCGGCCGACGCCGAGGCCATCTGCGAGGCGGTGCAGCGGCCGAGCATGCGCTTCGTGCCAACCAAGACGCCCCAACAGCAGAGCTGCCTGATGCTGCATCGTACGCGGCATCTCTTTATCCGGCAGCAGACCGCGGTCATCAATACGATCCGCGCGCACCTAGCCGAGCTCGGCATTGTCGCACCGGTCGGTCGCAACGGCGTGGAGCAACTGCTCTATGCCGTCGCCGACACAAAGGATGATCGCATTCCTGATGTCGCTCGTGCGTGCCTCGAAGCCCTGGGCGCGTTGCTGGGCAAGCTCAAGGCCCAGATTCTGGAGTTCGACCGACAGATAATGGCCTGGCATCGATCGAACGAGACGAGCCGCCGGCTCGACGAGCTGCCCGGCGTCGGCCCCGCACTGGCAACCGCACTGGTCGCGAGCGTTGCCGATCCGAAGGCGTTCCGATCGGGCCGCGACTTCTCGGCCTGGATCGGCCTGGTTCCGAAGCAAAACTCGAGCGGAGGCAGAGAGAAACTCGGCAGCATTACCAAGCAGGGAGATCGCTATCTGCGCAGCTTGTTCACCGCGGGCGCGTTAGCGGTCATCCGCTACGCCAAGATCCACGGCACCAAATACCGCCCATGGCTTGCCAAGTTGCTCGAGCGCCGGCCGACGAAGGTCGCGGCGATCGCGCTCGCCAACAAGATCGCCCGCATGGCATGGGCGATGATGGCCAAGGGCGAGTCTTACAGGGAACCCGTCGCACTTGCCCGATAACGGCGAAGCGGCGAGGAACGAGATCGCGTCAGTAGGCGCGGTGTGATGGCTGGAAAGGGCAGACAGCACGTAATGCAGAACCGGTCGATCCGGTGATTGGGACAACCCACATGGGCCAGAGCATCGACGAATGCGAGCTTTTGACCGGGACCCGATCCGCGGAGGGCATTATGGCCAGCGGCCCTGTGAGCCGCTCTGATAGGCCGAACACATGGCTGCTCCGACCAGCGCTGCAACGTGATCAATCCCTTGACAGCCTGGAGCCGTCCACACATGGCCCATTGCTGACCTCCTCCAGGGACCGCTGCGAGACGGCTTCCGAGGGTCAAGCGGACAATCTCCGCGGCCCAACCAGTACGTCGTGGACCACCACCCTCGGCCCGCGACATCGGACTCTCGTCACGGCCCAAAAAGGAGGGACGGAAAGTGGGACCGTTAAGCGAAGCGATCATCCAAGCCATTGATGTACTGATGTCTTGGGAGAGTGGTTAGACGGACACCCCATCCGCCAACGGCTCTGGTCAAGGTCCTACGCATCGCCCCGATTGCCGGAGGCGCAGGGACGGCAAGGCCCTGCGTTCTGTCAAAAATATATGGTGACGCCGGTGAAACACCCTCAATGCAGGGTCAAGCGGCTGCGACGGCAAGACCTGCCCGTGGATACCATCGAGCTTGCGCGATATCTCATCGGGACGACGCTGGTGCACGATCTGCCCGCAGGCCGGCTCAGTGGTCGGATCGTTGAGATCGAAGCTTATCCGCCTGGCGATGCCGCTGGCCACGCCTTTCGAGGCAAGACGAAAGGCAATCAGTCTTTGTTTCTCGGTCCTGGCCACTGCTATGTCTATTTTACCTATGGCTCTTCGTTCATGGTGAACGTCACCAGCGAGGTATCGGGCGTCGGTGCGGGCGTGCTTTTACGTGCGTTAGAACCTCTCGAGGGCATTGAGCTCATGCAGCGCTTTCGCAAGATAGCGCCTACCCGAGATATTGCGCGTGGGCCTGGACGCCTCGCCCAGGCCATGCAGATCGACAAGCGATATGACGGAGTTGATCTCTGTGCAGGTGACGCTCTTTGGCTCGGCACGGCAGCTCGGCACACAGGTTCAATCTCTAGCAGCACGCGCATCGGCCTGACGCGCGAAGTCCATCGCAAGCGTCGGTTTTTCGAGTCCGGCAATCCCTATCTCAGCGGGCCGAAGTCGCTCTCCATCGCATGAGAGAAGCGAGAAAGTCACGGCATGCCCTCTCCGTCGCCGGAAAAACTTTCGGCGTGCCTATTGATCGATCAGTTCAACCCACTGGGCGCGCCCAGGCCAAGGCTCGAATGGGTCACCGAAGTACTGCGTCTCGCGGAAGACCTTCCCATCCCTGAACTCCATGATGCTGACAGTGTGGGACGGCTTCCCATCATAACTGATCACATATTCGGTAACCCAAAGATCGCCGCGCCCAATCACGCGCCGAATGGTGAAGTGCTTGTTGGGAAGCAACCCCCGCGTCGTCCGGATGGCGAGCCGACCCCGGATGCGCTCGCCGGACTGCGGGTACTCCAGCACGGCGTCGTCGTGATAGATCTCATCCTCAGCGTCGTCGTCACCGGCCTCAGAAGCAGCCCAGTGCCGGTCCAGCGCTGCTCGGATGTCTTGGTCTCCCATCCGCTCTCCTCGATGATCTGATGTCCGGGTTCAGCTGAAGTGCCGAAACCCTGACCGATAGGAAGCGGGTTCAGGTGTTGGCAGCTGCAAATTTGCCCCGCCCCAGCAGCGCCAACGGATCATGCTAGCGCAGACGCAAGTCTAAGCACTGGATCGTCTTCGGCGAGGTGGAATTGGAGCTCGACACCGCAAGAAGAAGCCGATGACCACGCCACCCTCCCTACGAGAGAGTGTGACGCGATTTCGATCGTCACAACATCCCCAAGAATCAGCCCGACGGCGTTTTCCAGTCTCACCCCGTCCGGTGAAATATTGAGAATCACGACACTTTGAGTGCCGCCGCGCAAATGCACCGTGGCATGCAAATTGATATCGTGCCGCTCGAACGCACGTCGATCGCGCAGACGCTTGAGATGATGTGCCATCTTCGGTGGCCGGAGGGTTTGGGTGGTAGAGACTCTGGTCTAGAGAACCTGCCATATGCTTGTGCGTTGCAATTGTGTTTGTTCAACATTGGATCGAACTTTGCACTTAATGCAACTGTCGCGAGTTCGCGGATGTCACCAGTTTTGTCAGCACGGCGACCACCCGCAACAACGCGCGCAAACGCTGAGCGGCTCAGGAGCATCCATGGCAATTTTGAGCAATGTGGCGGCGAGCTTCCTGGTGGCGTTGCCCGCGTTGATATCCATCGTCAATCCCCTGGGAGGCGCACTGATCTACAATCAGGTTATCTCCGGCCGCGGAAAGGCCGAACGCGTGGCGCTTGCCTGGCGCGTGGCCGCGTACGCGGCGGTCGTGATGCTGTCGGCACTTTGGATCGGAGCCTCCCTGATGAGCTTTTTCGGCGTGAGCATCGAGGCCCTTCGCATTGCGGGCGGCATGGTCGTCGCCGCGGCGGCCTGGGAAATGCTCTACCACTCCAAGGCGAGCGAAAGCCGCAAGGAGGAACAGGCCGCTCCCGCAGCGGGCGCCGACGACGTCGCGTTCTTTCCGCTCACGATGCCCTTCACGACCGGCCCCGGCACGATCGCCGTCGCCATCGCTCTCAGCGCAAGTCGCCCATCGGCCGCGATCGATCTGGTGCCCTTTTATTTCGGTCTGTCGGCCGCAGCCGCTCTCGTCGCGCTCTGCGTCGGCGTCTGCTATGCCTCGGCGGATCGCGTCGTGGCCTTGCTGGGGCCGGCGAGAGCCCGCGTCCTGACCCGGCTCTCGGCTTTTCTCCTGCTGTGCATCGGGGTGCAGATCTTTTTGACGGGCCTGCAGGATGCCATTGTGAACACGCTCAGCGCGGCCCGTGCCGTGCCCCACTGAAACTGGCTGGAAATCGTGAATTGAAACGGCCGCAACGAAGCTGATTCTAGTGAGAGAACAAAAACCAAGGGATAGAAACATGCCCGCGCCACAAGTGCCGGCGGCCGCGAACGGCGACCGCAACCTGGCATTGTTCTGCGATTTCGAGAACATTGCCCTGGGCGTCCGCGACAGCAAGTACGCCGATTTCGACATGCGGCTCGTCGTTCAGAAGCTGCTGGTGAAGGGCAGCATCGTCGTCAAGAAGGCGTATTGCGATTGGGAGCGTTACAAGAGCTACAAGAAAGCCATGCACGAGGCGGCGTTCGAGCTCATCGAGATTCCGCACGTGCGGCAGTCGGGTAAGAACTCGGCCGACATACGCATGGTCGTCGATGCGCTCGACCTCTGCTACACGAAGGAGCACATCGATACGTTCGTCATCATCTCCGGCGATTCCGATTTCTCGCCGCTGGTCAGCAAGCTGCGCGAGAATTCCAAGACCGTCATCGGCGTCGGCGTCAAAAACTCGACATCCGACCTGCTGATCAGCAATTGCGACGAGTTCATCTATTACGACGACCTGGTGCGGGACGTCCCCGCCTCGCGCAAGAGCAGGCCGGCGCGACCGGCGGCCCAGGCGCCGAAACCGCAAAAGGACCGCAAGCAGGAAGCCATCGACCTGGTCATGGAGACCACGACGGCGCTCGCCTCGGAGCGCGGAGACACGGCCAAGCTGTGGGGCTCGATGATCAAGCAGACGCTCAAGCGCCGTCACCCAGGCTTCAATGAGAGTTTCTACGGGTTCCCGTCGTTCAACGAGCTACTCGAGGAGGCGCAGGCGCGCGGCTATCTCAAGCTCGAGCTGGACGAGCGGTCCGGCGGCTACGTCATCCAAAGCGTAGCGTCCTGACACGTGGCCGTGTGCGGCTCGCTACGATTCCCGCCTGGTCATTGGCCGGGATTGCCGATCTCATAGTCAATCGGCTTGAAGGAGCCCCGGAGCGATAAATTTTGTTCCCCTATCGGTCCTTTCGCCCTCTGTTAACCAACTTGCGTCAGACCTGGAATGAAGATCATGGCGAAAGGGGCTCCAATGATTGGGGAAATTCGGTCAGCTGCTGCGCATTTCTTCGCCGAAGCCGGCGACTACCTGGATACGCCGCAACATCCGTGGCTCGGCGTCTCGATGTATCTGATCAGCGCGTTGGCGCTCGGCGGGCTGCTGGGTGAGGCCTCTCACACGGCCGCGCTTATCATCTGAATAAGGGCCACAGGGGCCTAGCTTTTTTGCCCGGCGGCCGCCACGGCGGGGTCGGGGTCGTCTCCCCCACCTGGAAATCCGAATTGAACCGGGCCGGTCGTGCGCTTGAGCAGCAGCACGAGCGGGATCAGGACGAGGAACGACAGCGTCACGAACCCGAAGGCCTCGATGAAGCCCAGAAGCGTCGCTTGCCGCATGACCTCCGAGGCCATGTACGGGACCGTCTTCATGTCATAGATGCTCGACCCCGTTGACTCGAGCCACGCGCGCAGCGTCGGATTGTAGGGATTGATATTGGCGCCGAGGGTCTGCCAGTTGGCCTGGCTCGTGCGCGTGAGCACGGTTGCCGCAATGGCGACTCCGACGGAGCCGCCCACCGTGCGGGCAAGATTGAAGATGCTGGCGGCCTGGTCGGAAGCGTTCCCTCGGCAAGGTTTGATAGGCGAGCGTCGACAGCGGCACGAAGATCATGCCCATGCCGATCCCTTGCACGATACCTGGGCCGATAATCCACGCAGGTCCGATATCGAGGTTGTACCAGGTCATCGCGTAGCTTCCGGCGGTAGCAAGCGTTAGCCCGGTAAGAACCAGCCAGCGCGGCTCGATGCGCGTGATGAGGGTTGCCACGAGGCTCATGCCGACGGCCACGGCAATGCCGCGAGGCGCCATCAGGAGGCCTGCTGTCGAAGCCGGGTAGCCGAGCATGTGCTCGAGGAACAACGGCTGCAGCGCAATCGTGCTGAGCATGCCGACGCCGAAGGCCATGATCATGAAGGTCGCCGTGGCGAGATTGCGGTCCTTCAAAAGGTCGATCTTGAGGATCGCGTTCGGATTTCGAAAGCTGCGGACCACGAACGCAACGCTGCAAGTCAGCGGATACCACCGCCAGGAGGACGATGAAATTCGATTGCAGCCAGTCCTCGATGTTGCCGCGATCGAGCAGCATCTGCAGGGAGCCGACGCCGATGGCGAGCAGCAACGCACCGGTCCAGTCGGTTGCTACGCGTAACCGTGGTGTCTGCTTCAGGAAGGCCGCCAGCAGCACAAGGTTGATGATGCCGATCGGCAGATTGATGTAGAACACCCAACGCCAGTCGAGATGATCGGTGATGAAGCCGCCGATAGTGGGACCCATGATCGGCCCGAGCAGGATGCCGATGCCCCAGATGGCCATGGCTTTGCCGCGGTCGGCTGCCGCAAACGTATCCACCATCACGGCCTGCGACAGGGGAATGACACTGGCTCCGAACACACCCTGCAGAAGCCGGAAGCAGACCATCTCCGCCAGCGTCGTCGCCTGACCGCACAGCATCGACGCGATGACGAAGCCGACAACGCTCACGATGATCACGGGCTTGCGTCCGAAGCGAGCGGCCAGGAATCCGCTCGTGGGAATGACCACGGCCTCGGCGACGATGTAGGAGGTGATGACCCAGGTGATCTGATCGGGCGTGGCACCGAGCGCGCCCATCATGTGCGGCAGCGCGACGTTGACGACGGTCATGTCGAGGACGACCATCAGCACGGCGAGCAGAACCGAAACCGACGTCAGGACGCGGTCGCTGCGGCTGGAGGCGGGCGTCACTACTTCGTTCCCTGGTCCGTCGTGTCGATCGTGACGTTCGCCGAGGCGCCGAGGCGCATCGCGGGATCGTCGGGCTTCAACGAAATGGAGACGCGCACCGGAAAGCGCTGTGTCAGCTTGATCCAGTTCCCGCTGGCGTTTTGCGGAGGGAGCAGCGTGAAAGCGGACGTGCTCACGGGGCTGACCGCTTCGACGACGCCGGAGAATTCCTGACCGGGATACATGTCGATGCTGACGGTTGCCGTCTGACCCGGATGAATACGCGTGAGGTCGGTCTCCTTGAAGTTAGCGTCCACCCACCAATTCGAGCTGTCGACGATGGGGAAGAGGGGCACGCCGGCTTTCACCACGTCGCCGGGGCGCACGCTCACCTTCCCCACGACTCCGTCGACAGGTGATTTGATGGTCGCGGCATCGAGCGCGGCGCGCGCCTGATCGACCGCGGCCTGCGCCTCCTCGACGTTCGCTTTCCTCGCTTGCGCGACTTGCAGGCCCGCTTCCGCGGCCTTGAGCTGCGCCTCCAAGCGCGGCTCACTGATTTTCAACAGGACGTCGCCGGCCTTGACCTTGTCGAAGCTCTTCACATCCACCGCGCCGACCTCGCCGGACAGGCCCGCGGAGATCTGGACGGCGTTGGCTTCGACGTAGGCATTGTCGGTCGAGGGATGCAGTGCGGTGTACTGCCAGTAGACGAACGCGGCAGCGGCGACCGCCAGCACTGCCAGGACGCTGACGATCTTTCCCCAATGACGCAGCGTCGCCGCCAGGAACGTTTTTCCATGACGAAGCGGGCCAGCAAGTACGGAGTAGGGTTCGAAGGGTTTGGCTGCCACGGGAGCCTTGCCGGGAACGTCTTTTGGGCGCGCAGTTTTGGTCGACGAAGGTTGCATAGCGATCTTGCCTGGATGCCGTCTTATGGGCTTGTTCGGGAAGCCTCTTAAAGCAGGAACCGCGCCAAGGCGAATGCCGGCAGCGTTTTAACCCTTACAATTTTGTATTATTGCCGGCGAAGATGCCAATCTGCCCCCTGCCCGGCCCCGACGCCGGGGCCGATAGGCCGGCACCCTCGATCATCGACGGGGCACGTAAGATCGGCCGCTGAGGAACGGTGTGGCGCCCTCAAACAGCTCTCAGGTCAGAGCATGCCAGCGAGCGCATCGGAGAACGCATAGAGGACGTAGACGGTCAGTGCCGTCAGGGCGTAGCCCGCGAGCGCGAAGAGCCCGTCGCGGGCCGTCAGTCCGATCCCGAAGGCGGTGATCGCCAAGGCCGGCGGAAACACGCCCCATGGGATCAGCGCCAGCGGCAGCATCGTCAAGGCCAGTACGCACATCGCCAAGGCGATGAGCCGACGCTCCGTCCTGCCGCCGACAACCGCGTCCAGTCGCGGTTTGATCAGCCCATCGAGCCGGCGCACATAGGGCCGCATTTTTTCTAGGCTGGTGTCCAACGTCTCGTGTTCGATCGAGCGCCGGCTGAGGAACTTCGGAATCCATAGGCTATCGCGGCCCGCAACGTGCTGTCCGGCAATCAGCAGGATCAGCGCCGCGCACAACACCGAGACGCCGGGCACGCCGCCGACGACCGGCAACGAAGCGAGGATGCCGATGACGGTGCAGAGTGCGCCGAAGCCCCGGTCGTCGAGCGACGCCACGACGTCGCCAACGGAGACGCGAGCGTTCCCGTCGGTCCCCTCCTGCACGCCATCCAAGACACCTTTGAGCACGTCATCCTGGCTCATGTGGGGGTGATCCTAGGCGACGCGACGCTTGACGTGACGGCCTTCCATCGTCTCCTCGGCTATCTTGGCGCAGAAGGCGTCGAGATCTCCGGGGTTACGGCTGGTGATGATGCCCTGGTCAACGACGACCTCCTCGTCGCGCCACGTGGCACCGGCGTTGATCATATCGGTCTTGATCGATTTGTAGGACGTTGCCTTCAGGCCGTCGACCATACCCGCCTCGATCAAAAGCCATGGCGCATGGCAGATGGCGGCTATCGGCTTCTTTGCTTGGTAGAAGGCCTTGATGAAGGCCAGCGCCTCTTCATTGACGCGCAACAGATCCGGATTCATCTGGCCACCCGGTAGCACCAGACTATCGTACTCTGCGGGGTCGGCCTCGCTGAGCTTGCGGTCGACTGCGACGGCCTGACCCCAGTCGCGTTTATTCCACCCGCGAATTTCGTTTTCCTGCGGCGAGACCACATCGACGATGGCGCCGTTGGCACGCAGCCTGTTCAATGGCTCCAGCAGCTCGCTTTGCTCGAACCCGTCGGTGGCGAGAATGGCAATGCGCTTGCCCGTCAGATCTTTTGATATGCCCATTTCGATGCTCCCGATATCTGCGAGGGTGTCGGCCACGGCGGGCCTCTGTAAGGGCGAACGGCCCGCCAGGCATTCGGTTCCGGCCCGGCGGCACCCTGGAACAGACAATGAGCCCAATAGTTTACTGGAAGACCGGAACGGAGGTTTTTAATGCCAGGCGACCCACCACGCACCAGGCCGAGCGATCCCGATCCCCACCTGCCGGATCCGACGCGTCCCAACCCCACGCGCGAGCCGGTACGGCCCCCGCCTGAGCATCCGGGGCCGCGCGTCGATCCACCGGGGCCCACGCCTGAGCATCCGCGACGCCCTTAGCGGCACGGCGGCGCTCACTTGTGGCGCTTAAAGTATTGGATCTCGCGCTCGTGCTTCTCGGCGGCGGCACGTGACGGGAACGTGCCGAGGTTGCGTCGCTTGCCCGACTTCGGATCGACCTTGCGGGAATAAATTCGGTACTCGCCTGATTTTAGTTTGCGGATCATCCCCGCTCCTCCGAGGCCCCCGAGCTGCATCATTGTAAAGGGCAAACCGGCGGGCACGCAGGCGCAATGCTGTTGTCGGAAAATGGTTCCGGGCATCTCCGAGAAACCGCAAAAATATTGGAACTCCCGGCATTTCTGGGGCGTTCTTCCGCATAGCCCCACGCAATCGAAGTGTTTGCCCGATGATGGATGGTGCACCGCTTAACTATCTGACAGGTGCCGGTTTACGCGCGTACCCCGTTCTGTGGCTGACGTGGGGCTTGGCAGCCATTTCCGTCGTTGTGATTGTCGTCATAACGTTTCTGGTGTTGAGGGCTATAGCGAGACAGCGGCCCGCCGTCCCGCCGGAAAGCGCATCCCTGCCGCCGGTGCGCCGTGGAAGCGGCGGGCTGGAGTGGATTTACGTCGGAGTGACTGTCTCCACAGTCGTGCTGTTGGGATCAGCCGTGTGGACCATGTACACGCTGGCGGCTATCGGACCGACACCGCCTCATGCCGAGCATACGATCGAGGTCACCGGCCACCAATGGTGGTGGGAGGCACGCTACCTCAGCGATCAACCCTCGCACATCTTCACGACCGCGAACGAGCTCCACATTCCCGTGGGCGAGCCGGTGCTCGTTCTATTGAAAAGCGCCGACGTCATTCACTCCTTCTGGGTTCCCGCGCTGAGCGGTAAGACGGATGCCATCCCCGGGCAGACGAACCGGACCTGGCTGGAAGCCGACACAACCGGAACGTATGTGGGGCAATGCACCGAGTACTGCGGGAGGCAACACGCGCACATGGGGCTGCGCGTCATCGCCGACCAACCCGAAGCGTACCGGAAATGGGTCGCAAACCAACTTACCAGCGTGCCGTCCGCTGGGGATAGCCAAGCGGCGACGGGCGAGCAAATCTTCGAAGCGCGCTGCGGCGGTTGCCACAGGGTTCGCGGCACGCTCGCCGGAGGCGCTTTGGGCCCGGATCTCACCCATCTCATGACGAGGAAGACCATAGCCGCCGGCACCCTGCCCAATACGCCCGCGTATCTCTCCGCCTGGATCGCCGATCCGCAACACATCAAGCCCGGTACGCAAATGCCGTCCGTCCCCCTCTCGGGGCCGGATCTGCAGGCGTTGCGTGTCTTTCTTGGAACGTTGAGCTAGGACCGATGACCACCAAGACAAAGACCCACCGCCTCGCACTGCCGGTGCCCGCCACGCCCGATCTTGCCCGTCGTCTGACGGAGATCTGGGAGGATCCTCCCGGCATCGCCGGCTTTCTCGGAACCGTCGACCATAAGAAGATCGGGATTCGCTACATCGCGACGGCGTTCGTATTCCTGCTGTTGGGAGGCATCGAAGCAGGCATCATGCGTCTGCAGCTTGCGGGCCCCGATTTGAGCCTGCTGACGCCGGAGCAGTACAACGAGCTGTTCACGATGCACGGCATCTCGATGATCTTCCTCTACGCCGGCCCCGTGCTGTCCGGCTTCTCAAACTACCTTTGGCCGCTGCTGTTCGGCTCGCGCGACATGGCATTCCCGCGTGTCAATGCGCTGTCGTACTGGATCTTCCTGCTGGCAGGTATTTTCATCTACGCGAGCTTTCTGGTGGGCGCGGTGCCAAACGACGGCTGGTTCGGCTACGTGCCGTACGCCAACAGCGAGTTTAATCCAGGTCACAACATTGACTTCTATACGCTCGGCCTGATCTTCCTCGGCATCTCGACCACCGCCGGTGCAGTGAACTTCGTCGTTACGTTCCTGCGCACCCGCGCGCCCGGCATGTCCATCAACCGCGTGCCGATCCTGGTATGGGGCACGTTGACGGTTTCAGTCGCCAATATCCTCGTCGTCCCCTGCGTGAGTCTGGCCTTCTTCCTGCTTTGGGCCGATCGCAATCTGGGCACACACTTCTTCGATGTGAGCGCCGGCGGGCAGCCGCTGCTGTGGCAGCATCTGTTCTGGATGTTCGGGCATCCCTGGGTCTATGCGATCGTTCTACCTGCGATGGGCATGGTGTCGGACGCGCTTCCCACCTTTTGCCGCCGCCCGCTGGTGGGCTACTCGCTCGTGGCCCTGGCAACGGTGGCAACCATGACGCTGGGTTTTGGCGTGTGGATCCATCACATGTTTGCAACCGGCCTGTCGAACATGTCGCTCGCGTTCTTCAGCGGCGCATCGATCTTCATTGCCGTCCCCAGCGCTGTCGCCGTCTTCTCGTGGATCGCGACGATCTGGTCCGGACGGCCGGTGTTCACGACGGCCTTCCTCTACTTCGCCGGCATGATCGTATTGTTCGTGATTGGCGGGGTATCGGGCTTCATGACGGCGTCCGTGCCGGTCGATTGGCAGCTCACCGACACCTACTTCGTCGTGGCACACATCCACTACGTCCTCATCGGCATCAATGTTTTCCCCGTCGTGGGCGCGCTCTACTACTGGTTCCCAAAGTTCACTGGCCGCATGCTCGATGAGCGGCTGGGACGCTGGAACTTCTGGGTGATGTTCATCGGGTTCAACGTGGCCTTCCTGCCCATGCATCTCACCGGACTGCTGGGTATGCCGAGGCGGATCTATACTTATCCGGCGGAGTTCGGGTGGAACAACCTCAACCTCATCACGACGCTTGGGTCTTTCCTGTTCGGCGCGGGCGTGCTGCTGGTATTCGTCAACATGTGGATCAGCCGGCGGCACGGCGCGAAGGCCGGCGCAAACCCGTGGGGCGCGCCGACCCTGGAGTGGGCGATCCCCTCCCCGCCCCCGGCCTACAATTTCGTCGTCATCCCGACGGTCGCCAGTCGCCATCCGCTTTGGGAAAATGCGCTGGCGGAGACGCGGGCCCGCTCGGTGCTCGACCACGGGCCGGCATTGACGCACGGGCGCAAGACGATCGGCACGACCATGCTCGACGCCCAGCCCGAGGCGATCCTCAAGATGCCGGGCGATAGCTACCTTCCCATCATCCTGGCGCTCGCGCTGGCCGTCCTGTTCGTCGGGATGCTGGCCAAGTCCTGGCTCATCGTGGCTGCGGCGTTGATCGCAATTGCGATCGACCTCGTGCTCTGGCTATGGCCGCAGCCGGCGGCGGAACGTCTGCTCCACATCACGCCGGAGGCTGACCATGGCTAACGCAGCCGACACCGCACCTGGGCGCGCGCTCGTTCCCGCGCCAGCAATCCGCATTCGCGACGGCCATATCCGCTCCGGCTGGTTCGGGATGTGGTGGCTGATCGCCACCGAGGGCGCGTTGTTCGCCTATCTCCTGTTCAGCTACTACTACTCGTTGCTGCAGGCGAGCGGCCCCTGGCCTCCCGAAGGTGCACCTGCACTGACGCTCGCGCTGCCCAACACTTTCGTCCTACTGGCGAGCAGCGTTGCGGTCTGGGTCGGCGAGCGCGGCATCCGGAAAAATCAGCGGCTGCAGATGTTGTTCGGGTTTGCTGGGGCATTCTTGCTCGGAGTCGTGTTCGTCGCGGTACAGCTCAAGGAATGGAGCAACAAGACGTTCTCGCTCGACACGCATCTGTACGGATCGTTCTATTTCACCATCACCGGCTTCCACATGGCGCACGTGGTCGTTGGGCTCCTAGTTCTGGCCGCGCTGGGCTTTTGGGGCTTCCGTGGCCATTACAGCCGCGAACGGCACGAGCCGGTGTCGATCGGGGCGCTTTACTGGCACTTTGTCGATGTGGTGTGGCTGGCCGTATTCACGACGTTTTACCTGGTTCCGCTCGTGAGGTAGGCAATGGCGGCATCGACACATCCAGGAGCAACGCAGAACCATCCGGCACCCCACCGCCACCATGTCGGGGCTTGGGGGATGGCCTTCGGATTGACAGGCGGTGCCCTGGCTTGGGCGGCGCATCTCTATGTCAATTACGCCTTGGCAAGCGAAGCCTGCTCTCCGGGCACGCCAGGGTTTTCCGAGGGAGCTCTGATCGGGCTTCATCTCACGATGCTCGCCGACGGTGCGGCGGCGATGATGATCGCCGCACTCGCAACCTGGATCTCTTATGCTAACTGGCGCGCGACTCACGCAGAGGTGCAGGGAACCCACGAGCATCTGCTCGAGATCGGCGAAGGACGCACCCGCTTTCTTGCCATCGTCGGTGCCGTGCTCAGTGGAGGCTTCCTCTTGGCTACGTTCTTCGACACGCTCGCTCTGCTCATGGTGCCACTATGCCAATAAACTTACGCCTTGTTGCCCTCATGATGTGCGTTGCCATGGCGGGCTGTGATGGGCGCAGCGGAGAGTCGCAAGCGAACCAAGGCGCCCAACTGATTGTTCAGAAGGGCTGCGGATCTTGCCACAGCATTCCCGGCATCTCCGGCGCCGACGGGCGCGTGGGGCCGCCGCTCGATCATATGGCCCGGCGCATCTATATCGCCGGAATGCTGCACAACACACCCGGAAACATGGAGCGCTGGCTGCGCAATCCTCAGGAGGTCGCCCCCGGCAACGCCATGCCGGACATGGGCCTCAGTCCCAAACAGGCGACGGCGATTACAGCTTACTTGGAGACGCTCGAGTAGACGCGCGCCGGTCTTGCACCAACGCTATCCTCGCGGTCGAGCCGGTGCAGATACCGGCCAAGGGCGATCAGAATTTCGATCGTCAGAATGATCCCGCCCGGCACCCACATAATGAGGCCCCCGAGGCTTTGGTCCTGCACGGGCGTGAGGCCCCATGGCCACGTCGTCGTTGCGTGCACGGGGAACAGGTCGGTCGGTGCGAGCGCAATGATGGCACCGATGCCGAACATCTGAATTCCGGTGGCCACGCTGGCCAGCAGCATCGGGCCCGGCTCGCTGCGCAAGATCACGCGCCACACCGCAAAGGCCGCCGCGAACATTGTTATGTGCATCGTCCAGTAGACGACATCGCTGCGGAAGGTCGCATCATAGGGTCCAGGCATGTGCCAGAACCAGACGGCCGCCGCAAAGGCGAGTGTCGCGATGACGAGCTCCGTCCGCCGCGGCGCGGTGTCGCGACCGAGGACTGCACGCTGCAACATGCGGTCGGCGCCCCCCGCCACAATCAGCGGCGCGGCGATGAGTGCGATGATCATGTGTTGGCCGACGCGCGCCGAGAACAGTGCCACGCTTAGGTTGCACAATGGGGATATCAACGCGAGCGTAAGGATTGCCCACCCAGTGGCGAACAGCACGGCATGCGAGCGGTTGAGATCCGGGCCGGATTGGCGACGGTAGCCGACGGCGTAGGCGAGTGCACCGGCCAACAGTGCCACCAGCAGAATGGGATCCAGGTTCCACGTCGTGGCCCCGGGGATCGGCGGAGTACCGCAATAGGGAATGTAGCCTGCTTTGCTCATGCGCTAGGGTGTCCCCTTCTTGTTTTTCTCTGCGAGATTGCTGAGCGAGCGCACGTAGGCGGCGAGCTGCCACACCTGGTCGCCCGACACCATGCTGCGGAACGTGGGCATGCCGTTCGGGCGGCCCTCGCGGATGGTGGAGGCGATGTTCTCCATCGATGATCCGTAGATCCAGGTGTCGTCCATTAGCGCCGGGCCCATGCCGCCACCGCCATTGAAGTGGCAGCCGACGCAGTTGTAGGCACGAAAGAGCTGGCGCCCGGCCGCGATCTGCTCGGGATTGCCATCGAATTTCTTTGCCTCGGGCGGCTCGATGTCCACCGGTTGTGCACCACCGGGTGCGATGTCGACGAGGGATACCGTCAGGTGCTCCAGCGTAGGCGGCAGCTTTTCCGACTTCGCTTCGGGCTTCTCGTCGCAAGACGCAAGCCCGGTCGCGGCACAGAGGACCAATAGTGTGGCAAGCCTAGTCATCGCATGCCCATCTTGTTCGGCCGGTCGACGCGTGGGACGCCGTAGTCGGCGAGGATGCGGTCAATGTCACCGCGGCGCTTCGAGATGGCTCCGTTGATCTCCCGTGCCAACGCGGCATCGTCCTTGCGCACGCCCATAGCGATATCGAAGGTCATCGGTTGGGAAAGCATGGAAGGGTCGAACAGAACCGGCGTGACGCTCAAAGGCTTCCTCTCGCGCGAAGCAAAATAGCCTGCGGTTGGACCCCACACGATCGCTACGTCGACATCCCCGTCCGCGACCGCGGTCATGATGGGCGATAGCGGTGCACCGGAGCGATAATCGCCATAGACCATATAGCCGTGCACGTTCGACACGATGCCGCGCTTGGCAAGAATTTGCACCGGCGGGGTATTGGCGCCGTCGTCGCCCACCAGCTGCACCCCAATCTTGAGCGTGCGCAGAGCCGGATCGTCGAAGGAGCGGATTTCGCGGTCGCCTGCCCGCTGCACGAAGGCGAAGCTCGATCGGTAATAGGGCTTCGTCGACTTCAAGAGCTCATAGTTGGGCGGATAGCCCATCACCACATCGCACTTGCCGGCATTGAGCGTTTCGCGCAGAAAGCCGCGCCGTTGCGCGTGCCAAGTATACCTAAGCTCGGCCCCCAGCTCGTCGGCCAGCACCGTCGCAATCTTGTTTTCGAAACCCGAACCGTCCTGCTTGGAGAACGGCAGGTTGTTGGGATCGGCGCACACGCGCAGCTCGCGCGCCTCCACGCTCGCCGGCAGCGCGAGCAGTGCGCATAGACAGCCGAGCTTAAGGTAGGGCGAACACATAGAGCGTGCCTCCCTTGGTCGTGTGCTCGGGCAGATCCTTCATGGCATTGACGAAGCCCAACGCGGCCGTGCCGTCGCGTTTGTCGAGACCACCGGCAACGATCGCACCGGCCCAGCCGCCGACACCGGCCAAAACTCCGACGTACTGCTTGCCGTCGGGACCGCGCCAGGTCGTGGGCTGTCCGATGATCCCCGATGAGGTTTTGAACTGCCACAGCGGCTCGCCCGTATTGGCGTTCACCGCCTTGAACCAGCCGTCCATCGTCCCGTAGAAGACCACGTCGCCGGCGGTGACGACGGCACCGCTCCAGACCGGGAACTTCTCCTTGATGGACCAAAGCTCCTTGCCTTTGATCACATCCCACGCCAGGAACTCGCCGCGGTTTCCTCCAGGTCCCGCCTTCATCAGCACCTCGGCGCCGACGTAGGGGGTGCCGGCGATATAGCCGACCGACGTCTCCTTGATGTCCATGCACAGGTTGTTGTGTGGAATGTAGAGGTGGCCCGTCTTGTGCGAGAAGGCCGAGGGCTGCCAATCTTTGGCGCCCGGCGGAGCAGGACAGATGTCTTTGACGAAATGCTCCTGCGTCGGCTCCTTCTCTTTGTTGTAGATCAGGCGGCCGCTCTTGAGATCGACCCCCTTGCTGCTAGTGATGTGGTGGTATGGCTCGGCCGAGAGCAACTCGCCCGTCTCTCGGTCGAGCAGGTAGATGTAGCCGTTGCGGTCGGGGTGCACGAGCGCCTTGCGCGGCTGCCCTTTCCAGTTGATGTCGATGAGGATGTTTTCATTGACGCCGTCGTAGTCGGACATGTCATGGGGGCTGTACTGGTAGAACCAGCGCGCCTGCCCCGTGTCCGCGTCGCGCGCAAAGATTCCTGCCGTCCATAGATTATCGCCCGGGCGCATGCTGGAGTTCCAAGGTCCCGGATTCGACGTGCCATAGTAGATCAGATTGAGATCGGGGTCGTAGGAGACCCAGCCCCACACGGTGCCCCCCCCTGCTGCCACATATCCGGCGGCCACGACGCAACGCCCAGATCCTTGCCCTTATACTGATCAAAGAATGGCTTGAACTCGGAGCCGATCAGGACCTCGGAGTCGGGGCCGGTGTTGAAGGCCTTCCAAAGCACCTTGCCGCTCGTCTTATCGAGTGCGATCGCCCATCCTCGCACTCCCATCTCGCCGCCCGAGTTGCCGACGACGATTTTGTCTTTCGCGACGAGCGGAGCCATGGTGATGGTCTCGCCCTTCTGGAAGTCGGCCAGCTTGGTGCGCCACACCTCCTTGCCGCTTGCGGCGTCGACCGCGATCGTGTTCCCGTCGAGCGTGTTGAAGTAAAGCTTGCCGTCGGAATAGACCGCGCCCCGATTGACGACGTCGCAACAGGCGACGCCTTGCGCCGACTTGGCCGGTTTCGGATCGTAGCGCCACTTGAGCGGCGCGCCGGGCTGAGTGAGATCGAGCGCAAATAGCGTATTGGGATAGGGTGCGACGACATAGAGCGTGTCGCCGACGACGAGAGGCGCTGCCTCTTGCCCTCGGTTAACACCCAACGAGAACGAGAACGCGACCTTCAGGTTCTTGACGTTCTGCGCGTTGATCTCGTCGAGCGGGCTGTAGCGCGTGAGCGCGGTATCCTTGCCCGGCATCGTCCACTCGGCTGCAGCCTTAGCAGGATCCTGCGCGGATGTGGTGAAACCGGGAGCTTGGGGGGTATCGGCAGACGGGTTCGCAAGCGTCGCCGGTCGGGGCGCGGCGGGGTTCTGACCTTTGTCGTCTGATGGCTCAGCAGCAGTTGCCGCAGGAGCCGGGGCAACCGGAGGCTGCGCGCAGCAATGAGGAACGGCTGCGACGAGGCCGATGGCAATCGCGGCCATTCGGAGCGGCAGATTGGCGCTCAAGATGGGCCTCCATGAAGGGGCGAATTCAAGATTTAGTGGGTAACCCGGCCCGCCTGAGAGAGTTCCGGGGGGCGCCTAATTTTTTTGGAACGATCCCCGCCCCCTGTTGTTGGCCCCCGTCAACCCAGGCAGGATCAGATTTTTATGGAGCAGGTCGCCGAGGCACTGGGTACGGGTGCCGGCATGCTGTGGAAGGCGCTTTGGGCGCTGATCTTCGGCTACATCATATCGGCAGGAATCCAGGTCGTCGTGACGCGGGAGCAGATGGGACGCCTGCTCGGTGAGCGGGGCATTAAGGAAGCTTCCCTCGCAGGGCTATTCGGCTTCATCTCCTCATCGTGCTCCTTTGCCGCGCTCGCTGCTTCCCGCTCGGTTTTCGTCAAGGGGGCGCACCCCGCCAACGCGCTCGCCTTCCTGATCGCCTCCACCAATCTCGTCATCGAGCTCGGCATCGTGCTTTGGGTGCTTGTCGGCTGGCGCTTTACCCTGGGCAACATCGTGCTCGGCGTCTTGATGCTCGTCTACGCCTACGCGCTTACCCGGTTCTGGCTGCCCAAGTCGCTCACTCGCGAGGGCAAGAAGCACGCGCGCAAGGCTCAGAAGAGCGAAGGCATGGGCATGCAGCACGGAATGAAGGGGTCCATCGGCGAGAAGCTGCTCTCAGCCGAGGGCTGGCACCGCATCGCCGACGCGTTCTTTATGGAATGGAAGATGGTGTGGAAGGAGATCCTGTTCGGCTTCACCATCGCTGGCTTCATCTCGGTGTTCGTGCCGCAGGAGTTCTGGAACGCGTTGTTCCTAGTGTCGCGGAACAGCGGAGAGCAAAATCCCGGCTTTTTCGTCGTCGTCGAGAACGCGCTGGTGGCGCCTGTCGTCGCCTTCTTCACCTTCATCGGGTCGATGGGCAACGTGCCGCTGGCTGCCATGTTGTGGTCGAAAGGCGCGTCGTTTGGCGGCGTCATGAGCTTTCTCGGTGCCGACCTTGTGGCGGCAACGGTGATTTGGGTGCACGCCAAATACTATGGCTTGCGCTATGCCCTGTTCCTGTCGGCTCTGCTGTACATCTGCATGGTGACGGCCGGCATCAGTGTCCACTACCTCTTTGCGCTGGTCGGCCAGTTGCCGACGGAGCGCCCCGGCCTGCAGGAGATGGTCCGTTTCGCCGTCGACTACACGCTCTTCCTCAACATCGCCTTCGGTGCCGCAGCTGTGGTGCTTGTGTGGCTGCATTTGAGCGCACAAGGCGCCCAGCATGCTTCACAGCAGGCACACTAGGCGCGTTAGCCGCAGGCTCCCGCGCACGACACCCTTTGTCCGGAACCGCTCCTGGCGACCGGCGTTGGGCCTCCATAACAAGAAGAATTAGCTCCAGGAAGGATTCAACATGCGACGCTTATCAGCGGGTGTCATAGCAGCGTGTCTTGTGACGACCGCCGCGCAGGCTCAGACCATCAAGGCAGCCACCGCCAAGCTCCAGGATGGACAAGGCAATGCTGTCGGCATCGTGGAGCTGCGCCAGACGCAGGACAACGGCGTGTGGCTCAACGTCAGCATCGACAAGCTTCCGCCCGGCGTTCACGCCTTCCACATCCATGAGACGGGCAAGTGCGAAGGCGACTTCAAGAGCGCCGGCGGCCACTATGCGCCCGAGGGCAACAAGCATGGCGTCCTTGTCGCAGGCGGCCCCCATGCCGGCGACATGCCGAACATCCACGTGCCGTCCGACGGACGACTGAACGTGGAGATCTTCGACCCGAACGTTTCCCTGAAGAAGAATGCGAAGGCCACGCTGTTCGATAAGGACGGTTCGGCGATCGTCGTGCACATGGGCGTCGACGACTACAAATCGCAGCCCTCGGGTGACGCGGGCGCGCGCATCGCGTGTGGCGTCGTCACCAATAAGACGGTTACCGAGGCGACCGAGAGGTAGAACACGGCCAATCAAGCTGAGCTGTCGGGGTTGAACCCGCCCCGGCAGCTGAACAGTCGCGAATTGCGAGGTAGCGTAAATGGCAAATCTAACTGATCAAACCATCGATCCCGATCTTCAGCGCCATTACGAAACGTACAACGCGTTTGTGAAGTACGGGACGATCTTCGTGGCGCACGTCGCCGTCATTCTCGCGCTGATGGCGTACTTCCTGGTTTAGCAATCGGCGCGGTGATCAGGCTTCCTTCATCCACCGATTGAAGGTCTTGAGCGAAATCAGCTTGATCGTCTCCGGATCGCGCTCGCCATTCTCGTAAGTCTCGGAAATACGCTTGGCTAGCTCCTCGCGTGCCGCCTGCATGTTCTCGGGTTGTGCAGTCTGGGGATGCATGCCCTGCAGGTGCTCCCACGCGCTTTCAAACACGCGCGCCAGGATCGCGCGCGTTTCCATGTCGTATGGATGCTGTGAGTTCGACATGAGTCTCGCTGAGCAGCGGGCCACGGGCCCTATTTCCCGCCAGCTTCCGGGCTCTCATAAACACCTGAAAGCGCCTAGACGTTCCTCCTGCTCTCGCTTGCTTCAAGCGGCCGCACGCGTGCCGTGTCCTAACCGGGGAACCCACGTGTTCGCTCCACGTTGCTTCCCGACAACGGTCCCTGTGGCAAGGAGACATCCCACCATGTCCACCGTCCTGATTTGTGAAGACGACGCAATGCTGGCGGCCGACTTGGTCGCGCGCGTCGAGGCCGCGGGCCATCAGGTGCATGGCATTTACGGAAGCGCACGGGACGTGCTGGCGCACTTGTCCCAAGCCGACTCCAGTTCCGCCCCGGATGTCGCGATCATCGATCTCGGACTAGCGGACGGGCAAACCGGCTCCGTCGTTGCCCGCGCGCTTCAGAGTGCGGGCACGCGGGTGATCATCGTTTCCGGGCATACCAACGCCAGCGCCGATTTGTGCTCGATCCCCCACACCTATGCGGCCAAGCCGGTCAGCGACGAACTCGTGGACCATTTGTTGGTCAATTCAACCAGCTGCTGAGGGCAGGCACGTTGCGTGCTGGGCCTGTCGGGCATCAAGCGTCCGCGCAATTAACTTCGCTTTTGAAAAGTCGCACCGACGTCTGCTTGAGCTGCTCGCCGCCGAGCTGATGCAGCTTCATCAGGTCGAGCATGACGCGGGCCAATTGAGTCCGGGCCTCACCTACCGTGCTTTCATCGGCATCCGCGAATTCAGCCGAGATTGCCGCCCACGCTTCGTCGTAAGCGGCCCCTAGCAGGGTTAAATCGCTCGGTTCCAGAGCAATACTTTGGGGGATATTGGACATTGTGGACTCCCGCAGGAAAATGGACGTGGCACGACGTTAAGCCGTCGGAACACCGAAAGAAATCCCGCAACCCCGCTACTTTGGGGCCTGTATCAATGCGTGGGCAGCCCCACGAATGAGTAATCGACGCCATTGACTAACTTTGTGTCATCCCCTAACTTAGTCTCCGTAATGAAACCGGCAGTTTGGCACCTACCGGAGCGTCCCATGAACGGACTTTCTCGCGAGACACGGCTGCAGATTATGCTCGACGAGCAGGAGCTGGCGGCCATCGACGATTGGCGCTTCAAGCAGCGGATGCCGAGTTCGAGCCGCCGCTATCCGGGAGCTACTTAAGGTCGGCCTGAACGCGCAGACCAACGGCACCGCCGATCCCAGGCGCCGCTCGGAAGATTTCGGCGTCGTCTCTCAAGACATGCGAGTAATGGGAAGGGGCGACGCGCACCGACCTTCGCGCCTCGCTTTTGAGCGTCCACGCCCGCTAGGCGCAGCTCATCCGGGTTTCTGTGGAAAGAGGCGCCGCACGAGCTGCTCCATTGTCATTCCCTGAACGAGAATGGAGAAGATCACGACCGCATAGGTCGCGGTCACCAGCGTGTTCCTCGGCGCAAAGGCGGGAATGGATAGCGCCAGTGCGACCGAAATTCCCCCCTTGAGGCCACCCCACGTCAAAATGGCGATCGCGCGCGCCGTCGCCCGCGAGATGCGATTCAGAAGTCCCACCGGAATGCCGACGCTGATGCTCACGCTGACCAGCCGTGCAAACAGCACGATGGGAATCATCGTCAGCGCCAGCCAGCCATGTTCAAAGCTCGGACCGATGACAAGGACCTCCAGTCCGATGAGCAGGAACAGCACGGCATTGAGGATCTCATCGATCAGACCCCAAAACATGAGGATGTGCTCGCGCGTGTTGTCGCTCATGGCGAACGACATGGCCTGGTTGCCGACCAGAACGCCGGCAACGACGACGGCGATCGGACCTGAAATGCCGAGCCGCTGCGCCAGCGCATAGGTTCCGGTCACCAGCGCAAGCGTGACCAACACTTCGAGATTGTGCTCGTCGATCTGGCGCATCATCCAGAAGGCCATGGAGCCCGTGGCCAAGCCCAACATGGCTCCGCCGACAACCTCGGTCGCAAACAGGCCCATAACTCCAAACGCGCCGGTCGCATGGGACTTGCCCGTCGCGGCGCCCGCAATCGCGAGCAGGACCGTGAACAAGACGACCGCGGCACCGTCGTTGAGCAGCGACTCGCCTGCGATGCTGGCGCGCAGCAGCGGGGGAACACGCACACGCTTCATGACGGCGAGCACGGCCACAGGATCCGTCGGCGAGATCAGGGCGCCGAACACCAGCGCCCAGATGAACGGCAGCTCATAGCCGACGAGCTGCGCCATCAACCAGAAGAAGCAACCTACGATCGCTGTTGAAATCGCCAGCCCGATCGTCGTCAGCAGCAAGATCGTGTACTTGCGCTGCCGTATGGCCTTCAGATCGACGTGGATGGCGCCGGCAAACAGCAATGCCGAAAGGAAACCATTGAGGAGGACCTGACGAAAATCAACGGATCGAAACAGCTCCTCCGAAAAGCTGCCCAGCCCCAGACTCGGCCAGAGCGCTTCTGCGACCACCACCACGAGCGATCCGGCGAGGGCGATCACCACCAAGCCTATGGCACTTGGCAGCCTGACGAAACGCCGATTGAGAAAGCCAAAGGCGGCGGTCAGCGTAAAGAGAACCGATATCGTCTCCAGCACGGTCAAAGGCGCGGAACCCTTTTATGCATTGATCCGGGCCGTGGGACCGGAATGGAGGGCTAGACCGAGGCCGAACGCAGGAACGCGCGGCGAATTTCAGGACAGGTTCGTTCGATCACCGCGGTGAGCTCATGTTGGGCGCGCTCCACCTCGGTTGCCGAAACACTCTGGTGGAACTGCACCGTCGCCGCAAGCAAGATGGCATCGGCGCCGATTTGCATGCTGAGCACCTCTTTGATGGACTCCACGCGCTCATCGTCGCGAATGCGCTTGCGAATGACATCGAGCACGCGCCGCGAGGCGCTTTCGCCGGTCAGCAGGCTGCGCGTTTCGCGCGCGAGCAGCACCGCGGTGGCCAGCAACAACATGCCGATCGCTATCGAGGCAATCCCGTCGAAGATGGAGTTTTTTAGCCAGAACGCCAGCGCCAGCCCAATGGCGGCGATCGCGAGCCCCGTGAGCGCGGCTGCATCCTCCATGAGGATGACGAAAATGCTCGGATCCTTGCTGGCTCTCACGGCGGAGTATGTGGATCGATCCGGATGCGCGCGCGCCATTTCACGCCATGCCAGACGAAACGAGTAGCCCTCGAAAAGCGCGGCGGCACCGAGGATTCCGAAGTTCAGCCAAGGATCCGAAATGGACTCGGGATGCGACAGCTTGAGAATGCCTTCGTAGATCGACAGGGCGCCGCCGAAAGAAAAGATCAGCAGTGCGACGACGAAGCCCCAGAAGAAAAGCTCCATGCCATAGCCGAACGGATGGCCCTCATCGGCCGGCCGCGATGCCCGCCGGCGGCCATAGAGAAGCAGCCCCTGGTTGCCGGTATCGACGCCGGAGTGAATAGCCTCGCTGAGCATCGCACTCGAGCCGGTCCACAAGCTGGCAGCCAATTTGAGGACGGCAATCGCAAGGTTGGCAAAAAGCGCCGCATAGACAATCTTTTTTCCGGCGTTCATGGCGCTTCTGACCTACTTACTGCGGCACGACCCGCCGGATGCTGACACGGCAACGAGGCGATGGAAACGCACCGACGCGCACGAAGAACGGCGCTACGCCGGAATTCGCTGACGCCGATTGCACGGATTAAAGGGAAACGGCCAATTGCCGGTGGAGTTCCCGGA
>CAVZNR010000031.1:0-37508 GCA_963776675.1 uncultured Alphaproteobacteria bacterium | reverse complement strand
CTTCGTCTCGTCGGGGGCGCGGTGATAGACGTCCTCGGTGCGGATGATGTCGTCCTCGCCCAGATAGCTGCCGATCTGCACCTCGATCAGCTCCAGCGGCACCTTGCCCGGGTTCTCCAGCCGGTGCCAATGGGTGGCGGTGATGTAGACGCTCTCGTTCTCCTGCACGAGCTTCTCGTCCTCGCCGACGGTGACGCAGGCCGTGCCGCGCACCACCACCCAATGCTCGGAGCGGTGATGGTGCATTTGCATCGACAGCTTGCCGCCCGGCTTGACGTGCAACAGCTTCACCTGGAAGCGCCCGCCGATCGACAGCGTCTCGAAGAAGCCCCAGGGACGGTAGTTGCGCAGGTGCTGCTCGTGCTCCTTGCGGTTCGATTTCTTGAGCTTGGCGACGAGCCCCGACACGTCCTGCGCGCGTGCCTTGTCGGCGACGAGGAGCGCGTCCGGCGTGTCGACGATGATGAGGTCTTCTAAGCCGATGGTCGCCACCAGCGAGCGCTCCGAGTGCACCAGGCAGTCCTTGGTGTCGATCAGCAGCGCGTCGCCCTCGACCGCGTTGCCGTCATCGTCGTGCGGCGCGATCTGCCACAGCGACGTCCACGAGCCGACGTCGCTCCAGCCGACGTCCAGCGGCAGCATGGCCGCCGCCTTCGTCTTCTCCATCACCGCGTAGTCGATGGAGATGTTGGGCGAAGCGGCAAACGCTTTCGCCTCCAGCCGCAGAAAGCCCAGATCCTCGGCGGCCCCTTCCAGCGCGCCCTTGGCGGCATCGAGGATGCTGCGATCGAGCCGCTGCAGCTCCTCCACGTAGGTGCGCGCGCTCAATACGAAGATGCCGCTGTTCCAGAAGTAGTCGCCGGCCGCCAGGTATTGCTCGGCCACCGCCCGCTCCGGCTTCTCGCAGAACGCGTCGACCGCAAAGCCGCCGCTGGCAGCGTCGAGGGCAGCACCCTTGCGAATGTAGCCGTAGCCCGTGTGCGCCTCGGCCGGCTTGATCCCGAACAGCACCAGCCGCCCCGTGACCGCAATCTCGGCTGCCCGCTCGATGCCGTCGACGAAGGCCGCCGCGTCGGCAACTGCGTGGTCCGACGGCATCACCACCAGCACCGCGTCGGGATCGCGTTTTAGCGCATAGAGCGCGGCGACCGCCACCGCAGCCGCCGTGTTGCGCGCCATCGGCTCCAGGATGATGGCCTGCGCCGCGATGCCGGCCTTCACCGTCTCCTCCTGCACGAGGAAGCGATGGTCGTTGTTGCACACGATGATCGGCGCCTGGAAGCTGTCGGCACCCGCGAGCCGGTCCAGCGTCCCGCCCAGCAGGCTTCCGCCCTCGCCGTTGAAGAAGTGCAGGAACTGCTTGGGGTACATCGACCGCGAGAGCGGCCAAAGGCGCGTCCCCGATCCGCCCGACAGAATGACTGGAAAGATCATGGCCTCGAACAACGCCCAGAACTATGCCGAGAAAAAAGCATTGGCGGCCGGCTCACCGGGCCGCGCGAGACCGTTGAGGCAATACCGCCGCGCACCCGACCTGTCCATGTCGCCGCCTCATATTGGTGAACCCGCCCGGACACCCGTTGCCTTAACGCATTAACTCCCGCTCTAACGCCTGCGCGCCCTTCGCCCTCGGCCAGCCACGGCCGCGATACGTTGAGCGTCCAACACAAAGGACGGGCGAACGCGAAAGCCGACCGAAGGCTAACATACCTGGGGATAGTGACAAGAAACCGGCCCCTTACCCGTTCGGCCGAAGCCACTACGACAAAAGGCGGCCCTGCCATTTGCAAAGCCCGATTATTGCGCGCGCCCAACAATCTTCCGCGTGACACGAGCATTGACGGTGAAATACGATGCCGCGGGGCTCGAGCGTGTGTCCCTCACGGCTGTGATATTCGGCCGGCGACAAAGACAAAGAGCGCCTCGGACGGATCGTTTTCCGCCACGGGGTGCCGCAGCGGGACCGGGGGGAGACGACGTGCATGCGCCTTAGCGCCTCGACCGCCCCCCCGCAAAGGTAGCCGGCGATGGTCATTGCCATTGCCTTGTGGGGGATCGCAGCTCTGCTCGCTACAGCCGCGCTCGGCGTCGCGGTCCAGCGGCTCACCTTCGGCTCGCGCCTCGTCTATTTCCTCTGCCTGCCGCCCTCGCTCGCGGTGCTGTTCGCCGCCTGCTACCAGCTCCTGGCCGGGGATGGCGCCGAGCAGAGCCTGCTGCTGCCGCTGGGGCTGCCCTGGGTGGGCGCCAACTTCGCCATCGACGGCCTCTCCGCCCTCTTCCTCGCCGTCACCAATCTCGGCGGCGCCAGCGCCAGCCTCTTTGCGATCGGCTACGGCCAGCACGAGAAGGCGCCGGGACGCGTCCTCCCGTTCTATCCCGCCTTCCTCGCGGCCATGAACCTCGTCGTCATCGCCGCCGACGCGTTCACCTTCCTGTTCGTCTGGGAGCTCATGTCGCTGACGTCGTGGGCCCTCGTCGTCGCGCATCATCAGGATCCGGAAAACCGGCGCGCGGGCTACGTCTATATCGTCATGGCGAGCTTCGGCACGCTGGCGCTGCTGCTCGCCTTCAGTCTGCTGGCGGGCGCGGGCGGCGGCTACGCCTTCGACGACATGCGCGGCAGCGTGCGCACCGACTGGCTGCCCGGCATCGTGCTGGTGCTGGCGCTTCTGGGCGCCGGCTCCAAGGCCGGCATCGTGCCGCTGCACGCCTGGCTGCCGCTCGCCCATCCCGCCGCGCCGAGCCACGTCTCAGCCCTCCTCAGCGGCGTCATGACCAAGGTCGCCGTCTACGGCTTCGTGCGCATCGTGTTCGACCTGCTCGGCACGCCGCAATGGTGGTGGGGCATGCTGGTGCTGCTCATCGGCGGCATCACCGCGGTCATGGGCGTGCTCTACGCGCTCATGCAGCACGACCTCAAGCGCCTGCTCGCCTACCACACGGTCGAGAACATCGGCATCATCTTCATCGGTCTCGGCCTTTCGCTCGCCTTCGAGGCCAACGGCATGGGCTGGGCGGCGGCGCTGGCGATGACGGCCGCCCTGTTCCACGTCTTCAATCACAGCGTCTTCAAGAGCCTGCTGTTCTTCGGCTCCGGCGCCGTGCTCACCGCCACCGGCGAGCGCGACATGGAGCACCTGGGCGGGCTCATCCACCGCATGCCCAAGACCGCCTTCGTGTTCCTGGTCGGCTGCGTGGCGATCTCGGCGTTGCCGCCGCTCAACGGCTTCGTGTCCGAATGGCTCACCTTCCAGGCGATCCTGATCAGTCCGGACCTGCCGCAATGGGGCCTGAAGTTCGCGGTGCCGATCGTCGGCGCCCTGCTCGCCCTTTCCGCAGCGCTGGCCGCCACCTGCTTCGTCAAGGCTTACGGCGTGTGCTTCCTCGGGCGCCCGCGCACGCCGGCCGCCGAGCACGCGCGCGAGACCGACGCCTTCTCGCTGGCGGCCATGGGCACGCTCGCCGCCCTCTGCCTGCTCGCCGGCATCTTCCCCGGCGCCTTCCTCGACACGCTCGCACCCGCCGTCAAGGTGGCAGCCGGCAACACCATGCCGGTCGAGACGGCGCTGCCCTGGCTCACCATCATCCCCATCGCCGAAAGCCGCTCCTCCTACAACGGGCTATTGGTGTTCCTCTTCATCCTGGCGTCGGCCGGGCTGACCGCGTTCGTCATCCATCGCGTGGCAACGCGTGCACTGCGCCGCGGCCCCGCCTGGGACTGCGGCTTTCCCAGTGACACCATCGCCAGCCAATATTCCGCCTCCAGCTTTGCCCAGCCCATCCGCCGCGTGTTCGGCGCCGTGGCCTTCTCCGCGCGCGAGCAGGTCACCATGCCGCCGCCCGGTGATCCGAGCCCGGCGCAGCTCGTCGTCAGTCTGCGCGATCCGGTGTGGGACGCCTTCTACGCGCCCATCCGGCGCGGCGTGGAGGCCACCGCCGACCGCCTCAACGTGATGCAGTTCCTGACCATCCGCGCCTATCTCAGCTTCGTGTTCGGCGCGCTCGTGGCCCTCCTGCTGGTGGTGGCGATATGGCCATGATCATCGAGATCGCCGCGCAGGCCGCGCAGATGCTGTTGGTGCTGGCGCTGGCGCCGCTGCTGTTGGGGCTCACGCGCAAGGTCAAGGCGCGCCTCATCCAGCGCCAGGGGCCGCCCGTGCTCCAGCCCTACCTCGATATTGTGCGCCTCCTGCGCAAGGAAGCGGTGCTCGCCGACAACGCCTCGTGGCTGTTCCGCGCCGCGCCCTACCTCATCTTCGCGGCCACCTGGGTTGCAGCAGCCCTCATTCCCACCTTCGCGACGGGGCTTGCCTTCAGCTGGTCGGCCGACCTCATCGCCATCACCGCGCTTTTGGGCTCCGCGCGCTTCTTCCTGGCGCTCGCCGGCATGGACGTGGGCACGAGCTTCGGCGGCCTGGGCTCCAGCCGCGAGATGCTGTTTGCCTCGCTGGCCGAGCCCGCCATGATCATGATCACCTTCACGGTGGCGCTGGTCGCCGGCTCCACGCAGCTGTCGACCATTGCCACCTTCATGCTCACCGATATGGGCTTGCGCGTGTCGCTGGGCTTCGCGCTCATCGCGCTGATCATCGTGGCGCTTGCCGAGAATGCCCGCATCCCCGTCGACAATCCGGCGACGCATCTGGAGCTGACCATGGTGCACGAGGCGATGGTGCTCGAGTACTCGGGCCGCCACCTGGCGCTCATCGAGCTCGCCGCCGCCCTCAAACTGCTGGTCTACATCTCGCTCATCGGCTGCATCTTCGTGCCCTGGGGGCTTGCCGCAGGCGCCGGCGGCCTCGAGGCGTATGGCATTGGCGCCGTGACCTATCTCGGCAAGCTGCTCGCCGGCGGCTTCCTGCTCGCGGTGTTCGAGACCTCGATTGCCAAGATGCGCGTGTTCCGCGTGCCGGAATTCCTCGGCGCCGCGCTGCTCTTGGGTCTGCTCGCCACCCTGCTTCTCTTCGTGTCACGGAGCTTCTGATGGCGACCTTCTCCTTCGATGTCGCTCACTTGCTCGCAGGCCTGATGGTGCTGGTCAGCTTCATGCTGCTCTACCAGACGCGCATGTACGCCTTGCTGAACGTCTATGCCCTGCACGCTCTGGTGCTGTCGGCGTCGGTGGCCTGGCAGGCCTACATCCAGGACGCGCCCCATCTCTACATCACGGCGGCGATCGCGCTCGTGCTCAAGGCCATCATCATTCCCGTGGCGCTGCACCGCATGGTGTCGCGGCTCGGCATCGGCCGTTCCATCGAGGCGGTTGGCGGCATCGGCCTCACCATGCTCATCGGCCTCGGCTTGGTCGCCTTGTCGATGGTGGTGATGCTGCACGCCACCGCCGGCGCCGATCCGCTCTCGCGCGAGGATCTCGCCTTCGCTTTGTCGGTCGTCCTGCTGGGGCTTTTGATGATGGTGAGCCGGCGCAACGCCGTCAGCCAGATCATCGGCTTCATGTCGTTGGAGAACGGCCTCGTCCTCGCCGCCACCGGCGCCAAGGGCATGCCGCTCGTCGTCGAGATCAGCGTTGCCTTGTCGGTGCTCATCGCGTTCATCGTCATCGGCGTGTTTCTGTTCCGCATTCGCGATCGCTTCGACAGCGTCGATCTCGAGGCGATGCGGCCGTACCGGGGTGAGCAACGATGATCAACCTCGGCGATCTCGGCTCCGAGCCCCTCGTCTTGGCCGTCCTCGGGATTCCCGCAGGCTTCGCGCTGCTGATCGCGCTGTTGCCGGGCCATCGTTTCACCGCCTGGCTCAATGTGCTGGCGACGCTGCTCACCTTCCTCGCCACGCTTCTGCTGATGCGCGACCGGCCGGCGGCAAACCCCTACTTCAACGTCGACGACCTGACGGCCCTGTTCCTGGTGCTCGGCACTTTCGTGGGCTTCACCACCTCGGTGTTCAGCGCCACCTACATCGCCCACGAGGTGGAGTCCGGCAAGCTGACGCGCGGCAACCTGCGCTTCTATCACGCCATGTATCTGGTGCTGATGTTCGCCCTCAACCTGGCGCTGCTGACCAACAACATCGGGCTGTTGTGGGTCGCGATCGAGCTGGGCACGCTCGCGACCATCATGATGGTCGGCATCTACCGCACGCACGCCGCGCTGGAGGCGGCCTGGAAATACTTCATCCTGGGCAGCGTCGGCATCGCGCTGGCGCTGTTCGGCACCATCCTCGTCTACATGGCGGCGCTTCCCGTCATCGGCGAGGGCCAGGACGCGATGGTATGGACGACGCTCGTCGCCCAGTCCCGCTACTTCAACGCCGACCTGTTGAACGTCGCCTTCATCTTCCTGATGCTGGGCTACGGCACCAAGGTCGGTCTCGTGCCGCTGCATGCCTGGCTGGCGGATGCCCACGCCGAAGGCCCGACGCCCATCTCCGCCATCCTCTCCGGCCTGTTGCTCAACGTCGCGCTCTACGCGGTGCTGCGCTACAAGATCCTGCTGGCGGCCAATCCGGATGCCATCGCGCCCGGCCCGCTCATGATCGCGCTCGGACTTCTCTCGCTCGGCTTCGCCGCGTTCATGCTCTACCGGCGCCGCGACGTGAAACGCTTCTTCGCCTTCTCCTCCATCGAGCACATGGGGCTTGCCACCTTCGCCTTCGGCATCGGCGGCACGCTCGCCAACTTCGCCGGCCTCTTGCACATCGGCATGCACAGCCTCACCAAGTCGGCGATCTTCTTTGCCGTCGGCCACATCGCCCAGGTGAAGCGCACCCAGCGCATGTCCGAAATTTCCGGCCTTACCGAAAGCCACCCGCTCCTGGGCTGGGGCCTCGTGCTCGGCGCCGTCGCCATCGCCGGCATGCCGCCGCTCGGCCTCTTCATGAGCGAGTTCCTCATCGTCAGCTCGACGTTCGCGCGCGCGCCGCTGCTGGCCGTGCTGGTGGTGCTCGGGCTGCTGGTGGGCGTCGGGGCGGTGTTCCTGCGCCTGACCCAGATGGCGTTCGGCCCGCCCTCGCCCGGGACGGGCCGCGTCGAGGCCTCGTATATTCCGATGTTCGCCCACCTGGCGCTGGTGCTCGTCGCCGGAGTCTTCCTGCCGGTGCTGCTGGTCGAATGGCTCAACGCCGTTGCGCTGCTTTTGGGATGAGGGAGAGCCGATGTCCTTCATAGCCGCAGTGATCGATCGAGGCGCCCGCGTCGGCGAGCACCGTCCCTGGCCGCGCGTCGTCGTCGATGCCGGCGTGTGGCGCGAGGCGATTGCCGGGCTCGCCGCTGGCGAGGCGACGCTGCTCGGGCTGTGGAGCGACGGCGAGAGCGTGCACATGGCGCTCACCGCCGCCGACGAGTTCGCCGTCGTGAGCCTTGCCGTTCAGGACGGGCGCTTTCCGTCCGTCGCGCTCAGCCATCCGCCGGCTTTGCGGCTCGAGCGCACCATCTGCGATCTTTACGGCCTTGAGGCCGAGGGCGCCGCCGATCTGCGCCCGTGGCTCGACCACAACCGGTGGGGCGTGCGCCATCCGTTGAGCGATCGCACGCCGGCCGATCCCGACGGCGCGGTCTACACCTTCTATGCCGCCGAAGGCCCGCCCATGCACCAGATCCCGGTGGGGCCCGTGCACGCCGGCATCATCGAGCCCGGACACTTCCGCTTCACCGCCAACGGCGAGACCGTGGTGCGGCTGGAGGAGCGGCTCGGCTACGTCCACAAGGGCATCGATGCTCTGATGGTCGGCGCCACCATCGAGCGTGCCGCCAAGCTCGCCGGCCGCACGTCCGGGGACAGCACCGTCGCCTACGCCATCGCCTTTGCGCAAGCGGTCGAGGCCGCGCTCAGCGTCGAGGCGCCGGCGCGTGCCAAGTGGCTGCGGGCGCTCATGGCCGAGCTGGAGCGCACGGCCAACCACCTCGGCGACTTCGGCGCCATCTGCAACGACGCCTCCTTCTCGCTCATGCTCGCCCAATGCGGGCTTTTGCGCGAGCACGTCCTGCGCACCGCCGACGCCTGCTTCGGCCACCGCCTGATGATGGACCGCGTGGTGCCGGGCGGAACCGCCGTCGACATCGACGCTGCCGGCGTCAAAGCGGTGCGCGCGCTCATCGCCCGGCTGCGCAAGGCCTTCCCGCGCCTCGTCACGCTCTACGACAACACCGCCTCGCTGCAGGACCGCACCGTCACGACGGGCATCCTCAAGCCGGAGCTCGCACGCCTTTACGGCGCCGGCGGCTTCGTGGGGCGCGCCTCCGGGCGTCCCTTCGATGCGCGCCGCACGCCCGGCTACGCCCCTTACGCGGACTTGAGTTTTGAGGTTCCGGTGCGTGACGACGGCGACGTCAATGCGCGCGTGTGGATCCGCATCGAGGAGATCAGGCAGAGCCTGGACCTGGTCGAGGAGATCGTCGGGCGGCTTCCCGACGGACCGGTCCGCACCGACATCCCGGCTGCCGGCGCCTACGTCCGCGAGGGCATCGCGCTCGTCGAGGCGTTCCGCGGCGACGTGCTCGTCTGGGTGCGCCTCGCCGCCGACGGCACCATCGCGCGCGCCTACCTGCGCGATGCGTCCTGGTTCCAGTGGCCGCTTCTGGAGGCGGTCATCGAAGGCAACATCGTCGCCGACTTCCCGCTATGCAACAAATCGTTCAACTGCTCCTACTCGGGGCACGACCTGTGATCGCAAGCTGATGCGCAAGCTTCTCTGGAAAGGTCTGCTGCAAAGCCCGCTGACGGAGCCGGCGCCCGCCGGCTCGGACGCGGCCATCGCCGAGCTGGCGCAGTCGCTCGAGCGCGTCGTCGCGCCGCCGCCTCGGGCGCAGCCTGTCGATCCGCGAGGTCGACGCCGGCTCCTGCAACGGCTGCGAGCTGGAGATCCACGCGCTCAACAACGTCATCTACGACCTGGAGCGCTTCGGTCTGCGCTTCGTCGCCTCGCCGCGCCACGCCGACGTGCTGATGGTCACCGGCCCCGTCACCAAGAACATGCGCGAGGCGCTGGAGCGCACCCATCGCGCCACGCCCGATCCCAAGTGGGTGGTCGCCGTCGGCGACTGCGCCTGCACCGGCGGGCTGTTCGCCGGCAGCTATGCCTGTCTCGGCGGCGTCGCCGAGGTTGTCCCCGTCGACCTGCACATTCGCGGGTTGTCCCCCCTCGCCGACGGCGCTTCTGCAGGGCCTGATCGCGCTCGTCGACAAGAGCTGATTTGCGCGCCGGCATGCCGCTTTGGCGTGTGGTTATGTTGCTATTACACCCGGCTATAATGTCGCGCCGGGCCTTGCTTTGCGTTTTTCTGGGGCCAAATTGCCTAAAATTTGCCCATTGCGGCACCGCACTTGCGCCTACTTGCCTTGATAACAAAGGCTTTCGACCCCATATCTGCCGCATCCGTTCTGCGGATCTCGCGCGGGCCCTGCCCGCCGAAACGAGCCAGCTGCCTTTCGAACATTAAGAGAGTTTTGCAGCGAAAGCCCTAAACGGTGGCTCCGCGTTCGGCACTTCAGTCCTCTGAGAGAGAGGCGAGCGAGGTCCTCGGGTCGGAAGACCTGTGATCGATTGGTAGTAAAGTGAGCAGCTTGAAGGAACATGTCGGAACTTTCGCGGATTGCCACGGCAGGGCCGATGGCGAGATCGCGGAGGCGCGCGAGGAGCGGGACGACGCCGAGGCCCGGCGCGACGTGGAGAAGGTGCGCAAGTGCCTGATCTGCAGGACCCCGTTCCCCAGCGCCTGGTCCGGCGAGCGTATCTGCCGGCGCTGCAAGTCCACCAGCGCGTGGCGCGGCGGAGCCTTGGGCTGACGCCCGCCCCTCCGCTTGAGGGCGGGGGTCAGCGTCGGCTGCAATTCGATCAAGCCCGACAAGGGGGTTTAATGGCAAACGACAAGAGTAGGCCGAGACCGTCGAACCATCGTGATCGACGCCGGCCGCAATCGCAGGGCTCCGGCTCGACCCAACAGGGTCGCGGACGCAATCAGGGTGACCAGCGCGCCAGCGCCAAGCGCAACTACGAGCGCTACATGGAGCTCGCCCGCGCTGCCATCTCGGCCGGCGATCCGATCGAAGGCGAGAACCTCTACCAGCACGCCGAGCACTACTTCCGTGCCATGAAAGAGCACGAAGGCCGCGAAAGTGATCGCGGCGACCGGACCCCATAAATCTAGTTGCCGGTGATCGCGGCGCCCAGGCGCTCCACGATGCGCTGCTGATCGGCAGCGCTGAGTCCGATCCACAGCGGCAGCCGCACCAGACGCGCTGCCACTTGGTCCGTTGTCTCCAGAGTCCCGTGGGCGCGCCCGTAACGCTTGCCGCCGGGCGAGGAGTGCAGCGGAACGTAGTGGAAGATGGCATCGACGCCCGATCGGTGCATCGCGTCGAGCACGCGGCCTCGATCGATGGCGGCATCGAGCAGCACGTAGTATATGTGCGCGTTGTGCCGACAGTCCGCCGGCGCGCCCTCAAAACAACAAAAAGCCCCCTTAACCAATCTTGAGCAAAAGTGTAGGTCAGTGGATGCTCGCACCGCAACGGCCACTATCAAAGCCCAGGATAATGACTTTATCCGTGTCGCCGGCCGGCCACAGGCAATACGGGATCTCCAATTTTTCGACAATGTTCTTAATGCCTTAGGATCGGGGGCTAATCGGCGGCAGCGGGCTTTCAACACGTTCTTGCCCAGCGCCAACATAGCCATCAAAAACCCGAACAGGCACAAATACCAGATCTGCCAAATGCTATAGCTGAAGGCGATCTGGACGGCCGTGGTGGCAAATATCGCAAGCGCGAATGGCCGCGCGCGGGGATCGAGCCGCCCCACATCGCGCAACATGAAGAAGCCGACCAGCATCAGCAGAACAGCGCCGACGAGCCCCAGCTCGTACCACGTCTGCAGGAACGCGTTGTGGGGATGAGGGATGGTGGAATGGCCCGCCCAGGACGCCACGGCCGCCGGAGCCTCGTGCATCACGGGGGTCGATTCATAGGTCATATTGGCGCCCACGCCGAACCAGGGCGCGTCGGGGACCTTCTGCGCCAGCTCGTTCCAGATCGTGATGCGCAGCTGCGCGGTCAATTGCAGCCAAGGCGCATTCTGCAGCTCGAAATGGCGCGCCAGATACGCGGCCGGCACGACGCCGAGGCACGCCACCGCCCAGGCCGTAGCCAAGGCGTATCTCGCTAGCGGCTCGGCATACCGCGCCACCGCGAACGCGAGCAGGCCCGCGAGAAGCGCAAGCTTGGTCGTCTCGCTGGTCGCGAGAAACACCGCCAGAATGCTCAAGACGACCAGCATGGCGATAACCGCCACGCGCCAAGCCCGGTCCGCAATGACGCTTGCGGCCATCAAGGCGGGCCACAGCAGCAGCGGCTCCGGCACGATGTTGCGGGTCAGATCGTCGGAGTGCACGTCGACGAGCACGCCGTTCGCCCACGTGTAGTAGCGCGCCGGCGCCAGGTCCTGGGGGCCCAGGCCCACCGTGTTAAAGGCCCAGATCTTTATGGCCTGCCCGCTCGCGGCCTCCGCCGTCATGTAGAGCGCACCGACCAGAAGACCGATCCACAGCCCCTCGCCCATGTGCAGGGCGTCGGCGCGCGGCAGCGTTCGCACGAGCTCGATCAGGACCAGAGAGCCGGCGAGAATCCCGCCGCGATCAGCCCTTCCTTCAGCGGCTCCGCGGGATCGGGCGCCCAAAGGAGGCTGGACGTGGCATAAAGAACGAAAACCGCCAGCGCCAGCCAGGCACCGTCGAGCCGCGGCACGAGGCGCGCCCACTGTTGGCGCGCAAGCGCGCTCGCGCACGCACCGGCCAACAGCAGCGGCAGCGTTATCTGCACCGTCTTCGCACTCATGATCATGATGGGAACGCCCACCATGATGATGGTTCCCAGCCCGATGCCGACCGCGCGCGATGGCAACGGTGTGGTCTGTGGCGCGCTCGAGAACATCAAACCCCCAATGGATAGTGAAACACCGGGCCCAGATCGGACAGCGCCGGCAAACGGCGATCCTTGTCCGACAGCACCGCCGCCTCGGCGGAAACCGGCCATTCGATGCCCAGCGCGGGATCGTTCCACATGATGCCGCTGTCGGATTCGGGCGCGTAGTAGGCCGTGACCTTGTAGAGCACCTCGGTGTCCGGCTCGAGCGTGCAGAACCCGTGCGCAAAGCCCGGCGGGACCCACAGCTGCGCCAAGTTCTCCGCCGACAGCTCGCACGCGACATGGCGCCCAAACGTGGGCGAGCCTTCGCGAATGTCGACGGCCACGTCGAAGATGGCGCCGCGCAACACGCGGATGAGCTTTCCTTGCGCATGCGGCGGCTTTTGAAAATGCAATCCGCGCACCACGCCCTTTGCCCGTGACAACGACTGATTGTCCTGTACGAACGTAGCGCTCACGCCGGCCGCTTGAAGCGCCTTTTGGCTGTAGATCTCGGCGAAGTACCCCCGCTCGTCGCGGAACGCGCGCGGCACGATGCGCTTCACGTCAGGGATGGCAAGCGGTTCGACGTTCATATGGACCCCTCGTTGGACCGGCTCCGAGCTTCGTCCCTTATTGGCTCGCGTTTTCCCGATCAAGGGTCTTCCCGACCGCACCCCGGGCCACACCCGTCTCCATCGTCACCACCGGCAGGCGACGGATCTGATAGATGTCCCAGACGAGCGCGCGCGCCACCGCCGCCGTCGAAAGCCGTCGCTGCCTTTGCACCGCGCGCCGGCTGGCCAGGATGCGTCGCGGCCACAAGCCCGATGCGAGCCCCTTGAGCGGCGCCAAAATCGGATGGCCGCGGCGCCCCAGGATCCCGATCAGAAGCACGGAGCAGGCGATATTCAGCGGCACGGCGATCGGCAGCAGCGCCGCGGGCATGTTCTTGAAAACGAGCCACAGCCGGTTGCGATAGGAGTGGAACAACGTGAACGCGCTGGCGCGACCCGTGATGACCGACCCGTGGTGGCGCACGATCGCGCGGCGAAGCTGCACGCAGCGCTCGCCGGCGAGCCGCAGCCGAAACCCGAGATCCACATCCTCGAGATAGCAAAAGAAGGCCTCGTCGAAGCCGCCAACCCGCTCGAAGCTTGCGCGCGCGTAGAGCGCCGCCGCAGCGCATGGGCTGAACACCTCCGCGTCCTGCCGCGGCAGCGTGTCGACGCTGCGGCCCTGCCCGCCGCGCCAGGGAATGCCGGCGATCGTCAGCACGTCGCCGAATCCATCCACGACCGTGGCGTCTGCCGCGTCGAGCAGCGTTGCGCCAAGCATGGAGACGCGGTGTCGCTCGGCGCCGCGCCGCATCTCGTCGAGCCAATCGGGCTCGGGCACCGTGTCGGGATTGAGCGTTGCGAGCCAGGGCGAGCGCGCGCCGCGCGCGCCGATGTTGTTGGCCGCGGCGAAGCCCACATTGGTGGCGCAACGATGCAGGGAAAAACGCGCGTCGGGAAGATGGAGCCCCGCGGCCGACCCGTCGGTCGAGGCATTGTCGACGACGACCACCTCGAAGTCCCGCATGCACTGCGCGGCGAGCGCGTCGAGGCAAGGCTGCAGCAACGGCCCCGCATTGTAGTTGACGATGATGACCCTCACCCAGGGCGGCGCGTCATCTGCCGTCTCGAAGCTCTGCATCACGCATTACTCTGCCGCGCCCGAAATCTCGTTGCCGAGTATTACAGGGGTAGGATGGGCCAAACACGGCCCTAGTAAGGCGCAAGCCGTGCCCGGCGGGCCGCAGCCCCAATATACTCGCAGTCTTGGTTGAAAGGCCGGCTTCAAGCGCAGACGGGTTACGCCGTCAGCGCTCGCTGTCCATGGCGACGACGGGCACCGGGCCCGCCTCCGCCGGCGCGTTGTCGGCCACGATCGTCGCGCGATTCCTGTAGAGCCGGCCCAGCGAGGCGCGCACGTCGTCGAGCGACCCGAACACGGTGTAGACCACGAACCGGTGCGGGCCGGCCGCCGCGTCCCTCTGCCGGAACACCACGTTCGATTTCGTCACGCGCGCGGATTTGAACCGCCAACGGCCGTAGCCCGGACCGACGAGGCCCGGCCCCGCCCCTTGCGGCGTGAACAGACCCAGCGCATGCGTGCCGTCGGCCGTCGCCAGCACCACGGGCAGCTCCTGCTCGCCAGGACCGTCCGACAGCGCCTCCAGGCGGTCGGCGGCGGGATCGAGGCGATAGAACGCGCCGAACTTGTAAGGCATGTAGGCGGTCAGCACCTCGAACTGCGCGAGCGCGCGCGGCCGCGCCAGATCGAAAGTGATGCGGTGCTCCAGCACGTTTTCGTAGCCGGGCAGGAAGTGCACGCTCTTGATGAGGCGCGTCGACGAGACCGGGGACGAATCCCCGTCGTTCAGCGCCTTCTTACAAGCGCCCGAGCGGTGGCCACGGCGCAGCCAATACGCCATTTGCGACGACGTGCGGAGCGTGTTGTTGGTAACGACGGCCTTGCGCAGTCGGCTTGAGGTCGATTGCGGCCGGTTGCCGTCCCAACTGGATCCGGCCTCCGTAGGGTTGTCGCACTCGGTGAGGCCATCGAAGCTCACAGCCGATTGCAGGTGGCGACCATGGTCGTTGGCGTCTAGGAACTCCACGCCGCCCCATTGCAGGGACTCGATCGCTCCGGCTGACCGGCTGGTCGCGGTGACCATGACCGGGCGCCCTTTGAATTCGCCGAAGACTGAGTAGGGCGTCACGAGATGCACCTCATTCGACCGCGAGACGCCGACGACGGCGCTCATGCAGATCGCTGCAGCAAATAGCGTACGTTTCCGTGCGAGACGGACGCGCATCGGCGCACTCCTTCAAGTCCCGTGCGCGCCGGTGGCGCGCAAGGTTCGACGCACGAAACTTGAAAGAGGCGTTACGCTTACTCTGCGGGATGCACGCCAATTGCGTGCCGTGGGCGACCGTTACTCGGGACCCAGGGATTGCGCTCCCGCTTCGGAACCAGGCGAGCCATACGCGCTCGCCAACGAAACGGGCTTCAATGCCCTGCGCACCCACGCGACTCAAAACGACCCGCAGCTGCCCTTGCGTCTTTCCTAGTGGATCGGCGCAAGCGTGACAACGCGGGCTTGCCTCCCATCAACAACTCGCGCGGGCACCTGTGGATGGGGGCGGGCAATCTCTCGCCGAGCAACCCCTTTTCGATTTTCCCGCCTCGATTTTTCAACATCTGGTAAGGCTGTGCCGCCTCGCCGGGTCGGGCGCGCTGCCGCCGCCAACGGCGGCCGCGTGGAGATGTGCCGTGCTCTACCCTCCAACAGATCCCAATCGGTCGGGCCACCTCGACGTCGGCGACGGCCACCGGATCTACTGGGAGGAAGCCGGCAATCCTCACGGCAAGCCTGCCTTGTTTCTTCACGGGGGCCCGGGGACGGGCTGCTCCTCGAACGCGCATCGCATGTTCAATCCCGCGCTCTACCGCTCGATCGTCTTTGATCAACGCAACTGCGGTCGCAGCACGCCGCACGCAAGCACCGCCGCGATCGACCTGTCGACGAACACGACGGAAAACCTGCTCGGCGACATGGAGCGCCTGCGCGTCGCACTGGGCGTGGATCGGTGGCTCCTCTTCGGCGGATCGTGGGGCGCCACGTTGGCGCTTGCCTATGCGCAGCGTCACATCGAGCGTGTCAGCGAGATCGTCCTCGGCAGCGTCGCCACCACGACCCGCTGGGAGATCGAGTGGATGACACGCGGCGTCGGTGTCTATTTCCCCGAGGCCTGGGATCGCTTCTGCCGGGCGCTCCCCGAGGATCAACGATCGGGTGATCTTGCGGCTGCCTACAACAGACGACTGATGAGCGCGGACCCCACGGTTCATCTCCCGGCGGCGCGCGCGTGGTGCGACTGGGAGCACGCCATCGTCGCCCGCGGGAGTGACGACAAAGCACCCCCACAGTTCGACAGCGAGCCGTTCCAGCTCGCGTTCGCGCGCATCGTCACGCACTATTGGCGCCATGCTGCGTGGCTGGAAAAGTCGGCGCTCTTGAACAATGCAAATGGATTGCGGACCATTCCCGGCGTTCTCGTTCACGGCCGCCTGGATTTGGGGTGCCCACTCGTCATCCCCTACCGGTTGGCAGAGGCTTGGCCGGGCAGCGAGTTGCTGGTTGTCAATGACGGCGGTCACGACGCGCGCCATCCCGGGCTCACGCAAGCCACCGTCGGGGCGCTCGACCGCTTTGCCACGCGCTGATCGCGTTTGGCCGAAATCTTATCCCCGCCGCCTCGCACCTCCCCCATACTCCCCGCACCCCTGTCCACATGGGACGCGCAGCTGAGCGGCTTTGCGGGGCGGGGGCGGTGACCCGGATGAGGCAGCGTCCGTACCGTCGCGGGCGTTTGACGCGAGGTAGCTCACCTCGGATTCCGGGGCCGCGGATCGAGGCTGTGCATGGGTGGCAACACCTTGCACGGACGCCCGTCGCGCAGCGGCGCTTCATGGGTGAGGCGCAGCAGCTCTAGGTCCTGGACGCGAGAGGCTCTCCCGAAGGAGCGAGAGCCGGACCGATGAGCCCGCTGACGATGTGACCGCACCCTCGGCACGGCAGCAACCGGCGCGGGCGCTGAAGGGCTGCCCCATTTGTTGCAACAGGATCGCAGTGCTTCGGCGCCCGCGCTCCCTTTCTTTTCAAACCTTCGGGCGGCAACGCCGCGAGGATAAAGGCGCGTGGCTCACCCCCACCACACGTAGACGAAGGCGAACAGGAACAGCCACACGACGTCGACGAAGTGCCAGTACCAGGCCGCAAACGTCAGCCCCAAGTGCTCCGCCGGCGTGAACTGTCCGAGGAAGGCGCGCAGCAGGCAAACGCCCAGGAAGATCGTGCCAATGATGACGTGGGCACCGTGAAAGCCCGTCGCCATGAAGAACACCGCGCCGTAGATGTTGCCCGAGTAGTCGAAGGAGGCGTGCGTGAACTCGTAGGCCTGCACGCAGGTAAAGATGACGCCGAGCGTCACCGTCACGATCAGCCCGAGCTTGAGGCCGCGGCGGTCACCCTTGATGAGGCGTCCGTGTCCCCAGGTCACGGCGGCGGCCGAGCTCAGCAGGATCACCGTCATCAACAGCGGCAGGCCCCAGGGATCGGACGTCTGGATCCCCTGCGGCGGCCACACCCCGCCGATCACCTGATCGCGCACGACTTGTATGGTATCGGCGGGAAACAGCGCGGAGTTAAAGAACGCCCAGAACCAGGCGACGAAGAACATGATCTCAGAGCCGATGAACAGCAGCATGCCGTAGTGCAGCGACAGCTGCGTGAGCGGCGTGTGCTCGTGGGCCTCACCCTCGCGCACCACCTCGCGCCACCAGCCGATCATCGTGGTCGCGATGCCGAGCACGCCCAGCGAGAACACGATCCACGGCGGCCAGATGAGATCGTAAACCCACAGGATCAGCCCCGAGGCGAGCAGCAGCGCGGAGAACGCACCGCGGATCGGCCACGGGCTCGGCTCGACCATCTGGAACGTCGGGGGGCTCTCGTGCGCGTCGGCCATATCAAGCTGTCTCCGTCGTCATGCGATGCGCTAAGCCAGGCGCGGCTGGACCTCGAATTGGTGGAAGGGCGCGGGCGACGGCAGCGTCCACTCGAGTGTCGTCGCGCCAGGGCCCCACGGGTTCGCCGGCGCCGGGCGCTTGCGATAGAAGGCCTCGGCCATCCCGTAAAAGAAGATCACCGCGCCGAGCGCCGACAGATACGCTCCCATCGAGGACACGTAGTTCCAGCCCTCGAAAGCGTCGGGATAGTCGGCGATGCGCCGCGGCATGCCGGCGACGCCGAGGAAGTGCTGCGGGAAGAACAGAACATTGACCCCGACGAACGTCACCCAGAAGTGCACGTGCCCGATCGTCTCCGACGGCATGTAGCCGGTCATCTTGGGGAACCAGTAGTACCAGCCCGAGAAGATCGCGAAGAGCGCGCCCAGCGACAGCACGTAGTGGAAGTGCGCGACCACGAAGTAGGTATCGTGCAGCACGCGGTCGACGCCGGCGTTGGCGAGCACCACACCGGTCACGCCGCCGACGGTGAACAGGAATACGAACCCGATCGCCCACAGCATCGGCGTGCGGAACGAGATCGATCCGCCCCACATGGTGGCGATCCAGGAGAAGATCTTGATGCCGGTAGGCACGGCAATCAGCAGGCTCGCGGCGATGAAATAAGCCTGCGTGCCGGCGTTGAGCCCGACCGTGTACATGTGGTGCGCCCACACCACGAAGCCGATGAAGCCGATCGACACCATGGCGTAGACCATGCCGAGATAGCCGAAGATCGACTTGCCGGCGAAGGTAGCGATCACGGTCGAGATGATCCCGAAGGCGGGCAGCGCCATGATGTAAACCTCGGGGTGCCCGAAGAACCAGAACAGGTGCTGGAACAGCAGCGGATCGCCGCCGCCTTGCGGATTGAAGAAGGTGGCGCCGAAATTGCGGTCGACCAGCAGCATGGTGATGGCACCCGCCAGCACGGGGAGCGCCAGCACCAGCAGAAACGCCGTGATCAGGATCGACCACACGTAAAGCGGCATCTTGTGCATGGTCATGCCGGGCGCGCGCATGTTGAGGATGGTGGCGATGAAGTTGATGGCGCCGAGGATCGACGACGCGCCGGCGAGATGCAGCGACAGGATGACGAAGTCTACCGACGGTCCCGGGTGCCCTTTGGTCGACAGCAGCGGGTAGAGCGTCCAGCCCGTTCCCGCCCCGTTGGAGCCGGGCGCCCCGCCGAAGAACAGCGAGCTGATGAACAGCGTGAACGAGGAGACGAGAAACCAGAACGACAGGTTGTTGAGCCGCGGAAACGCCATGTCGGGCGCGCCGATCATCATCGGCACGAACCAGTTGCCGAAGCCGCCGATCAGCGCCGGCATGAGCACGAAGAAGATCATGATCAGCCCGTGCGCGGTGACGAACACGTTGTAGGTCTGCGGGTTGGAAAAGAACTGCAGGCCCGGCTCGTGCAGCTCCAGGCGCATGGCGATCGACAGGAAGGTGCCGACGAGCGAGGCGACGAGCGCGAAGCTCAAGTACAGCGTGCCGATGTCCTTGTGGTTGGTGGAGTAGAGATAGCGCCGCCAGCCGGTGGGAATTGCATCAGCGGGCCTCGCACCGGGAGCCGTCGTCATTGCTCGTTCCATGCTCGGGTCCTTGCGTCGCAATGGTGGAAAGGGCTTGGGCGCCCGCTACTGGGCGGAACCCTTGATCGCGGCGGTCTCCGATGGCGGTGCCGGAGACTTGCGCGCGGCGAACTGCTGCTTCGCGTAGGCAAGCCAGGCGGTGAACTCCTTGTCGCTGACGACGCGGATGGCGATCGGCATGAAGGAATGGTTCATGCCGCACAGCTCCGAGCACTGCCCGTAGTACATGCCGGTGCGCGTCGCCTTGAACCACGTCTCGTTGAGACGCCCCGGCACCGCATCGACCTTGATGCCGAACGACGGCACCGCGAACGAATGGATGACGTCGGCGCCGATCACCTGCACGCGCACGATCTTGTTCACCGGAACGACGAGATCGTTGTTGACGGCCAAGAGGCGCGGCTGCCCCGGCTTGCGCGCTGCGTCGGGCAGCATCTCGGAGGCATATTTGATGTCGTGGTCTGGGTAGCCGTAATGCCAGTACCACTGGTGGCCGGTCGCCTTCACCGTGATGTCGGCCTTCGGGATGTCCTCTTCGAAAAAGAGCAGCCCGTACGAGAAGTAGATCACCACCAGAACGATGAGGAACGGCACCACCGTCCACGTCACCTCCAGTGGCAGGTTGCCCATGCGCTTCGAGGGGACGGGGTGCACGTACTTGTTGAAGCGCACCATGGCGACGACGAGCAGCACGAACACGAGCCCGCCAATCGCGATGATCAGATTCATGAGACCGTCGTTGAAGGCGATAATCGCATTCATCTCGGTGGTGTCGGCTTGCTGCAGCCCCGTCTGCCACGGCGAGGGCTGACCGAATCCGGCATGCGCGGCGCCAGCACACGCAAGCGCCGCCAGCATGCCGGCTACTGTGATGGTCGCGGCGAAGGCGATCGGTTTGAAGCCGGCCCGCATCGTGCGCATGCGCTCCTCGTTGCGCGTCTACAAGAGAAAACATCCGCCCCCGCGCGCTGCACGCAAGCGGAGTTGACGGCGAGCGCCGACGCGACCCGGCGATTCCGTACCCGGACGCTAGCAAATCACCTTCCCCGGGCAACCCGCTATCTGCGAGCCGACAACATTAGCGGTGGACTTAATGCTTCACTAATTGCCCCGACGGACAATTCCATCGCTAATGCGTGCAAGTGGGCCAGGCTCCGCTGCCTTCGAAAGCGAAGTGCGAGCGGCAGGGTCTCGGTGCGTCGGGCGAACAACGGCAACGAGACTTGAGATGATTTGTCGATATCTGCGCAATGGCCTGTTGGTTGTTTTTGCAATCGCTGCGATCGGCTCGGCCGCCGCCGCCGATGAGGCGGCACCGCCCGACCCCGATCTGGTGAAGCGCGGCCACGACGTCGCGCTCGCCGGCGACTGCATGCCCTGCCATACCAGCGCACCGAAGCAAGAGTTCGCGGGCGGGCTCGGGCTCAACACGCCGTTCGGCGTCATCTATTCGCCCAACATTACGCCCGACGACGCCACCGGCATCGGCAAGTGGACCTTCGACGACTTCAAGCGGGCGGTGCACGACGGCATCCGCGCCGACGGCGCCTATCTCTATCCCGCGATGCCCTACACGGCCTTCACCAAGATTGAGGACGACGACCTCAAAGCGCTGTGGGCTTTCCTGCGCAGCCTCAAGCCGATCAACAAGCCCCAGAAGGCGAACGGGCTGGGCTTCCCCTTCAACATTCGCGACATGATGTTCTTCTGGCGCGTGCTGTTCTTCGACGAGGGCTATTTCAAGCCCGAAAAGGACAAGAGCGCTGCGTGGAACCGCGGCGCCTATCTGGTCGAGGCGCTCGCCCACTGCAATGCCTGCCACACCCCGCGCAACCTCATGGGCGCGACCATTCCATCAGAGCGCTTCGAAGGCGCGCAGATCGACACCTGGTATGCGCCCAACATCACCGAAAAGGCCCTGAAAGAGGTCAACAAATGGGACAAGGCCAAATTTGTCGACTTCCTGAAGAAAGGCGCTGCCCCCAACTCGACCACGCTCGGCCCCATGAACATTGTCGTGCATGACAGTCTCTCCAAGCTCAAGGAGAGCGACATCGAGGCGATCGCCACCTACATGCTGAATGACGACACCGGGCAGGGTGAAACGGTGGAGCCCGCCAAGGTGGCGAAGCTCACGCCCAAGGAGGAGAGCAAGGGGACCGCGCTGTACGACAGCCATTGCGCGATGTGCCACCAAAAGACGGGCGAGGGCATGACGGGCAAGGTGCCACCGCTCGCAGGCAATCCCACCGTCGAGGCGACCGATCCCTACAACATCCTCTCCGTCGTGCTGCAGGGAGTCCACGCCCGCGACGGCTATTTGGCGATGCCCTCATTCGCGAACGAGCTCTCCAACCAGGACATCTCCGATATCGCCAACTACGTGCGCATCACCTGGGGCAACAGATCCGAGCCGGACGTCACGCCCTCGATGGTCGCGTCCTGGCGCAAGCAGGTGACGCTCCCCGCCCCCGCCAAGCCCGCGGCGAAGACGGCCGCAAAGACAGCGGCGCCGGATGCCTCCACGTCGAAGCCGGCGGCGAGCGCGGCACCCGCCGCAAGCGCCCAAGCCGCGGCACCGGCGACCCCTGCACCCGACCCGCTGCCCAAGAGCAAGTCGTACTACATCGTCACCAGCGACCTCATCGGCCTGTCGGTGCACAACCGTAACAACTACGGCGAGACGCTCGGCACGCTGTCCTCTCTGGTCATCGACAGCGAGACGGGGCAGACGCTCTATGCCATCGTCGACCGCGGCGGTTACCTGGGCTTCGGCGAGTACAAGGTCGTCGTTCCCTTCCGGCTGGTGCAATTCACCGGCCAGTGGGACAACCCCATGCTCGCCATGAGCGCATTCAAGCTCGAGAACGCACCGCGGGTCGATGATGCGGCCATCGAGGATCTGCTGCAGAGCGCCGATTGGCGCCGCTCGGTCGATGCCTACTTCGGCGTGGCCCTGACGCAGGCCAAGCCGTCCAGTGACGCCGGCACCAAAATGGCGGAGGCAAAGAGCCCGACCGACGACGCCAAGAAGGCGGCCGCACCCAAGGAAAGCGCAGCCGAGGCCGATGCCGCCAAAGGCAAGCAGATCGCCGATACGCAATGCACCGCCTGCCACCATTTCGACAAGGGCGGCGGAACGTTGGTGGGACCGGACTTGTATGGCGTGTACGGCGCGAAGATCGCCAGCGTTCCCGGCTACAGTTTCTCGCCGGCCCTTAAGAAACACACGGGCGACTGGGATGCGGCTAAGCTCAACGAATGGCTCAAAAGCCCGAGCACGTTTGCGCCCGGCACGTACATGACGTTCCCGGGATTGCCGTCGCAGACCGACCGCGACGACGTGATCGCCTATCTGAAATCTTTGAAGTGAGGCCGGCGGGCGCGGGGGGCTTAGGCCACGCGCGCCAGCTTCTCCAGGCCGTTCATATTGGAGATGCGCAGACCGCTCGCGGTCGGAGCCACCATGCCGCGGCTCTCGAGCTCGCGCAGCGCATGGCCAAGCGCGTCGATCGACATGTCGAGATGCTCGGCAACCAGGCCCGAGGTCACCTCGTCGGTGACGATCATCGGATCGCGGCCCTCGTTGGCGCTCATGTGCGACAGGGCGGTCAGGAAGGACGCCAGACGCTCGACCGGCTTGCCTTTACCGCTCTCGACGGCGCGCTCGCGCAGGAAATCGAACTCCCGATCGGCCGCTGCCGACAGCCGCGCCGCCAGATGGTCGTCGGTGCAGAGCAGCTGCTCGAAATCGTGGGCCGTGACCGTGCTGACGACTGTTTCCACCATTGCCTGCGCCGTGCTGATGTGGGTTTCCAAGTGGCCGAAGCCGATGATGTCCCCGGGAAACGCAAACTCGATAATCTCGCAGCGTCCGTCGTCCCAGCGGCGGTAATGGCAGAGGGCGCCGCGCTCTACCCGATAGAGCTTGGCGCGGGTGTCGGCTGCCTGGAACAGGACCTCGCCGCTCGAAAGCGTGCGCTCAGGCGCCGTCCCATTGATCTCATTGGCCCGCTCCGCCGACCTAGCGCGGGGAGAGGTGCAAACTTCAGGTTGAGAAACCGCAAGCATGACTCTGTACTCACAAACCTACCGGGTTCACCGAGGCCACGACGTGGGAACGGGGATTGCCACAATCAAGTCTAAATTCCCCGCTGGTCCAACGCCGTAGGACGTATTGGTTACCCTACAACGCTAGTGGGAAGTGTCTGTTCCCCAGGGAACAGAGCAGCAGAACATTAATTGTCTGCAAACGATGTTCGCATTTGAAGCGGGCCGGCCCGGCAAGAGGCCACGAGAGAGCCGATTGAGAAGCAAAAACCCCGATTACGACCCGTATTGCGCGAAATTCGGGCGGCTGTCTCTGCCTCCCATTTGGGCACTTTCTCAAGCGCCGGGAGAGACGCTATGTCTCATCGGGACCGGCCTGCCCCGACAGCTCGGCCCGCATGCGCTGCACGTCGAGCGCCCCCTCCATCTTGGCGACCACGACCGTCGCCACTCCGTTGCTGACGAGATTGGTCAAGGCGCGCGCCTCGGACATGAAACGGTCGATGCCGAGTATGATGGCCATGGCATTCACATCGATCACGCCGGTGGACGCAAGCGTGGCTGCAAGCACGATAAACCCCGAGCCAGTCACTCCCGCCGCGCCCTTCGACGTCAACAGCAGGATCCCGAGGATCCCGAGTTGCTGCGCCAGCGACAAGTCGACATTGGTGGCTTGCGCCAGAAACAGCGTCGCCATCGTGAGATAGATGCAGGTGCCGTCCAGGTTGAACGCATAGCCCGTGGGGATGACGAGCCCCACGATCGACTCCTCGCAACCCAGTCGCTCCAATCGCGCGATCATGCGGGGCAGAACGGATTCCGACGAGGACGTGCCCAGCACGATGAGCAGCTCATCCTTGATGTAGCGGATGAACTTGAAAATGTTGAAACCGGCAAACCAGGCTATCGGCCCCAAAACGCCGACGATGAAAAGGATGCAGGTCAAATAGAAGGCGCCCATCAGGCCTGCAAGCGAGCCCAGGGTCCCGAACCCGTATTTGCCGATCGTGAAGGCCATGGCGCCGAAGGCTCCGATAGGCGCCACTTTCATGATGATGCCGACAATGCCGAACATCACGTGCGAGGCCTGATCGACGAAGTCGAGCATCGGCTTGCCGCGTTTCCCCATCGCCTGCAGGGCGAAGGCAAACAAAAGCGCAAAAAGCAGGGTCTGGAGAATATTGCCGTCGACGAAGGCGCTGAGCGCGGTTCTGGGAATGATGTCGAGGATGAACGCGACGGCGCCATGCGTTTGCGACGTGTCCAGGTAGCTTGCCATCGCGGACGCATCGATCCGGCTCGGATCGATGTTCATCCCTGCGCCGGGCCGAAGCCCGTTCGCGACGAACAGACCAATGATCAGCGCCAGCGTCGTGATCACCTCGAAATAGAGGATCGCCTTGATGCCCGTGCTGCCGACGGCCTTCAAATTCGACATCGAGGCGATGCCATGCACCACCGTGCAAAAAATGATGGGCGCGATGGTCATCTTGATCAGCTTGATGAAGGCATCGCCGAGCGGTTTCATCTGCACCGCTATGTCGGGATAGTAGTGACCGAGCAGAACGCCGATCGCGATGGCCGACAGCACCTGCACATAGAGGTGGCGATAGAACGGTCGCTTCACCGATACGCCGGCCGCCTCGCGGCCGAGCGGCGCAGTTTGCAGCATCGTTTAAATCCCCCCAAAGGCATCGCTTTTTTTGAAACTATAAGTCACTTCTTCGCGAAGGGCGGACTTCTTTGTGCCGCGCCGAAAGAATTAATGCGCCACTCATCGACGAATTCTTTGATGTGTTTTGCAAGTTGGAAGAATGGACCTGAATGCGCTCGAGAGGACGCCTGCGCGCCCGAACTCATGCGCTGAGATTCACAGTCGATGCGGATTTCGAAACAGTCGTCGTTTCCCGCTGCCCCTTGACCGATCGCTCCTCCGCCGCCTTCATCACCCCAGCGGATGTTTCGCAAAGGCAGGGGGCGGGCATCGTTAACGCAAGTGCTGCTTGGCGCTTTTGACCAAGGCTCGTAGATGAGACATCTGAAGCGGCGAACCAACGAATAACCAAACGCCCGCCCACGAGTGGAAGAATGAACCTCAAAGCGCTGCGCGCGTTCCAGCTGATCGTCGAAGGCGGATCGCTTACGGCCGCTTCAAAGACCTTGGGGCTCAGCCAACCGGCTGTCAGCCGCCTCGTTTCGCTGCTCGAGGACGAGCTGAAGCTCCTGCTCTTCAACCGCTCCGGCCGCACGCTGCGCGTGACCGAGAAAGGTGCCGCCTTCTACGTAGCAACGCGGCACATATTGGCGGGATTGAGCGAGATTCCGCGCATTGCGAAGGATATCCAGGCGAGCGACAAGCAGCTCAAGGTCATCACCACGCCGCGCATCTCACAGGGCCTGATCTCACCGGCGATCGAACGTCTGCGCCGGACCAACCCGAAACTACACTGCACCATTGATGTCCTGTCGCGCTTCGACCTGGACAATCTCGTCGGCCTGCGCCGCTTCGATCTGGCAATTGCCTCGCTTCCCGTCACCCACGCACTCGTCGAGCTCAAGAACCATCCCCTCTTCAGGGTGCGGCTCGAAGCCGTGGTGCGCAAGGATCACCCGCTCGCATCGCGCAAACGCATCACCGCCGCGGACCTTGCCGAACGAGAACCTGCTTGGTCTTTGGGAAGATCAGCTCTGGCGTCAGCAGATGAATGACTTCATGCGGTCCAGCGGAGAGACCGGGCAGTACGCCGTCGAGACGCGATCGTCGTTGATGGCGTGCCAGCTCGCCATCGATGGCGCCGGCATCGCGGTGTTCGATCGGGTGAGCGCGCGTGGGCTCGACCTCAGTGCCGTCACGCTTCGGCCGCTGGAGCCCGAGCGCTGGATTTCGTTCGGCTACGTGCACCACGAGGATCAAAAACTTTCCGACAACGCCAAGGTTCTCATTGGATGCGTGCTCGGCGTCCTCGAGGAATTCAGGAGTAAGAGCGCGGCCAATGCCGCCTCCGTGGAGTTCGTCTCCGGCGCACAAGGTTAATATTCAGCGCGTGAAGGCCGGCGGGCAGGCTCTTGCATCGCAACGTGATGCCGCAGCGTCACACGCGCGGAGATTCGGCCGCGCGGACGTATCTAAGCCATCCTCCGTAACATATTGAAAATACGTGCGGTTATTAACACCGTTGCGTATGACTGAACAACTCTTTCGGTAATTCGTATCCAGTCTTCGCGCACATCGCCGCACACTCAAAACAACAACGACGCGCGCGTTCTAAGGCGCGTCGTAAAAAAGTTGCGTGCGTAGGGAGTGAGTAAATGCCGCGTTTGTGTGGTGGCAGTGGTAGCCAAAGTCAGGCGTTCAAATTCGGTGTTGGCAACTGCGTTTCGCGCCTCGCGGTCATGATCGCCGCGCTAGCGCTGGCATTCTCCGTCTCTCCGGCATTTGCGGCCAGCGATGACGAGCCGGATACCGGCATCGTCGACGACGACAGCTCTGACACAAGCGGCGGACACCGCCGCTTCGAAGGCCGAGCGCAACCGGTGGACTGACGGTCGAAGGCCTCGTTTATTGGCGCAGCGACCTCGAAAAGGTTCCGTTTACAGAGCCGGGAGAGACCGCGACACCAACGACATACGGGAAATTTTATTCCTCGGACCTCGATGGCGATGATTACGCGCCAGGTGTTCGGTTTTCCCTGCAAGCCGCGATATTCGACCAGCCGATCGAGTTGTCAGGGTTTTTCGTAGCGCCGTTCCGCTTCGAAGAGACGAAGCTCGGGCTGTCCGATGGCTCGTTCGACACGGATGCCGTCTATGCCAATCCTACATCCACGGACATATTCGTTTCGAGTTCCGCCTCGGCCAATTCCGACAATATCTTAGGAATGACCGTCCATCACGAAAGTAAAGTGTATGGCGGCGAAGCCAATGTTACCAGCTTGTGGGGCATACCAGGTCTGAGCATCGGCGCGCGCGCCATTTATTTCGGCGAGGAGCTGAGCTCCACCACGTTGGATGACGTGGACGCCGTTACCGTCCCGCCGCCTTCGGGAAGTGCTGTCGGGGAGCACCGCGATCGCGCCACCATCCGCACCGACAACCGCCTGGTCGGCTTGCAGTTGGGCTTTCAGCACATGTTCGACGTCGGCGACGTTCTGCGCGTTGGAGGCAGCATCAAGGGCGGCTTGTATAACAACTTCGTCGATCGCAACCGGACCTTCGTCTCGGAGAATTGGCTTGACAATCGGAGCTTCGAGTTGACCGATCACGAAAATGTCTTTGCGCAAGGCGTGGAGTTCAACCCGCGGATCGAGTTTAAGCTCGCCGAAGGGACGTACCTCACGGCGTCGGGGCAATTCCTCTGGCTGAACAACGTCAGCACCGCGCTCCCGAACTACAGCTCGATCGCATACATCAACACGGACCACGACGTTCGCGCCGACGAGGACGTCTACTTCTACGGCGGCTCGCTCGGCTTGACGATTGCGCTCGATCAGTCCTCGCCAATCAGCAACAGCCTGTCCCCCGTTCGCACCGGTCTTTTCCGATTCCGATTTGCCGACTGCGGACATCGGGGATATCGAGGCGCGAATTGCCGAGCTCGAGGAGTCGGCGGCCCGGAAAGGCAACGAGAAGGTATCGTTCTCGGTCTCCGGCTGGGTCAATCGCATGCTTTTAGCGTGGGACGACGGCGGCAAGAGAGATGTCTACGTCGTCGACAACACGGCCTCGAGAAGCCGCATCAAGTTTGACGGCGCCGCGAAGATCGCAAGAGGCTGGAGTGCGGGTTATCTCCTGTCCCTAGGTTTAGACGTTGCATCGGCGAACGACGTAAATCAGTTCCTCGCCAACGACGACTCGGGCATCGCGGTCCGTCACTCGGCGTGGTGGATAAGGAACAGCCAGCTCGGCACCGTTACGCTGGGGCATACGTCAACGGCTACCGACAATATCATCCTGAAGGATGTCGGCGGCATCATGCCGGGCGCGGCCAATATTGCCACGATCGGCGGCAGCTTCATCGTGCGGCGTGCCGATCGGTATGACCCGGCCGATGGTGCGCTGGTAACCAACGATGCAAGGACGGTCGACACCACCTTGAATGACTTTTCGGCTGGCGCGAGCGTCGACACGCTGCGCCGCGAAATCGTTCGCTATGATGCACCGCGCTTCTCGGGCTTATGGGGTAATATCGATCTGTCGGCGGCCTGGGGCGAGGACGACTTCGTCGACTTCGCGGTCGAGCACAGCATCAACTACAACGACTGGAAGTTCCGTTTCGGCGCCGGTTATCTGCACGATACCACCGAGGCACGCAGCGTCGCCGGCCACCCCGAGTACTTCCGCGATCGCGAGGAATACAAGGGCTCGGCGAGTATTCTGCACATTCCGACCGGGTTGTTCGCGACCGCCGCCTACGTGCACCGGACCTTCCACGGGCTAGAATCGACCGATGCGCCAGCTCCTGGAGCCGTATACGGAGAGAACACGGCAGGGCTCGTAACGCCGGCCGGCACGAACCGGCCGCCCATCGACTACGTCTATTCGGCATTCGGGCTTCGCCGCCAGTACTGGGCAATCGGCGACACCTCCATCTACGGCGAATACGCGCAGGTCGAGGATGCGATCACTGGCCTGCATGAGGCGGGAATGTCGGAGGTGACCGATAGCAGCCTGCAGATGTTCGGGGCCGCGATCTGCCAGGATATCGATTCCGCCGGAATGGACATCTACGCGGGCTTCCGTGTCTACAAGTTCGACGTGGAGGGTGCCGTCGCGAGAGGCTCGGGTGACTTTATCAGCCCTGTCCCGCTCGCGGACATGATGTTCGGTTATACCGGCAGCCCGCATCAAGTTCTGACCTGAGGTTCACGAAAGCACAAGAAGCACCAGAATGGACACCAGCATGCAATACGGATCTCGGTCTTTGATGCGGCGGATGCTCTGCTGCATATTCCAAGCTGCGCTGTTGATCGCGGTGCTCGCGGGAACGCCGGCAGCAGCCACCGGCTTCGAAACGGCATTTGATCCAGCAACGGAAACAATGCCCATCGGGGACGGTGTGTTCGATGTCGTCGACGTGCCGCGCGGCCCGGTCAGCATCTATACGTACCGGCCATCGTCGGCTTCGAGCAACAGCCCCATCTGGGTCGTGATGCCAGGCGCGCGCCGCTATGCCCATCGCACCCTGGCCTTCGACTACTACGACACCTGGCGACCACTCGCCGAGCAGTACGGAGCCATTCTCCTCGTGCCGGATTTCACCGCCGAGAAGTGGCCTGGAGCCTGGGCCTATAATATGGGTAACGTTCGCAGCCGCCGGCTGGAGCCGAAACCGTGGCGGCAAACGAGCTTCTATGTGGTCGAGGAGGCCTTCCGCATGGCCGCCCACAGCCTCAATAGCTCGCGGCGCAGGTTCAGCATGTTCGGGCACGGCGCGGGGTCGCAGTTCATCCAGCGCTATGTGCTGCATTCGGGCTGCCGAATGATCGACCGCGCCGTGTCCGCCAACCCGGGCTGGTACATGCTGCCCGACAGCCAATACCAGTTTCCTTTCGGGCTGCGCGGCGCCCCGATCAGGGCGCAGACACTGGCGCGGGCCTTTTCCTGCAACTTCACGCTGCTGCTCGGCACCGCCGACACCAACTACGCCCGCCTGCGCAACGATCCTGCGGCGCTTGCCCAGGGCAAGACGCGATATGATCGCGGGCTATTCTACTTCGACCGGTCGAGAAGTGTTGCTGCACGCATGGGCGCGCGTTTCAATTGGCGCCTGGAAGAGGTACCCGGCGTCGGCCATGAGGCCCGAAGGATGGCGCCGGCCGGTGCCGCCATTCTGGCCGGCCGGCCGCTTCCGGGCACCTGATCGCTGCTCGAGCACAACAATGGCATCGACGCAAAGAAGGCGGGCCACAGCTTCAGTCCGGGTCGGCCACGGGCCGCGGGAGCGCGGCGAGCGGCTGCGAACCATGTTGATCGCGGGGTTGCTGACGGCCGGCATGGCGATGGCGCCGGCGAGTGCACCGGCATGCGCGCGCGACCTCTCCGCCGAGAAGGAAATCGGCTCCGTGGAAGCCGTCTTCGGGACCGATCGCACCAACCAATACGTTCTCGACATCGAAGCGGCTCTGGCGCGTGCCCAAGCCGCACACGGCTGCCATACCGCAGGCGGCAGCAGACGAGATCACGCGCAAAGCAAGCGTTCGCTTTGCGCCCCGCGATAAGATTGCCGCCGAGCGTAAGGTTGTCCGCCATCGCATGGTGGCCCTCATAAACGTGTGGCGCGAATCGCTGGATGCGAGCGCACGCCAATACGTCCATTACGGCGCGACCACAGTAGACATCTACGACACGGCGCTGACGCTCCAATTGCGCCGATCAGCACTGATCCTTATCGGGCGCCTGCGCGGCATCGAGACCGTTCTGATAGAGAAGGCGCGCGCCAATCAGGACGCCGTAATGCCCGGACGCACGCTGGGCCAGCATGCGCTGCCGATCACCTTTGGAAAAAAGATCAGCACCTGGCTGGCCGAGAACCGCCGCAACATCGAACGCCTCAAGTTCGTGCTGTCGGAATTGGAGCAGTCCGCCATCCTGAAAGGCGCGGTCGGCACGTATGCGGGTCTCGGCGAGCACGCCATCGATATCGAAAAATCGTTCGCCAAGGAGCTGGGACTTCGCACGCCCTATCCTGACGATTGGCACGGCTCACGCGACGTCTACGCAAGCTACGCTCTGACGCTTTCTCTCATTGCCAAATCATTCGGTGACATCGGCCAGGAGCTGTTTCTGCTGCAGAGCACCGATATCGGCGAGACCGACGAGCCGCGCGATCCCCACAGCGTAAGCAGCAGCTCGATGGCGCAAAAAGTGAACCCGAACAAATCGGAGATGCTTATCCAGTCGGCCCGCACCATCCCGCGTCTCGCCGAAGTCGTCCTGGATGATGTCGTAAATTTCTTCGAGCGCGACAACACCTCTGGACCGAATGCCACCCTCAAAGAGATCTCCATCGAGTTCGGACGGCAACCTGAAGATCGCAATGGCGCTCCTGCAGCAGCTCGAGGTCCATCGTGCCGCCATGCGCCATAACCTCGAGCGGACCAAGGGGTTCATCATGGCGCAGCGGGTCACCTTTGCGCTGGCGCCCGCACTGGGAAAAGACGAAGCCGACGAGCACGTGCGCGGCATCATCAAGCAGGCGATGGAGAATAAGATCGACATCCGCGCCGCCTTGCTGGACGATCCGGTTGTGTCCAAGCTGCTGTCGCCGGCCGAGATCGATACGCTCTTGCAGCCGGACGGCTATCTCGGACTGGCGCAGGACGAGGTCAACGCCGTCATCGCGCATGTCCAAGCACTGCGCGAAACCGATCCGCTAAACCCTTACAAGTAGCAATGCACAAGGCGCTGCACCGACGCGTACCCTCAGCGCTGCTGGAGTTGGCCGCCAGCGCCCTCAACGGCGCGATCCAGCGATCAGTAGCAAGTTGTCGGGAGAGCCTTGGAAAATAGAGGCATACCAACAAGGTATTGTAGTGGCGCCCCGTAGTGGACGGGTTAATTCGTCGCCATAAGCTATTGAAGTTTAATGCATTTATTGAACTGCTACTGCTACGCACAGTAGCAGATCGCGGTAGCAGTTTCCAGGCTGCCAATCCGGTTCAGAGGTACCTAACGACTACAGGGCCGACTCGTCATTCAACCAGGCTGCGAACTCATGAACCAGGACTGATGACGGGAACTTCTGCCTCAGGTCCGAAAGCCGACATCGTTGGGCAGTCGCGTGATGTCGGTGAAGTGCCATGAGCACTCACCGGATCGCCAGGACCTAGTCAGGTTTCCGCTCAAGAGCGGTCACCTAGTGGTTCCTGATCGATGTCGGCGACGGGCCATGAGCACGCGTCACAGTGAAGGGGCACCGTATTCGGCTTTTCCTTCATAAGCAGTCATAAGAATCGCGGCGAGCACGTCGGCGTTGGGTCAGAATCTGTCTTACCGCGATGCACTTGCGGTCACTCAGCACAGTGCGTGATCTGGCTGAAACAGAGTTTGACTCGCATTTCTGCCTCGTCGAACTAGATTGCTGCCTCGCGATATGCTTGCGAAGCCGCACTTTGGATCGCTCCGGGGGACGTTGGGGCCTGAAGCCGAGGACCAATGCCGCAAGATGGGATTGGTCCTCGGTCGATCACGAAAAAAGGGCGTTGGCCGGGGGAGACCAACGCCCGCCATGCGCCAGTTTGGGGGGAGGCGCGCTTCCGCGAGGGATGGCGGAAGGAGGCTCCGCCAGAATAGAAAATCGGCGCGGCAAGTCTAGTTAACCGCTCGCGCTTACCTCTAGGACTTAAGACCAAGCCTTTGCCCGTCACGTTCACAGCGTGGCCCGTCCACCCCATACGCCGACGATCTGGTGCGTCGCAAGGAACGGGCAAGAAGCGTCAGGTGTCGTCGTCGCCACCAAGCAGTAACTCGGTCAGCTCTTACGAGCGGTCGCGTGCCAATCGCATTGAGAGGGTCAGCGTTGGGCCACAAACTGTCGTGCAGAGCACAATTGATCCGCAATCGAAGTGCAATTTTGCCGCGTCATTGCGGAGCGATCGGAATCGAAGAGCGGTCCCCCAGGACTTGGTGCAATGATCGGCGTGCGAACGGATCGCGATCGTGCCCGGGTGCTTGACGCCGCAGCTTGCGTTGCTTTGGCCTTGCTACTGGAAGTGCCTAATCCCGAAACCGGGTCGGCAGAGAGACTCAAGTGTCAACGTTAAGAACATTGGTTTGGGTGGGCCTTGGAATTGCGGCGATCCACGGATTTATCTATCGCCAAACCGGGGAGCTTGATCCATGCAGTGCCGCCAACAAGCGTCTAGCGGAGGAGTTTCCCCTCAGTACCGTCGGATTTGGGCCAGATTACCTGGACGCTCTCCCGGGTAGCTCCGGCTACGGGCCGCACTCACCGTACTTCCGCAAATCTATGGCCAAGAGTGAGACACTGGAACGGTTCGGCATAGTCGGTTGCTACGTCCCCGCTGTTTTAGGATGGGGGGGTGTCCCCCCTTCCCCCAGTCACGAGTTCGAGATGAGATGATCCATTCCCACTGACGTGCACAGACGAACGTCAGCCGTTGGAGAAGCGGCTAGCGGGCAGCACCGCCGATTTCTCGACCGCTCTCGAACGTCGCTCCGTAGCGACGTTGGCTCTCCTAGAACAAAGCGAAGTCGCCGATCAAGTCTTGGCGCGCCAGCCAGGGCGTCTGCTGGCCGCTCGTCTCCCGCGTCACGATTTCCCGCAAGCCGCGATAGAGCTCGCTAACACCGATCGTGCCGTCTCGGTCATGGTCGTAGCTTGCGGACTTATTCTTGAGAACCTCCGATAGCGCGTAGGTGAAAACACCGCCGCCCCAGCGCTTGCCCTCGTAGCTCTTCTCGCGTCCCTTGGACGCCGCCAACACGAGCATGGGCGCACGTGTCCCCGAAAGCAGCGCCGCCGCGGCTTGATCGTTGGTGGCGAGCCCTTCCGAGCCTGACAGCCCCGCATGACAGGCGTCGAGCACCAGAATGATTCTAGCCTTCGAGCGGCCGAAGATCTGCGCCAGCTTGGACCACGCCAGCCCGGTCGCGACCGTGTCTTCTATCCTGAAGCCGGACGGCGCCAGGTAGTAATGCCCATCGGCTCCTTGCACGCCATGCCCCGCAAAAGAGAATAGGATCGTATCCTGAGGCTGTGCCGAACTAACCGCTTTCTCCAATGCGGAGGCGATCGCGACGGGGGTGGCGTCCTGATCGAGAAGCAGCTTGACGTCCTCGTGGGCGTAATAGCGGCCGTGGCTCATCGCCAGCGTATCGCCGAGGCGCTTTGCGTCCGACTTGGCATAGGTAAGCTTGTTGCGCGGATCGGGGTAGGTATCGACCCCGACGAGAATGGCATGGAGCCTATTTGTACCGGTGGTGCGCGCTCTCAGGTGCAATGCTTGTGGCGCCGAGACCAACCCGTTCGTATCAACGGCAAGCATGGTCAACCACCGGGCATGAGGTGCCGTGTCGAGCGCGACCACACCTTGAATGTCCTTTCCTGTCGCTTCCACTTGCCGGATTAGTTGGCCATCTTGATAGAAGCGCAGGTGTGCCACGCCCGACGGCGAGGCGGAACGGACACGCACGAGGAGCTTCCCCGCGGCCTTTGGCAGGGTGCTCGTGTCGAACTCCATATCGGCAGTTGGAGGCGGGACAAGCGTGGGAGCCGGCGGACTGTGGCCCGCGCCGCGCAGCCGCCCTTCAACGATGTCTTTCCGGTTCAGGATCGCCGCGAACTGATCGAAAGGAAACTGACCCGCGACGCCCGGAAAGCGCAGATTAAGGAAATGGGCTCCCTCGTAGGAGGACCAATAGTAGCCCTCCTTTGTATAGAGAATGGTCTCGCCATCGAGGTAGCGGCCGAGCACGATGAGCCGTCGGGACACGACGTCGTGGATGAAGAACTGGCCATCACTGTTGATCTGGATGATGAGGCGTCCATCGCTCGACATGGCGAGGTCCGCGATCAGGTCGGCCTGCGGCACATCCTTGAGGACGGCAACGACGGTGCGCGTCGTGACGTCATACACGGCGAGCGTCTTGTCGACCGCCGAAGCCATGACGAGATAGCGATCGGAAACCAGCTGCACCCTGATTCGCGTTTGTTCCGCGGTACTTCCATAGTTGCCGTCCCAGAAACCTTCCGCTGCTATTGTTGTGACACTGCTGGCACCCTGCCGCCCGTCGAGCAGGTAGATGTATCCACCGCCGAACGCCCCGGAACCTTCGATCTGAAAGGTCTGCAGAAGGAAAAGCGGACGGCCATTTGCCATCCAACCCCACAGTCCCATAATATTTCGCCGGATACTGAGCGTCTCGGAGGAATAGGTGTCTGCCTCCTTGTCTTTGGCGAGCTCCTGTTTCAGAGCCGGAACCGCAGAAACGAGCCTGTTGGTCAGTCGCTCAGCGTCCTCGGGTGTCGTTCCGTATTGCCCCGTGACTCCAAGATCCTCGCCCTCTGCGCTACGCGGCGCGAATGACACCACTTCCCGCGCGTTGAACGGGGCGAGCTTGACGCCGAAACCTTCGAGCTCGGCCATCAGGCTCTTGGACCGTCTCTTGGGGTCCGAGCGCGACGCCCGGGGCATGGCGCCGATCCAGTCGCCACGCACTTTAGTGCCGTCGAGCACTATCGCCATCTGCTGGGGGACGGACTGCGCTGGAATTTGGCGGTGGCGGACCAAGCCGCTCAGCAACGGGCGCCAGCCAGCAACCTCTTTCTTTGTCTCTTCGTCGCTCGGATTGAGGTCTTCTGGTTTTGCCTTCAGGACATGGGTAAAGGCCAACGGCTCCGTGGCCCGCCAAACCGGTCCAGCATCGGGCAATGGACAGGTTCCAGGACGTTTTAAATCGGTGGCGAGACCGACGGCGCAACGGCCCTCGAGATCGATGGCGATGCGGGAGGTCCAGGCTCTGCAGCCGTGACACTCATCGCCGCGGTAGGACCACAAGTGGTCATCGTGACTGTCGATCAAGTCCCCATCGGAGTGCTCGAGAACGAAGCGGTTCCAGAGCTGTTTAACGCCGCTGCGGCTGACAAGCGCTTGGTGAAATCCGAGGCCATATTGGTATGCGCCGTCGAGTAGCATGGAGTCGCCGTACAACCAGCCGATGAACGGCCCTAAAGGTCTCGCAACAACGGTCCGCGAGGCGAGATCGATGACCTCGAAGTCGGTGCCATCGGCGTCGCCTATATCGGCGACGACAAAGCGCGAGGTCGGGGAGAAGTTGGGATCATGGCCGGCGCGGTCGATGATCTTCGCACCCGTCGCCGTCTCGAAGACGCGATAATGGCCTTTGAACACTTGCAGCATATAGCGCCCGTTGTTCGATGCCACCGCCGAGACAGGGACCTCGATGTCGTACGGATTCTGGACGACGACTTCGGCCGGCGCGGCTGCGATAGATATCGCCTGGCCCCGTGGCTTTGCGAGCGTCTGTTCCCCGCAGCGGGTCGCCGCAACGACGGTCGAGGTCAGCGTCTTGTTGCCGGTGGTGAGCATTCGGATCGAAAACGATCCGTTGTGAGGACTTTCGGGTGAGTGGAGCGGGATGAGCACGCGGGTCTGGCCGAGCCCCGTCTTTATTCCATAGGGTCCCCGGGCCTCGGGTGTCAGCGCCAGGAAACCTGGGAATTCCCGGTCACCCTCGCCGCTAAGGAGTTCGCTCTCGGGCCCCTGCTGGTCTTCCGACGCGATCTTGATTTCAAAACGCGCCTCTCCGGGAATGGACAACACGACGTAAACCGGGATTTTCGATGGGAACGACTTTGCGACGCTCCAACTAACTTCGACGGTCTCGCCCACCTTGATTCCGGCGGGGGCGGCAACGTTCAGTTTCACCCCGTTCGCTAAGATCTTGAGAGCGCTGGTCTCGGCGTTGCAATCAACCTTCGCCACGGACGGTTGCGAAAGAGCCAAGCCGATCGTCATTACCAACGCGAATACGCAACGCCACACGACGCTCCTCCCCGAAATATGAACGCTACCAACGTATCGCTCTTTTGACGTTTCGCCAGTCTGTCGAAAAGGTTTGTCGAAGCTGCGACGTATGGGTCTGAAGCTCCAGCACATGCTGAATGTCCTTTGCGTTAGCGAGCGAACTCGCCAGTGAACATCGGATAGAGGTGGGTCTAATGCCCAGTGATGTTGATGCAGTGATAGCGGCGTTGCGCATTGTGCTCACATCGGTGGATCAATCAGCTGCCCGGAGCATGCGCTAACATGGGCCGATTAGTGGGTCAGTTTGAATCCTAGAGCATCTTGACTCCGGTTGAACCTATCCGCGAACGGTGCCAACTTCCATGCATGAGTGATAAAGCATCACTAGATCAAATCTGTTGACTGACGTCGGCTTCGGTCATGAGCCCGCATCGGGAGCCGGGCAACGATGGCCGGTCTGTCACAAAGAGCGGACCTAACCGGCGGCGGCTTTCGGCTCTTCGATCGAGGTCGGACGACTTCCGCTACTGGGATGAGGAGCACCATTACACGCGACAGCGGCGACGACGTATGGCGACAGGCTCGATGTCGGCTTCTGTATATTTGCTGCCAAGTCCACTACCCACCCGTGTAGGCATGTTTTGAGCATACCATTCCGAACGCTTGAACCCAGAGTGTGGGACGAACCATCGAGGGCATCCCCTGTCACTTGCACTGACCTGAGGGTCGGCTCGCGGAAACAAGAAGACAGTTCAGTAGAGATTATTTTTGTGCTTCAATTCCTTAAGTAAAGCTCTGACACCAAGTCTGACACCAAGGCCGCTGTATCACCAAAAACGGCTTGAAACGGGGCACGGGACATTCCGTACCTT
>CAVZNR010000030.1:0-77556 GCA_963776675.1 uncultured Alphaproteobacteria bacterium | reverse complement strand
ACGGGCCGTCGAACTACCTGCAGTCGGCCTATCAGATGGTGCCCGTGGGGATCACGGTCGAGGGCGCCAACATCCTGACGCGCACGCTGATCACCTTCGCGCAAGGCGCGCTGCGCTCGCACCCCTACCTCTACAAGGAGATCCAGGCGGCGCAGGACCCCGACGCCGAGCGCGGGCGCGAGGCGTTCGAGGCGGCGTTCACCGCCCACATCTCCTACGCGGTCGCCAACGCCACCGGCGCCTTCTTCCACAATCTGACCGGCGGACGCTTCGTCGCCGTGCCCGACCAGGCCTACGAGATGGCGGACTGGTACCGCCAGCTGGGGCGCGCGTCGCGCAACTTCGCCTTCGTCGCCGACTTGACGGTGGCGGCGCTGGGCGGCGCGCTCAAGACCAAGCAGAAGATCTCGGGCCGGCTCGCCGACGCGCTGTCGGAGCTGTACTTCCTCGCCTGCGTCTTGAAGCGCTTCGAGGACGACGGGCGCCTGTCGAGCGACCGCGATCTGGTGGCGATCGCCGCGACCAACGGCCTTTATCGTTTCCAGGAGGCGCTGCGCGGCGTCGTCGACAATTTCCCGAATGTGCCCGCGCGCGTGCTGATGCGCATTGTCTGCTTCCCGCTCGGCAGCCCCTACCGGCCGGCGCGTGATGTGCTGTCGCACCGCGTGTCGAAGCTGGTGTTGGAGGCACCGGAGGTGCGCGATCGCCTCACGCGTCATATCTTCATCTCGCAGGACCCCGACGATCCGACCGGCCTGCTCGAGGTCACCTTGAAGAAGGTGATCGCGGCCGAGGAGGCGGAGAAGCGGCTGGAGCGCGCCATTCGCTCCGGAACCATCCGCCGCTATCACGGTATTGACTGGATCGGCGAGGCCATGGCGAAGGGCATCGTGACGGAAAGCGAGGGCCAGCAGTTGCGCGAGGTCGAGGCGCTGGTCGCCCGCGTGATCGCGGTGGACCACTTCGACCCAGAAGAGCTCAAGCCGCACTACGGCGGCCTGGGTCACAATTCGCGCCGGGCCGAAAGCGCGGCGGCGGAGTAACTAAGACGGCTCCCGGCGGCCGGCCCCGGGCCGGGACGAGGAGGGGAGCGCCTTGTGGAGAGGATTTTGCATGTTCAAGTCCGTGTCGAAGCCGCTACCCGACCTCAAGGACTGGCACTTCAGCGTCGATCAGTGGGGCATCGCGTGGGCCGAGTTCGACCGCGAGGGTGAGACCCAGAACTCGCTCGGCCGGCGCCCGCTGGAAGAGCTCGCGAAAATCGTCGAGGTGGTCGAGACCGGCGCCAAGGCGCGCGAGATCCGCGGGCTCGTCATCGCGTCGGGCAAGGAGCGCGGCTTTATCGTCGGCGCCGACATCCGCGAGTTCGCCGATCTCGGCACCGAGATGGACGTGATCGAGAAGCTGCGCCCCGTCACCGCGCTGTTCGATCGCATCGAGCGGCTGCCCGTGCCGGTGGTCGCCGCCATCAACGGCTTCTGCCTCGGCGGCGGGCTGGAGCTGGTGCTCGCCTGCCATTACCGCATCGCGACGCGCGATCCTTCCACCAAGCTCGGCTTCCCCGAGGTCAAGCTCGGCATCTTCCCCGGCTTCAACGGCACCGCGCGCTCGATCCGGCAGGCCGGCGCGCCCGCCGCCATGACGGCGATGCTCACCGGCAAGATGTACAGTGCGTCTGCGGCGCGCGCCATGGGCCTCGTCGACGAGCTGGTGCAGAGCAGCGGCTCGCTGCTGTGGGCCGCGCGCAAGGCGGTTCTGCGCAAGCGCAAGTCGAAGCCGGCGGCGTTGCCCAAGTCCGTGCTGGCGATGTGGCCGGCGCGCGGGCTGCTGGCCGGCCGCATGCGGAGCCGAGACCAAGAAGAAGGTGCGCGAGGACCACTATCCCGCGCCGTTCCGCCTGATCGACCTGTTCGAGCGCTACGGCGGCAACGAGGAGGCGATGAAGGCGGCCGAGACGCGCGCCTTCGCGCCGCTGATGGTGTCGGAGCAGTCGCAGAACCTGCGCCGCGTGTTCTGGCTGTCGGAGCTGCTCAAGGGCCAGGCGCCCAAGAAGTTCGGCTGGCGGCCGTCGCGCGTGCACGTGATCGGCGCCGGCACCATGGGCGCCGACATCGCCGGCTGGTGCGTCGCCCGCGGCATGGAGGTGACGCTGCAGGATCTCTCGGCCGAGCAGATCGAGAAGGGCATCAAGGCGCAGGGCAAGCTGTTCGCCCGCAAGTTCAAGACCAAGGCGCAGCGCGACGCTGCCAAGGCGCGGTTGATCGCCGATCCGTCCGGCATCGGGCTGGCGCATGCCGACGTGGTGATCGAGGCGATCGTCGAGAACCTGGAGATCAAGCAGAAGGTCCTGAAGGAGGTCGAAGGCAAGCTGAAGCCGGACGCGCTGCTCGCGACCAACACGTCGTCGCTGATGATCGAGGACATCGCGGCGGGGCTGCCCGATCCCGGGCGCCTCATCGGCCTGCACTTCTTCAATCCGGTGGCGCTGATGCCGCTGGTCGAGGTGGTGCGCGGCTCTTCCAGCCGCGAGGACGAGGTGAAGCGCGGGGCCGCCTTCGTGGCGGCGATCGACAAGTTCCCGCTGATCACCAAGTCCGTGCCGGGCTTCCTGGTCAACCGCGTGCTCACGCCCTACATGTTCGGCGCCATGAAGCGTCTGGAGCAGGGCGAGGACAAGGAGCGCATCGACGAGGCGGCGCGCACCTTCGGCATGCCGATGGGACCCATCGAGCTCGCCGACTCGGTCGGTCTCGACGTGTGCGCGCATGTCGCCGAGATCCTGAAATACGCCTCGGGCGACTCGGCGCTGCACAAGCTGGTCGCCACCGGCAAGCTCGGCAAGAAAGCCGGCGAGGGCTTCTACGTGTGGAAGGACGGCAAGCCGGAGAAGTCGGACAAGACTTTCGACAAGAAGGACATGGAGCGGCTGGGGCGCGAGCTGGTCGAGCCGATGATCGCGGAAGCGCAGACCTGCCTCGACGAGAAGGTTGTCGAGAACGCCGATCTCGTCGACGGCGGCGTGATCTTCGGCACCGGCTTTGCGCCGTTCCGCGGCGGCCCGCTGCACTACCGCGCCGATCACCCGCAACCGACATCCGAGCGCGCCGCGGCGGAGTAGAGGCAGAGACAGCGACACAGATCCCCCTCCCCTTGATGGGGAGGGGTTAGGGGTGGGGTGAAAGACTTGGAGCGATGGCTAGCGAGCTGGCTCGACATCTCCGCAAGAATCCAACGGTTGCCGAGGCGCGGTTGTGGGACGAGCTACGCGAGCTTCGGCGCCAGGGCTACCATTTCCGGCGGCAGGTGCCTCTTGCTGGCTATATCGTCGACTTCGCTTGTCTTGATCAGAGGTTGATTGTCGAGGTGGACGGCTTTCAGCACCTTACGCCGGAGGGGGTCGCGAAAGATGCCGCACGCGATGCCGATCTCGGGTGGCGCGGGTTCAAGGTCTTGCGCTTCACGAACTCGGACGTGAGTGAGAAGCTCGAGGGTGTGGTACTTGAAATTCTAGCGGCATTGGGCGCGGTGGTGAGAGTCGAATGAGAATAGTGACCGACGCGCGAGTTCTTACCCCCCACCCCCAACCCCTCCCCACGAGGGGGAGGGGAGCAGGTGTGTATGCGGGGTTGCGTAGCTGCACGAGGATCTTTGTCCTCGTCCGATTGGAGAAAGGCTGAAATCGCATGCAGAGATTTTTGCGGCGCGTGGCGGTGATCGGCGGGGTTCGCATTCCCTTCTGCCGGTCGAACACGTTCTATGCCGATCTCTCCAACCTCGACATGATGACGGGCGCGCTCAACGCGCTCGTCGACCGCTACAACCTCAAAGGCCAGCACATCGACGAGGTGGTCGGCGGCGCCGTCGTCACGCACTCCAAGGATTTCAATCTGACGCGTGAAGCCGTGCTGGGTACCAAGCTGGCGGCATCAACGCCCGGCATCACCATGATGCAGGCCTGCGGCACCAGCTTGCAGGGCGCGCTGGGCAGCGCCGCCAAGATTGCCGCGGGCGAGATCGATTGCGCCATCGCGGTGGGCTCGGACACCACATCGGATGCTCCCGATCGTGGTGTCGAAAAAGCTGGCGCAGCGCCTGACCAATGCCTCGCTGCAAAAGTCCACCATGGACAAGCTCAAAGCCTTCAAGGGCTTCTCGCCGACCGAGCTTGTGCCCAAGCCGCCGTCCGTGACCGAGCCGCGCACCGGCCTGTCGATGGGCGAGCATTGCGAGCTGATGGCGCAGGTGTGGGACATCACGCGCGCCGAGCAGGACGCATTCGCACTGGAAAGCCACAAGAAGGCTGCCGAGGCCTACAGCTCTGGCTACATGGACGACCTGGTGACACCGTTCGCCGGTGTCTACCGCGACAACAATATTCGCGCGCGACGCGACGCTGGACAAGCTGTCCACGCTCAAGACGGCCTTCGACAAGACCGAGCGCGGCACGCTGACGGCGGCCAACTCCACCCCGCTCACCGACGGTGCGGCCGCCGTTCTGATTGCATCGGAGGACTGGGCGGCCAAGCATGGCCTGCCGGTGCTCGCCTACATCACCTACTCGCAGACGGCCGCCAACGACTTCGTCAGCGGCGACGGCCTGCTGATGGCGCCGACGATCGCCGTCTCCAAAATGCTGGAGCGCGCCGGGCTGAAACTGCAGGACTTCGACCTCTACGAGATCCACGAAGCCTTCGCCGCGCAGGTGCTGTCGACGCTCAAGGCCTGGGAGGACCCCGAGTACTGCAAGGAGCGGCTCGGCCGGGCGGAGCCGCTGGGCGCCATCGATCCGGCCAAGCTCAACGTGAAGGGCTCCTCCATCGCCTTCGGGCATCCCTTCGCGGCGACGGGCGCGCGCATCGTCGCCAACCTCGCCAAGCTGCTGTCGCAGCAGGGCGGGCGCGGGCTCATTTCCATCTGCACCGCCGGCGGCATGGGCGTCGCTGCGATCCTGGAGACCAAGGACGCCGCCGAGATGCACCAGGCGGCGTGAGGTCTCGACAGGGGCGCCGAGGTATGCGACCCACCCGCGACGGGTCGGCAAGCGGGTGAGCGCAGCATGGGCAAGGACAAGTCGGAGCGGCAGCTCGAGGCGGCACGCAGGCTCGCCCAAGAGCTCGGCGACAAGCTCAATCTCGACGCGTCGCTGCGGCTGTGGGACGGCTCGCTGACGCCGCTCGGCCCCAACGTCACCGGGCCGTTCGAGCTGCGCATCGCCGGGCCTGGCGTGATCGGCTCGCTATTGCGCCGGCCGACGCTCGACAACTTCATCAAGCACTACGTCCACAAGGGCATCGACTTCTCCGGCGGCACGCTGATCGATCTGGGGTCCCAGCTCAATCGCGGCGGCCGCTCGGTGAAGCTGAAGGGACGCGACGCGCTGTCGCTCGCGGCCAGGCTCTCGCCGTTCCTTTTGGCGCGTGGCGACGCGCCCCGGGACGAGCGACAAGGACGAGCACGGCTTCGAAGGCGACATCGTCGGCAAAAAGCGCAAAAGCGCCGACAACAAGGACTACATCCAGTTCCACTACGACCTGTCCAACGACTTCTACGCGCTCTTCCTCGATCCGGAGATGGTCTACTCCTGCGCCTACTTCACCGACTGGGGCAACGCAATCGCCCAGGCGCAAGCCGACAAGCTGGAGATGATCTGCCGCAAGCTGCGCCTGAAGGAGGGCGAGCGCTTCCTCGACATCGGCTGCGGGTGGGGCGGGCTCGTCTGCCATGCGGCCAAGACCTACGGCGTCACGGCGCACGGCATCACGCTGTCGGAGGAGCAGCTCAGCTACGCGCGCGAGAAAATCGCCCGGCTCGGATTGCAGGACCGCGTCACGGTCGAGCTCAAGGACTACTCGGGCGTCACGGGCGAGTTCGACAAGATCGCCTCGATCGGCATGTACGAGCACATCGGCCTCAAGAACATTCCCGCCTACATGCAGAAGATGCAGACCGGCTGCTGGCGCGCGACGGGCTGTTCCTCAACCACGCGATCTCCCGGCGCGCGCCCAAAGAGGGCTGGATGAAGCGGCGCATGCGGCCCGAGCAGAAGGCGATCGCCAAGTACATCTTCCCCGGCGGCGAGCTCGACGACATCGGCCATTCGCTGGTCGCCATGGAGCGGGCGGGCTTCGAGGTGCAGGACGTGGAGGCGTGGCGGCTGCATTACGCGCGCACGTGCAAGCTGTGGTGCGAGCGGCTGACGGCGGAGCGCGAGCAGGCGATCGCGTTCGTGGGCGAGGAGAAGTACCGCATCTGGGTGGCGTATCTGGCGGGGGTTTCGCTCGCGTTCTCGCGCGGCACCCTGCGCATCTTCCAGACGCTGGTCTCCAAGTCGGCCAAGCGCGCACCCGCCACCCCGCCGACGCGGGCCGACCTTTATCGGTAGGGCTTGGAACCGTCATCCCGGAAGGCGAGGCGGAGCCGAGGCTATCCGGGATCCAGCGTTAGGCTTGTCGAAGACACGGTTTTTTTGAGCCTCCGGCGCTTCTCTCCTGGATCCCGGGTCCCGCTTCTGCTTTCGCAGTCGCTCGCCCGGGATGACGGGGAGGGGGTGATCAAGCCTTGCGCTGCTGGGCGGCTTCCTCGGCCACCAGCTCCTTTTTGGAGAGCTTGCCGATCATGGTCTTGGGCAACTCGTCGCGGAACTCGATCGCAGCCGGCATCTCGATCTTGGAGATCAGCGGCTTCAGGTGCTCGAGGATGTCGTCGACCGTCGCCTTCGCGCCGGGCTTCAGGCGCACGAACGCTTTCGGTGCCTCGCCGCGCTTGGCGTCCTTGATGCCGATGACGGTGACCTCGGCGACGGCCGCGTGCTCGTAGATCGCCTCCTCGACGCGGCGGGGATAGACATTGAAGCCCGAGCAGATGATGAGGTCCTTGATGCGGTCCTCGATGAAGAAGAAGCCTTCCTCGTCCATGCGCGCCACGTCGCCCGTGCGCAGGAACTCGCCCACCATCTGCTCGGCGGTCTCCTGCCGGGCGCTTGTAGTAGCCGAGCATGACCTGCGGGCCCTTGATGCAGATCTCGCCCTTCTCGCCCTGGGGCACCTCCTTGGTGGGATCGGCGAGATCGCGCAGCGAGACGGTGGTGCCCGGCAGCGGCAGGCCGATGGAGCCGGCTTTGACGGGGCCGTTGAGCGGATTGACGGTGGCGACCGGCGAGGTCTCCGACAGGCCGTAGCCCTCGACCACCTTGCAGCCGGTGATGGCTTCGAACTGCTGCTTGATCTCGACGGGCAGCGCCGCGCCGCCCGACAGGCAGAACTTGAGCGAGGAGAGGTCGTGGCTCTTGATCTTGGAATGGCTCATCAGCGCGTTGAACAGCGTGGGAACCCCCGGCATCACGGTCGGATGCGTCTTGTCGATCAGCGCCAGCGCCTCGTCGAGGGCGAAGCGCGGCATGATGATGATCTCGGCGCCCTTGGCGACGCCGTAGTTCATGACCACCGTAAGCGCGAATACGTGGAAGAACGGCAGGATTCCCAGCACCCGCTCCTGGCCGTCGACGAGCTCGGGCGCCCAGGCGGCGACCTGCTGCACGTTGACGTAGATATTGGCGTGCGTGAGCATGGCGCCCTTGGGCGTGCCGGTGGTGCCGCCGGTGTACTGCAGCACGGCGACGTCGGTCAGGGGATCGATCGGCACGCGCGCCGGCTTGCCGCCCCGGGCGACGAGGTCGGCCTCCATCACGATGCGCTCGCGCGCCGGCGACTGCAGCGGCCGCGCCAGGTCCTTGGCCTTGAACATGCGGAACAGCGCGGCCTTGGCGCCGGGCAGCAGTGCGGTGAAGGAGCACACCACGGCGCGGGGCAGCACCTCCGACTGGAGCAGGCTGTCGATCTTGTCGAACAGCACCTTGAGATCGAGGGTGATCATCAGCTCGGTGTCGCTGTCCTTGATCTGGGCGGCGAGCTCGCTGACGGTGTAGAGCGGATTGAAGTTCACCACCGTGCCGCCGGCCTTCAGCACGGCGAAGAAGTAAACAATGAATGTCGGAGTGTTCGGCAGGAAGAGGCCGACCTTGGTGCCCTTCTTGACGCCGAGCCGCTGCAACCCGGCCGCGGCCTGATCCACCAGCCGCCCGATCTCGGCGTAGGTGAGCGTCTTGCCAAGAAAGACGGAGCAGGGTAGACGCCCGTGGCGCCGGACCGCGTCGTCGATCAGCTGGTAGAGGGGCGCTACATCGAGCCCCATGCTCCAGCTCACACCCTCGGGGTAGCGGCTGAGCCACGGCAAGGGCGATGCGGTCACAGTGTCCGAGCCGGTTCGCAGGCCTTTCGTTGCCATTCTCGGGTGCCTCCCACGGCGGGGCCCGTGCTGGCGGCCGTGCCCCTTGGCGTATTCCGGGCCTGTCCCGGATTCGGGTAACAGGACCTTGAAATCCGCCTTGTTATTGAACACGTTTTGGGGGCGAAATGCCATAGCTGGGACGATCTAAGGTATAGCATCGCAACGGTTGTGAAGAGGTTTTGCTGTACCGTCGGAGACAGCGCACGAGAGAGGGACCATCTATTCGTGGCGCCGCCTGCCCCTGTCGGGGCGGTCGCACGGCCCTTGGCTGGACTTGATTGGCGTTTAAGGATATGTGACGCGTCAGCTTGTTGTGCTACTGGCCTTGCACTAGGTAGGAACGAAGCAGCACGGGCCTCCGGCTTGGTATCAGCGGGGGTGGGAGAGTGACATGGACGAAGTCGGAACGAAGATCATCGAGATCCTGAAGAAGCACATGAAGGAGCCGCGGGACGATATTTCTTTGTCGACGCCGCTCACGGATCTCAAGATAGAGTTGCTCGACCTTGCGATGATCGTTTTTGACATCGAGGATACTTTCGGCATCGAGATCCCGTACAACGCCAACGAGGAAGTCGAAGACTTCAAGACTGTTGGATCCGTGGTCGATCGCGTCAAGGACTTGATGTCCAAGGGCCCCGCCGCGGCGGGTGCCGCCAAGGCCTAATCACGGACCGAGGCTCTCCCCTAAAGACCTCGCACAGAGCTTCGTGGTTCCGCGTGTCGGCTCGCAGTTAGTTGAGCTCATCCCCGGCGTCGCATCCGACGTCCGCAACCGGCAGGTATATAGACGCTATGGAAAAGGCGAACGGCGCACGCCGCGTCGTGGTGACGGGTACGGGCGTCGTTACGCCGATCGGTCTCGACGTCGATACGTTCTGGGAATTGATGAAGGCGTCCAAGTGCGGCGTCACCGAGCTCGTCGGATTTCCGCTCGAGGATCTCAAGATCCTCATTGCGGCGCAGATCAAGGACTTCGACCCCAAGGTTCGTCTCAAGCATTTCCAGCGCGACAAGATCGTCATGCACGCCGACCGCTATTCGTGGTTTGCTGCTGCGGCGGCGGATGAAGCGGTCAAGCAGTCGGGAATCAGCTTCCCCATCGCCGACCCCTACCGCTCGGCCTGCGTCATCGGCTCGGGCGCCGGCGGCCTCGTCACCTTTGAGCAGGCCTACCGGTCGCTGTTTTTGGAAGGCAAGCGTGCCACCCACCCGCTGACGCTGTTGCGCATCATCGGCTCCTCGGCCGCCGCCCACGTCGGCATCGAGTTCGGCGTCAAGGGGCCGACGTTCGCCACCTGCTCGGCCTGCTCGACCGCCACGCACGCCATCGGCCTCGCGCGCGACTATATCAAGAACGGCGTCGTCGACGTTGCCATCGCCGGGGCGTCCGAGGCGGTCATCACCTACGGCACGATGAAAGCCTGGCAGGCGCTGCATGTGCTGTCGCCGGAAGGCTGTTTCCCGTTCGCCAAGAAGCGCAACGGAACCGTGCTCGCCGAGGGTGCCGGCATCCTGGTTCTGGAGTTGCTGGAGCACGCGCAGGCGCGCGGCGCCAACATCCTGGCGGAGATCGTCGGCTATGGCATGTCGTCGGACGCCAAGGACATGGTCAATCCCGACATCGAAGGGCCGATGGTCGCCATGCGGGACGCGCTCGCCGATGCCGGCATTGCGCCGTCCGATATCGAGTATCTGAACGCCCACGGCACCGCGACCACGATCAACGACGCCAACGAGACGCGGGCCATCAAGGGCGTGTTCGGCAACCACGCCAAGAACCTGGCGATCTCCTCGACCAAGTCGATGCACGGCCACCCGCTGGGCGCCGGCGGCGGTATCGAGGCGGCGGTCTGCATCCGCGCCATGCGGGAGAACTGGGTGCCGCCGACAATCGGCCTCGACGATCCCGACCCCGAGTGCGACCTCGACTACATCCCCAATGTCGGGCGCGATAAGGAGGTCAACTATGCGATGTCGAACTCCTTCGCCTTCGGCGGCCTCAACGCGGTTCTGGTCTTTGGACCTCCTCCGGCCTGACGCCGAGGCCGGCGTCGCACCATGCCGACGAACCTCCTGAGAGGCCAGAACCGGTCGGTCGCTCCCGACAACGCGGAGGCACGCCGCCGCGCCAAAAAGCCGGCGGACCGTCGCATTCTGATCACGGCGGGCCGCGTCAAACTGCGCGCCCAGTTGCTCGATACCCCCACCGCCGACCGCATCTGGCAGGCGCTGCCGCTCCATTCCACGGCCGAGCCCTGGGGCCAATCCATCCATTTCGAGACGCCGCTCGAATCCGGGCGCGAACGCGGCGCCCGCCAGCTCGCAACCCTGGGTGACATCTGCTTCTGGGTTGAGGACGACCGCGTCATCATCGTCTACGGCCCGACGCCGATCTCGCGCCCGGGGGAATTGCGCCTGCCGCGCCCCTGCAACCTATGGGCACGCGCGCTCGATGACGTCGGGGCCTTGAAGGCGGTGCGTCCCGGTGAGAAGGTGTCGGTAACGTCGGCGGGAGACTGACGGGACCTAGGGAGACCTGAGATGCGGGAGATTATGATCCGGGCGGGGAAGATTGCGATCCGTGCCCGGCTCCTGGAGACGCCGACGGCGGAACGCATCTGGGATGCGCTGCCGATTTATGCCCAGGCGCAGCTTTGGGGGCACGAGTTCTATTTCCGCGCGCCTGTGTCCTCCGACTGCGAGCCCGAGGCGCGCGAGGTCGTGAGCGCGGGCGAGATCGCGTTCTGGCCGGACGGAAACGCCATCGCCATCGGCTTCGGGCCGACGCCCGTGTCGAAGAAAGGCGAGATCCGCATGGCGAGCCCGTGCAACATCTGGGCGGTGGCGCTCGACGATGTGGCCACCTTGAAATCCGTGCACGCGGGCGAGGACGTGTCGGTGATCGAAGCCAATGGACACGCGGTGAAACGTGCCGCCGGCACCACGAAAAAAGGCCGGGGAGCGTAACCCCCGGTGCAGCCAAGCGTCGGGGCGGCCCGGATGACGCCGCCGTCCTATCTCCCGACGGGGACCTGAAACTGGAACCAGATCTGCTCGCCTTGCGGCCGGTTCCTCACATCGAACTCGTGCTGCCACTTGAGCACAATCCCGCTCGCGTCGCCGGTTTCGTAGACGAGCTCGGGCCCCAATGCGATCGACCGTCCTTCAAACCCGATGTCGACGCCCGCCTGTTCGTCGCTGGAGAACTGATCCAGATAGTATCCGTTGAAGCCGACCGACAGCTTCGGCAGGGACGGGAACGGCTTCACGTGGGCCGAGTATTCGACGACCAACAGGTCTCCGGACCGGTAGCCCGTCGACCTGTTCTCCGACAGGGCAAACTCCAAAAGCGCGATCATGTTGACGTCGACGCCCTTCCTGGGAAACCACGTCATCGTGGCGATCGGATCCATGCTCACGTATTCGCGTGAGACAGCCGTGTAGGTGGGCACGAAGAAGTCGACGCCGCCGTAGGCAAAGAATGTTTTCGTGGCGTTTGCGTAGGTCAGGTAGAGCGGCTGAATGGTGGGATTGCCCACATTGAAGTCGTCGGTGTTGCGCAGCGGCGTTGTCACGCCGACGTACACGAACGGCACCACGAGGGCGGAGGCCAGGCCGAACGGGCCGATCTTGACGTCCCAGCTATGAAAGAGGCGGGGCGCATAGGCGGCGACGTCCAGCTCGAAGCCGGGAACGAGCGCGTTGCCATTCCCGTCTTTGAAGGTGTTGGCGGAGTAGTAGACATTGTAGTTCTGCCACCACGTTTGGCCGGGCGGCGGCGCAATGCCGGGCAAAATCGTGTTGACGCCAAAGGGGTAGTTCTGGCCGCCGTTCTCCGTCGCAGACGCGCGCCCGCACGCGCACGCCGTCAGAAGCAGGATGAAAAGTGCGGCTGGCAGTCTGACGGTCATGCTCAATGCTGCCGGCCCACTAGCCTCTCCGACGCGGATGACGCGTTTGTCCGTACGCTGAGGCTAGCTGATTCGTTCAGATCGCGGGAATTCCGGGCCGAGCCGGCGAGTCCCGAGGCTATTGTCCCGGCGCCGCGGCGCGACCCGTAGCAGGGGGCTCGCCGCTCAAGTCCAGGCCTGGGCGGATGCGCAGGAGCTGCGCGACGTCCAACGCCCGCAGTGGCCTGGCCAGATAGTAGCCCTGGCCTTCCCGGCATCCCCAGCTCTTCAACAGATCGAGCTGCTCCTGGGTCTCGATACCTTCGGCGATGACACCGAGACCGAGCTCCCGCGCCAGGCCCAGAGCCGCGCGCACGATGGCACGAACGCCTGGCACCGTTTCGATATCGCCGACGAAATTCTGCGCGATCTTGACCCGGTCGACGTGAAAGCGGCGCAAATAGTCGAGGGAGGAATACCCGGTCCCGAAATCGTCGATGGAGATCCGCACGCCTTTGTTGCGCAACCTATGCAAGGTCTCACTGTTGCGGCGAGAAGCGTCCATGAGCACCGTTTCGGTCAGCTCCAGCTCGAGCATTTGCGGCGGCAGACGGAAGTTCGCAAGCGCGATGCCGATATCCTTCTCGAGCTCGCCCGGTGTCTTGAATTGCAGCGCGGAGAGATTGATCGCCACGAAACCGGGGGCGATCTGCATGTCCATCCATTCCCTGGTCTGGCGACAGGCCTCCCACAGAACCCACCGTCCCAGGTCGATAATGATGCCGGCATCCTCGGCTGACTTGACGAATGCCCCGGGACTGACGAGGCCCCTGGTGGGATGGTTCCACCGCAACAACGCTTCGAGGCCCATGATGTCGCCGGTCTCCAGGTCGACTTCCGGTTGGTAGAAGAGCTCCAGCTCCCCCGCCGAGATGGCTGTGCGCAGCTCGGTGGCGAGCGACACGCGCGATTTGACCTCCCGGGCCATGGATTCGGTGAAAAACCGCAAGGTGCCGCGGCCCTCCGCCTTAGCGCGATAGAGCGCCACGTCCGCGTGTGTGATCAGCGATTCCGCATCCGGCGAGTCCGAGCCATACGTGGCGATGCCGATGCTGGTGCCACTGCGGATCTCGTTGCCCCGGATGAAATAGGGCTTTTCGAGCACTTCCAGCAGCTTCTGGCTCAGGAGGGCTGCGTCTTCAGGCCCGTCCAATGCCGACATGATCACGGCGAACTCGTCGCCGCCGAAACGCGCAACCGTGTCACGCTTGCGGACGTGGGCCTGCAGGCGTCCGCTGACCTCCTTGAGCAGCAGGTCGCCGACGCGGTGCCCAAGAATATCGTTGATGTCCTTGAAGTGATCGAGGTCGAGATAGAGCACTGCGAGGTGGTCGTCGGCGCGGTCGGTCTGGGCGATGGCCCGCTCCAGCTCGTCGAGGAATATGCGGCGGTTCAATAGGCCCGTGAGCGGATCGTAGCAGGCCATCTGCAAGATGGTATCCTCGGCCTTCTTTCGCTCGGTCACGTCCCACAGTGTCGCAAAGATGCGCTCGCGTCCGCGAAACATGCCGCGCTCGAGTGAGACCGCAGCCCAGAAGAGTGTGCCGTCGCGCTTGCGGCAGTGCCAGTCGAACTCGGTGGTCTCGTCCGTCAGGTTGCCATGCCGTTGCTTCAGTGCGTCGTTGAGCGTGTAGGGCGGCTCGCCGCTCGAGATCATGCCGATGTCGGCACCAATGAGCTCGTCGCGGCTGTAGCCGAACATTTGGCAGCCGGAGGGATTGACCTCGACGAACTTGCCGGTTTCTAGCTCGGTTACAAAAATGCTCTCGCGGACCGTGGAGAAAATCGCCCTGAAGTTCTGCTCGCTATCGCGCAACGCCTGCTCGGCGCGCTCGCGCTCGGTGATGTCGCGGAAGAACCAGGCGCGCCCCAGATACTTTCCGTTCTCGTCATAGAGCGCCACCGAGTCGCGCTCGAATATGCGGCCGTCGGTGAGCTCCAGCTTGTCGTGGGCCGTCTCGGACGGATTGTCGTAGAGATGGTGGACTCGCGCCAAATACGCGTCTGGGTCCTTGATCTGCGCGGAAAGACACTTCAGCCACGGCGTAATCCCAGATGCTTCCATGAGCTGCTTGGGTATCCGCCACATCTCCATGAACACGTGGTTGTAGGAAATCATCCTCATGTTTGCGTCGACGATCAGGATGCCCTCGGGTGAGCACTCGATGGCGGTGGCGCCGAGCGCCTTCGACAGGCTCAGCTCCTCCTCCATGCGCCGGCGCTGCGAGATATCTTGGATGACGCCATAGGTTTTGATGGTGCGGCCGCTTTCGTTCTGGAAAACGCGGACCTGCACGGCAAGGGTGCCCGTCTCACCGCTGGCGTGGACGAACCGATGCACCAACTCGCGGCTGTAGTCGGGATCCGAGGTCTCGAGCGCGATTTGGACCTCGCCGGCGACGACCGGGATGTCATCGGGATAGACGAACCGTTCGGCGTACTCGGCAGGGCTCATTTGGTAGCCGCCGATCTGCTCGGCGCTGGTGCCGAAGATTGCGTAGACCATGTCGTTCAACGTGAAGCGGTTCGAAGCGACGTCGTACTCCCAGGGGGCCGCGCGCGACAGCGCCAGGGCGTTGGCCAGTTGCATTTCGCTTTTTTTGAGTCGGGCCTCCGTTCTCTTGCGGTCGGAGATGTCATGGGCCATGCCGCGATAGCCGACGATCTGTCCGCCCTCGTACACCGGCGCGATGCTCGATTCGACCGCGATCTCGGTGCCATCCTTGCGCAGCAAGGCACTTTCGATGCCGTAGCTGGCCTCTTTCCTGGCAAGGTCCCCGCGCATCTGCTCGGACACGCGAGCGGTCTCGAATGGGCGCATCAGATAGGAGAACGGCTTGCCGATGATTTCCTCGGGCCGGTACCCGAGGAGCTTTTCGATCGCGGGGCTCACGTACGTCAGGCGGCCGTGTTCGTCGGCCTCCCAAATCATCTCGGATATGGATTCGACCAGGTCGCGGTAGCGCTTCTCGCTTGCCGCCAAAGCGAGCTGCGTCTTGCGGCGCTCGGTTATGTCGAGCACGGTTCCAACAGAGCGCAGGGGCCGGCCCGCATCGTCGTAGAACGTGCGTCCGCGCGTATGAATGCAGCGGATCGTGCCATCGTCCATGACGATGCGGATATCTATGTCATGCGTGGCGTGATTGGCGACGGACTCGGCGTAATTCTTCTCGAACGCCGCGCGATCGTCGGGGTGAATGCGCTGCATGAAGGCGTCATACGAGGGAATAAAGGTCGCCGGGTCCACGCCGACGATGCGATAGGTCTCATCCGACCAAGTGGCGCGTTGCGTTGCTATGTCGAAGTCCCAGCTCCCGAGCCGAGCGATGGATTGCGTCTCCGCTAGCGAGGCTTGCAAGGCACGCAGCGACGTCTCGAGATCCTGGCGCGGGCCGGGGCCTTGGGGTGACCCTGCTGCCGGATCTGACAAATCGAGAGGTTGTGGGCGCGCGCTACTGCTCATCACGCTTTGCATCGCTAACTGAGGCACCGCTGCTAGGGACGGACGCGCGGCGATGCTCCGCCATCCGGGCATACACAATCTTTGCGCGGAATACCTGACGCCTAGCAGCATGATGGCGATGCGAAGTGTAAGGGGCAGGAACAAATCAAATCTGTTTCGATGCAATTCCTTCTTTAAACTGGGTTCATTGAGATGCCGAGAAGACGGCTTAGGTATTCGATTGATTTGCAATGATTTCTATTCCGGGTGTCGCTTCGCCGGCTGCGGTCTGCTGCTGTTGATCGGTCGGCGGTCTGCCCGGATCGTGGTCGCCTCATCGGCAACCGATTCCAAGGCGCTTGCGCGCCCCAGGGGAGGAGCCGTCCACAGCATCAAGAGCGCCTAGCGTGGTTGGGATCAAGATCTACGGTGTCGCCGCGGCTCGGCCTCGGAGCATCCCATCTCGGCCGGCGAGGTAAGCGCCAGCCGCGGCGGGAGAATGCACCCCTCGCGCAGCAGTATGGTGATCTCTTGAGGTGTTCCCGGCTTAGCGAAATAGAAGCCTTGAGCCTCGCGGCATCCCCAGGATCGCAGCAGCTCAAGCTGCGCCTTGGTCTCGACGCCTTCGGCGATGACGCCGAGTTCGAACGCGCCCGCAAGAGCCAGTGCGGCTTTGACAATTGGTCCGCTACTCGGCTCGGCGTCGAGATCGGCAATGAACTCCTGCGCGATCTTGATGCGGTCGATCGAAAGTCTCCGCAGGTACTCGAGTGACGAGTAACCGGTGCCGAAGTCGTCGATCGCTATACGGACGCCCCCGGCGCGCAACCTCTGCAGGATACCGCTATTGCGGTGCGTGGCGTCCATCAGCACCGTTTCTGTCAACTCGACTTCAAGCATGCGCCGCGGCAAGCCGAACTCCGCCTGCGCGGCGGCAATGTCCGTCTCGAGGTCCTGCGTCGACTTGAACTGCAGTATGGACAGGTTGACGGCGACGAAACTTGGAGCGATGCCGAGATCGATCCACTCCCGGGTCTGCCGACAGGCGGCCTGCAAGATCCAGCGTCCGAGCGGCACGATGAGACCGCTCTCCTCCGCGGCCGGAATGAACTCGCCGGGGCCCAGCAGGCCGCGCTGCGGGTGCTTCCAGCGAACGAGCGCCTCAAGCCCGATGATATGCCCTGTGTCGATGTCGACCTCGGGCTGGTAGTAGAGTGTGAACTGCTCGGCCGCGATTGCCTGGTGCAGCTCGGCAGCAAGCGTCACGCGGGCCTTGACCTCGCGGTCCATCGCGTCCGTGAAGAAACGGAAGGTTCCTCGCCCCTCGTTCTTAGCGCGATAGAGGGCGACGTCGGCATGGGTAAGAATGGACTCGGCGTCGGGCGAGTCGGCACCGTAGGTAGCGATGCCGATACTGGTGCCGCTGCAAACTTCATTTGCTCCGAGGTGGTATGGCTCGGCCACACATTTGAGCAGCTTTTCCGCTAGTATTGCGGCATCGGCAGGATCCGCCAGGTCCGACATCACCACGGCAAACTCGTCTCCACCGAAGCGCGCCACCGTATCGGGCACGCGCATGTTCGCACGCAGCCGGTGGGCCACAGCTTTGAGGAGCTCGTCGCCGACTGGGTGGCCAAGCGTATCGTTCACATCCTTGAAGTGATCAAGGTCAAGATAGAGGACGGCGAGGCCTTTTTCACTCCGGCGGGCCTGAGCTATCGCACGCTCGAGCTCCTCGACGAAGACACGGCGGTTGGCGAGGCCTGTCAGAGCGTCGTAGCGCGCCATGTGGACGATGACCGCCTCGGACTGCTTGCGGTCCGTGATGTCGCGAAAAAACCAGACGCGCCCGATATAGTTTCCCTTGTCATAGAGGCAGGCCGTGTCGCGATCGAAGATGCGCCCGTCCTTGATCTCGATCTCGTCGTGACCGACCTCGCCCTGATGCTCGTAGTAGTACTTGACCTTAGCGAGAAATTTTTCCGGATCCTTCGCTTCTCCGGCCACGTGAGCCAGCACCGGTTCGTCCTTGCCAGTTTCGACAAGCTCTTGGGGGATCCCGAACAACGTAATGAAATTGCGGTTGTAAGTGATGATTTTTGCATGGTCGTCGACCACCAGGATCCCATCGAGCGATGTCTCCATGGTGGTCGCGCGCACAGTGTTCGATAGAGCGAGCGCGTGCTCCATTTTCTTTCGCGCGGTGATGTCCTGATCGACGCCATAGATCTTGATCGTGTGGCCTTCTGCGTCCTTGATGATGAAGAAACGCACCGCCATGCAGCCCGTCTCTCCGTTGGCGTAGAGAAAGCGGTGCTCGATCTCCCGGCTGTAGTTCGGATCCATTGCGGCGAGTGCAGCTGCGACCTCCTTGCCCATGACCTCGAGATCGTCGGGATGCACAAAGCGCCGGAAGTACTCCTCGGGGCTCATCGTGTAGCCGCCGACCTCTTCAGCGGTCGTGCCGAAGATGCGGTAGAAGTTCTCGTTGAATGTGAAAAGGTTCGTTGCCGGGTCGAATTCCCAGCCGCCGGCCCGGGCCATGGCAAGCGCGTTGGAGAGCTGGCGCTCGCTCGAGCGCAAGGCCTGCTCCGCAGCGATACGCCTCTTGTTGGTTATGGCGAGTGCAAACTTGTCCGAGAGCCGGCTAGCGAAGGCGATCTCGTCCTTTTCCCAGATGTGAGGCTTTCCGACGTGCTCGAAGCAGATGAGGCCGAACGTCCGCGTTGAAGTCTGGACCGCGACGTCGAGCATGGACGTTATCCCGAGCGGCTTGACGTAGGTCTCGACGTAACCAATCGTCCTCGGGTCGGTAAGCGCGTCGTTCGCGTCGACATATTTCGCGGCCTTTAGAGTACGGAACTCGGGACCGTACTCGCTCTCGTGCAGCACAGCGCCAGACGAGTGCCGCTTCGCCGTAGCCTCGAAAAGGTCAATGCAGGTGAGCTCGGCTTCCAAGTCATCGAATAGCCAGACGTTGACACGCTCACAGCCCATTGCACCGGCGCCGAGCTCAGTTATTTCGTGCGCCAGACTCTCGACGTCACCTGAGAGAAGCGCGTTGGATTTGCTGATCGAGGATATTGTCGCCAACCGATCGTGGGCGCGCCGAAGCGCTTTGTCGGCCCGCTCAAGGTCAAGGTACGGCTCGCGCCGCGTGGAAGTCATCAGCAAGTTCCTTGCACATTGATGCAGACGCTGGTGCAAAATCTGAATCTCAGCGAGAGCCGGATGGTTTGATGCGGCGTCGCGGTGAGGTATTTCGGAGCGTGGCGGCGCTATAGGGGAAAATCATCCACCAAAGGGAGCGTTCGTTCCACCTGCGGCATCCTCATGTCGCCCGTTAGGCGTCGCCTCGCTTTTCTTGGAAGACCGCATGGGTATTCCGACCCGCAGCCTTGGCAGCATACAAAGCAAGATAGATATTTTTCATCAATTCGAGCGAGCTCGTACCGTGCTCAGGCGCGAGAACGACACCAACGCTTGCTGTGATTAGTAAGTCGTATCCGAGGACATGACATGGCGCGCTGATGGCTCGTAGCATGTGTTTCGTCAGCCGTATCGCATCTGCCTCTGTCTTAACCCCAGCTTGGATGATGGCAAATTCGTCGCCACCCAAACGCGCGACGAAATCATCTTTGCGTACGCTCTTGAGCAGTCGCTGGGCAACGGTCTTAAGCACTGCATCGCCGACCCGGCGACCGTATGTTTCGTTGATCTCCGCAAATCGGTCGACATCTACCCAATGAAGGGCGAATGTTATTCCAAGTTTCAGCTGGCGGAGAGCATTCTCCAGCTCATCGCCGAAATACAGCGGGTTGGCGACTTCGGTTAGGGGGTCGTTCTTTGCGTGCCATTCGATGGTCTGCTGCTGCTCGCGCCTCTCGACCACATCGTCCTGAATATCCAACCAACCGCCGCCGGCAAGCGGATGACTGGTGATGTGAACCGCACTGCCCACTACTTAAGTGCGACGTGTATGAATTGGCCTCGCCACGTGCCAACTTGGCCATGTGGTCTTCGATCCAGTCGCTTTGATCTGCGGCCGCGTCGGACTCATCATGATCGGATATTCCAATCACGTGCCGAGCAATGTTGGCAAACGGTATCCCTGAGCTTGTCAGGCGCTCGGGAAGGTCAAGGATCTCCGCATAACGCCTATTGCAATGAACTAAGTGCTTCTCGGCGTCGAAAGCTGCCAGGCCGCGGCCCGTGTTGTTGAGGGTCATGTCGAAGCAGCTATTGAGGATTTCTAGCTGCTTCTGGGCCCGCGCGAGATCAGCCGCCAAGCCGCGGTCTTCGGGCGGCGTCGGCGGAGACAGGATTTCTTTGCTTTGCGAGGAGGCATTCGACATTTTTCGACCTACACTGAGGGCTGGACCGCTTCACACCTTCTTGCAGCCAATGTGCGATGCGAGATGAGGTCGTGCCCGTCTGATGTAGGCATGAAGTATTTATGCAACCGATATGCACGCGATCAATATTTCCCCGGGAACGTCTGCGATTTTGTGATCAAATTGAAAAGAATGCAGCGCGATTTAGGGTTTGCTTTGTGCCTGTGGCGGCTTATGCGTCCGCGCCGCTCCCACTCGAGCGAGCGGCAAGTCAGAGCACGCGGCACTGTTCTGATCACCGGAAATAGGCGCTGGCTAAATGTCGAACACACAGTAGCAAAAGGGCCGGGCCGCGTCTGATCCGATCCACGAGCGAGTACCCACCCCCGATTTGGATGTTTTGGCCAGAGCGAGAGCCAGCTCCCTGGCCGCGCCATCGATAGGCCTGCGGCAGAGGTACTGGTCGCCGCCGCGAAGGCTGCGCCAATATTAGCAGGAGTTACCGGTAGCGGACAATTCCCGCCCTCCCACCAATGTGGATCAGTGTGCAATGCATCGTGGCAGGCGACACTCCCACCAGCAAAGCGCATGTCCGCCCCCGGCTCGTGATCTAGCGGGTACCGGCGTCGCCGTTCGTCCGGTCCGACCACCCGTCGGCGGGTCGCACCCTTATCGAAGACAGCCACATGGAGACCCGTCATGACCACGACGTTGAAATCGAATCCCAAAGCGCCCCGTTCCGCCGACACCACACCGGCCAACGATCGTGGAGGCGTCACCCGGATGAAGGCAATGGTCTATGCTGGGACCGGCCAGATCAAGCTGCAGGATTGCCCCAAGTCGGTCATCAAAGCTCCCGGAGATGCAATCGTGCGGGTCACGCAGACCACGATCTGCGGCACCGACCTGCACATCCTGAAAGGTGATGTTCCGACGGCAACACCGGGCCGTATCCTGGGCCATGAGGGCGTCGGCGTGATCGACAGCGTGGGCGCCGCCGTCACCGGCTTCAAGCCGGGAGACCATGTGTTGATCTCCTGCGTCAGCGCCTGCGGGACCTGCGCCTTCTGCAGGAAGCAGATGTATTCGCATTGCACCACCGGCGGCTGGATACTCGGCAATGCGATCGACGGGACACAGGCCGAATACGTCCGCACGCCTCACGCGGACATGAGCCTCTACCACATCTCAGAAGGTGCCAATGAAGAGGCGCTGGTGATGCTGAGCGACATCCTCCCGACCGGTTTCGAATGCGGCGTCCTGAACGGCAAGGTCCAACCAGGCAGCTCAGTCGCCATCGTCGGTTCGGGGCCGATCGGCCTGGCGGCCCTTCTGACGGCGCAGTTCTACTCGCCGGCGTCGATCATCATGATCGACCTCGACGACAACCGACTGGAGATTGCCCGCAAGCTCGGTGCCACCGACACTATCAACTCGACCGATGGTAGGGCCGTGGAGGCGGTGATGACGCTCACCGACGGCGCAGGGGTCGATACGGCAATCGAGGCCGTTGGCATACCCGCAACATTCGAGCTCTGCGAGAAGCTGGTCGCGGCGGGTGGCACCATCGCCAATATCGGTGTCCACGGCAAACCCGCCAGTCTGCATCTGGAAGCCCTGTGGGACCGCAACATTTCGATCACCACGCGTCTGGTCGACACTGCGACCATTCCGATGCTGTTCAAGACCGTCGCAGCGAGGAAGATCGATCCGGCGCTACTGATCACGCACCGCTTTACGCTGGCGGACGGCGAGAAGGCCTACGAGACCTTTAGCAATGCCGCCGAGACCAAGGCGCTAAAGGTCATCATCACAACCTGATTTGTGCGCGCGGGCGGATTTCCAAGGCGAGAGGTGGCCTCAGATGAACCTAGTCGAGATTACATATTTCTCCGACGTCTTGTGCATCTGGGCTTACGCATCGCAAGCCCGCATAGAGGCCGTCGAAAAGAAGTACGGCGATGCTGTCCGGATAGAGTACCGGTTCTGCTCGGTCTTTGGAGACACAGATGGAAAAATCACCTCCACCTGGAAGGACCGGGGCGGATACCACGGGTTCAATGCACATTTGCAGGAGGTGGCGAAGCGCTTTTCGCATATCGAGATCCACCCAGAGATCTGGCTAAGGACACGCCCGGCAACCTCGGCAAGTGCACATCTGTTCATGAAATCCGTCCAGCAAACAATACAAGGAGCGGCAGAGAAAAATGACTGTCCGTCAGGGCATGTGTTCGGTCAGGTATTGAGTGCATTTCGCACCGCGTTTTTCCGGGACTGTCGCGACATCGGTCGTTGGGATGTCCAGTGCCAAGTAGCCGAACCCCTCGGCGTTGATCTGGCCGCGGTCGAGCAGTGCATCCACTCTGGCACCGCATTTGCCAAGCTCGCTGCAGACTATCAAGATGCCGACAAGATGCGGATCGAAGGAAGTCCGAGCTTCGTCCTAAACGAGGGCCGCCAGAAGCTTTATGGGAACGTTGGATTCCGCCTGATTGAAGCCAACATTCAGGAACTTTTGCGCTCCCCGGACGCAAGTGAAGCCAGTTGGTGCTGAAGTCTGCTGCAGATCGACTTCTGCCGTGAGGCCGTGCAACAAGTCGCCTGCTTACTCGATCCCCTCATCGACGCGCGCCAATAAGGTGGCCGGCACCACGACGCCGACCGAAGAGAGGTCAGCAGATGCGCGAACATGTGGATGTCATCATCATCGGGGCGGGCACGGCGGGCCTTTCCGCCATGCGCGCGGTGCGCAAAAAGACCGAGGATTTTCTGCTGGTCAATGACGGCTCTTGGGGGACGACGTGCGCGGCCGTGGGCTGCATGCCCTCCAAGGCGCTGATCGAGGCCGCAAATGTTTTCCACCGCCGCCATGATTTCTCGGCTTTCGGGCTGAGGGGGGCCGAGTCCGTTTTTGCCGACGTGCCTGCGGTGCTGGCGCGGGTGCGCCGCCTACGCGATGATTTCGTCAAGGGCCCGGAAAAAGTGCGTGACAATCTGGGTGCGCGCGCCATTGCCGGGCGGGCGCGGCTTCTGGGGCCGGACCGGGTGGCGGTGGAAGGCCGCGAGATTGCTGCGCGCTGCATCGTCCTTGCCACCGGAAGTCGCCCCGTCGTGCCAAAGGACTGGGCGCGGTTCGGTGACCTCATCCTGACCACCGACACCCTGTTCGAACAGCCCGACCTGCCGCGCCGCATCGCCGTTGTTGGCATGGGCGCGGTCGGCATCGAGATGGCGCAGGCCTTGTCACGACTGGGGCTGGAGGTGGCGGGGTTCGACGCGGTCAAGGCTCTGGCTGGGCTGACCGATCCGGAGGTCACCGCCGCGCTGCAAACGGCCCTCGCCCGAGAATTCTCCTTCCGCCTTGGCGCGGCGGTCGAGCTGGCGGAGGCCGAAGACGGCATCGCCGTCAGCGGCGTCGGCGACAGTTTCACCGCCGATGCAGTTCTGGCTGCGATGGGGCGACGACCGAATATTGACGAGCTGGGGCTGGAAACGCTGGGCGTGGAGCTTGACGACCGCGGCATGCCTCCGGTGGACCCAACCACGATGCAGATCGCCGATCTGCCCGTCTATCTGGCGGGCGACGCCAATGGACACCTTGCCCTTCTGCATGAGGCTGCCGACGAGGGTCATATCGCAGGGCAAAACGCTGTGGCCGTGCAGCCGGCAAGCTATTGCCGCCGCACGGAGCTAACAATCGTTTTTTCCGCGCCTGGCGTGGCGCGGGTGGGCGCGCGCCTGGCCGATCTCAACCCCGACACCATCACCATAGGCAGCGCCGATTTCACCCGCCAGGGTCGCGCCCGCATTGCCAAACGCAATGTGGGGCTGATGCGGCTGTACGCCGACACGACGACTGGTCGGCTCAAAGGGGCCGAAATGTGCGTGCCTGCGGCCGAACACATGGCGCATCTGCTGGCACTGGCCATTGAACGCGGCCTGACGGTTCAGGACATGCTGGCCATGCCCTTCTATCACCCGGTGCTCGAAGAGGGTCTGCGCACCGCCCTGCGCGATCTGGCCCGCCAGCTGCCGCAGAAGGGCGGCTCGGACCTCTCGCAATGTCCCGAGATGGGGATCGAGGCGCTGGACTGACGGCGCGGAACATTTCGCAATTTGAATTTGTGGCTAGTGATGCTCTGCAGCGTGAGAAGACCCAAACTATGCTGGCCACGTCAGATATGAGTCAAAGGCTGACGAGTGGCGTATGAGCGCAACACGGCAGCTTCACCCCACCAAGCGGACCAACGCCGCGGTGGGTCTCAACTTCAGCAACGGGCCCCGAGCGGGTGCCGCCCCGCAACTAGTGAATGGCCGCGGCGAGCAAGTGGTCTGCGGTCCGAGCCCACGTCATTTCTGAGGCTACGTACGCGGCCACCTTCTGGCGGAGCTCGGATCGCTCTGCTGCCGGCAGCTGCATGATCCGCTCAATGCCGGCGACCAGTCGACGAGTGGCCCCGTTGCCAGGCTCGAATGAGAACAAACCCGGGCGGTCCACCGCGTCCTCCAGGACGACGGCGACCTCCGCAAGTCCGGAATGGTTGGCAACCAAAGGGAGCGCACCGGCGGCCGCTCCCTCAACGGCAACCATGCCGAAAGACTCGTTGAGGGTCGACGGAACGACCAGGACATCGAGCGCCGCGAGCGCAGACGGTGCGTAGCGGTGGTCGAGGCATCCAGTAAAGTCCAGACGCCCTCGTAAACCGGAGAGCGCGGCCATCTGGCACCCGAACTCGACCTGCATGCCGGACATGTCAGCGAGCCATCTCGCCGCCCCGGCGTCGCCGCGGTCGAGTGCGATCGCGAGTGCCTCCAGCCACTCGCGAAAGAGGCCGAAGCCGACGATGACACCCCGGGTTTGCGGTCCGAGCAGCGCGAAGTCCTTCCAGAAAGCGCTCCACCCCCTTCTGCACTATGAGCTTCCCGAAATAGCCGATGAGGGGACCTCGATGGGCAGCGAGCGCCGCGAGACGGGTGGACGCGCCGGGATCGGGCACCGTCTGGTCGTACCGATGCGCAAAAGCGTCAAGCGCTTTCGTGTCGCGAGTTACGAGCGCGCGATCGATTTCGGCCCCAAGTGAATCCGGTCGTCCGCGCGCGGTCTCCGTATCGGCTGTCAGGAGGCTGGCGACCTGTGTAAGCGCCTCAGCGCGCGGTTTCGTTCGGAATTGATCGGCATCCACGCCGGGAGGTATCACCCGCGTGCGGGCGGCAATGCCCGGTATCAACTGGCAGGTTCTCGCCAGCACGTAGCGGGTAGCGCCGACCACGGCAATCGCACCCTCGAGACCCTCCCTGGCCAGATGGGCGTACCGGCGCTGCTGAGCGACAGTGTACTCAAGATCACTTCCGTGAACCGTCGCGATGTATCGGCCCGCGCCAAGGGCGCGCCGCGCGATGATCGGCCCGGGAATGGCATGGCCCGCAACGATCACCTCCGAGCCGTGCCACTCGGCAGCGGCGTGCAGGGCACCGATGTTGAAGTCGAGGTAGACGTCGAGTTCGTCGTCCGACAGACTGACGAACCGCTCCACGCGGTCGAAGTCCTCGTATTCGTCGATCACGAAGACCGGCAAAATGGCGCCGATGAAAGGGCGGAGGGCGACGACGCGACCCGCTGCCGACTCGGCCGAAGTGGGTGTGAGCTCCGAGACGCCGCGTTCGTCGACGGTGCCCCATGTGTCGACAAACGCGAAACGCGCCGGGTGCTTTTCCTGGCAGAGGAGCAAAACGTCGTATCCACGCTCCCGCAGCTCCCGCGCGACCATGGCCGTGTAGACGTTGGAGCCGCCCCCCTCAAGAAGCCAGCCGTGCCAGAGCAAGACGCGCATCACGCGACAGTCCCCCCTCGGGTACAGTTGTCCCGAAATTCTAGCGCGGAGACGCTTGCGGCCACGGTCGTCACAGGTCGTTAGTTGACTCTTGAAGAGATAATCCTGCGCACCTTCTTGCAACGCTTGTGCGGCTAGCGTCTCGTCGTCCCGGCCGGTCAGCACCACCAATGGAACGCGGGGGGCGGCTTTGTGCACTCGCTGTACAGCTGCTAAGCCATCGGCGTCCGGCAATCCCAAATCGAGCACGACAATGTCAAACTCGCGCTCCGAAAGGACCCTCTCGGCCTCACCCATGCAGTCCACGTGCTCCAGCTCGATAAAGTCCGCGCCCTTCTCGTTGAACAGCTCGCGCAATAGGCGCGCGTCTGCAGGATTATCCTCGATTAGGAGAGCAGTCTTGATTGGCTTCACGCTCATGCTTTTGCACCATTGATCCGCACTTCATACGGGATCCTTGGGCTCGGGAAGAGCGCACAAAAACCCGCTCGGTAAGGGGATGGCCGTGGCCCCTCGGTAGGTCCACTGAATATCCTATCGAGGTGTTTACGATTGGTCCCTTATGGCTCAACAATTGAACCCAATTGCCGAAAGGTGCTCTGGCCATTGGGAATTGTGAAGACCGTCGATGAACTCGGGTTCCGTGCGGCAAAAGACGCAAAGTCCGGCATTGCTAAGCAGGGCTACCGTCTGTTCGGGTCCGATACGACTGCGCTAGCGCCAACGGGAGACTGATTGTTGCTTCGTAATGGGCGAGCGCTCTGGCCGGTTTCACAACCACCACCGAGCGAGTAGGTCTGCAAACAGGACGCAAACGGACATGCCACAACAGGACGTCATCACAAAGCCGAGCTCCGGCGTGGTCGTAGCGGTGCGTGGCAGCGTCGTCGATGTGAGGTTCGAAGAGCAACTGCCTGCCATCTATTCGGTCCTACGTACTGGAGTGCATAAAGAAATCATGCTCGAGGTGCTGGCTCAGATCGATGCTCAGCGGGTACGGGGAATTGCGCTCACGCCGACACAAGGACTGGCCCGCGGCATGAGCGTCGAGAACACCGGCGGACCGCTCCAGGCGCCGGTCGGCAAGGGCATTCTCTCACGCATGTTCGATGTGTTCGGTAGCGTGATCGACCGCGAAGGGCCGCCGTCTAATATCAATTGGCGCTCCGTTCATCGTCAGCCCCCGCCACTGGCAAGGCGCTCCACCAAATCAGAGGTCTTCGAAACGGGGATTAAGCTCATAGACGTGCTCCTGCCGCTGGAGCGTGGCGGAAAGGCAGGCCTCTTCGGTGGTGCCGGTGTCGGCAAAACGGTGCTGCTGACCGAAATGATCCACAACATGATCGGCCATCAGGAAGGCGTCAGCATCTTCTGTGGCATCGGCGAGCGCTGTCGTGAAGGCGAAGAGCTTCACCGGGAGATGAAGGCTGCGGGGGTGCTGCCGAACATGGTCATGTTGTTCGGTCAGATGAACGAGCCACCCGGGGCCCGTTTTCGGATCGGCCACGCCGCGTTGACAATGGCGGAGTATTTTCGAGACGACGAGCATCGCGATGTCTTGCTCTTGATCGACAACATCTTTCGCTTCATCCAGGCCGGCATGGAGGTTTCGGGATTGATGGGCCAAATGCCCTCACGCCTGGGATATCAACCGACCATGGGTACCGAGCTATCGGGCTTGGAGGAACGGATTGCCAACACCGATTCCGGTGCCATCACATCGATCCAGGCGGTCTATGTCCCTGCTGACGATTTGACCGATCCAGCCGCAGTGCACACCTTTTCGCACCTGTCAGCCTCCATCGTGCTCTCGCGCAAGCGGGCCAGCGAAGGTCTCTATCCTGCAATTGATCCGCTGAAATCCAACTCCAAGATGGCCACACCTGGCATCGTTGGAGAGCGTCACTATGGGTTGGCGCAGGAGATCCGGCGAACACTTGCGCAATATGCCGAGCTCAAAGACATCATCGCCATGCTTGGGCTGGAACAACTGGCACCAGCCGATCGCAATGTGGTCGGCCGAGCGCGCCGGCTCGAGCGATTCCTGACACAGCCATTTTTCACGACTGAACAGTTCACGAGCCTCAAGGGTAGACTGGTCAGCCTTGAGGACGCCCTGGATGGCTGCGAGCGGATTCTCCACGACGAATTCAAGGACGTACCTGAAAGTGCGTTCTACATGATCGGCACAATTGACGAAGTGAAGAAAGGCGCAGGACGATCCCAGGAAGCAACTGTCGCCCGACCCGCGGCGAAAAGCAAAGGGAGTGGCGAGCCCAAATCGGTCTTGACTACGATGCAAAGGGCGTCTGCCGACCCGGCCGCTAAATCACGTGCGGCAGCCAAAGCGGAAGGTAAAGATGGCACAACCTCGCATGATGCTTAAGGTTCTTCTGCCTTTCCAGGTCTTCACTGAGACCAGCGATGTATCTCGCATCGTTGCTGAGGCGCGCGATGGGTCGTTCGGGCTTCTTCCGCAGCGTCTCGACTGCGTAGCTGCACTGAAGCCGGGCATACTGATCTACGAGAGCGACGCTGATGGAGAAGTCTATCTTGCAGTGGATCAGGGTGTCATCGTCAAGACCGGACTCAATGTGCTCGTTTCGGTCCGCCGCGCCTTCGGTGGCAACGACCTCGGTCAACTCCGGCAATCTGTCGAACGTGAGTTTCTGACCTTGGATGAAACCGAACTGAGCACGCGCTTAGTGATGGCCAAGCTCGAAAGCGGATTTCTTCGGCGCTTCGCGAGTTTCCAGCATGAGTGAAGACGGAGACGGAGACATTTCGAAAAGTCGCCAGACGTTGGCGGAAGAAGTTGGCGCGAACGAGCAGAGAAAGCTCAAAGCGCGGCGAAATCCCGTCCCGGGTGTGTGGTTCGGCTTGGGTATGATGGGCTTGATCGGATGGTCGGTCGCGGTTCCAACGCTGCTCGGTGCGGCTCTTGGGCTCTGGCTCGACAAGCATTACGGCGGAGCGCGGTCCTGGACGCTAGCACTCCTCGTGGCTGGGCTCGCCATTGGCTGTTTCAATGCCTGGCATTGGGTGGCCAAGGAGGATCAAGCCATGCGCGACGAGCAGGAGAATGACAATGAATGATTTAGTACCGCTGAGCATAGCCGGCGTCGCGGGTCTTGCGCTTGGCGTCGTTTTCTTCGCCGGCCTTTGGGTGACGGTCAATAAAGGCGCTGCTTCCGCGCGACCGGCGCTGTGGTTCATTGGCAGCCTTCTGCTGCGGATGTCTTTAGTCCTCTCAGGTTTCTATCTCGTTTCGGGTGGGCATTGGCAGCGACTGCTGGCCTGCCTCTTTGGATTTGCGATCGCCCGGCTTTTCGTGATGAGGCAAACGCGGTCGGCCGAAGTAGAACAGGACCGCCTGGCAAATGAGGGAAGCCATGCGCCTTAGCCCCGATCAGATAATCTTTTGGCAATATGGGTTCGTAAAGCTCAGTGCCACGATCGTGTTCACTTGGGGCTTGATGCTTGCTTTGACCTTCGGGGCGAAGCTCGTCACCGGTAATTTGTCCAAAGGACTAACGCGCTCACGATGGCAGAACCTACTGGAAATCGTCGTCAGCGGCATCGAAAAGCAAATCGAGGATGTCGGCTTACGGCAACCGCGCCGGTACATCGGTTTCCTCGGTACACTCTTTCTCTTTGTGGCCAGCGCGAGTCTCTGCACGATCATACCAGGATTTGAGCCGCCAACGGGATCGCTCTCCACCACAGCGGCCCTTGCATTGTGCGTGTTCGTGGCTGTGCCGGTATTCGGCATGAGGGAACAGGGTGCAGGTGAATACCTGAAGTCCTATATCGAGCCTACGGTTATTATGCTGCCGTTCAACATCATCAGCGAACTGTCGCGCACGCTGGCGCTTGCCGTCCGCCTGTTCGGCAACATGATGAGCGGCGCGATGATCCTCAGTATCTTGCTGACCATCACGCCCTTCATTTTTCCGATCGCCATGAGTGTGCTCGGTCTGCTTACGGGGATGGTCCAGGCCTATATCTTCAGCATCCTGGCCGCCGTTTACATCGCCGCCGCCACGCGCATGCGAAAAGCCAAACTCGAAATTACTGCTGAGCCCTGAAGGCCCAGTCCCTTGATCAAGAGGATAGAAAATGGATAGCGCAACACTCATCGCAATGACGTCCATCGTAACAGCGGGACTTACGATTGCGCTGGGAAGTATAGGGCCCGCACTTGGCGAGGGACTAGCTGTTTCCAAGGCGCTTACATCGCTGGCGCAGCAGCCGGACGCCGCATCCACAATAACGCGCACTCTGTTTGTCGGCCTTGCGATGATCGAATCGGTCGCGATCTACTGCTTTGTGCTGTCGATGATCCTCGTCTTCGCCAATCCGTTCTGGAATCACGCCATCACCCAAGCCGCCGGTAAGTAGTTCATGCTCGTCGATTGGTTCACCGTGGGTGCGCAGGCCCTCAACTTCATCGTTTTGGTGTGGTTGCTAAAGCGCTATCTCTACAAACCTATTCTCGACGCCATCGACGCGCGGGAGACGCGGATTGCCCACGAGCTGGCGAGTGCTGACGCAACGAAGGCTGAAGCCAACAAGGAGCGGGTTGAGTTCGAGCGCAAGAACGAGGCTTTCGACCAACAGCGATCGGCACTACTGCTCAAAGCGACGGAGGATGCCAAGACGGAGCGTCGTCGGCTCATTGAAGAAGCCCGACAGGCAGCTGAGGCGCTGAGTGTGAAACGTCGCGAGTCGCTCAGAAGCGAAGCCAGTGCCCTTAATAAGGCCATTGGGGCCCGCACCACGCAGGAAGTTTTTGCGATTGCCAGGAAGCTTCTGAAGGATCTTGCGACAGCCGATCTGGAGGATTGCATGGTCGGTGCGTTCGTGCGGCGATTGAGCGAAATAGGCGATAGCGAGAAGGCGACCCTTGTCAAGGCGATCAAAGCAGCATCGGATCCGGGGCTCGTTCGCAGCGCGTTCGACCTGACTGCGGATCACCGCTCCGAATTAAAGAGCGCATTCAATGAACTATTTGGAGCTGATATCCGCGTCCGGTTTGAGACCGCGCCTGATGTGATCAGCGGAATGGAGTTTACGGTTGGTGGTGAAAAGATAGCTTGGAGTGTGGAGAACTATCTCGGATCTTTGGAGCAGGACGTCGGCGCCCTGCTGGACGGAAGGGACAACTCTGAAAGCCGGGCTGTGCCTAAGCCCGCTGCCTCGGCGGTTGAAGCCGGGACGCATTGAGCATGGAACCCGACAACCTCAAGAGCGTGCTCGACGGCGTATTCTCGCGCATAGGTCAGGCGCGGGACAAATTCGCACCGCGCCTGGAGCCACAGGAAGTTGGCACGATAGCAAGCATTTCGACCGGTATCGCGAAGATCTCCGGTCTTCCCGGCGTTGGGTTCGACGAACTCGTCGTGTTTCCCGGCGACGTGCTAGGCATCGCCTTCAACGTGGATGAGGACGAAGTCGGCGTCGTCCTGCTCGGAGAATACTGGCATCTCAACGCTGGCGATGAAGTGCAGCGCACCGGCCGGGTTATGGATGTCGGCGTCGGCGAAGGATTGTTGGGGCGAGTGGTCGATCCACTCGGGCGGCCCCTCGATGGCAAGGGGACCGTCGTCACAGGCCAGCGACTGCCCATCGAGCGCCCTGCGGCTGCGATCATGGACCGTGCGCCTGTGACGGTGCCACTTCAGACTGGCCTCAAGGTCATCGATGCGCTGATCCCAATCGGACGCGGGCAGCGGGAATTGATCCTGGGGGACCGGCAGACGGGAAAGACGGCCATCGCGATCGACGCGATCCTCAACCAACGCAATCAGAATGTCGTCTGCGTTTACTGTGCAATTGGCCAGCGCGCTTCCGCCGTGGCAAAGGCAGTTGCCAATCTTCGCGAGAAAGGCGGGATGGATCATACCGTCGTAGTCGTGACCGAGGGTAATGATCCGCCAGGCCTCGCCTTTATCGCTCCTTACGCTGCGACCAGCATCGCAGAGCATTTCGTCGAGGCGGGCCGCGATGTCCTCATCGTCTACGACGATCTCACACAACACGCGCGCGCCTATCGCGAGCTCTCATTGCTGCTGCGCCGGCCGCCGGGACGCGAAGCGTTCCCGGGCGATATCTTCTATATCCACTCGCGCTTGCTCGAACGCGCGACCCGATGGCGGACCGATCTCGGCGGCGGATCTCTCACCGCACTCCCAATCATCGAAACGGAAGCCCAGAATATATCCGCATACATTCCGACCAATCTAATATCGATCACGGACGGCCAGATCTATCTCTCACCATCGCTATTCGAACTGGGAGTTCTGCCTGCAGTCGATGTAGGCAGGTCCGTTTCACGTGTCGGTGGAAAGGCACAACGCACTGCCTATCGCGCGGTGACAGGCGACCTCAAGCTCAGTTACGCTCAGTTCGAGGAGCTTGAGACATTCGCCCGGTTTGGCGCCCGACTGGACGAGGACACACGCAAGATTATCGAGCATGGACGGCGGATCCGAGCCTGCCTCAAGCAGTCCGAATTCACACCAGTATCCGTGTCAGGCCAAATTGCAATCCTGTTGGCGTTGACAGACGGGCTCTTCGATTCGGTACCGCTCGATCAGATGAATTCTGCCGAGCGTGCCGTGCAGACGGCTGCCGAAGAGATCCCAGATGACGTGCGTTCGCGTTTCGAGACCGCCACGCACTTGAGCGAGGATGACCGAAAGCTCATCATCGAGATTGCGCGCAGCGCGCTGGCGCAGGTCCAAGCCACGCCGGAACCAGCATCCGAAATGAAGCACGATCATGGGGCGGAGTCGGGATCGCCCAACAACGTTCAAAGGCAGCCTCAGTCAACACGAAAGGCAGTCCGGTGAGCGACACCACAGCTAGCCTTCACCGAAAGATCAGGAGTGCCGGAGATCTTCAATCCGTTGTCAGAACTATGAAGGCTCTGGCTGCTTCGAATATCGGTCAATACGAGAAGGCCGAGCGCGCGTTGGGCGACTACTATCAAAGCATCGAACTGGGACTTAGCATCTTCTTTCGACACCGTGCGGCAATGGAACTCCCGGTGGAGGATCGACAACACGCCCTCGGGAGGTCTGTTGGTGCGGTCGTATTCGGATCGGACCAGGGATTGGTGGGACCGTTCAACGACAAAGTGGCTGAGTTTGCGCTGACCACTCTCGAGCCACTGTCCATTACGCCGAGAGTGTGGGCCGTCGGTGATCGAGTTGAGGCCCGCTTGGTCGGCTCCGGTTTGCCGCTCTCGGGGTTTTTCCCTGTGCCAAACTCCGTAAAGGCCATCACGCCACTTGTCGGCCAAATCCTCGTCGAATGCGAGCCGCCGGACACGCGAGGCGAGTTCGACGAGCTTTTCCTCTTCTACAATCGCCCGACGTCGCGGGCTGTCTATGCGCCCGTAGCTCAGAGGTTGCTGCCGCTCGATAATGTATGGAGAAGAAAGCTCGCCGACATCCCGTGGCCAACCGGATCTCTGCCCGAACCACTGGGTGATCGTAGGACGACATTGCGAGCGCTGATCCGTGAGTATCTTTTCGTCTCTATTTTTCGTGCCTGTGCGGAATCACTGGCGAGCGAGAATGCGAGCAGGCTTGCCGCAATGCAGCGCGCCGACAAGAATATCGACGAGCTGCTCGACGACCTGACAGGCCGCTTTCAACGCCTACGCCAGAGCCGTATCGACGAGGAATTGTTCGATGTCACATCGGGCTTCGAGGCGCTGAGCACGTAAGCCCGAAACCGAACGGAGCAATTCTCTGTGTCGGGGGAAGAAGAATCGCGAGGGATTTTCCCAAGTCTAACATGCACGGGTTCGGTCCTAGATGGAAGATGGTACATCTCGCCGCAATACCTCGACAATTGCGAGAAGGTGGTTCGCACTTCTGCAACTGAAAGATGTGTAAATCAGCACCAGTCGTGCGTTGGCCGCAACGGCGGGGCGCCCGCGTCAGCAGCTTGCCGATCGCGGCTATGCGGACATTGGCGATCAGCAGGTCGCAGGGTTCGGATGCGGCGTGCTGCACGCGACACCGGGGCGCCAATGCGTGCATGGTGGGCGATTAGGTGCTGGGGTGAACGATCGGCATCTCGGTGGTCGCAGGAACCGAGATCGCGGCGGTGTAGAAAGTGCTCCCAGTGACGAAAAACGACAACGAAACGACCTTGCAGCGCTCAAAGCACGCCCTGACGCGCGACCGGTTCGACGCGGTTCTATTCGATCTCGACGGCGTTCTGACGGCAACGGCAAAGGTCCATGCAAAGTGCTGGAAGCAGATGTTCGATAACTTTCTCAAAGGCTGGTCCAACGCCAACCACGTGCCGTTCCGGGCGTTCGACATCGAGACCGACTATGAGCTCTACGTGGACGGAAAACCGCGCATCGATGGAGTGCGCAGCTTCTTAGGCTCGCGCGGCATTCACCTGCCCGATGGCAACGAGAACGATTCCCCCGATGCGCAGACCGCCTGGGCGCTTGGAAACCGCAAGGATCGGCTCGTGGCCGAGATTTTCAAGACCGAGGGCGTCGAGGTCTACCAGGGCTCGGTGGCGCTGGCGCGCATGCTGCGTCACGCGGGTATCAAGCTCGCCGTCGTCTCCTCTAGTCTTCATTGCCGCAACGTGCTCCAGGCCGCCGGAATCCTCGACTTGTTCGATGTCATCGTCGACGGAGCGGTCGCCGAGAAGCTGCACCTGGTGGGAAAGCCGGCACCCGATACCTATCTAGAGGCTGCAAGGGAGCTTGATGCCGATCGCAAGCGCTCCGTCGTGATCGAGGATGCAATCTCTGGTGTTCAGTCAGGACGCAACGGCGGTTTCGGTCTGGTGGTGGGAGTCGATCGCAAAGGCCACGCCGACGAGCTTCGGCAGAACGGAGCCGACATCGTGGTGACCGATCTTGCGGAGCTTACTGCGCAATGACTGCTGCGATCTCCCGCCGCGAAGCTCATGGCCGCCCCGGCAGCGAGCCGAAATCACCCGCCCGCGCCCCCACCGGCATGCCCCTGCATCCGATCGAGCTCCCCTCGGAGCATGTTTATCCTGCCGACGACTGGAAGCTCATTGAGAAGAGTTTTCAGCCACAAGACCTGCCGCATGCGGAGACCATCTTCGCCACCAGCAACGGCTACCTCGGTATGCGCGGCAATCATGAGGAAGGCGCCCCCGTATTCCAGAGCGGCACTTTCATCAACGGCTTTTATGAGTCTTGGCCCATCGTCTACGGCGAGGAGGCATTCGGTTTCGCCAAGACCGGCCAGACCATGCTGAACGTGACGGACGGAAAGATCGTCCGCTTGTTCGTCGATGACGAGCCGTTCTATCTGCCGACCGCCGAGCTGCTAGAGTACGAGCGAGTGCTCGACATGAAGGCGGGCGTCCTGGAGCGGCGGCTGATCTGGGCCATGCCGTCGGGCAAGCACGTCTCGATCACGTCGCGGAGATTTGCATCATTTCGCAATCGGCACCTCGCCGTCGTCACCTATTCGGTGAGCGTTCTCAACGCCGAGGCGCACGTCGCGATCGTGTCGCAGATCACCAGCCATCACCGCAAGCAGTCGGTATCGTCCGCGGTCGTCGGCGATGCCGAACGGCTCGCCGAAAACGATCCGCGGCTGGCCGGCACCTTCAAGGAGAGCGTGCTCGAGCCCGCCGTGCACTACGGCGATCAGCGCCGCATCGTCTTGAGCCATGTGACGTGCCACAGCAGGATGACGGTGGCCTGCGGCATCGATCATGTCTTTGAGACGGCGTGCCCTTTCTCCGAGCGCGCAAGGTTCACGGAGGACGCCGGAGACATCACCTTCCTGGTCGACGCGAAGCCCGGCGAAAGAATCGATCTGGTGAAGGCCGTCGCCTATCACACGTCCGGGTCAGTGCCGGCGAAGGAGCTGTGCGAGCGCGCGGAGCGGACGCTGGACGAGGCCAAATCCGAGGGGATCGACACGCTCCTGGCCGGGCAGCGCGACTTCATGGATGCGTTCTGGATACGCAGCGACGTCAAGATCGATGGCGTACATGCTCGCGCGCAGCAATCCGTTCGCTGGAACCTGTTCCAGCTCATCCAGGCCGCAGGCCGTGCTGAAGGCAGCGGCATCCCCGCCAAGGGTCTCACGGGACAGGCCTATGAAGGGCATTACTTCTGGGACACGGAGATCTACGTGCTCCCATTCCTGATCTACACGGCGCCGCACATTGCCCGCAACCTGCTGGCGTTCCGTCACAGCATTCTGCCCAAGGCCAGGGAGCGGGCCCGTCAGCTCAATCAGAAGGGCGCGCTGTTTCCCTGGCGCACGATCAACGGCGAGGAGGCGTCCGCCTTCTTCGCGGCGGGGACGGCGCAGTACCACATTGACGCCGACATAGCCTACGCGCTGCGCAAGTACGTCGACATCACCGGCGACAGGGCCTTTCTTTATGAGCAAGGCGCCGAGATGCTAGTGGAGACGGCGCGGCTGTGGCGCGATCTGGGCTGCTATCCCAAAGGCGAGGACGGGTCCTTCGAGATCCAGGGTGTCACCGGCCCCGACGAGTACACCGCCATCGTCGACAACAACACCTATACGAATCTGATGGCGCGGCACAATCTCACCTATGCCGCCGACATCGTCGACGAGCTGCATAATAAGGATCCTGCGCGCTTCAAAGCGCTGGTCCGGGCAACGGACCTTGAGCTCGGCGAGGTCAGCGAATGGCGTCGCGCGGCGGCGCGCATGTACGTCGTGTTCGACGAGGAGCTTGGCATTCATCCCCAGGACGACGCCTTTCTGCATAAGGCGGTCTGGGATTTTTCCGGAACTCCGGCTGACAAATATCCGTTGTTCCTGCACTTCCACCCGCTCGTGATCTACCGCTTCCAGGTCATGAAGCAGCCGGATGTGGTGCTCGCCATGTTCCTCTTGGGTCACGAGTTCTCTGCCGCGCAGAAGCGGCGCAACTTCGAATATTACGATCCGCTCACGACGGGTGACTCCTCGCTGTCGGCCTCCATCCGAAGCATCATGGCGGCGGAGGTAGGCTACAGCGAGCAAGCGACCGATTATTTGCGCCGCTCGCTGCTCATGGACCTGGCGGACGTCGGCGGCAACGTCAGGGATGGTGCGCACATTGCGTCGATCGGCGGCAGCTGGATGGCGATCGTCTATGGCATCGCCGGCATGCGCGATTTCGGCGGCCGGCTGTCTTTTGATCCCAAGCCTATCGTGCTGGGAGCGGACCGGCTGCGCTTTCCGCTCATGATTCAGAGTCGGCGCCTCGTCGTCGACCTCGGCAAGCGAGCCACGACCTATCTGTTGGAGGACGGCCCCGATCTGGTCATCACGCATCGGGGCAGAGACATCACGCTCAAGACCGGGATGCCGGTGTCGATCGTGTAGCTGTAACCGGAATGCCCGGAATAGGAGGAAGATCATGGCGGAGCGCAGGTCGGAAACGAAGCCATCGCCAGATCTGTCCGAGCAAGAGCTGACGCTCATGAACGCTTACTGGCGCGCGGCCAACTACCTTTCGGTAGGGCAGATCTATCTCTTGGCCAATGCGCTTCTCAAAGAGCCTCTCACGCTCGAGCACATCAAGCCGCGCCTGCTCGGACACTGGGGCACGACGCCGGGACTGAACTTCGTCTACGTCCATCTCAACCGGCTGATCCGCAACCAGGACCTCGACATGATCTACGTCACTGGACCCGGACACGGCGGTCCGGGTCTGGTCGCCAACACCTACTTGGAGGGGACCTACAGCGAGACCTATCCGAATATCTCGCAAGACGCTGAGGGCATGCAGAAGCTGTTCAAGCAGTTTTCCTTCCCGGGCGGCATTCCCAGTCACGTCGCGCCTGAGACGCCGGGATCTATCCACGAGGGCGGCGAGCTCGGCTACTCGCTGGCGCACGCTTATGGCGCGGCCTTCGACAATCCCGATCTCATCGTTGCTTGTGTCGTCGGCGACGGCGAGGCTGAGACCGGTCCACTCGCCACGTCCTGGCATTCCAACAAGTTTCTCAATCCGCTGCGCGACGGAGCTGTGCTGCCGATCCTGCATCTCAACGGCTACAAGATCGCCAATCCCACCATCCTCGGGCGCCTCGACGACGAGGAGCTCACGTGGCTGTTCAAAGGCTACGGCTACAAACCTTATTTCGTCGAAGGCGATGATCCGCCCGTCATGCACCGCAAGATGGCCGAGACTCTGGATGCCGTCATCGCCGAGATCAAGGCGATCCAGAAGGACTGCCGCAGCAAGGGAAAAGCCAAGCGCGCGCGCTGGCCCATGATTGTCATGCGCACGCCCAAGGGCTGGACCGGACCCAAGCAGGTCGACGGGCTCAAGACCGAAGGCTTCTGGCGCTCGCATCAGGTGCCGATCACTGACCTGGCCACCAAGCCCGAGCACGTCAAACTTCTGGAAAAATGGATGAAGAGCTACTTGGCCGAAGAGCTCTTCGACGCCAATGGCACGCTCATGCCCGAGCTCGCCGCGCTGGCGCCCAAGGGCGAGCGGCGCATGAGCGCCAATCCGTGCACCAACGGCGGCGTGGTGCTCCGGGATTTACGCATGCCCGACTTCCGCGATCATGCGGTCAAGGTGCCGGCGCCCGGCGCCGTCACCGCCGAGGCGACCCGCGTCATGGGTGGCTTCCTTCGCGACGTAATGATCCGCAACGAGGACTCCCGCAACTTCCGCGTTATGGGGCCCGACGAGACGGCCTCCAATCGTCTGACCGCGCTTTTCGAGGCCACCGACCGGGTGTGGATGGAGCCGACCATCCCGGAGGACGTTCACCTCGCACCCGACGGCCGCGTCATGGAGATCTTGAGCGAGCACATGTGCCAGGGCTGGCTGGAGGGTTATCTGCTCACCGGCCGCCACGGGCTGTTCTCCTGCTACGAGGCCTTCATTCACATCATCGATTCGATGTTCAACCAGCACGCCAAATGGCTGAAGACCTCGAAGGAGATCGCCTGGCGGCGCCCGATCGCCTCTCTCAACTACCTCCTGACCTCCCACGTCTGGCGCCAGGACCACAACGGCTTCTCGCACCAGGATCCCGGCTTCATCGATCACGTGGTCAACAAGAAGGCCGACGTGATCCGCGTCTACCTGCCGCCCGATGCCAACACGCTGCTGTCAGTCACCGATCACTGCCTGCGCAGCCGCAACTTCGTCAACGTCATTGTCGCGGGCAAGCAGCTGCAGCCCCAGTGGCTCGACATGGACGAGGCGATCAAGCACTGCACGTCCGGCATCGGCATCTGGGAGTGGGCCAGCAACGACAAGGGCAGCGAGCCCGATGTTGTGATGGCGTGCGCGGGCGACGTGCCGACGATCGAGACGCTGGCCGCCGTTGATCTGCTACGTCAGCACGTGCCCGACCTGAAGATCCGCGTCATCAATGTGGTCGACCTGATGACGCTGCAACCCAAGGAGGAGCATCCCCATGGACTGTCGGACCGCGCCTTCGACACCATCTTCACCACCGACAAGCCGATCATCTTCGCCTATCACGGCTATCCCTGGCTCATACACCGGCTGACATACCGGCGGACCAACCACGGCAATCTGCACGCCCGCGGCTACATCGAGGAAGGGACGACGACGACGCCGTTCGACATGGTGGTGCGCAACCGGCTCGATCGCTTCCACCTGGTGGCCGACGTCATCGACCGCGTTCCGAAGCTGGGCTACATGGCGGCCTACGTCCGGCAGGCCTTGCGCGACAAGCTGATCGAGCACCGGCAGTACATCGTCGAGCACGGCGAGGACATGCCCGAGATCCGCAACTGGACCTGGCCGAGCGAGCCGCGCGATGACGGCGCGCATCTGTCCTCATGACACCCGCCATTCTTGCCCTCAATTCGGGCTCATCGAGCATCAAGTTCTCGCTCTACGCTGCTGCCTCCGAGGAGGGCGCCGAGCAGGCGCTGCTGCGGGGAAATCTCGAAGGGCTCGGTCATCAGGTCCACTTCACGGTGCAGGACGCCGTCGGCGCGACGGTGGTCGACACCACGCACAAGGAGCTGGCCACACACCAGCAGGCGCTGGCGCTGCTGCTCGATTGGCTCAAGACGAAGTCGGACGCCTTCACTCTGGCGGCGGCGGGTCATCGTGTTGTGCATGGAGGCAGCAAATTTACCGCACCCGTGATGGTCAACGCGGACATCCTCTCGGAGCTGGAGGCCCTGGCGCCGCTCGCCCCACAGCATCAGCCGCACAATCTGGCGGCCATCACGGCGTTGGCGCAGCTCCATCCAGACCTGCCGCAGATTGCCTGCTTTGATACCGCCTTCCACCGGACGCAAGCCGACGTTGCCACCACCTTCGCCTTGCCGCGCGCGCTGACTGCCAGCGGCATCCGCCGCTACGGCTTCCACGGTATCTCCTACGAGTACATCGCGAGCGTGCTGCCGCAACATCTCGGGGCCAAGGCGGACGGGCGCATCGTGGTCGCGCATCTGGGGCATGGTGCGAGCCTGTGCGCGATGGCCGGCCGCAGAAGCGTAGCAACAACCATGGGGTTCAGCGTCCTCGACGGCCTCGTGATGGGCCGCCGCTGCGGATCCCTCGACCCGGGCGTCATTCTCTATCTTCTCGAGTCCCGGGCGATGACGCCCGCCGCGCTCAACAAGCTGCTCTACGAGGAGTGTGGTCTGCTGGGTGTCTCGCAGATCAGCGACGACATGCGCGAGCTGCTCGAAAACAGCGACTCCCGCGCCGCCGAGGCCGTCGCTCTTTGCGTCTATCGCATCGGGCGAGAGCTGGGCTCGCTTGCCGCCGCGCTGGGCGGCCTCGATGCACTCGTGTTCACCGGCGGCATCGGCGAGAACGCCGCCGCGATCCGGCGCCGCGTCTGCGAGAATGCGACCTGGCTCGGGATTGCCCTCGACGAAGCGGCGAACGAGGCGGGCGGCCCCTCTATCACCAAGGACGAGAGTCAAGCCTCTGCGTGGGTCATCCCGACCAACGAAGATCTGGTAATTGCGCGCCACACCCGCAGACTTCTCGATCGACAAGAGGTGGGGCCTCAATGCTGATGGCACCCGATTGGCCCGCCGCATCGCTGCGGTTGAAGACGAGGGCACCGTTGTCGACGATGTCGCGGGCCACGCTGCCGGTGGTGCCGCCGTTGCCGAGCTGCAGTGTGCCGGCGCTAATCGTCGTGTCCCCGTTGTAGGAGTTGTCGCCCGTCAGCGTCAGCATGTTGGCGCCGGGACATAGTCCGCTCTTCCCTTACGAGCAGTCACGCAGCGCCGTCACGTCGACGTCGGCGAAGGGCCATGTGTGGACGGCTCCAGGCTGTCAAGGGATTGATCACGTTGCAGCGCTGGTCGGAGCAGCCATGTGTTCGGCCTATCAGAGCGGCTCACAGGGCCGCTGGCCATAATGCCCTCCGCGGATCGGGTCCCGGTCAAAAGCTCGCATTCGTCGATGCTCTGGCCCATGTGGGTTGTCCCAATCACCGGATCGACCGGTTCTGCATTACGTGCTGTCTGCCCTTTCCAGCCATCACACCGCGCCTACTGACGCGATCTCGTTGCTCGTCGCTTCGCCTAACGGGCCAGTGCGAGGGGTTCCCTATAAGACTCGCCCTTGGCCATCATCGCCCATGCCATGCGGGCGATCTTGTTGGCGAGCGCGATCGCCGCGACCTTCGTCGGCCGGCGCTCGAGCAACTTGGCAAGCCATGGGCGATATTTGGTGCCGTGGATCTTGGCGTAGCGGATGACCGCTAACGCGCCCGCGGTGAACAAGCTGCGCAGATAGCGATCTCCCTGCTTGGTGATGCTGCCGAGTTTCTCTCTGCCTCCGCTCGAGTTTTGCTTCGGAACCAGGCCGATCCAGGCCGAGAAGTCGCGGCCCGATCGGAACGCCTTCGGATCGGCAACGCTCGCGACCAGTGCGGTTGCCAGTGCGGGGCCGACGCCGGGTAGCTCGTCGAGCCGGCGGCTCGTCTCGTTCGAGCGATGCCAGGCAATTATCTGTCGGTCGAACTCCAGAATCTGGGCCTTGAGCTTGCCCAGCAACGCGCCCAGGGCTTCGAGGCACGCACGAGCGACATCAGGAATGCGATCATCCTTTGTGTCGGCGACAGCATAGAGCAGTTGCTCCACGCCGTTGCGACCGACCGGTGCGACAATGCCGAGCTCGGCTAGGTGCGCGCGGATCGTATTGATGACCGCGGTCTGCTGCCGGATAAAGAGATGCCGCGTACGATGCAGCATCAGGCAGCTCTGCTGTTCGGGCGTCTTGGTTGGCACGAAGCGCATGCTCGGCCGCTGCACCGCCTCGCAGATGGCCTCGGCGTCGGCCGCGTCGTTCTTCTGGCGTTTGACATAGGGCTTCACGTAGGCCGGAGGGATGAGACGCACGGTGTGCCCGAGAGCTTGCAGTTCGCGCGACCAATGATGCGACGTGGCGCAGGCCTCGATGCCGACCAGGCAGGGCTGCAGCTTCTTGAAGAACGCGACCACGTACCGGCGCTTAAGCTGGCGCCGGACAACGACGCTACCGAGCGCATTGACGCCATGTACCTGAAAAACTGACTTTGCGATGTCGAGGCCAACGACTGCGATTGCTTGCATGATGAGCTCCTCCGGATCCTGGTCGCCTCATCGGCAACCGATTCCAAGGCGCTTGCGCGCCCCGGGGGAGGAGCCGTCCACAGCATCAGGAGCGGAACTCGCACCTATGCACAGCGGCCGACTTCAGCTTGATCCACACGACGAAACGCCTCCGCGCTCCCGCAGGCCCCCTGAGCCAAGATGTCGTTGGGTGGCTATCAAGAAGTCGGCACCGAGTGCAGTGTAATCGGTCAGTGTGCTGGATTTTTCGGCAATGTGGCGCTTTTGAGACAACGTGTGCTTCCGTAATCTGGTAGGCGTGAAGTCGCCGTGGAACGGCTCCTTTTCATGTTAGTAGGGGGCGCGTACGTGACGCGTAAAACGAGAATGTCAAGGTATCTAAAGGCGTTAGTGGTTTCCACCGTGCTCGTCGCGGCAACAGGTAGCGTCTGCTTGGCAGATGGCTATAGCCACTCAGGCAAGGGCTTCGCACCGCCAGCGGACTTTAGCTGGACAGGCCTCTATGTGGGCGGCCAAGCAGGCCTGCTCACGGGGAACACGCAAGGTGAAGTGCCCGGGGCCCCGTTCCTCAACACGGACTATGACTTCGACGGTGGGCTATATGGCGGCCACGTCGGCTATAATTATCAGTCTGGCCAGTGGGTGCTTGGAATCGAAGGCACCTATTCGGGCTCGCAGGCGCAGGGGAATACGAGCTGCGTGTTTAATGTCTTCACTTGCCAGCGGGAACTCAATTGGATTGCTACGATTGAAGGCAGATTGGGTTACGCGTTCGGTCGCTCTCTGCTCTACGCGCGGGGCGGCTGGGCCTGGGGTGAGCTTGATACGACGGTTAGCCTTCTCGGTATCCCCGGCGCTTCGCTCACTGGCAGTGAGACTCACGATGGCTGGACGGCAGGCTTCGGATTCGAGCATGCGCTTGGTGAGTGGGTCACGGCCCGCGTCGAGTACTCTCACGTCGACCTTGGCACTGAGAATCATGCATTGACCGGCGGTGGAATCGGACCCATCGATGATAACGTTGACGCAGAGATCGACAGCATCCGCGTCGGTGCCAGCATTAAGTTAGGCAACTAGCAACGCTCGATTTTTTGCTGGGCCTGCGTTCCCCGCTGGCCCAGCTTTGCATTGTTTCCCCAATCATGCGCCGGCCGCGGACCGATTTGTTGCTTCAAACCTTAAGGCGGTTGGTGTTGGCGCACCACATGATGGTGTCACTTAGCTGGTTGCTGACGGTGCTGCCATGGATCGATAAGGGGACCGCGCTGTGGGCGCGGTCGAGTGTGATGCCCCAGCACGACTTGAGTTCGTTCCAAACGTCCACTCAGGGTCAGTGAGCATCCGTCACAGTAGGTGCTGGATCCAGTCAGCTTTCCCCGCAAGAGCAGTCACGCGGCGCCGTCACGTCGACGTCGGCAAAGCGGCTTCTGGCGATCGTCCGGGCGGCAATTGCCCGCGGTGCAGCGCCGTGAGGTCAGACATGCCAACAGGCCGCTCAGGAGACCTGAGGCCCTGAATCCTGTGCTAGTCACGCACTGCGTGACGATCGCGGCCGCCCGAGTGGTCGATCGTCCACGACCCCGCAGCCACGAGCTGCACGTAGCTGTTCCCCAACTAAGCCGCTTCCCTTCCCAGCCCTCGTGTCAGCGCGGTCACCCAGCTCATCCGGGCCTCCCAACCACCGCAATCCAAGCGTTGCTATTATGCAATTGCCACAGATTTAGTCAGCTTCAGGTCTTAGCCACCCTTCCAAATTTGGCGCAACTGCCGCTAATTTAGGCAAACTCGTCCGTTGACCACGACGAGCCACACCCTGGCCCGGATGAAGGTTGCCCAACCGCCGTCCGGGCCACCTTTTTGTTCGGAAAGCCCCTCTGCAACGACGGTTGCGCAAACAGTGGGGCGCTTGGGGAGTCGGGATGCAACAGGGGCCAGATGTCTTCTTCCTGTTGATGGGGGCGATCCTCGTATTTGCAATGCACGGGGGCTTCGCATTCCTTGAGACGGGTACGGTTCGCCATAAGAACCAGGTCAACGCGCTCGTGAAGATCCTGGTCGACTTCGCGGTCTCGACTATTGCCTACTTTATGATCGGCTACACCGTGGCCTACGGCGTCAGCTTCTATTCGAGCGCAGCCGCGATCTCAGGCGGCGCGCCCGGTTTCGAGGGCCAGGGCTACACCCTCGTGCGCTTCTTCTTCCTTTGCACCTTCGCGGCAGCAGTGCCGGCGATCGTCTCGGGCGGCATTGCCGAACGCGCCAAGTTTGCGCCGCAGGCGGTGGCTACCGCGACCCTGGTGGCGGTTTGCTACCCCTTTCTCGAGGGCATCTACTGGAACAAGAACTTCGGCGTGCAGGAGTATTTTTTCAAAGATATGCTCGGCGCCGAGTTCAGGGATTTCGCGGGGTCAGTTGTCGTCCACGCCTTTGGCGGTTGGGTGGCACTCGGCGCCATATTGTGTCTGGGGCCTCGGCTCGGGCGCTACGACGAACGGGGTATGGCCACGCCGCCGTCGTCGATCCCCTGGCTGGCGATGGGGTCCTGGCTACTGTGCATTGGTTGGTTTGGATTCAACGTGATGAGCGCGCAGAGGCTCGAGGCGGTGTCGGGCCTCGTCGCCATTAACTCGCTGATGGCGATGTGTGGGGGCATCGTAGTTGCGCTGATCGTCGGCGATAACGATCCGGGCTTCGTGCACAACGGCGCGCTCGCCGGATTGGTCGCGGTGTGTGCCGGCTCCGACGTGATGCATCCCCTTGGCGCGCTCGTAGTCGGCGGCGTCGCTGGCGCCATTTTCGTGCAGATGTTCCAGATCTCCACTAGAAAGTGGAAGCTCGACGACGTGCTGGGCGTGTGGGCGCTGCACGGACTATGTGGGCTATGGGGCGGCATCGCGTGCGGCATCTTTGGGCTGGAGGTGCTGGGTGGCCTGGGCGGAGTGACGTTCGCCTCGCAGCTCGTCGGCTCGTTGACGGGCGCTGCCTTTGGCTTCGCGGTAGGGATCATTGTTTACGGAACGCTCAAACTTACACTAGGCATTCGGCTCACGCCTGAACAGGAGCGTCGCGGCGCCGATCTATCCATTCACAATATCGGAGCAAATCCGGAGGCCGAGCTTCACGCTTGATGCGCTTAATCACCATGACAGCAGTTGGGGGTAGACCACCAAGCATCGATCATGCGGCGACAGGTCAAATGGCGATGGCACCGCCGGGCAATGTTGGAGCGTCCGCTTCGGGGTCATGAGGCCGCGTCGGCCACCCGCCCACTTTGGCCGGTCTCCCTCAAATAGCGGACGTGGTCGACGCTGGCTTTCGCCTCGCCGATGGTCGATATCGCCGCTATCCAATTTGGCGCACTAGGCCAAGGGCAATGCGGTCCGGGACCGCGCCCCTGATGCGGCATCCCTGACGATCACGGCAGGCTACGGTTGCGAAACGGACGTGGCTGCTGGATACAGCCAGCATGAAGTTCGCCCCACCGCTTCCGATTGACGCCATCCTGGATGAAGTACGTACGACCTTGGCAGCGTGCACATCGGCCGTCCTCGTTGCGCCACCAGGCGCCGGCAAGACGACGCGCGTGCCTCTCGCGTTGATGGACGAAAGCTGGCTCCGGGATCGAAAGATTCTGGTGCTGGAGCCGCGCCGCATCGCCGCGCGCGCTGCCGCCGAGCGCATGGCGCACTCGTTGTCGGAGGCTGTCGGCGAGCGGATCGGATTGCGCGCGCGGATGATCTCGAAGTCGGGACCGAGGACACGCATCGAGGTCGTCACCGAGGGCGTGTTCACCCGGATGATCCTTGATGATCCGGAGCTTTCCGGCATCGGCGCGGTGCTGTTCGACGAGTTCCACGAGCGCTCGCTGGATGCCGACCTGGGGCTCGCCCTCGCGCTCGACTGCCAGCGCGGGCTGCGCGACGACCTGCGTATCCTGCCGATGTCGGCGACTCTGGACGGCGCGCGGGTCGCGCAGCTTCTCGGGGGTGCTGCCGTCATCGCCAGCGAAGGCCGCGCCTTCCCGGTCGACACGCATTATCTGGGCCGCAATGCCAGTACGCGCATCGAGGATCAGATGGCGGACGCGGTGATGCGCGCCCTGCGGGAGGAATCGGGTTCGATCCTGGCGTTCCTGCCTGGGCAAGGCGAGATACGGCGCGTCGAGGAGCGGCTGAGGGAGCGCATCAGCGATCCGGCCATCGTGCTTGCCCCGCTCTATGGTGCGATGGACATGAAGGCGCAGGATCTCGCGCTCGAGCCGGCGGCAAAAGGCCTGCGCAAGGTGGTGCTCGCGACCTCGATCGCCGAGACGTCGATCACCATCGAGGGCGTGCGCGTTGTCATCGACAGCGGCCTGGCGCGGGTTCCGCGTTTCGAACCCGACGTCGGCGTGACCCGGCTGGAGACCGTGCGCGTGTCCCGGGCCGCCGCCGATCAGCGCAGGGGCCGCGCCGGCCGTACTGAGCCCGGCGTCTGCTATCGTCTATGGGAAGAGCCGCAAACGCAAAGCCTGCCCGCTTATCCCGAGCCGGAGATTCGCTCCGCCGATCTTACAGGCCTGTTGCTCGACTGCGCGGAATGGGGAACAGTCGATCCGCGCGCGCTGTCTTGGATCGATCCGCCGTCTGCCGCCGCCATCGACGCTGCGCGCGAGGAGCTGACGGAGCTGGAAGCGCTCGACTTGGAAGGCCGTATCACGGCGACGGGCAAGCGGCTGAGGTCGCTGCCATTGCCACCCCGGCTTGCCCGCATGGCGATTTCCGCAGCCGAGCTTGGCCACGCGGTGGAGGCTGCCGAGATCGCCGCCGTGATCGTGGAGCGCGGACTCGGCGGCAACGATGTCGATTTGGCACATCGGCTGGACGGTTTCCGCCGTGACCGCTCGCGCCGCGCCACCGACATGCGAAAGCTGGCGGCCGGCTGGGCTCGCGTGGCAAGCGCAGGTCGTTCGGCGCGAGAGCCTCGTGAGAATATGTCGATCGCGCGCCTGCTGGCGTTCGCCTTTCCCGACCGCATCGGCAAGGCGCGCGGCTCACCCGGCCAGTTTCTCCTTGCCAACGGCCGAGGCGCGAAACGTCGATTCGACGCAACCCTTGGCGCGATCGCCGTTCCTGGTTGCAGCGGAGCTGTCAGGTTCGGCGGCGTCGACGCGCATCCTGCTGGCGGCCGCAGCCGATGAAGCTGATATTGTTGCCGCAGCGGGCAAGCGCATCCGCACGAGCGATGAGATTGAATTCGATAGTGGCGCTGGCGCGCTGAGGTCGCGCCATGTCCGCCGGCTCGATGCTATCGTGCTCGCTAACGAGCCGCGGGCGGTGATGGCGAACGAAGAAACTGCGCGTTTGCTCGCTGACGGTATTGCGATGCTCGGACTGAGCCGCCTGCCGTGGAGCAAGGCGCAAAAACAGCTCCGCGACCGCGTTGGCTTCTTGCGTGCAGCGGGAGGGGACGAATGGCCCGACCTGACCGATGCGGCTCTCGCCAATACGGTCACGGATTGGCTTGCCCCCTTTCTCGCCGGTAAGACGAAGCTGACCGAGATCGGTGCCGACGACCTCGGCGCGGCACTCGATGCGCTATTGCCATGGCCTTTGAAGCGGCGCTTGGAGGAGGAGGCTCCGACGCATTTCGAGGCGCCTACCGGTAATCGTCACGCGATCGACTACGAGACGACAGGCGCGCCCGCCCTGCACATCCGCGTACAGGAGCTGTTTGGGCTGACGCAACATCCTTCGATCGCTCATGGCAAGCTGCCGCTTACTCTGCATTTGCTCTCGCCGGCGCGCCGGCCGATTCAGATCACGCGCGACCTTCCGGGGTTCTGGAAGGGATCGTGGGCGGCGGTTAAAGCCGATATGAAAGGGTGCTATCCGCGGCACCCATGGCCCGACGATCCCGCCAAGGCGGCTCCCACCGCGCGGGCCAAGCCGCGCGGGACGTAATGGGATGGGCAATCACGGCGGGATGATTATTTCAGCAGGCGCAAGCCCTGTCTGCTTAGCTGCTCAGGCCAGGGGCCTCGTGGCCCGTGCGCTCCACATATTCAGTATAGCCGCCGCCGTAGTTGTGGACGCCTTCGGGCGTCAATTCCAGGACGCGATTGGATAGGGCGGCGAGAAAGTGCCGGTCGTGCGAGACGAACAGCATGGATCCTTCGTATTCGGCCAGCGCCGCGATGAGCATCTGCTTCGTCGCGATGTCGAGGTGGTTTGTCGGCTCGTCGAGCACCAGGAAGTTCGGCGGGTCGTACAGCATCTGCGCCATGACGAGTCGCGCCTTCTCACCGCCCGACAGCACGCGGCAGCGCTTCTCTACGTCATCGCCGGTGAAGCCGAAGCAGCCGGCCAGCGAGAGCAGCGAACCGCGGCTCGCCTGCGGGAATGCCTCCTCCAGAGACTGGAACACCGTGCGCTCGCCGTCGAGCAGGTCCATGGCGTGCTGGGCGAAGTAGCCCATCTTCACGCTGGCACCGATCTTGACTGTGCCGGCGTCGGGCTCCGTCGAGCCGGCGACCAGCTTTAAGAGCGTCGACTTGCCGGCGCCATTGATGCCCATGACGCACCAGCGCTCCCTGCGGCGCACGTGGAAGTCGAGCCCCTCGTAGATGCTGCGGCTACCGTAGCTCTTGTGCACGTTCTTAAGGCTGGCCACGTCCTCGCCCGAGCGCGGCGCCGGCGGGAATTCGAAGCGGATCGTCTGACGGCGCTTGGGCGGCTCGACGCGATCGATCTTAGCGAGCTGCTTTACGCGGCTCTGCACCTGTGCGGCGTGCGAGGCGCGTGCCTTGAAGCGCTCGATGAACTTGACCTCCTTGGCGAGCATCGCCTGCTGGCGGTCGAACTGCGCCTGTTGCTGCTTCTCGGCCAGCGCACTCTGCTGCTCGTAGAAGTCGTGGTTGCCCGCGTACGTGGTGAGCGAGCCACCGTCGATCTCAATGAGCTTGGTGACGACGCGGTTCATGAACTCGCGGTCATGCGAGGTCATCAGCAACACGCCCTCGTAGCCCTTCAGGAACTGCTCCAGCCAGATGAGGCTTTCGAGGTCGAGATGGTTGCTTGGCTCGTCGAGCAGCATGGCGTCGGGGCGCATGAGCAGGATGCGGGCGAGCGCCACGCGCATTTTCCAGCCGCCCGAGAGCGCGCCAACGTCGCCGTCCATCATCTCCTGGCTAAACGAGAGGCCCGCCAGCACTTCGCGCGCCTTGCCTTCCAGCGCGTAGCCGCCCAGTTCCTCGAAGCGGCCCTGCACCTCGCCGTAGCCCTCGATGATCGCGTCCATCTCGGCAGCGCGGTCCGGATCGGCCATGGCGGCCTCCAGCTTCTTCAGCTCGGCGGCGACTTCGCTCACCGGGCCGGCGCCGTCCATCACCTCGGCCACGGCGCTGCGGCCCGACATTTCGCCGACGTCCTGGCTGAAGTAGCCGATGGTGACGCCCCGATCGACGGCCACGTTGCCCTCGTCCGGCTGCTCCTGGCCCATGATCATGCGAAAGAGCGTCGTCTTGCCGGAGCCGTTGGGGCCGACGAGCCCGATCTTCTCGCCCCTGTTGAGCGCGGCGGACGACTCGATGAAGAGGATCTGGTGGCCGTTCTGCTTGCCGATATTGTCGAGGCGAATCATATGCGCATGGACCCCTGGACCGCGTTGCGGCCACCCTTAGGACATGCGGCGCGCCCACGGAAGAGCGCAGCGACTCGACGCGACGTTCTCGCGCACGCGAGCGACAACGCTCGACCGACACTGAGTGATTGTCGTGCGGGCTGCACCTTCGCAATGGGGCGCGGGCTAGCTGTGCATGTACGATCTTCGCGTTGGGTCAGGGCCCACCGTTCTCGGCGCGGCGCCCGCGACCGGAGTTCGCTCGACGGCGGACCCCAGGCCCGGCATAGAGCGGATCGCAGACTTCACTTCGACGGAAGTCGGCTTCTGTATGCGTATGCGGATGTAGCCGCTGAAGTGAATTCGGGATGCGCTGGAGACTGCTCAGGGTCAGGAGCCTCCGCCAACCATTCAGCAATGCAGCGCCAGAGTCGTAACCTATTGATCTTATTGGTGGGCCCGCCAGGATTCGAACCTGGAACCAGACGGTTATGAGCCGCCAGCTCTAACCATTGAGCTACGGGCCCCCAAGACGCGAAGCGGGCCTCTATACCAGACTCGCTGCCTCGCCCGAAACCGGCTCACTGCCTCGATTATTCCGCGAACGGCCCTTAACGTGGCGAGCCAACAACCCGGAGCACACGATGCGTACATCCACGATTTCGCTGTCCCCGCTCTGATGGGGATCCTGCTGGCGGGGCCGGCGGCGCTGGCCGACGATGTCGAAGCGGCCCGCGCGATCACCGTGTCGGCTGACGGCCAAGTGGCGGCCGAGCCCGATCAAGCCCGCATCTCCAGCGGCGTGACGACCGAGGCGGCGACGGCCGCTCAGGCGCTCGCACGCAACTCGGAGGCCATGATGAAGCTCATCGATGGCCTCAAGGAGAGCGGTATCGACCCCAAGGACATCCAGACCGCCTCGTTCAACGTGTCGCCGCGCTATACCCGCCCCGAGCGGGGCGAGACCGCCGTCATTGACGGCTATCGCGTCACCAACCAGGTGCAGGTGCTGGCGCGCGACCTCGACAAGCTCGGCGAGGTTCTCGACCAGCTGGTGTCGCTGGGCGCCAACGAGATGGGCGGGCTCTCCTTCGAGGTGAGCAAGGCCGAGACGCTGCGCGACGAGGCTCGCAAGGCAGCCGTTGCCAATGCGCGGCGGCGGGCCGAGCTTTATGCGAGCGCGGCGGGCGTCGCGCTGGGCGAGGTGCTCAACATCCAGGAGGGCGGGGATTTCTCGCCCAGGCCCATGCCCATGGCGCGGGCCATGAAGGCGGAGGCGGTGCCGATCGAGCGTGGCACCGAGACGCTGCAGGCGAGCGTCACCATCACCTGGGCCCTGAAGTAGCGTCGTCCGGCCACCTCACGGCAGGCGGACGGTATCCACCCTGGCTTTGAGCGCGTCGGCGCCCGGCTGGTGCGACCAGTCGATGTAGTTGCGCATCTCGCCTTCGGAGCGCAGATGGCGCAGGCGCTTCAGGTCGACCGATGCGGTCACCCAACGCGCCTCGTTGAGCTTGCCCTCGGCCAGGATGCCGTCGTCGGAGATCGACGGCTCGGAGGGCACGTAGATGCCGGCGGCTCCAGTGTTGTGGTCGACGGCAGGGGACCACAGCGCATCGCCGACGGTCGGGCTCACGACGGTTGCGATCTGGTTCTCCAGCGCCCGGGCGCGGGCGCCGGTGCGCACACGGTGATAGCCCGAGATCCGCTCGGTGCACGAGGGCACGAGCACGACCTCGGCACCGGCCTCGGCCATGGCGCGCACCAGGAGCGGGAACTCGCTGTCGTAGCAGATGGCGACGCCGATGAGGCCGAGCTTGGTGTCGAACACGCGCAAGGGGCTGCCGGGAGAGATGCCCCAGTCCCACTCGAACGGCGTCATGATGATCTTTTCTTGCGTGCCGACGCTGCCCTCCGGCGTGATGAGCTGGGCCGCGTTGACGTAGCGGCCCTCGCCTTTGCGCACGGGTCCGCTGCCCACGAGGATGTGCACGTTGTGGTCGGCGGCCAGCTCGGTGTGGAAGGCGACGCGCTCGCGCTCGAGGTCGGCGACGGCTTTGAGCGTCTTATCGAGGCTGCCGGAGATCTCCGCGCCGCAGGCGGCGGCCTGCTCGATCGCGGCGTACTCGGGGAAGACCAGAAGCTCAGCACCCTGTGCCGCGCCGTCGGCCACCCAGCGGGCAATCTTCTCCCGCCACTCCTTTTGCGAGGTCGGAGCGTCGATGGGGTACTGCGCGGTGGCAATCGTGAGCGTGGTGCGATCGGCCATCGCCATGTGCCTTTCTGGAGCTTCCTGGTATCTGACTGACACCAGTTCGGTAATTTTGGGTTGCAGGAAGGCGTCAGACCCGGAGGGTCAGACACCTCATAGCGGCCGCATCCAGAACTGCATCGGGTGATCGGTCTCGTCCGTCTGGTCGATATCCTTCCAGGCGTAGGTGGCGACGAGGCCTTCGACCGGGGCATAGCCGCGCTTTCTCCAGAAGCCGTCGAGCGGGCGGTAGTCGGCGGGCTTCAGGGGATGATCGTCGGGACGCACCACGCGACAGAAGGTCGAATGGGTGAAACCGCCGAGCCGGTGCGCCTGCGCCTCGCGGTGGTCGAAGAAGGCGTTGCCGAGCCCGTGGCCGCGGTGCGACTTCAAAAGCACGGATTCGCCGCAATAGAAGATCTTGGAGATATCGTAGCCGGCCTTCTCGAAGGGGGCGGCGAACTCGTCGGCGTGCTCGATCATGGGAGCCGCGGTGGAGGCGCCCACGATCTGGTCGCCGTCGCGCGCGATGACGCAGACGGCATCCTTCGCGGTGGCGAGCTTGGCGAGGTACGTTTCCTCGTACTCGAGCGTGCCGTCGTAGAGATAGGGCCAGTCGCGGAACACGATGATGCGCAGGCGCGCGAGGTCGGCCAGCACGCTGCCGATCTCCTCGCCGAACAGCGATTTGACCTCCAGTGTCATGCAATTCCCCTGGCGAATGCGCGGCTAGTGAGAGCCGGGTGTTGAGGTGATGCGCTCGATCTTGTTGTCCGGACCCAGCACGACGACGCGCGGCTTGTGCGCCTTGGCTTCCTCCGGGCTCATCTGCGCATACGAGCAGATGATGATCTTGTCGCCCAGGCACGCCTTGCGGGCGGCGGCGCCGTTGAGGCCGATGATGCCCGACCCGGCCTTGCCTTCGATCACGTAGGTGGTGAAGCGCTCGCCGTTGTCGATGTTGTAGATCTCGATGTGCTCGTTCACCAGGAAGCCGGCCTCACGGATCAGGTCGGCATCGATCGCCAGCGAGCCCTGGTAGTGCAGGTCGCACTGGGTCACGGTGGCACGGTGCAGCTTGCATCTCAGTATCTTGACGAGCATTCCGTTCAGTCCAAACCCTTCGCGGCGCGCTGTTTAGCCAGTGACCTGCGCGATCCAGTCGGTCAGATTGTAATATGTGGTGACGCGCGCGATTTTCCCGTCCCGGATCGCAAAAAACGTACCGGCGGGCAAGACATATGTCTGCCCGTTGGCCTCGGGAAGCCCGCTGTCGGTCGCGAGATACTCGCCGTGGACGTTGAACTCGGCGGCCGCGCGCGTCCCGTCCTTGCTCACCATGACGGTGACGTTCTCCAGCCGCTCGCGATAATGGTGGGTCATGCGGGCGTTGAAGGCCCGGAACTTGTCCTTGCCGGTGCGCCGCTCGCCTTGATTGACGTCGTGAATGACATCATCGGTCAGATGGTTGAGCATGCCCTCGCTGTCGCCTGCATTGAAGGCCTCGTAGTAGGTGCGGATAAGGGCGGCCGTCTCGATCCGGGCCTTGCTTTCGGCGTCGCTCATGGTGGCTCCAAATGGCGTCAAATCGGCAGTCGGTGCGCTCCTTAGCAGCTTGGCCCCCAAGGTTCCATGGGGCGGGGGGCCCGCAAAGCGCGACAAAGGGCGCTTTTGCGCCGGGGCCGGCCCGCCGGGAAGGCCCTACAAACGCGAAAGGCCGCCGCAGCCCAAGGGCGCGACGGCCTTAAATTTGGTCCGAGACGGCTCCTCGAAGCGAGATTAGCGCTTCGCCGAGCGGGGTGCGATCACGGAGCGGGAAACCTCGCCGGCGGCGACCAGGGCGTTGAGGCAGCCGGTCGACAGCCGCAATCCGACCCTGCGCATGCAGCGGCGGGTGTCGGCGCTGTCGGGCGCGAAGGCGCTGCAGTTGGCGAGATAGTCGCCGGCGCAGGCATAACGCACGCTCGCGCTGACGGCGCCCGCCTGGGTGGCGGGGAGAATGACGGCGCCCAGGGCGATCGTCGCAGCCAGCACGCTGCGGGACTTCTGGGACTTCAGGGTCTTGAACACTGCGATCATTGGGATGTTTCCTCTCTGAGGAGCCATTACGCTTCGGACTGCCCAGGGATATCGCAGGTACGCGGACTCACGCTGTTCCGTGGGTAACGGGACAGTTCGCGAACTTAAACGACACGTGTGTTGGAGGATTGGTCCCAACTCACCGGGGCTCAACTCGTCATGACCCCAGCATCACCCGGTTATGGTAACCGAGTGGTAAATGCCGTTGAAGAATCCGTTGTGCAGGCGTGCGCTAGCGCTTGCAGGGACGCGCGTCGATGGCCGCACTCCAACCTTTGGATGCCTTCGTGTAGCGGGTCTGCGGGCTCGCCGCCAAAGAGAAGTGCGCCCACACGGTGCCGTACTCGAAGTTTGTGAAATCGGCCCACGAGCGGATCGCGGCGTTGCGCGCGGCAGCCTTGGTGCGGCCCTCGCCCGAGCCCGAATGCCAGTGGTCGGCCATGCACGTCCGCCCGCGCTCCTTGCGCAGGGTGTGCGAGTAGGCAAGGCCGGTGTCGTCGGCAAGGGCCGGCGTGAAGCCGGCAAACAGAAGGCTGCCCGCCAGAGCGAGAGCGACGCTGCGCTGCATGGATGTCTTCCCCCCAGATCCTGTCCAGGACGCGAATCTAGCTGGCCGCTGGGCAGTCCGCAATGGGACGCGTACGGCTCACCAGGCGAGCTTGCCCATGACCGCCAGTGCCGGCGGCGCCGGGGGGGCGAAAAGGACGGCCAGCTTTTCCGGCGATAGCGCCCCCGACCCCATCGTCTCGTCGCGATGAATGCCCGAGGCGACGAAGATGGCGTCGATCCCGGCCGCCTCGGCGCCCTTCAGATCGGTGCGCAGCGAGTTGCCGACGGCGAGAATGCGGGACCGCCCGACGGGGGCGCCGCGGACCGCCTCGGCAGCCCGCTGGGCGGCGTCGTAGGCATTGGCGTGCGGTTTGCCGGCCCAGAACACCGCGCCGTCCATGCGCTCGTAGAGGTCGGCGATGGCGCCGGCGCAGATGTACTGCCGCCCGCCCACGTCGACGACGAGATCGGGGTTGGCGCACACGAGCGGCAGGCTAAGCGCACGGGCGCGCTGCAGCACCTCCCGGTAGTCGTCGGCGGTCTCGGTGCGGTCGTCGTTGAGCCCGGTGCACAGGATCGCCTGCGCCTCGTCGAGCGCCACGGGACGCGACGGGAGCCGGGCGAAGGTGGCGGCGTCGCGATCGGTGGGTCCGATGGCGTAGAGCCGCGCGTAGCCCTTCTCGACGATGTGTGCCAGCGCGATCTCGCCGGAGGCGACGATGTCGTCGTAGGCGTCGTGGGGAACCGCACGCAGATCCAGCATGGCGGCCACGCGCTCTTTCGGCACCGGCGCGTTGGAGACGAGGATCACCGTGCCGCCGCCCCGGCGGAAGCGTTGCAGCGCGTCGCACGCCTCGATGAAGGCATGGTGCCCGTCGTGGATCACGCCCCAGACGTCGCAAAAAAGCACGTCGTAGCGGGCGAGCAGCGGGCCGGCATGATCCAGAATGGGAGGCGGGACGGGACGGGCGCTCATCGGGGCGGGTGTGACCTTTCGGCGGCGAGGCGTGAACTGCAAGGGCGCCTCATACGTTCTCACCTGAGGAAAGCCAAGGAGAGGTTGCCATGAGCGATAAAAAGCGGCCGTCGCGGAACGAGACCGCCCGGCGCACGAGTGGGGAGGGTGTGCCCAAGACAAAGAGGCCTGGGCCCGAGACGGCGCAGGCCAAGGCGGCGCCGCGGCGGGTTCAGCGGCCGGCTGTGGCGCGGATCAACGTTCGCAAGCCCACCGCCCGCGATCGCCAAGGGCTGTGAGGATCCCGCACCGGCGTTGCGCGCGCGCCTGAATAACGCATACTCGGGCCTCGCCGCGCTCGTGTGCGCACGTTCGATTCGGTCCACCCCGGGGACGCCATGCTGGAGCACAGTTTCGGGGCGCCGCAGATTGTGGCTCTGCTCATTCTCCTGCAGCGCGCGCTGGAGGAGCTCTATTCGGCGCGCAATACGGGCCGCCTCATCGCCGACGGCGGCCGCGAGGCGGGGCGCGAGTACTATCCCGTCGTTGCCATCACGCATCTGGCGTGGGTCGCGGCGATCTTCCTGCTGATCCCGGCATCGGCGCCGGTGATCTGGCCGCTCGCGGTCCTGTATCTGATGCTGCAGGGGGTGCGCTACTGGGTCATCGCCACGCTGGGGCGCTTCTGGACGCATCGCATCATCATGCTCAAGAACGCTCCGGTGATACGCGACGGCCCCTACCGCTATCTGCGCCACCCCAACTACGTCGTGACCATTGCCGAGACGTTTCTGCTGCCGCTGGTCTTCGGCTGCGCGTCGATCGCGGTGATCTTCGGCTGCGTGTGGAGTGCGGTGCTCTACTACAAGATCATCATCGAGGATGCGGCACTCGCGGAGCGGCGTGGCGAGTGATGCAAGCGATCACGATCTACCGGACCATCGCAGGCGCGGTGACGCTGTTTGCGGTCGGCATGCAATACTGGTTTGCCGTTCTCGATGGGTTCGGGCCGGACCTGCCGGCGCGCACGCTGCACTTTTTCAGCTTCTTCACGATCCTCACCAACCTGCTGGCCGCCGCAGCGCTGCTCGCGCCCGTGGCTGCGCCTGAGACTTGGCTTGCCCGCTTCCTCGACCGAGCGGCCGTGCGCACGGGAATTGCCGGCTACATCATCGTCGTCGGCGTCGTCTACTACCTGCTCCTGAGCGATCTCGGGCACGTGACTGGATGGTCGCGCATCTTCGAGCACGTGCTGCATTACGTGACGCCGCCGCTGTTCGTGCTCGACTGGCTGCTGTTCGTGCGCAAGGGCGGTCTGACCTGGCGCAACGGCACCTATTGTCTGGGCTATCCGGCGGTCTATGCGCTGTGGACGCTGCTGCATGGTGCGGTGAGCGGCTGGTACCCCTATCCGTTCCTCGACGTTTCCGAGCTCGGATACCCGCGCTCGCTTCTCAACATCGCCGGACTGGTGCTGGCATTCCTCGTGCTCGATCTGGCCCTCGTCGGCATCGGCCGGCTGATGGCGCGGCGCGGGCAAAGCGCGACATTCTCTTAGAAACTGTGGCCTCCCGTTCATTGCGCCGCAGGGGTCTCCATGCCGTAATCGGGGCATGGCGGAATTCGATACCATAGCGGTCGGTGGTGGGCTTGCCGGCGCGGCCTGCGCGCTGGAGCTGGCGCGTTCCGGTGCGCGCGTCGCCCTGGTGGAGCGCGCGCGCGCGCCGACGCTGAAAGTCTGCGGCGATTTCCTGAGCACCGAGGCGCAGGCGCTGCTCGGTCATCTCGGCCTCGATGTTGAGGCCATGGGCGCCACGCGCGTTGCGACGCTGCGGCTCGTCACCGGCGGGCGCGCTGCGCATGCCGACCTTCCTTTTGCCGCGGCCGGTCTGTCGCGGCTCGCGCTCGATGAGGCCCTGATCGCAAAGGCCGTAGCGGCAGGGGTCGAGATGATCCGGGGCGAAGCCGTCACCGCGCTCGAGCCCGCGGGTGATGGCGTTCGCGTCAGGATGGGCCGCCGCGTGCTCACGGCCCGCAGTGCGGCGCTCGCAACCGGCAAGCACAACGTACGCGGCTGGCCGCGCCGCCAGGGCTGCATGACCGCCTACAAGATCAGCTTCGCACCGTCCGGTCAGGCGGCCCGCGCGCTTGCCGGGGTCGTGCAACTGGTCGGCTACCAGGGCGGCTACATCGGCGCCTGCACCATCGAGGACGGCAACGCGACGCTGTGCTGGCTGATGGACGCGGAGGCGATGCGCGCCGTCGGGGCCGACTGGCGGGCGCAGCTCGACAATCTGGCTAAAAAGTCGTTTGCGGTCGGCGATCTGATCGCGGGCGCGCGCTTCCTTACGCCCGCGCCCGCTGCCGTGTCGGGCATCCCCTTCGGCTACACGCGCAAAGCGGCGATCGCGGACAACGTCTACGCGCTGGGTGACCAGCTGTGCGTCATTCCTTCGCTCACGGGCGATGGCACGTCGCTGGCGCTGTGGTCGGGCGTGGCGGCGGCGCGCGCGATTCTGGAAGGCGTGCCGGCTCAGCGCTTCCAGACCGACTTCCTGGCGCGCGCCCGCACCCAGCTTCTATGGGCGAACGCGGTTGATGCAACCTTCAAGTCGGCGGCGGCGCGTGCCTTGACCGTCGCCGCGACGGCCGCGCTGCCGGCGCTCGCGCGGCTGGCGGTCAACCTGACGCGGATGCGGGGGACATGAGGCGATGACGAGCGACTCTGCGCTCGCAAGCATGATTTCGAGGCGTGGCTCCCGACGCCAAGTTACGGCGTCCGGACGCATTGGCATGCTTCACTTGCCTTGGCTGTTGCAGCTGCTTGACGTCGGCGGCGGTCATGCCCTTGCCGCCGATGCCCCAGTTGCCGCTCGCCACCTCGTGCACGCGCACCCAGGTGACACCACGCATGGCTTCTCCCTCGATCTCCACCATGGCGTCGGTGATTTTGCGGATCATCGCGTCCTTCTGGCTTCGATCGAAAACGCCTTCGATGAGCTCGATGTCGACGAGTGGCATGGCTATTCCTTTCAATTTGCTGTGCCAGGCGCTGGCGGAACCTCCCGCCGCGTGGGGCGGGCTGATCTCACAAACGACCGCCGGACGGCTAGTTCACAAACTGAATCGCACCGATACAGAAACTGAACTAGTCGCGATCCCATGGACGCCGTAGCCTGGAACAGATGATGGGTGCGTGACCCGAGGAGCGACCATGAGTGAGGGCAGCTATAATCAGTTCTGTCCCGTCGCGATGGCGGCGGAGATCCTTTGCACGCGGTGGACGCTCGTGCTCCTGCGTGAGCTCGCGGCCGGCTCGACCCGCTTCAACGATCTGCGGCGCGGTCTGCCCCGGATGTCGCCAGCTCTATTGTCGAAGCGGCTGAAGGATCTCGAACGCGCCGGTCTTCTGGTGCGCGCAAAAGTGCCGGGCGAGACGGACGTGTTCGAGTACCGGTTGACGGCGGCGGGAGAGGAGCTGAAGCCCGTCGTCGAGGCGGTCGGAGTGTGGGGGCACAGGTGGATTGAATCGGAAGCGTCCCTGAAAAATCTCGATATCAATCTCCTCATGTGGGACATCCGGCGCAACATCGACGCCGAGCCGATGCCGAGCCACCGCAGCACGATCCAGTTCATATTCGCAGATCAGCCGGAGGCACGGCGCAACTGGTGGCTGCTCGTCGAGCCGGCAAATCGGCGTCGATTTGTGCTCGGTCAATCCCGGCTTTGACGTTGACCTCTACATAGCGACCGACCTCAGGACGATGACCGAGATCTGGATGGGCTACGTGGACGTTTCGCGGGCCAAGGATGAGGGCAGGCTCACGCTGACGGGAGACCGCAAGCTCGAGGCCAGCTTGAAGACCTGGTTGACCCTCAGTCCATTTGCGAAGGTCGACAGGCTCGTCGCCTAGGACCGTCTCAGATCCTGCATCAATAGAGCTCGAGGACGACGAAGTAGGCGGAGAAGCCGGGGCCGAAGGCGGCAAGCAGGTAGCGCCCGCGCGCGTTGTCGGCGAGGGCCGCCTTCAACACGAACAGCGCCGTTGCCGACGACATGTTGCCGAAGTGCTTGAGCGTCTGCCAGGAGTAGCGGATCTGGTCGCGCGTCAGCCCTAGGGATTCTTCGGCCGTCTCCAGCACTTTGCTGCCGCCGGGATGCAGCAGGAAGCCGTCGAAGTCATCGAGCGACAGCCCCTCGCGCTTGAGGAAGGGAAACAGCGCCTCGCCGAGCCGCTCGCGCATCAAGGTGGGCAGCTCCGGGCTTAGCACGACGCCGAAGCCGTCGTTCTTAATGTCCCAGCCCATGATGTGCTCGGTCTTCGACCAGAAGTACTCGCCTTGGGCGCAGACGCGCGCGCGGCCCTTCGTGACCGTGCCCGGCGCATCGCCCGCGCGGCTTTGCAGGACCACGCCGGCAGCACCGTCGCCGAACAGCGCCGCGGAGACGAACATGGCCAGGCTCGGATCGTTGACGCGCAGGCACAGCGAGCACAGGTCGACGGTGAGGAACAGCACATTGGACCCGGGGCGCGCCTCGGCCATGCGGGTGGCGCGGGCAAGGCCGGCGACGCCGCCGCCGCAGCCCAGTCCGAAGATCGGCAGCCGCTCCACGTCGGGGCGGAAGCCCAAGCGGTTCATGAGCCGCGCCTCGAGACTGGGTATCGACAGCCCGGTGATGGTGTTGGTGACGATGGTGTCGATGTCGCGCAGGCTGAGGCCTGCTTCGGCCACCGCCTGCGTCGCAACCGTCTCCAAGAGCTCCAGCGCGTTGCGCTGATAGGAGCTGGTGCGCTCTTCCCACGTGTGCGTCGTGAGGTGCCACGGCACCGGCTCGACGGAGTAGCGCGTGTCGATTCCGGTGTTGGTGTAGAGCGCCTCGAGGCGGGCGTATTGCGGATAGACCTTCTGGGCGCGGAACTTCGCGTCCTCCTGCGTGACCACGTGCTGCGGAACGGCCGTCGCGACCGCGGCGATCTCTACCGTCGGCGGGGCTGCCTTCGCCGGCCTGCGCTCGCGCGCGGCAGCCAGGATGTCGGCTGGAATATCGGCGGGTGTCGCCATGATCCTCGTGTCGCCGGAACTCTACTCCCCGGAGGCGCCGTGGGCATGATCGTAGTGCACGCCGACGCGCAGCGCCATGCCATATGTGGCATGGGGCAGCCGGCGGCCTGCGCGTCCAGCCCCCTGCGGGGCTAGTTGGCCTCGATTTTGACGCCGGGGACGTCGATCTTCACGCTCGTCTGCTGGCTTTGGTAATAGAGATAGCCGAGCACGGCCACGGCCGCGACCAGAACGATGACGAGTAGGGACTTGGCGTCCATGAGAGGCTCCTGCCGTTACGCGGGCGACGTTGTGCCCGTCGAGTGCCACATCGGCGCGATGTGAGCAAGGGTGAGGTGGGCAAGGCGCATAGCTCTGACCAGAGTCGTGAAAGAATGCCGTTCGCAGCCCGGTGAATGACTGATTTTCGCCACCAACCGCTCCTATGCCGGGGGCCATGTTGCACCGGACGTCGTAAAGCTTGCCACCGCGGCGGGCGGTGTAATCGGAATTCCTTGGAGCCCGGCCTCTCGTGCCGGGCTCTTTTGTTTGTCGGGCGCGGTGAGGGAACCCAAATCGGCACAAGTGCATTGAGCCGGAGCCAGCGTCTCGCAACTGGTGGGTGCGAAGCGCACGGCAGGAGCGCCGGGGACGCCACGGAGACGTCCGCTGGCGCTCCGACTTTTCTGGCAGGCAAAAAAGTTTCTGCAAGGTATCAAGATCGCGAGCGCCACTCCGCACGACCCAAGCTCAAGGGCGTGGGCTCGAGATAGGACGCCGGCACGGTGTCGGGGCCGACCCAGGTGAATGTCACGTCGGCCAGTGTCGCCGCGCACAGCACCTCGTTGGTGGCCGGGTCGACCGGCAGCTTGGCAATGCTCACTTTGTCCTGGATGAGAGATTGCAACCGCTGTCCGTCCTCGCTCGTGAGCGATACGGTGACATGATCTTTAATGCCGGCATGGGACAGCTGGGCGGCGAAACCCTCTGCGGCCGCGAGCACGTTTTTTAGCACCGGCTTTCCTCCGCTAACGCGAGCTTTTGCCGCTTAACGGTCGGCCGGGAAAGGAGTTCCCCTTGGTAGGCTTGCGATTTGGGCGTGTGGTCGGGCCAGGCTTTGAGGGAACGGCTCGGCGCGGGCGCGCGTTTTTGCCGTCATGAGCGCCAGCCCCTCGAGCGCACGCGCGGATTCCGCCTCCGGACCGGTCGCACCCTGGCGCATGTCGGCTGCCGACTGGAAGGCGATCGCCGCCGGTATCTTCCATCAGTTCAACGAGGACCGGCTCCTCGCCATCGCTGGCGGCGTGGTGTTCTACGCGCTGCTGGCGATCTTTCCCGCGATCACCGCATTCGTCTCGCTCTATGGGCTGTTCGCCGATCCGACGACGGTCGCCGAGCACCTGTCGCTGGTGCAGGAGCTGCTGCCGAGCGGCGCCTTCTCGATTTTTCAAACTCAGGCCGACCGCGCCGCCGACAGCGGCGCGGCGCAGCTGGGACTAACGTCGCTGCTGGCGTTGCTGTTTGCCATCTGGAGCGCCAACACCGGCACCAAGGCGATCATGGATGCGCTCAATGTCGTCTACAACCAGACCGAGACGCGCAGCTTTCTCAAATTCAATGTCGTGTCGATGGTGCTGACGCTGGGCACGATGGCGGCGCTCATGCTGGCGCTGACCGGCGTGGTGGTGTTGCCGCTGCTGCTCGCCGCCTTCGGCGTCGAGTCGCTTGGAGGTCTGGAGTATCTGCGCTGGCCGCTGTTGCTGGCGTTGATGCTTGCCGGGCTCGCCGTGCTCTACCGCTACGGCCCATCGCGCAAGCAGCCGCACTGGTCGTGGTTGAGCGTCGGCGCGGTGGCGGCGGCGGCGGGCTGGATCGGAACCTCGGCGCTGCTCTCCTGGTACCTGTCGAACGTCGCCAACTACAACGCCATCTACGGCTCGCTGGGCGCCGTCGTCGGTCTCATGATGTGGATGTGGGTGACGACCATCGTGGTGCTGATCGGCGCCGAGCTTGACGCGCAGATCGCGGCGCGGGCGCGCGCAAACAACGAGGGGCAGAGCTGAGCACAGCCGGCGGTTGCCGGTAGCATCAGGGCTGGCCACCTTCTTTGACGAACACGGGGCCGCTATAGAGGCTCCAGCCCTTGTTCTTTGCTGGTGCCGGCGCGGCGCTCGCCGACTGCGCCTGGGGCGCGGCCTTGGCGCGCTTGCGGGCCACGGCCCTCTTCCGCTGCGGGCTGGATGTCGGCACGCCGGCAGCCGCCAGCCGGCGCTTCAGCTGCTCGACGGTGCGCCATGCGTCGTTTTTCAACTCGCGCTCGCGCTCGAGCTCGTCGCGCGCATCCTTGACCTCGCGCTCGGCCACCTCGCGTGCGGACTTTTCTTCTTCCATCTGCTTGCGCAGATCCGCGATCGCCTGTTGCGAGCTTTCCTTGGCGTTGGTGCTGACAAAGGTGAGGCGCGCGCGCGTTTCGGTTGCCTCTTTCTCGGCTGCCGCCTGCGCGACCTTGGCACGCTCCAACTCGGCACGCGTCTGTTGGGCGGTGCGCTGGGCGTCCTCGAGCTCGCGGGCGAGGTGCGCGCGCTCCTCGGCCTTGTCGAGCAGCGTGTCGCGCTGCTCGTCGCGTTCCTGAGTGAGCTTTTCCTGCGCCGTGCTCGCGGCCTTTTGCGCCTCGTCGGCGGCGTGTTGCGCCGCCGCCAGCTGGGCTGCGAGCGTCTTGGCCGTTTGCTCCGCCGCGATCCGCTGGCTTCGCTCTTGCGCCGCCTCCGCCTGCGCCGCCTTGGATGCGCGCTCGGCCGTGCGTCGGATGCGCCGCTCCACGGCGAGACGCTGGCGCGCCGTCTTGATCGCGCTCTGGAAGGTCTCCTTGCTCAGCTCCAGGCTGATCACGCGTTCCGGACCGCTCACGCCGATCGGTGCGGCGCCCGCTTCGCGCGAGGTTTGCCAGGATTCGCCGTAGATCCAGGCCGCGCCCACGCCCGACACGATTGCCGCCATCGACAGGGCGGCGGCGAGGCGGGCCGGGAATTTGGGCGCAGGGCGCTCAGCCGTGGCCGCCAGTGCTGGCGTTACGGCGCCCGGATGGGCGGCGGCCTCGGTCGTATGATCGGGCCGGATCGACAGGCTCGCCCACGGATCATACGTCCCGAAGCACCACAGATGGCCTTCGATGTCGCGGCAGGTGAAGGCGCGCGCCCCGTTGGGGCGGGTCTGCATGTCGATGACCATGTCGCAGCCGGCCTTGCAGGCGCGGGCGTATTGCGCGTCGATGTCGTCGACGACGTAGTAGCAGCACTGCGTCTCGGCGCCGCCGATGTCGCCGGGCTGCGCCATGAAGCGGTCCATGTCGAAGCCGCTCGCCGCCGCGATCATGATGATCGTGCTGCCGAACGACAGTTCCGCGTAGGTGGTCCGGCCGTCGGCGTCCTTCTCGGCGGAGCGCAGCTCGAACCCGAAGGCGCGGCACAGGAATTCGATGGCCTTATCGACGTCCCGGTAGCGCATGCCCGGCGAGGCACGTCCGGCGATGGCCTTGGCTGCACTCTTCACGTCGACCCCTTGACCCGCAATGACTTGTCCGCAACGCAAAACGCTATAGGACAACCGAAATGCGCCGAAAATGGAGCATACGGTCGAACTGAGCATAGCGCGATGCGATGGATGACAGCCTACCGCGAGTCGCGGACTGCGCTGCGCGTCGCTCGCGATCGCGCGCGCCGCGACGGCTGGATCATCCCGCGCGATGCTAAGCCTTTGACATTGCGAGCCTGACGCGCCGCGCTTGTGGCAGCGGGCGCGACGGAACGGCAGCGAGCGGAGAGCGGGTCAGAGGAGCGGGCGCGGAGATGTGCATATGGCCAGTGCTCATGCCCACCTCGCCAGGGGCCCGCGGACGGCACGGCGCCGCCCGGCCGAGCGGCATGCGGACTGACTTTTGCTGCAGATTTTATTGAAATTCACGCAGGTGACCAAAGCGATTTCGAGAAAGCCGCGGATAGTCAAAGACTATTTCCGGTATGCCGCATGCGGACGGGCTGGGCCTGATGGGCTGGCTGCGCCGGCGCTCCGGCGCCCGCGCCTGACGGGCGCGCATAAGCCCGACGCCGCCCGCTCGCCCCATACCGCTTTTTGTGGAGTGGACGGCTCCGGCGGTTGGCGCAATGCTCAGTGTGCCCCGTGCGTGCATTGAGTTGGGGCGCCCATTATTTTGCGAGCGTCTTGCTCCAATTTATTGCTGAGGCGCGCACGAGGACCCAATTCTGCCGAACGCCGGCAGGGCGAGCCACCCTAGGGCTCGATCGGAAGCGGCCATCTTCCCCTCCGATACGGCGCTCTCTTTTTGTCTCGAGACCCGGACGCCGCGAGGCGACGCGCCGCCATGGCGCCGTTGCTCAGAGATAAGCCTTCCCATTGCTCGCGCGCCACGCCTCCAGCGCCTCGATCAGCTCGAGCAAAACCGTCTCCGCTTCTGCGTCCGCTTCGCTGAGGCCTCTGGGCAGGCCGATGATTTCGACCGATGCCTGTTTGCCGCTCCCATAGGTCACGGTGAAATAGGCGTAGTCGCCCTCGCCGAGAACATCGCAAATGACGTGCGCGGAACTCTTCATCTGAAAAATCCAACCAACATCGCAATACGCGCGCCGAAAATGGCGCGGGGTGCACGGCACGAAGCCAGTCTACCGGGAATGAGCATAACGTGCCCGGATCAAAATGGTAAGCGGGGACGGGAACGTTGGGCAATCCGGACCTTAGGCGCATTGTGAGGACAGCCGGGGCGGCGGCGTCCAACTGCCCCACGGGGCTCACACCGGCGTTCATCTTCTGTCATGATGCGATCGGAGCGGGCACGAGGGGAGCCGCCAGGTGCCGGACTGCGTCAGTTGCCAGGATGTCGGGTGGGTGTGCGAGGCGCATCCCGATCGCCCCTGGTCGATGAAGATGGAAGGCGGCTGCCAATGCGGCGACCGCATGCCGTGCCCGGACTGCAACCCTGCGGCCGACGCCGCGCATCCGCCGCAGCGCGTGGTCGAGAAGGTCGAGGCGCTCACGCAAAAGACCGTCGCCCGCGGCTGCACGCCCGGTGAAGCCAGGGCGGCGCTCGCCAAGGTGATCGAGCTCAGAGACCGCTACGGCATTTCCGCTGCCGACCTCGAGCATGGGCATCTGTTCGCCGCGCTGGACCGGCTCGACCGCAGCCCGTATCTGCCCGCGCCCGACGGTGTTCCGCAAGCGGCCTGGGAAGCCTGGTGCAGCCGCAAGCGGCGCCAGCGCGCCAAGCAGCTGCGCAAGGACAAAAAGCAAGACGAGCTGCAGCAGGCCGAGCAGATCCTGTCGCAGGAGATGATGCGCGAGGGCGGCAAGGACTTTCAGGTCACGCTGAACGTGACGCCGGGGTGCTGGACCATCACCATGACGTCGAAGCAGGTCGTGGCCTCCAGCGAGGGCGGGACGTTCTCCGAAGCGTGGAACAATCTCAAGGCCGTGATCGGGCATGTGCGCATGGAGCGGTGAGGATGCGTAAGCGGCACGCGCTCTGGCATCGAATACGTCATCCCTGAAGTGTCGGGCGATGCAAGTCGTGTCCACACAGGCCACCGGCAGGCTTGACATATAGTAACACTAGTGTTACCTATTGTCCCGTGCCCAGGCTTGAGCAGTATGTCGATGAGAAGGGCAGCTCCCCATTCGAAAAGTGGTTCGATGGGCTGCCCGCGCAGGCCGCCGCGAAGGTGACGACGGCGGTTACCCGGCTTGGCGAAGGCAACAATTCGAATGTGAGAGGCGTAGGCGAGGGGGTCCTGGAGCGGACCATCGACTATGGACCCGGCTATCGCGTGTACTTCGGGCGAGACGGTGATGTGCTGATCTTGCTTTTGGGCGGCGGCACCAAACGCGGTCAGCAGAGCGACATCTCCACCGCCAAGGACAGCTGGCGGGCCTACAAGCTGCGCAAACGGCAACAGAAGCAGGGATTATGCGAAATATGGCTCTAACAAAGGAATTTAAGGCCACTGTCGTCGCCCGCGCAAAGCAGGATGCGGCCTTCCGCAAGGCGCTCCTCATAGAGGCTATCGACTGTCTGCTTGCCGACGATGTCGAGACCGGCAAAGCGATGCTGCGCGATTACATCAACGCGACGATTGGCTTCGAAGCATTGAGCAAGGCAACGCGCAAGCCTGCGAAAAGCCTCATGCGGATGCTTGGAGCGGCCGGAAATCCGCAGGCGAACAACCTGTTCGAGATCGTCAATCACCTTCAGAAAAACGAAGGTGTGCGTCTCAGGACGCGCGCGGTCACCGCGTAGCGAGTATCGTTCCCTGTTAGACCGTCCGCTCCGAAGTCGATAACATCGTCGTGCAAGCCGACTATTATTTTACGGTGAGACACTCGTGGACCACATTTTCGCGTTCGTACAAATGCACAAACCATATTTCGAGGTGGCGCAAGCGATTAGTACGGTCGTGAACCTGATTGCGTGGTTGCTGGCTCTTATGTTGCTGGTCGTTGCCCTTCGAAGGAGGCGCATCGAAAGCCTTGCGGTTGGGCCCTTCAGTTTTCGGATGTTGAAGGAGGAGGCGATCGTCGCCACCGCCACGGCTAGCCGTGCTTGGCAGCCGGCCTCAGGAGAAAAAGTCGACGTTCCCCGCATCCGCGCCACCATCGATGAGGTTTTCACGCCCGAAGCACTGAATAACCTCACCGGCAAGTCCATTCTCTGGGTCGACGACAACCCGGCCAATAATGAGCTCGCCGTGAGGGCGCTCCGGAAGTTCGGTCTGAACATAGAGCAGGCTCGCAGCACCGAGGCGGCATTGGCGCTGATGCAGCGTCGCAAGTTCGACCTCTTGATCTCGGACATGGGCCGCGGCGCCGACATGCGCGCCGGGTATGGGCTGCTGGAGGCGGTACGTGACAGCGGCAGCACCGTTCCGTTCTACATTTTTGCTGGATCGGATACCCCAGAGTTCCGTCGCGAGGCGGCTGAACGCGGTGCCCAGCTGTCGACCAACGACATGCTCGAGCTAATAGACTGTGTCGTGAAAGAACTTGGCGACGCCCCTTAGGTGCGAGCCGCATCAGTAGGCAACGTAGAGATCCGCGTCCGGACGCGGAGCCGAAGGGAAGCGTGCTCGGCTGGCGAGGGCGGCAACCACGAAGCGCGGCACTTTGTGATCACGCGCAAGAGCAGACCTGCGGGGGCGCCAGCCAACCCATCTAAGCCTATTGGATTTGCTGGTGCCGGCTGAGGGATTTGAACCCCCGACCCCTTGATTACAATCTAGGCCATTAGGGTCGGAATGTAAGCCACTTGCTTACAGTAAGCAAATAGCTTACATTATCCGCCGATGATCAACTCGTTCCGTAACAAGCAACTGGCGGAACTGTGGGCTGGGGGTCGATCCAAGATCGACGCCCGTCTGCACAAGCGCATCCTGCAACGTCTGGACGCGCTCGATGTAGCAACGCGGCCGGAGGATATGAATGTCCCCGGCTTCGACTTCCACGGGCTGCAAGGCGTGCCGAAGCGCTACTCCGTGCACGTCAACGGCCCGTGGTGCATTACCTTCGAGTTCGAAGGAGGGGATGCGATCAACGTCGATTTGGAACAGTACCACTAGCGTCGAAACGCAAGGAGCGACCGAAATGTCTTATTCCGCCACGCGCAACCCCAAGCGCCCGCCGACGCACCCGGGCGCGCTGCTGCGCGAGGATGTGCTGCCGGCCGTGGGGCGCACCAAGGTGGAGATTGCCAGCCTTGCCGGTATATCGCGCCAGCATCTGAACGACATCCTGAACGAGAAGAAGCCTGTCTCGCCGGCCGTCGCCGTGCGCTTCGGCAAGCTGTTCGGCAACGGCCCGGACCTGTGGGTGCGCATGCAGGCTGCCTACGATACCTGGCACGCCGCCCGCGAGATCGACGTCAGTAAGATTCCGACGCTGGATCCGGCGGCGTGAGCGCGGCGGGCCGAGTCCGCGAGAAGAATGAGCAGAGTACTGGTGCCGGCTGAGGGATTTGAACCCCCGACCCCCTGATTACAAATCAGGTGCTCTACCAACTGAGCTAAGCCGGCTTACCGTGCGCGCGCGCGGGGCGCTCGAAGCGCGCCCGCCGGGCGCTCCTTATATAGCCCCATGTGCGCCACGGCCAGTGCGCGCCAGGGCCAGTATGCGGCCAGCATGGGCGCCAGCTCTGTCGCCGCCAGTCGCGCCGGCACGCCCCCGCCGCCCGTCTGTCACAAAAAAGGGCCCGCATCCGGGAGGAAGACGCGAGCCCCGTCGTGTGTTCCTTGCTGCCGCGGCTGCGCGGCGGCTCGTCCTTATTCCCAGTCGGCCTGCATGACGCTGACGCCGTCGGACCAGCCCTTGGGCGTGTCGTCGAGCAGCTGCCACACGGTGTCGGGGATCTGATAGTGCTGCATGGTGGCGTGCTTATCGAGGCTGTCGTTGTCGAGCAGTCCCTCGCGCACCATGTCCTGCAGGCCCGGCACGTCGCCGCGCGCTTTGAAGCGCTGCTGGTCGCGGCCCTTGTAATAGAGCAGCACGCCCTTTTCGAACTTGCCGGCGGTGTGGAAGTTGCGGGCGGCATAGATGCGCCGGTTGTGCTCCTCGGCGCGCGCTTCCATCGCGTGCTGCACGTGGGGGATGGCCATGGAGACGAGACCGGCGGCGATGATGCCCCAGCTCAGCGCCGCGGTGAGCGGCAACAGCCAGTACCAGTCCGCGGGAATGCTGGTCGTCTCGCGGAAGTGGTCGAGAAACAGAATTGCGAGCGTGGCGACCGCAAAGCCCCAGAGCAGGCTGCTCTTGGTCGTGACTTCGCGCAGGTCTTTGGTGACGAGGGCCATGTCCATCCTCAAACGTCCTTCCCGAGAATTCGAATGAGCCACGCGCTCAAAGCGCGAGGGGTGATGCTGATGCAAGCCGGGTATCGGGCCGCGCAGCGTACGTTGCGTGAGGCCGATCCGGCAGGTGAATGGGCAAGGGGGATGGTGCCGCGATCAGGCTAATATCTGCTTAAGCATGCGGGGCTTACGTGCACGCGCTGACACGAGCCCACAAACGGCGGGCGATGCAGAGCGTTTCCGATCACATTGCGCGCGGCGCTTAGGGTTCGGTTATCCCTTTTGCGTATGGTGAACGGAAGTTGCGTTGGGTCGTTCAAGTTCGAGGTAGTTCGCATGCGAGTTAAGAGTGCCCTGGGCCTGATCAGCGTCGTCGCTGCATTCGGGCTCGTCGCCCCGAGCGCCGCCGATGCCGGATGGTGCGGCCGCCGCGCTCCGGCGGGATGGTGCGGGCCGCAGCCGGTTCGCCACTACGTCTATTATCCGCAGTATCGCAACGTCTACTACATGGCGACGTTCGCACCCGATCCGTATCCGCAGGTCTACCTGCCGCGCGGCTACTGGCCCCGCTACGAGCGTCCCTATGCGCGCTATGGCCGCCGCTACTGGGCCCCGCGCCGGGCGCGCCGCTACTACGCGGTGCCGGCGCCGATCCCGGTGCCGGTGGCCGGGTGTTGCCGCGGCGAGTACTTGAAGTAGAGCCGGGCGCGAAGACGCCGCAATCGCATACGCGTTCAGGCCACATTCATGTGGCGAGGCTTTGCATCGCGCGGGGGAACAGGGGGCTACCCTTTGTCGTTCTCTCGCGTGATGCGTGAGCCGCCGCGCGGCTCGTGATTTCGGAGACTTCGCATGATCAGGAAAGTCCTGCATCCCCTGCTGGCGCTGACGCTCGCGGCCGGCATGGCGACCGCCACCATGCAGCAAGCTCAAGCCGGAGGTCGCGGCGTCGGCCTCGGCATCGCCGCCGGCGTTATCGGCCTCGGCATCCTGGGTGCCGCCGCGAGCTCGCGGCGCGGCTATTATCACGACGACTACGACGAGGGCGGCTGCTATCGCGGCCGGCCGCGCTGCCATTGGGAAGGCCGGCGCTGTTTTGAGGACCGCTACGGCGAAGAGGTCTGCCGCGGCGGCGAGCGCGTCTGCCACCGCCCGCTGATCTGCGACTAGCGCCGCATTCGGTGTCTGACCCTCCGGGTCTGACACCTTGGCATGGCGCAACGCAGGGTCGGACCAGAGTCGACCCGGCGGAGCAAGCGCGCAACGCGTCACCGTCTCCCGAAGGGAGCGATAGAGGCTATCCGGGATCCAGCGTGAGATTGTGCAGACGCTTCTCCAAGTGGAAGCCCGGCGCTCCCCATGCGGTTCCCGGCTCTGCGCTCGCGTCCTTGGCGGGATGACGAGCAACCAGACGACGCTTGGATGCGCGCCGCCGCCACGACGACAGGTGCAGCGCGATTGCCGCGGCGTTCGATACGTTGAGGCTGGCGATGGGTCCGCGCGTGTCGACACGCACCAGGCGATCGCAGCTGGTGCGCGTCAGCTCGCGCAGGCCTTTGCCTTCCGCGCCCAGCACCAGCGCGGTAGGCGCAGCGAAAGTCTCGTCCTCGATCAGATGCTCGGCGCTGTCGTCGAGGCCGAGTGTGACGACGCCCGCGTCCTTCAGCTCGGCGAGCGCGCGCGCCAGGTTCTGCACCAGCGCGATGTCGATGTGCTCGAGCGCGCCGGAGGCCGACTTGGCGAGCGTGCCGTCGAGCGGCGGGCTGTGCCGCCGCGTCATGACGAGGCCGGCCGCGCCGAACACCGCGCATGAGCGCAAAATAGCGCCGACGTTGTGCGGATCGGTGACGTGGTCGAGCAGCACGAGCGGACCGGCTTCGGTACCCTTCATCGCGAGGTCGGCGAGCAGCGGCTCCTCCAGCTCCTCGGCCTCGGCGAGCACGCCCTGGTGCACGGTGTCGGGACCGAGGCGGCGGTCGAGATCGCGCGGCGACACCCGCTCGGGCGCGAGCTGGCGTCCGGTGAGCGCATCCTTCAGACGGTTCTCGGCGTTCTCGGTGAGCAGTAGCCGCTGGATCTTGCGGCGCGGATTGCGCAAGGCGGCTTCGACCGCGTGCACGCCGTACAGCAGCAGCGGGCCGTCGCTGGCATCGGGCCGGCGCGGCGGCGGGCGGTGGCCGCCGTGGCGGTCGGGTCTGGGCTTGCGCGGCTTAGAGGTGCGCCGCTCCTCGGGCCGGCGGGACGGGGTCGTTGTCATGGTCTGGGGGGCCGATGAGCTGGAGCGTTGCGGCAAACCCCATCCTGCCGCTTTTCCATTTGACATCCAAGGCCTCGCTCACCATAAACCGCTTGCCCTGCCGCATCCACGCGCGGGGCGATTTCATTTGCGGGCCGCGGTGCCCTAAAGTGAAAGAGCGGTGCTCAAGGAGGGGTGCCCGAGTGGCTAAAGGGGACGGACTGTAAATCCGTTGGCTTCGCCTACGCTGGTTCGAATCCAGCCCCCTCCACCAGCGCGCTCTCGCGGTGTGCAACCGCGGTGTGCGAGTCTTGCGGGTGTAGCTCAATGGTAGAGCAACAGCCTTCCAAGCTGATGACGAGGGTTCGATTCCCTTCACCCGCTCCAAAAATTGGGTTTCAGGCAGCAGGCAATTGGCAAATGGCTATGGCGCGGCGACATAACCTTCTGACGCGCTGGCATGGCGTTATAACGCGCTGGCATGGTGCTTTATGCTGGTCGTAACAACGAACGATCTGCCGGGCCACCGCGTGGTTAAGACGCTCGGCGTGGTGCGCGGCCTGACGGTGCGCTCGCGCTCCATCGTCGGCAACATCGGCGCCGGGATCCAGATTTTGTTCGGAGGCAACATCACTCTATATACGCGTCTCGCCGAGCAAGCCCGCCAGGAGGCCTACGAGGCCCTTATCGCGCACGCCCAGGACATGGGCGCCAACGCCGTGCTTGCCATGCGATACGATGCCAACGAGATTGCCGCGGCGGTAACGGAGGTGCTGGCTTATGGCACCGCCGTGGTCGTCGAGGAGGTCCGTGGCCCGGGCTTTGAGGCATAAGGGCCACTAGCAAGTGACAAAGGCAAAAAGTTCCGCTAAGTATGCCGCCCCCGCGTGGGGGCCGCGCACGTCCACGCGAAATAGGGGTGTAGCTCAATTGGTAGAGCGTCGGTCTCCAAAACCGAAGGTTGGGGGTTCGAGACCCTCCGCCCCTGCCAATTTGTGTGGGTCACTAGCCGGTAAAGGGCGCCGGAGTGGCCGACGGCCGGCGTTTTTGGTGCGTCAGGTTGTCGCAGTAGCCCCGGGGATGACACTTTAATGGCCAAATACAACCCCGTGGAGTTTATTCAGGAAGTTCGCCAGGAGGTGGCCAAGGTTACTTGGCCGACCTGGAAAGAGGTGTGGATCACCACCCTCATGGTTTTGCTGATGGTGGCGCTAGCCTCGGTGTTTTTCCTTCTAACGGATCAAGCGATCGGGTGGCTCGTCCGGCTTGTGCTGGGCGGGAGCCGCTGAAGCGGTCAGGGCGGAAACTGAACGTGTCCACGAATCTTGCGCAAACGCGCCCCGAAAGAGCGGCCATGGCGAAGCGCTGGTATATTGTGCATGCCTACACCAACTTCGAGCGGAAGGTGGCTGACGCCATCCGCGAGCGCGCCAAGGCGGCGGGGCTCGACCAACTGTTCGAGGAGGTGCTGGTCCCGACCGAAGAGGTGATCGAGGTCAAGCGCGGGCGCAAGGTGCAGTCGGAGCGCAAGTTCCTGCCCGGCTACGTGCTGGTCAAGATGGAGATGACCGATCCGGCGTTCCTGCTGATCAAGAATACGCCGAAGGTGACAGGCTTCCTCGGCGCCGAGAACAAGCCGATGCCGATCTCGGAGGATGAGGCGATGCGCATCCTCCACCAGGTGAAGGAGGGCGTGGAGCGACCCAAGCCCTCGATCACCTTCGAGGTCGGCGAGCAGGTGAAGGTTGCCGACGGACCGTTTGCCTCGTTCCAGGGGCATGTGGAGGAAGTCGACGAGGAACGTTCGCGGCTCAAGGTGGCCGTTTCGATCTTCGGTCGCCCGACGCCGGTCGAATTGGAGTTCGGCCAGGTGGAGAAGGTGCCGGCCTAGGACGACAGACGCGAAGAAAGAGGTTTCGTCGGCGCGCATGGATAGGCGCGCGAGCTTATGTCGAGCCGCAGAGACAGCCTCTCACGAGGCCTCCCTGCGGACTGTGCGGGAGGGCCTTGAAAGCCCGTTGGACCGCTAACCCTGGGAAGGAAGCTCCTTCCCGTCAAGTGCTCAGGGGAGACTATGGCGAAGAAAATCGATGGCTACATAAATCTGCAGGTGCCGGCGGGGGCGGCCAACCCTTCCCCGCCCATCGGACCTGCACTAGGCCAGCGCGGCGTCAACATTATGGAGTTCTGCAAAGCGTTCAACGCCAAGACGAAGGACATGGAGCAGGGCACGCCCATCCCGGTGAAGATCACCGTCTTCTCCGACCGGTCCTTCACCTTCGAGATGAAGACGCCGCCTGCGTCCTTCTTCCTCAAGAAGGCGGCCCAGCTCAAGTCGGGCAGCAAGGATCCGGGCCGTACGGTCGCGGGTCAGGTGACCATGGCTCAGGTTCGCGACATCGCGAAGCTGAAGCTCAAGGATCTGAATACCGACGACGTCGAGGCGGCAGCCAAGACGATCGCCGGCTCCGCCCGCTCTATGGGCCTCGAGGTCAAGGAGTAGAGCAATGGCGCAGAAGATGAGCAAGGAAGCGATCAAGGCGACGCGCGTGGCCGGCGGTAAGCGGCTCGCAGCGGCGCGTGGCGGCGTGAGCCGGGACCAGGGCTACACGGTCGACGAGGCGGTGAAGCTGGTGAAGGAGCGCGCCACGGCAAAGTTCGACGAGACCATCGAGGTGGCGATGAACCTAGGGGTAGATCCCAAGCACGCCGACCAAGTGGTGCGCGGCGTGTGCAATCTGCCCAACGGCTCCGGCCGCAAGCTGCGCGTGGCGGTGTTCGCGCGCGGTGCCAAGGCCGAGGAGGCGACGGCTGCAGGCGCCGACGTGGTGGGCGCTGAGGATCTGGTCGAGACGATTAGCAAGGGTCAGATCAACTTCGACCGCTGCATCGCGACGCCGGACATGATGGGTCTGGTGGGGCGTCTTGGCAAGGTTCTGGGCCCGCGCGGCTTGATGCCGAACCCGCGCGTCGGCACCGTGACGATGGACGTGACCACCGCGGTGAAGGGCGCCAAAGGCGGCTCGGTCGAGTTCCGCGTCGAGAAGGCCGGCATCGTGCACGCCGGCGTCGGCAAGGCGAGCTTCACCGACAAGGCGCTCGCAGAGAACGTGAAGGCTTTCGTGGATGCCGTGGTCAAGGCCAAGCCGGCCGGCTCCAAGGGAACCTACGTGAAGAAGGTTTCGATCAGCTCCACCATGGGGCCCGGAGTCAAAATCGACTCTGCGGATCTCGGTGGGGGACAGGTCCTCGCTTAAGCGGGGCCGACACGAATTCGGGCGCGCCTCTGGCAACAGGTGCGCGTCCGGATGCCGGATCGGAGGCCAGTCCTCTTTGTCCGGCGCTGTCCGAGATTGTGGGTGTCGGCCGGTCTTTCGGGACCATCCGACTTAAGCCTCGAAATAGCGAGGGCCTGCATGAGACAGGGAAGAACCCGGTTCGATTGCCCATCGATGGGTGAGACAGCCGGTTTGAACCTGGGTCAGCACCGTGCCGTCGGTTTGGCGCGCGGACAGGACAGAAGAAGCGTCGCCTGAGCGGGTCTTCCCGTAGACGGCGGCAAGGTGCAGCCCGCGGGACCCGTCAGGTGACGGACCCGCAAATTGGAGTGAGCAGGTGGATAGAGCCGCGAAACGTGAGCTCGTGACAACGCTCAACACCGTGTTCAAGGACACGGGGTTGGTGGTCGTCGCCCACTATGCCGGAATGACGGTCGCACAGATGACCGACTATCGCCAGCGCGTAAAAGAGGCTGGCGGCAAGGTCAAGGTGGCCAAAAACCGGCTGGCAAAGCTCGCGGTGAAGGACACGACGTACGAAGCGATTGCAGATCTCTTCAAGGGGCCCACGTGCCTCGCCTATTCGAAGGATCCGATCGCGGCGGCGAAGGTCTCGGTCACGTATGCCAAAGGGAATGAGAAGCTTGTCATTCTCGGTGGCGCGATGGGCGCGACAGTCCTCGACGCGAACGCCGTCAAAGCGCTCGCCGAGCTGCCATCGCTGGATGAGCTTAGAGCCACGCTCATCGGTCTCCTCAACGCGCCGGCGACCAAGATCGCCCGCACGGTGATGGAGCCGGGAGCCCAGCTCGCACGCGTCATTCAGGCGAAGGCATCGCAGGCAGCATGACGGTAAGGGCGGCGCGATAGCGCCACGAAGTTCGAGCGCAGTTCTTCGGACTGCAGATGAGACAAAGGTTCAGACCGGAAGGAAGTTAAACCATGACCGATCTCGCAAAGATCGTAGACGATCTCTCAGGCCTCACCGTCTTGCAGGCGGCTGAGCTCGCCAAGATGCTCGAGGAAAAGTGGGGCGTGTCGGCGGCGGCAGCCGTCGCCGTTGCTGCGGCTCCTGCCGCTGCCGCTGCTGTTGAGGAGCAGACGGAGTTCACCGTCATCCTCAAGGCCGGCGGTGAGAAGAAGATCAACGTCATCAAAGAGGTTCGCGCCATTACCGGGCTCGGCCTGAAGGAAGCCAAGGACCTCGTCGAAGCCGGCGGTAAGGCCGTGAAGGAGGGTGTCTCCAAGGACGAGGCCGCCAAGCTGAAGAAGCAGCTCGAGGATCAGGGTGCGACCGTAGAAGTGAAATGAGGCACGAGGCAGTAGGCAGTGGGCGCTCTCGCACTGAGTGCCCGCTGCCTCGCCAGCGCCTATCGAACGTTTCTCCGGAGGGTCTTTTGAGGGTTGATGCAACTCTCAAGCGGGCCCTCCGGTGAGCCGTTTTAAAAAGGCAAGCGAGGGTTGGCGGCCCTCGACCGGCAGGCAGCAAAGCGCGGGACCGTCCCCCCGCGCGACGACAAGGAGCGGATATGGCTGAGACGTACAACGGCCGCAAGCGCATCCGGAAGCAATTCGGATCCATCCACGAAGTCGCGGCGATGCCGAACCTCATCGAGGTTCAGAAAAGCTCGTACGACGACTTTTTGATGGTGAAGGAGCCTCCCGGCGGCCGTTCGGACGACCACGGCTTGCAGGCGGTGTTCAAATCCGTGTTCCCGATCTCGGACTTCTCCGGTCGGGCAACGCTGGAGTTTGTTCGCTACGAGTTCGAGCCGCCGAAGTACGACGTCGACGAGTGCATGCAGCGCGACATGACCTATTCGGCGCCGCTGAAGGTCAAGCTGCGCCTCATCGTGTTCGATGTGAACGAGGAGACAGGCTCCAAGTCCATCAAGGACGTGAAGGAGCAGGACGTCTACATGGGCGACATGCCGCTCATGACGATGAACGGCACCTTCGTGATCAACGGCACCGAGCGCGTGATCGTTTCCCAGATGCACCGCTCTCCGGGCGTGTTCTTCGATCACGACCGCGGGCGTACGCATGCCTCGGGCAAGCTGCTGTTCGCCGCGCGCATCATTCCCTATCGCGGATCCTGGCTCGACTTCGAGTTCGACGCCAAGGACAACGTCTATGTGCGCATCGACCGGCGCCGCAAGCTGCCGGTGACGACGCTTCTCTACGCGCTGGGCCTCAACGACGAGGAGATCCTGTCGACCTTCTACAAGCACATCACCATCAAGGAATTGAAGCGCGGCTGGAAGATGCCGTTCGTGCCCGAGAAGATGCGTGGCATGACG
>CAVZNR010000029.1:0-200517 GCA_963776675.1 uncultured Alphaproteobacteria bacterium | reverse complement strand
TCCGAGGGCAAGCCCGACAATGCCAAGAAGCTGAAGGCCGTGATGGAGGCCCATAGCGGCATCTTTATCGCCAGCCCCGAGTACAACGCCTCGATCGCCCCCCTGCTCAAGAACGCGCTCGACTGGGTCGGCCGGCCTGAGGACGGGATGCCGCAGCAGGTCTTCAAAACGCGCGTCTTTGCCCTGGGCTCGGCCTCGACCGGCGGAATGGGCGGCTTGCGGGGCCTGATCACCCTGCGCACGGTCCTGGAGCTGGGTCTCGGCGCTCTGGTGCTCCCCGATCAGTTCGCCGTCCCACGCGCGCATGAGGGCTTCGGCGAGGACGGCCACCTCAAGAACAAGGACGCGCAGGAGACCTTCAAGACGCTCATCCAAAAGCTTGCGCGCGCTGCGCATGTGCTGCACGGATAGGGCCGAACCAGCCCCGGCGCCCCCATGACCCACGTTACCGCCAAAGACCGCCTCATCGTCGCCCTCGACATGCCCGCCATCGAGGAGGCGCAGCGTCTCGTCGCCAAGCTCGATGACAGCGTCAGCTTCTACAAGGTCGGTCTGGAGCTGCTGTTTGCCGGCGGTCTGGAGCTGGCGCGCGCCCTCAAGGCCGACGGCAAGCACGTCTTTCTCGACATGAAGCTTCTCGACATCGGCAACACGGTCGAACGCGCCGTTGCCAACGCCACCGACTTCGGCGTCGACTTCCTGACCGTGCACGGCCACGACCTCAAGACCTTGCGGGCAGCGGTCGCCGGCCGCGGCAAGAGCCGGCTGAAGCTGCTCGCGGTCACCGTGCTCACCAACCTGACGGCGGACGACCTCAAGCAGCAGGGCTCGACGCTGACGCCATCCGACCTCGTCCTGAGGCGCGCTACGCTCGCACGCGAGTTCGGGCTTCGACGGCGTGATCGCCTCGGGCCAGGAGGCGGGCCGCATCCGCGACGCCGTGGGGCCGGGCTTTCTGATCGTCACGCCGGGCATCCGCCTTACGGGTAGCGCGTCCGACGACCAGGAGCGCATCACCACACCCGACCGCGCCATCGCGGCGGGAGCCGACTACATCGTGGTTGGACGCCCCATTACCCAGGCCGACGACCCCAAGGGCGTCGCTGAGACATTCATCGACCACATCCGTGAGGCGCAGGCCGCGCGCGCTCACTGACAAGAAACGCAACTCGAACGGAGGACGACGAAGCCCATGGCGAAAGGATATGTGATTGCGCACGCCGAGGTGACGAACCCGGAGAAGTGGGCCGCTTATGTCGCCAAATCGAAGGTGGCGCTCGACAAGTTCGGGGGCCACCCGATCGTGCGCGGCGGCCGCTGCGAGATTATGGAAGGCAGGGGAACCGCCCGCAACGTCGTGCTGGAGTTTCCCAGCTACGAGGCCGCGCTCGGCTACGCGCGCTCGCCCGAATACGCCGAGGCGAAGAAAGAGCGCATCGGCGCCGGCACCATCGACATCGTGGTCGTGGAGGGGGTTTAAGAGCGACGCGCTTCGCGTCAGGCTAGCGGAAGGGCGCGTTCTTGCTCTACTTCTCCCTCCCCCTTGATGGGGGAGGGCTGGGGTGGGGGTGGTCCAAACACCTCGGATGGCCTGGACACCCCCCTCCCTTACCCTCCCCCACAAGGGGGGAGGGAAACAGATATCCGCGTGTAGTCATATGCCGCACATTCCAATAAGCGACGGCCGGCCGCCCTGGCGGGCGACGGTGCTGACGCTGTTTCCGGAGATGTTTCCCGGGCCGCTTGGGCCATTCGCTCGCCGGACAAGCCCTGCAGGCCGGGATCTGGTCGCTTAGCACCGTTCGCCATCCGCGACTTCGGCCTCGGCCGCCACCGCGCGGTCGACGACACGCCCGCCGGCGGCGGTGCCGGCATGGTGATGCGCGCCGATGTGCTCGCCACCGCCATCGACCACGCCCGTGCCGATGCCCCGGAGGCGCCACTTCTCTATCTGTCGCCGCGGGGCGAGCGCCTCGATCAGGCGATGGCCCGCGAGCTCGCCGGTGGCCCCGGTGTCCTGTTGCTGGCCGGCCGCTTCGAGGGCATCGACGAGCGGGTCATCGCGGCGCGGGGCATGCGCGAGGTCTCCATCGGCGACTATGTGCTCTCCGGCGGAGAGCTTGCGGCGATGGTGCTGATCGATGCCTGCGTGCGGCTCTTGCCCGGGGTGGTCGGCGCCACGGAATTGCTCACCGAGGAAAGCTTCGAGGCCGGCCTTCTGGAGCACCCGCACTACACCAAACCGCGCGAGTGGGAGGGGCGCGAGATCCCCGAGGTGCTGCTGTCGGGCGACCACAAGAAGATCGCCGAATGGCGCCGCCGGGAGGCCGAGCGCCTGACGGCGGAGCGCCGGCCCGACCTCATCGCCGGCCCGAGGCGGGCCCCCAAGCCCTGAAAGGCCTCACAAATCGCTGCAAAGACCATATCGACAACCCCGCCCATATCAGCTATGACCGCGCCAATTCCCCAAGGCTTGCCGTAGCGGGGTGCCGGCCTGTCGTGCCGAGCCGCCACGGCCCATTGCTATGCTTAAGGTGCACTATGAACATCATCCAAGAGCTCGAGCGCGAGCAAATGACCGCCGTCACGATGAAGCGCGCCGTGCCGGAGTTCGGCCCTGGTGACACCGTCCGCGTGATGGTGAAGGTCATCGAGGGCAACAACACGCGCCAGCAGGCTTACGAAGGCGTCGTCATCGCCCGCGCCGGCGGCGGCATCAACGAGAGCTTCACGGTCCGCAAGATCTCCTACGGCGAAGGCGTCGAGCGCGTCTTCCCGATCTACTCACCCTACATCGCCGAGATCGAGGTTTTGCGCCGCGGCAAGGTGCGCCGCGCCAAGCTCTACTATCTCCGCGGACGCCGCGGTAAGTCGGCACGTATCCCTGAGCGCTCGGACGCGCGCGCGCGTCGCCTCAACGCGCAGTGGAAGGGCTTCAAGAAGCAGAAGGGCGAGCCCGACGATCTCACGCAGATCAAGGGCATCGATACCGATCTGGCGGCCCGCCTGCGGCAGCTCAACTGCATGAAGCTCGAGCAGATCGCCAACCTGTCCGACGACGATATCGCCAACATCGACGAGACGCTGCAGCTCGACGGGCGCATCGAGAAGGACAACTGGATCGAGCAGGCCCAGAACCTCGTCGCCGAGGCCGCCGCAGCCGAGGTCCCCGCCGAAGGCGAGGAAGAGCCCAAGGCCTGATCCCAGGCTCGGATTGTTATAAGGGGCCCGGCGCTGCCAGCGCTCGGGCCCTAATTGTTGCTGCGATGGCCTGTGTCCGCCAAGCGCATTGCGGCGGGCGCAAATTGCACTACATTTCTGATACACCTCAACGGGTCTCAGGATCAGAACATGTCGAATGTCGAAGTCGGCCGCGCTCCTGACCGCGACGGCAAAATCAAACTGCACGGACCGGAAGCCTTCGAAGGCATGCGCGTGGCCGGAAAGCTCGCGGCCGAAGCGCTCGACATGCTGAGCGAGCACGTGCGGCCCGGCGTCACCACCGAGACCCTGGACGACCTGGTGCTCGAGTTCGCCATCGACCATGGCGCCGTGCCGGCTCCGCTCAACTACCGCGGATTTCCGAAATCCATCTGCACCTCGATCAATCACGTGGTGTGCCACGGCATTCCCGGGCCGAAGCCGCTGCGCGAGGGCGACATCGTCAATATCGACGTGACCCTCATCGTCGACGGCTGGCATGGCGACACGAGCCGCATGTTCGCGGTGGGCCGCATCTCGCGGCGTGCCGAGCGGCTGATCTACGTGACCTATGAGGCCCTGAAGCGCGGGGTCGCCGTCACGAGACCCGGCGTCACCACCGGACACATCGGCGCTGCCATCCAGTCCTACGCGGAGGCCGAGCGCTGCAGCGTCGTGCGCGACTTTTGCGGGCACGGGCTCGGGCGCGTGTTTCACGACCGCCCCAACATTCTGCACTACGGCGAGCCCGGCGAAGGCGTGATGCTCGAGCCCGGCATGCTGTTCACCATCGAGCCGATGATCAACCTGGGGCGCCCGCACGTCAAAGTGCTGCCCGACGGCTGGACGGCCGTGACGCGCGACCGCGAGCTCTCCGCCCAGTTCGAGCACACGGTCGGCGTGACCGAGACCGGCTGCGAGGTCTTCACCCACTCGCCCAAGGGCCTCGACTGCCCGCAGTTCGAGCTCAACTGAGGCGCTGCTCCTCATGGCGGGTCGCGTAAAAGACGGCGACGGCGACACCGCAAGCCCGGGCGACCAGCACTCCTTCCTCGACGCGCCGACGCCGCACCATGCCGGCCACCGCCAGCGTCTGCGCCAGCGCTTCAACAAGGGCGGCGGCGATGCGCTGCCCGACTACGAGCTGCTCGAGCTGGTGCTGTTTCGCGCCTTGCCGCGCCGCGACACCAAGGAGCTGGCGAAGCGTTTGATCGCCCGCTTCGGCTCGTTCGCCGAGGTGGTCAATGCGCCCGAGCCCCGCCTCAAGGAGGTGGAGGACGTCGGCGAGGCCGTCGTCACCGAGCTGAAGCTCGTGCGTGCAGCCGCGCTGCGCCTCATGCGCTCGCAGATCATGCAGAGGCCGGCGCTGTCGTCGTGGAAGCAGGTGCTCGACTACTTGCGCGCCGCCCAGAGCTACGAGCACCGCGAGCAATTCCGCGTGCTGTTTCTCGACAAGAGGAACCGCCTTATTGCAGATGAGGTGCAACAGCAGGGCACCGTCGACCACACGCCCGTCTATGTGCGCGAGGTGGTGAAGAGGGCGCTGGAGCTGTCGGCCACCGCGGTTGTGCTGGTGCACAATCACCCGTCCGGCGATCCCGCACCGTCGCGCGTGGACATCGACATGACGAAGCAGATCGTCGCAGCCGCAGGGGCGCTCGGCATCTCCGTCCACGATCACATCATCGTGGGCCGCGACGGACACGCCAGCATGAAGGCGTTGCGTCTTATTTGAGCCATCGTTTTAGCGCGACAGGAATGGCCGCCTGCTATAGCTAGCCCCTGATGGGATCGCTGCTACCGGCGGAACAGACGCCGTATAAGGCGCACTGTAACCCCCCATTTACCGAATCAATGCCAGTTCAAAAATCGACCTGAAGAGGGCCCATGTGCGGGATCGCGGGACTGATCGACCTGACCGGCAAGCGGCAACCGGATCCTGCCGCGTTGCGGCGCATGGCCGATGCCCTGTTCCATCGCGGCCCCGATGACGAAGGCTTTCTCGTACGCCCCGGCGTAGGACTCGCGCACCGCCGCCTCTCGATCATCGGATTGGGCGACGGGCATCAGCCGATCTTCAACGAGGACCGCACCGTCGCCGTCATCTACAACGGCGAGCTGTTCGACTACCCCGAGCGCAAGGCCGAGCTCGAGGCCCGCGGCCACGTCTTCCGCACCCACACCGACACCGAGATCATCGTGCACCTCTACGAGGAGTACGGCGAGGACGTGTTCAGCCACCTCAAGGGGCAGTTCGCCCTGGCGCTTGTCGACTTCTCCAAGCGCACCGTCTTTCTCGCCCGCGACCGCGTGGGCATCTGCCCGCTGCACTGGTCACGCCAGGGCGACTGGGTCTACTTCGGATCGGAGATCAAGGCGCTGCTCGCATCCGGCGACGTGCCGGTAAAGACCGATCCGCGCGGCCTCGACCACCTGTTCACGTTCTTCGCCATGTCGACCCGGCGCACCATGTTCGAGGGCGTCGAGTCGCTGCTGCCCGGTCACTATCTCAGGATCGCCTTCCGCAGCGACGGCAAGCGTGCGGACGTCGTCGAGCGCCGCTACTGGGATTTCGATTTTCCCGACGCCGGCGACGAGCTCGACGATGCCAACGGCACACGTCTCGTCGACACCTTCGAGGAGAAGTTCCGGCGTTCGGTCGAGATCCGCCTGCGCGCCGACGTGCCGGTCGTCGGCTACCTGTCGGGCGGCGTCGATTTCGGCCTACGTGCTGGCCACGGCGTCCCGCGTGCGCGGCCGCCCGGTCCCCAGCTTCACCATCCAGGTGCCGGGCAAGGGCCTGGACGAGACGAGCGACGCGCTCGTTACCGCGCGCCATCTCGGCAGCCTGCCCACGATCCTGACCAGCGACGCGCGCGTCATCTCCGACACCTACGCCAAGCTCATCGCCTCGGCCGACAGCCCCGTCATCGATACGTCCTGCGCGGCGCTGTGGTGCCTGTCGCAGGAGGTGCACCACCAGGGCTACAAGGTGGCGCTCACGGGCGAAGGCTCGGACGAGGCGTTCGGCGGCTACGTCTGGTTCAAGCTGCGCCAGCTCACCTATTGGATGGACGCCGGCGGCTGGAAGGGCAGCGACTGGATCAACCGCGTCCTCCGCAGGGTGATGGCGCCGCACGCCAGCACCGCGGAGCTGCGGCGCATCGACGGCCTCGCCGGCCGCGCGCACGCGCAAGCCGCGCTCTATCACCTTGTCGCGCAGTCCCGCGACCGCTACTTCAGCGCGGCGATGAAGGACCAGCTCGGAAGCCACGTCGCCTACGAGGACGTGCCGCTCGATCACGAGCGCATGCGCCGCTGGTCGCCGCTCAATCAGTCGCTCTATTACGGCTACAAGGTCCACCTCGCCGGTCTGCTGCTCAACCACAAGGGCGACCGCGTGGCCATGGCCAACTCCGTCGAGACGCGCTACCCGTTCCTCGACGAGGACTTGATCGAATTCACCTCGAAGCTGGCCCCGCGCTGGAAGCTGCGCGGCGTCCGGCAGGACAAGTACATCCTGCGCCAGGCGGCGTCCCGCGTGCTGCCCCACGAGGTGGCCTACCGCCCCAAGGGCATGTTCCGCGCGCCACTGGCGGAATCGTTCTTCGCCGATCCGCCGCCGTACGTGCGCCAGCTCATGAGCCGAGAGGCGCTTCTGAAGACCGGCTACTTCGATCCCGAGACCGTGCTGCACGACTACAACGTCGTCGCCTCGGGTCAGGCCGACAAGCTCAACGTCTTCCTCAAGATGGGCTTGAGCGGCGTGCTGTCGACCCAGCTCTGGCACCACCTCTACGCAGGTGGTGGCCTGTGCGAGCTGCCCGAGCACGCGCCCATGCCGTACGTGCAGCGGCCGACGCTGCCGCCGGCAGCGGCATAATCCAGCCGATCAGCTCTAGCCGTCGCGCTTGCCGACCCTGCGCAGGCGCAGGATATTGCGCCCGATGAAGCCGCCTCGTCACAAGCGCAAGGCCGCCGCCAAGCGGGTCACTGCGAAGGCTGCCAAGCCGCGCAAGTCGGCGCCGAAGTCCGTCCCCAAAGCATCGGCCCGCAAGGTCGCGAAGCCAGTCCTCCTCGCGGGCGGCAACCCTCAGATCGCGAAGGCCCACGGCGACGCCCCCGTGCAGGCCTACATCGCCGCCATGCCGGGCTGGAAACGCGACCTCGGGCGCCGCCTCGACGCGCTTATCGTGCGCACCGTCCCCGGCGTGGTGAAGGCGGTCAAATGGAACTCGCCCTTCTACGGCGTCGACGGCCCTGGCGGGAGAGACCTGGTTCCTCAGCTTTCATTGCTTCACGAGATACGTGAAAGTGGCGTTCTTCCGCGGCGCCGTCGTTGCGTCCCGTCCCGCCCGGCAAGTCGAAGCAAAAAGACGTGCGCTATCTCGACATCCGCGAGGACGACCAGCTCGACGAAGCACAGCTCGCCGGCTGGGTGAAGCAAGCGAGCCTTCTACCCGGCGAACGCATGTGAGCGGGGCGTGGCGAAGCGCCTGCATGGCGGAACGGACGTCAAGCCATCAGACCACAATCGGCACGAAGCCGCGGCGACGAAACCGCCGGCGCACTGCTCTATCCGATTTGGCGCAAGTCGCAGGACCGCGAGAGCCCCCAGCGAAAGCTGGGGACTTCTTTGCCTGGCGCGGAGCCGACCTCACGCCGCCGGTCAGGTCAGACCCGTCCCAGCACCATGAGGACGACGACGATGATCAATAGTATGCCGAGGGCACCGACGCCGCCGTGACCGAAGCCGTAACCGTAGCCGCCGAAGCGGCCACTGAAGCCACCAAGCAAAAAGATGATGAGGATGATAACGAGAATGGTTCCGAGCGACATGAGTTTTGCATCCCTTTGGTGCACCAGTTCCGCCCGGGCAACGGACGCACCCGGCGTGCGTTCCTGGCGGTTGACCTAAACAAGCAGCCCAACTTCTCAGCCAGCCCGCGATCCAGCAGCAGTGCTTCAGCTAGAACCGTGGATACGCGTTGGTCATGAACGGCAAATGGCCCCCTCCGAGAGCCTAAGGACTGGCAAGATCGGCTCTCGGAGAGATTGCGAGATCCCTTGCGCGCGTTTCAGCGCGGCCCCTCAAGGGTTCTCACCCGCCACAGCCGATATCTAATTTAACTGCGACGGGCATGCGCTAACATGCGTTAGCGTCGTCGGCGCGTGGCATTTCGACGGCGTCTCCAGACGTCGCGCGGCGCTGCTCCTCGCGTGATTCAGATTTCGAAGTCCGCTCGCGCGCGTGCATCAGGAAAGAAACGGACTTCGAAATCATCACACCAGGGCGCCGCGCTTAAGGACCCTGCAGGCCTCTTCAATTCCATCCTCGAAGCTTTCATCACGAGCGAGCGGCGCACTCATAGCCCGATCGTGTCTGCCGCGTTTCAAAGCGCAGCGCCCCTCACCTCTGCCTAATTACTAGGCTGTCCGAAGACTCGTATTCACCCTACAGTAGAAACACGGCCAGCGTGACGTCGGTGCACGGGACTACCCGACTGCAATGGGGGCCGGCTCGCTCAGACATGTAGGGGAATCTGGCCATGACACAGCAAGCTGGGGAAGGGGGCGTAAAATACGCCACCGTCGGTGAAGAGTACTTCGAGAAACGGGGATTGCGCCGGCACGCCGGCGTGTGGTCCCTCTGGGCGCTCGGCGTCGGCGCGGTTATTTCGGGCGACTTCTCGGGCTGGAACCTCGGCTTCGCCTCCGGCGGGTGGGGCGGCATGGCGATCGCGACCGCGCTCGTCGGCATCATGTATCTCTGTCTCGTCTTCTGCATCGCCGAAATGTCGCCGGCGCTGCCGCACACGGGCGGGGCCTATTCGTTCGCCCGCACGACGCTCGGACCCTGGGGCGGGTTCCTGACCGGCCTCGCAGAGAACGTCGAATACATCGTTACGCCGGCCGTCATCGTCTATTTCGTCGGGTCCTATCTCGGCGGGATCTTCGAAACCGGACCGGCTTTCCAGCCTGTGTATTGGATCGGCTGCTATCTCCTGTTCCTGGCCCTCAACATCTTCGGCGTCGGGTTGTCCTTCCGCGTCACGCTGATTGTCACGTTTCTGGCGCTCGCGGTTTTGATCTTCTTCTACGCCAGCGCCTGGCCGCACATCGACTTCAACCGGTGGGCGCTCAATATCGCTCCCGACGGCAGCGAGCTCCCGGAAGGAAACGGTCCGTTCCTGCCCTTCGGTTGGGCCGGCGTCTTTGCGTCTCTGCCATTTGCCGTATGGCTGTTTCTGGCCATCGAGGAGCTGCCGCTTGCCGCCGAGGAGTCGATCGATCCGAAGCGCGATATGCCCAAGGGCATCATCCTTGGCATGTTCACCCTATTGGTGACGGGCTTCTTGATCCTGTGGCTCAATCCGGCGTTGTCGGGCGTTGGAGCCCACAAGCTTGCGACGTCCGGAGAGCCTATTCTCGACGGGTTCCGGGCCATCTACGGTGACAGCATCGCCAAGCTCTTGTCCCTGTTCGCGGTGACGGGGCTGGTGGCAAGCTTCCACACCATCCTTTTCGCGCAGGGCCGCCAGATCTACTCCCTGTCACGGGCGGGCTATTTCCCCAAGTTCCTGTCGCTTACCCACGGCACGCATAAGACGCCGCACGTGGCAATGATCGTCGGCACGATCGTCGGGCTGGCATTGATCTTCGGCGTGGCATGGGCTTACGGCATCGAAGGCGGTGGCGCGGTCGTCGGCGGCACCTTGCTCAACATGGCCGTTTTTGGTGCCATGTTTTCCTACATCATGCAGGCGTTCTCCTTCATCCGGCTGCGCCAGAAGCTGCCGCACATCGAGCGACCTTTCGTCAGCATTTTCGGCATCGCCGGCGGCCTCGTGACGATCGTGATCGCGGCCATCACCGTCATCTTCCAGTTGCAGGACCCTGTCTACCAGCAGGCGGTGGGGGGCGTCGCGCTCTGGTTCGCGATTGGAATGCTCTACTTCGCCGTGTTCGGCAGGCATCGCCTCGTGCTTTCGCCCGAGGAGAAATTCGCAACCGAGCATCGTATGAAGTAGCTGGAGCGCGTTGGTATCGTTGCCCGAGGTGAAACAGTTGCATGCCCACTCGGGAGACCGGGTGGGCATGCTGATCCGACCGTTCCGGGCCCGGCTTAGTACTGAGCGTAGAGCGGATTAGCGAAGCGTAATCCGCCGACTCCGATGTACAAAGGGTGCGGGTCACACCTCACGGACGAGCGACAAGCATGAAGTCGACCAAAACCGCCACGAAGCAAGCAAAAGGCGGAGGCTCTCCCTCTCGGCTCATCGATGCGAAAATCGAGAAGCTCTCCGATTGGAGGGGCGAGACGCTCGCCCGGGTCCGGACGCTCATCAAAGAGGCCGACCCCGACGTGGTCGAGGAGGTGAAATGGCGCAAGCCGTCAAACCCAATGGGCGTTCCGGTGTGGGAGCATGACGGCATCATCTGCACCGGCGAGACGTACAAGGCCGTCGTCAAGCTGACCTTCGCCAAGGGCGCCGCGCTCAAGGACCCTGCTGGCCTGTTCAATTCGAGCCTCGAAGGCAACGTAAGGCGCGCCATCGATATCCACGAGGGCGACAAGATCAACGAAAAGGCGCTGAAGGCGCTCATTCGCGCGGCGATAGCGCTGAACGCGTCGGCGCGCATGGCCGCGCGGCCTGTCCGCTCTAAGAAGAAACCAAAGAAGGCAACGTGAGGCCCGCCTCCACCAGAGCCGCCCGCTCGACCATGCTCAACTCGCCGACATTCGAATGCAGTCCTGGGCCGGCGCAGCTCCTAGAAGCTGATCTTGATGCCACCGCGGGCTTCGCTGCGGGCAAAACCGTCCTCGCCCATGTGCACTTCGCCGTCGACGAAGGCGATCATGTTGGAGCCCAGGCGCGTCGAGGCCGTCGCGCCGACAAAGCCGGTGACCTCCTCGTCATCCCCACCAGGGCTGAACGAGATGGCCTGACCCAGGAGTACGGCCGAAACGTCGTCGTTGTTCGACGTCCAGGCCTCCACACCAATGCGGGGTGCGAACGTGCCGGCCTCTGACGTGAACGGCATGGCAAGCTGCACCCGGCCCTGCCACAGCGACACATCGCGGTCGCCAATGCTCAAGTTGTCAGAGGCTCCCGTTTCCGAATAGCCGTCAAGCCAGAGTTGCGCATAACGCACGCGAGCGCTCGGCTCGACGGTCAGGCCGCCGACAACAAGCGTGCTGCCGACCGTCAGCTCCGGCGAGACGAAGGTGCCGTCATAGTTGGCCGTGGCGATCTCGATGCCACCCGCAGCCACGTTGTTGGCCACCTGGCGCGTGCTGTCATAGGCGGTCTCACCTGCCGTCACCATCAGATGGGCAAAAAAGCCGTTCTGCCGCAGGCTCGCATAACCGCCACCGAAGTAGCTGTCGGCATCGATGTCCTGGGCGTCGAAATCAACTTCCATCTTAGAGCGCGCACCGCCACCAAAGGCGCCGACGCGGAGGCCCGGCATCAGCCAGCCATCAATCCCGGCAATGCCGCCATAAAAATTGTGGTCAGATCCAACGGTCGCACCGTTGGCATCTTCATTGCGGTGGCCGCCGAAGGCCTGGGCCCAGACGCCGGCACCATCGGGCGGGGATGCGGGGCCGACCTCCTTGCTGCTCAGGTGCATCATGGAGCCGAGGCCAAGCGACATGCCCCCAGAGCCGTTGGAGGGGGCGCCACTGACCCCGGCCAGACGGGCATGGATGGAATTGAAGATGCCACTGGTCAGATCCGACAACATCTCGTCGTGCTGGCTCAGCGCCGTGGGATCGAGAACCGCGACCTGATCGCCGGACACCGCATAGGGGGCGCCGAAGGTGTTGATGACGTCGGGCGCCGCGTTGAGGGTAAGGGCAACATTCAGGCCGTTTCCGACATTCAACGTACTCATGCCGGCGCCAGACAGCGAGATTTGACCCTGTATGACGGAGCCTGGCAAGAGCGTGAGGTTCGGGTTTGTCCCCTTAGGAATATGCCATCTCCCACGCTGCCCGACCCGACAGAGCCGGAGTTGATCACACCGGAATCGCTACCCTCCGTCCTAATATAAGTTGCGACGGAGCCGGAGTTAGTCACGCCCGAGTTGTCGCCAATCGTATCTATCTCGTCCCCGACAAAGCCGGAGTTGGTCACGCTCGAGTTATTGCCACCTGTACGGATGAATTGCCCGACGGAGCCGGAGTTGGTCACGCCGGAGTTGTTCCCACCCGTCCCGATCGTCTGCACGACCGAGCCGGAGTTGGTCACGCCGGAGTCGTTCCCCAGCGTGTCGATGAAAAACGGGACCGAGCCGGAGTTGGTAACGGCGGAGTTTTCTCCTTCGTCCGGATCTCACCCCCGACCGGGCCGGAGTTGGTCACGCCCGATTCTCGCGCATTGTATAAATATCGTTGGTGACGCTGCCTTGGTTGTCGATCGTCGCTCCATTCGACATGTCGAAATTAAGTCGATCACCGTACCATGGGGATTAACGCAAGGTTGCGTGTTGTTGCCTGGTGGGGCTTTGCAAGCGACCTGCGCTTCGGCCGCGTCGACACTTGCCAGCAGCCCTATGGTGAGGACACACGTAGTCCAAAGGCTGCCCTTGTCTGAGACCCTACGCATCTGACACCTACCCTACGCAACAGAACTGGCCCGACGGCAGCACCACGCCTCCATCGAATTTTCTTGTGCCGCATCAAACGATAAGGTCATCGGGCTAAGAGATATAGTTACGTTGGCTCGGTGGAATCGTATTCCTATGGGTCTGTGTTGCGAGCATCACAGATGCTTGTTTCGCCTCGAGGCTCCAAAAGGTGCCGCTTCACGGGACCCTTCTTTGGTCGCTACCCAACCAAAAGCGAACTCGCTTTGCTCACTTGGCTTTTGCCGATCTTGACCCGAAGCGGACCTACACAACGGTGCAAGCCAGGGACGGACTGTCCAGCGGCGGACGGTTATGGCAATCCGTTTCGCAACGGAGCGACCCTTTACGCTGGCGCTTGCGCCCGCAGCCTCAATGGAGGAGATCTCTGCTTCATGACAAAAGCATTCGAGGAGCTTGCCTATTCGAAGACACCGATGGGCGAGCTGAGCCTGCGGCGGCGCAGGCGTCCTGCGGACGCAAGGGAGATTTACGAGGTCAAGCTCGGCGATGACTTCCTGATGTCGAGCCTGTTTACGGTCAGCGAGATAGCGCTAGCGGAGCTGGCACTGAGAGAGGCGCCCGTGACCGACGTCGACGTTGTCGTCGGGGGGCTCGGACTTGGCTATACGGCACGATCCGTTCTCGGCCATGCCCGCGTGCGCACACTGTTCGTCGTCGAGAGGTTTCAGGAGGTCATTGACTGGCACCGCAAGGATCTGGTGCCGCTCGGGCGCGAGCTTACCTCGGATGATCGCTGTCATCTGGGCCAGGGCGATTTCTTCGCGATCTTCGGTGCGCCCGTTCGCGAGGGCGATCCCGACATTGGCGGGCGGAAATTTCACGCCGTGCTTGTCGATATCGACCATTCTCCGCGGCAACTTTTGAGCGATCAACACAGCGCCTTCTACGAGAAGCAGGGACTTCAGGCCCTGGCCACGCATTTGCATCCTGGCGGGATCTTCGCACTCTGGTCGAACGATCCCCCCGACGACGACTTTCTCGCGGTGCTGCGCGAAGCCTTCGACGAATGCGAGGCCAAGGTCGTCACCTTCGACAACCCGCTGCAAGACCGCGAGGCCGCCAGCACGATCTACATCGCGCGCGCAGGGCACGAGCTGCCCCGGGAGCAGCGGCAGGCGTCTTCACGCCGGAACCAGCCTTAGCCTTCAGAACGGGAGGCGCACCGGATACAGGTCGCAATCGACGCATCGAAGCGCAGCCGCTTCTCGGCGATTTCCTCGCCGCAATCGAGGCAATAGCCGAAGCTGCCATCGTCAAGGCGCAGCAGGGCGGCGGCGATGCGCTGCAGCTCCTGCCCTCTTTGGCGGTGGGTCGCCATGGCCATGGCCTGGCCTTGCATGGCATCCATGCGCGACAGGCGGCCGACGCTCGTCTGGTCGAGGGTGACCGGGCCGCGGCTCTCCTCGCTGATCGCCTGCAGCGCCTGAAGCTCCGCGCGGCGCTCCTCGAGCTTGCGGCGGAACCAAGCCGTATCGGGATTGATGGTCGCGCGCGGCATCTCAGTCGCTATCTTGCCTTCTTAGGTACGGGGGACCGACGCGAGCACGTCCGTCACCGAGGTGCAATCAATGCAGGGATGCGTTGATCAAAAACGCGAGCACCACCAGAACCATTGCAAGCGATCCCGTTGCCACCACGTGCCGCCAGATTCGTAATTGCAGCGCAAGTGGCAGCGATGGTGCCGCCCAATCCGGTGCGTGCGCTCCCCACACAGACAGAATGCCGCCGCCGCCCTCTACCATGCCGAGATCGCGCAACGGAACATTGGCGCGCTGCACGATAGCGGCTGCTATGGGTCCATACGTCGGTGTTTCGAACGGCGTTCCGAGCGCGCGATCCTCAAACAGGAAGATACGGTTGCCCTGCTTCGGGCTCAGAACATACGGGCGCTGCATGTTTTCCATGCCGAACGAAGGAAATGCTTCGAGCCGCGTTTCGATGGCCTCGATATCCCTGTAGGGAATGGTCATGTGCTGTGCGACGGGGCGGTGAATCAGCGACCGCCCCGCCGGAAGATCGAGCACCATGCGGTCCTCGAGAAGCGTGACGCGTAGGCCCCATTTCCCCCGGAGGTCCCGCAGCACATAGCCGTCTAGCGCTGCCATGAATGTACCCAATGCCCCTAGGAGGGCGGCCAGTCCCCATGCCCCTTCAACGAAAAGCAAGATCGTGAAGCAGATTATGAGAGCGGAGGCGGCCGCGAGGAATACCGTGGCAACCAATGAGAAATAACGCATCCGGACGGGCGCGCGTAAGATAGCGGGCTGAGTGGCCGTCGGAGGATCGGATGAACTCGAGGTGTGCGGCACCGTCAAAATATTGTCTCCCGCAAGGTGGCCGCTAACGGCACCATACCACCGTGAACGTATTTCACGCCTCGTCCAATAGGGGGCGTTCGACGGGCGCCTGCCAGGCCATCCCTAAACAGGGACGGTCTGCCATTAGCCTGAGCGACGGCTCTTGTTGAGGCAAGTATGCTTGTGGCCGATTGTGTTGAAGAAGTCCGTTGAGGACGCCAGCGAACAGTGATTCCGTGGGAGGGGGCAGCGACGGAGGCTGGCGATGATGGGATGGCAGACGGCGGACCAGGCGCGGTTCTTCTACGAGTTCCACCTCGACGAGCGCGTCCCAGCCGATCATCTTCTCCGCCGCATCGATGTGTTCGCAGCAACCGCGCTTGGCGATCTGCGCCACAAGCTCGCCGAGCACTACAGCCACACCGGCCGGCCTTCCATCGATCCCGGAGCTTCTCATCCGCATGCTCATCGTGGGCTATTGCTATGGCATCCGCTCGGAACGCCGGCTGTGCGAGGAGGTCGCCGATCGGCTGACGTTCCGCTGGTTCTGCCGTCTTGACCTCGACGACAAGGTTCCCGACCACTCGACGTTCTCCAAGAACCGGCACGGGCGCTTCCGCGATAGCGATGTGTTGCGCCACATCTTTGAGCGCGTCGTGCTCGCCTGCATTACGGCCGGCCTCGTCGGTGGAGATGGGTTCGCCGTTGACGCGAGCCTCATCGAGGCCGACGCCAACAAGGGCCGCTCAATCCCCGGTGCTGAATGGAGCAAAGAGCGTGATCCAGCAACGGCGAGCCACGCCGTGAAGGAGTATCTGGCGACGCTCGACGATGCGGCCTTCGGCGCGGCGAGCGAGGTCACCCCTAAGTTCGTCTCGCCGTCCGATCCGGCAGCCCAGTGGACGGGAGCAATGAAGAGCGCTGCGTTCTTCGCCTACGCCGACAACTACCTGATCGACGTGAAGGCCGGCATCATCCTTGACGTGGAGGCTTCTCGCGCCATCCGCCAGGCCGAGGTCGGTGCCGCGCGCACCATGATTGAGCGCACACAGCAACGCTTCGGTCTGAAGCCGAAGCTACTCGCCGCTGATACAGCCTACGGCTCGGCGCCCATGCTCAACTGGCTGGTCGAGGAGAAAGGTATCGCCCCGCACATCCCCGTCATCGACAAGTCGGCGCGCGAGGACGGCAGCTTCAGCCGAGCCGACTTCCGCTACGATGAGGACGAGGATGTCTACATCTGCCCGGCCAACAAGGCACTCAGGACCAGCGGCACGATCGTCAACGACGAGCAGCGGCTCTATCGGGGTGCAACGGCCGACTGTCGCAGCTGTCCGCTAAAGCCGCGCTGCTGCCCGAAGGAGCCCGTGCGCAAGATCCCGCGCAGCGTCTACGAGGCGGCGCGCGACGTCGCCCGATCTTTGTTCGGCACCGAGGCCTACGCGCAGTCACGCCGTGATCGCAAGAAGGTCGAGATGCAGTTCGCCCATCTGAAACGCATCCTGCGCCTCGACCGGTTGCGCCTACGCGGGCCACGTGGTGCCAGGGATGAGTTTCTGCTCGCCGCCACGGCGCAGAACCTGCGCAAGCTCGCAAAGCTCCTCATCCGGCCGCCGCCGGATCTCGAAGTGGCGTGCGTTGCGTCACCGTAGATGGCGTCAGTGAGGTGCGTTACAGACCGCCCCTGCAGCGGTCGGGCGGCAAACAATCGAGGCGGTCGCACCGCCGCGCCGCTCTTCTCAGGCGACTTTATCAACGAAATCGGCCCTGAGCCGAACTTGCAGCAATGAAAGCGCGCGACGGCTCTTGACGGAAAAGCTGACCGCCAGTCCGCGACCCAGCATCGGCTCGGCATAAGACGAGCGCAGGTAACGTTGCCTGATTTTCCACCGGCGTGATCCGGCCTGTCCTTAAAATCCGCAGCCGGCGGCCAGGCTCTTCAACGCTGCCTGCAGGCCATCCGTCGGGAATTCGCCCTGCTGGACGATTTTGCCGGCGGCCTGCATGCCGGCGGCGACCGGCTTGCTCGCCTTGGCGAGATCGTTGATGAAAGCAGGCTTGACGGCGGTGACAAAGATCAGCCGGCCGTCCTTCTGATAGGCATCATCGGCGTCCAGCGGTACCACGCCGACCCCGTCGAGGCGGATGAGGACGGTCGGCTTGCCCCCTTTCAGTCTCTCGAGTTCCGGCTCCGACACAGTCTCCGCTGCGGAATAGAACAGGTCGCGCCGCTTTGAGTTGCAGGCGAATTCCAGCCGGTCGTCACCCTTTTCGGCAAAGGCGAACGCGCGATGGACATTCTGGTCGCCGTCTCCGGGCGCCACATAGTGCCATTCGGCAAGAACCGGCTCGGTGGCCAGGATGAGGAGGATGGCGGCGAGTGACGGCAGTGCGGCGCGGATCGGCATAGTGTCTGCCCCTTCTCCTATTCTGTAGCCGGATCAAAGCGTAAGCGCGGCGCGCGGCGCGGTCAAGTTAACCGCGCCGCGTCTGGGATCTGGCCCAATACGGAACGCTCACAAACGTATCTGAAAAGCGCGTTCGCGATGTGCCGAGCCATGCGCGAGACGACCTCTCCCAGGGGGAGAGGTGAAGAGGTCGCGGAGTGCACAACCTAACCTCTCCCAAGGGGAGAGGTCGTGAGCTTGGCGGTTATGGCGAAGCCATGCTTCGCATGAACGCCAAGCGAGCGGGTGAGGGGCTAGGACGTCGATAGGGCGCAACCCCTCACCCGGAAGCTCATTGGCATTCGCTTCCGACCTCTCCCTCCGGGAGAGGTGTCGATGGCACTGCGGTCCGGCTCAGCCTATGGATGAAGTCTATCCCAGACGCTCAACAGCGCGCCCTGCGTGTCCATCAACTCGGCAACCTGGCGCTGCTGACCCGGCGGAAGAACAGTGCGGCCTCGAACTGGGATTTCGACCGCAAGAAGAAGACATACTTCGGGGGAAAGGGTGGTGTTGTTCCGTTCCCGCTGACGATCCAGATTCTCCATCAGGCGAAGTGGGGCATAACCGAGATCGACGCGCGCCAGAAGGAATTGCTGGCTCTGTTCGAGAGGCATTGGCGGCTGGAGGAACGGCAGGAAATTCTTGATGCGATTCGAAGCGGCGATCTGTGACAGGGGACAATGGCTATTCTCTCGCAGGAAGCTGCAAACTCCTACTCTTCGGCAAAGAATGGGCGCTCAGGGCCGATTTCGTTGACAAAGTCGCCGAGTAGAGCGGCGCGGCCGTTTGACCGCCCGGTTCGTTGATGCTGCCCCCCGCTGCAGGGCGGTCTGTATCGCCTCACTGACGCCATCTACGCTGACGCAACGCACGCCGCTCCGTGATCCGGCGGCGGCCGGATGAGGAGCTTTGCAAGCTTGCGCAGGTTCTGCGCCGTGGCGGCGAGCAGAAACTCATCCCTGGCACCACGTGGCCCGCGTAGGCGCAACCGGTCGAGGCGCAGGATGCGTTTCAGATGGGCGAACTGCATCTCGACCTTCTTGCGATCACGGCGTGACTGCGCGTAGGCCTCGGTGCCGAACAAAGATCGGGCGACGTCGCGCGCCGCCTCGTAGACGCTGCGCGGGATCTTGCGCACGGGCTCCTTCGGGCAGCAGCGCGGCTTCAGCGGACAGCTGCGACAGTCGGCCGTTGCACCCCGATAGAGCCGCTGCTCGTCGTTGACGATCGTGCCGCTGGTCCTGAGTGCCTTGTTGGGCCGGGCAGATGTAGACATCCTCGTCCTCATCGTAGCGGAAGTCGGCTCGGCTGAAGCTGCCGTCCTCGCGCGCCGACTTGTCGATGACGGGGATGTGCGGAGCGATACCTTTCTCCTCGACCAGCCAGTTGAGCATGGGCGCCGAGCCGTAGGCTGTATCAGCGGCGAGTAGCTTCGGCTTCAGACCGAAGCGTTGCTGTGTGCGCTCAATCATGGTGCGCGCGGCACCGACCTCGGCCTGGCGGATGGCGCGAGAAGCCTCCACGTCAAGGATGATGCCGGCCTTCACGTCGATCAGGTAATTGTCGGCGTAGGCGAAGAACGCAGCGCTCTTCATTGCTCCCGTCCACTGGGCTGCCGGATCGGACGGCGAGACGAACTTAGGGGTGACCTCGCTCGCCGCGCCGAAGGCCGCATCGTCGAGCGTCGCCAGATACTCCTTCACGGCGTGGCTCGCCGTTGCTGGATCACGCTCTTTGCTCCATTCGGCACCGGGTATCGACCGGCCCTTGTTGGCGTCGGCTTCGACGAGGCTCGCATCGACGGCAAAGCCCATCGCCGCCGACGAGATCCGCCGTGATGCAGGCGAGAACGACCCGCTCAAATACATGGCGCAACACATCGCTGTCGCGGAAGCGGCCATGCCGGTTTTTGGAGAACGTCGAGTGGTCGGGCACCTTGTCGTCGAGATCCAACCGGCAGAACCAGCGGAACGTCAGCCGGTCGGCGACCTCTTCGCACAGTCGGCGCTCCGAGCGGATGCCGTAGCAATACCCCACGATGAGCATGCGGATGAGCAGCTCGGGATCGATCGATGGCCGCCCGGTGTGGCTATAGTGCTCGGCGAGCTTACGGCGCAGATCGCCAAGCGCGGTTGCTGTGAACACATCGATGCGGCGGAGAAGATGATCGGCTGGGACGCGCTCGTCGAGGTGGAACTCGTAGAAGAACCGCGCCTGGTCCGCCGTCTGCCATCCCATCATCGCCAGCCTCCGTCGCTGCCCCCTCCCACGGAATCACTGTTCGCCGGCGTCCTCAACGGACTTCTTCAACACAATCGGCCCGGGGCAGACATTGCGCAAAGCTCCCGGCAAGGCGATTTGCGGCCGTCATGGCTCTCTATAAAGTTTTCGACCCTGTATTAGGTATAGCGCTACGGCGCCCGATCTAGGATCGGATGCCTACCTTTGGCACAGCTCGAAGGAGCGCGCCGACTTGTCGGATGCTTTGGAGGATCCGCATGCCCTTTTCCGACCTCACTCAAGAACAAATGCACAAAGCATTGACCGAGCTAGATCAAGCCATCCACCACCATGAGCAATGGCACGATGAACTCAACCGGACTCTCATCTGCGGTCTCTCACCCGACCAGCGAGATCTCGAAAAGGAGGCACATCGCAACTGTCGATTTGGCCAATGGATCTATTGCGACGGCACACATTCCCTGGCGGGGCATCCTGCCTTTTCCGAGATCGAAACCTTGCACCAACGCCTCCACAATTGTGCGAGGACGCTCCTTCGGAATTCGGCCAAGCGCGATAAGAACCTACCGCGAGATTACGATGACTTCAGCCATGTTCTCAAAAAGCTGCGCATGGAGATTCTTACTACGAAGGGTGAAATTGAGGACAGCCTCTACAAGCTCGATCCATTGACCGGCGCTTCCAATCGGGTCGGCATGCTCACAAGGCTGCGCGAGCAGCAGGCGCTAGTAAAGCGGGAACTTCAATCTTGCTGCCTAGCGATGCTAGACCTCGATCACTTCAAGAACGTCAATGACACGTACGGCCATGTAATGGGCGACAAGGTCCTCGCCACGTTTGGGCGCCAGCTTAAGAGTCAGCTTCGACCCTACGACTTGCTCTTCCGGTACGGCGGCGAAGAGTTCCTGATTTGTATGCCCGAGGCGGATATTCATACCGGCGGCGCTGCCATCGAGCGGCTGCGCCGGGCTCTTGCCGGACATGCATTTCAAGAGTAATGGGAACTCATCATTTCAAGTGACCGTCTCGGTCGGCCTCGCGCCGCTCGATGCCGACGCGCCTTTGGAGGCATCGATTGAGCGAGCGGACCAGGCGCTCTACGCGGCCAAAGCCGCCGGAAGGAATTGCATGCAAGTCTGGAACGCCTCGATCGATCTCTGACCAAGGCAAAGCCGTAGCGATCCAACAAGCTGGAAGTGGTCTGCTCCTGGCCCCTCCCCGAACTCGCAGCACTGAGCGCGCGCGACGGATCCTCACGTATGAGCTGACGGTCGGGGCGCCGACCCGTACGTCGAGCGGTCGACACGACGCTCAGCCCTTGCGATCCCGCATGCCGAGCGTGCGCAGGCGTAGCGCGTTGAGCTTGATGAAGCCTTCGGCGTCCTTCTGGTCGTAGGCGCCCTTGTCGTCCTCGAAGGTCACCAGCGTCGAGGAGTAGAGCGACTTGGGGCTCGTGCGGCCGATGACGATGACGTTGCCCTTGTAGAGCTTCAGGCGCACCTCGCCCTCGACGTGGCTCTTGGCTCTTGTCGATGGCCGCCTGCAGCATCTCGCGCTCGGGCGCGAACCAGAAACCGTAGTAGACGAGCTCGGCGTAGCGCGGCATCAGCTCGTCCTTCAAGTGGGCCGCACCGCGGTCGAGCGTGAGCGACTCGATCGCCCGGTGCGCGTGCCACAGGATCGTCCCGCCGGGCGTCTCGTAGATGCCGCGCGACTTCATGCCGACGAAGCGGTTCTCGACGAGATCGACGCGGCCGATGCCGTTGTCGCGGCCCAGGTCGTTGAGCTTGGCGAGCAAGGTCGCGGGCGAGAGCGTCTTGCCGTCGATGGAGACGGGGTCGCCCTTTTCAAAACCGATGGTGACGATCGTCGCGTTTGTCCGGCGCCTCTTCCGGAGAAATCGTGCGCTGGAAGACGTAGGGCGGCGGCTCGACGGCCGGGTCCTCCAGCACCTTGCCCTCGGAGGAGGAGTGCAGCAGGTTGGCGTCGACCGAGAACGGGGCTTCCCCGCGCTTGTCCTTGGCGACGGGAATCTGGTGCGTCTCGGCGAACGCGATCAGATCCTCGCGGCTCTTGAAGTCCCATTCGCGCCACGGCGCCACGATCTTGATCGACGGGCTCCAGCGCATAATAGGTGAGCTCGAAGCGCACCTGGTCGTTGCCCTTGCCGGTGGCGCCGTGACAGACGGCGTCGGCGCCGGTGGCGCGCGCGATCTCGATCTGCTTTTTGGCGATCAGCGGCCGCGCGATCGAGGTGCCGAGCAGGTAGATGCCCTCATAGAGCGCGTTGGCGCGGAACATCGGGAAGACGTAGTCGCGTACGAACTCCTCGCGCAGGTCCTCGATGAAGATGTTGCTCTTCTTGATGCCGAGCATCTCCGCCTTCTTGCGCGCGGGCTCCAATTCCTCGCCCTGGCCGAGGTCGGCGGTGAAGGTCACCACCTCGGCGCCGTACTGCTCCTGCAGCCACTTGAGGATGATGGAGGTGTCGAGGCCGCCCGAGTAGGCGAGCACCACCTTTTTGATGGACTTGGGGCTTGAGGACATCGCGGCTCTTTCGGATGGGCAGGTGCGATTTGAGAGACGGAGCATCGTACGGGTCGACGAAGCGTCGTACGGCCGCGCACTATAGGGATCGGCCGCCGCCCCGCAAGGCGCTGAGCACACGGCGTACAGGCGATGTGCGAACCCCTCACCCCGACGCTTCTCGACCTCTCCCAGGGGGAGAGGTCGGCGTCGCAATGCGACAGCATGCGAGCCGGGTGAGGGGTTGCAAGGGTGCGAATGCGCGGTCGCCACCCCGCCTGACGTGCGGGTGCGAGTTCGCATCGACCGAACTCACTTGTACCGATGTTCGATCGCGGCCGAGCCGCCGCCTCGCCGTGCTCGCAATGAGCGAGGGATCGGGCGACGCGGGTGTCGATCGCCGTGTTCGCGGCGGAGTTTGCCCGGCGCCTCGACGTCGCTAGACGCCATAACCTTATCGCGGCGCATGTCAGGCTTTGGACGGATGCGCATAGCGCTTTTGCGCGGAGTCATAACCTCCTTTCAATCATTCGCTTGCGCGCCGCGACGGCCGCGGCAAGTCTGCGAGAAAAAGTCGCTTGATTTTCTCTCGTGTTCATGCATTGTACATGCATTGTTTCAGGGGAGTTTGCGTTATGCGTATTTCAAGTTTGGCGGCGCTCATCAGCATCGCCGCGCTCTGTGCACCGGCCGCACCCGGTTGGGCCGAGGGAGCCAAAGTCACCAAGATCAGGAAGCCGCCGTCGGTCTGCGTGGGCCTGGATGAGAGCGCCTGTGGGGGCAAGACGCGAGTGCTACTGGCGCCAGGCCACCACGACCAAAACCGGCAAAAAGCGCCGCGCGCACTGCCGAATCAAGCGCTCTGCAAGCAAGAATGCGGCGACCTGAGCGGCTGACTAGGCCACGCGCATCGAGCTGAGCATCGCGCCGACGTTGAGCGGCACCAGCATGGCCAGCATCATCAGGCTCGGCGCCGGCCACTGCTGGCGGGCCACCGCGTGGCCGCCGTCGCTGCGGTAGCTGGCGAGCACCTGCTGCACCGATGAGGTGGCGGCCTCGGCGGCCTCCATCACGGCGATATTGGCCTCCGCCGTGGGCACGGCGACGGAACGGGGCACGCCCGAGGCCATCATCATGCATGCCATCGGCCAAGCCGGTGACGGCACGGTGTAGGAAAAGAGATCAAGCCAGGCGGTAAAGGCGACATGCGCGCCGGCAAAAGCGCCATCCACCGGACGCCTTTGCGCCGGCATGGCCCAGACAAAGGGCAGAAACGGTGCAGGGGTCGGCTCACGGCGCGGCGCCGGAGCGGCCATCGGCAGCATCGGCCAGCCCCACGTGAGCTGGGGTGCCGGCGGCTGGCGGCGCGGGGGCTCGAGGACGCCGGTCCAGAAGTCGAAAACCTGGTCGGCAAAAGCGGCATAGGCGGCGGTCGTCGCCGCGGTGTAGCCGAAGGCGGCATCGGTGCAACGGCGCGCAAAGCGCTCCTGAAGCCGGGTGTCGAGCATGGGCCGCTTTTTTCACCGCCTCGCAAAGGCCCGGACGATTGAGGCAGTTTCGCCGGCCGCCGGGCTAAGAATGCGCAAACAAAAGCATAATCGCTCCGCTGCGCTGCAACAAGATGAATTACATAGCCGGGTCTAACAAAGACATAATCGAAAAGGGCAATACGCCCTAATTCGCCGCTTCGGCGAGCTTGGCGCTGGTCGAAGGCTCCGCGTCCTCCTCCGCCTCCTCAGGCTCGGAGACCTGCTCGGCCGGCGCCGGCCGGTCGCCCCGCCGCCCCCCGGCCCTGCGCCCGGCCACCAGCCAGTAAGCCAGGCCGCCGAACACGCCGACCGTCAGGAAGGTGCGCAGGGCATAATTGTTGATGATGGTGGGCTGGCCCTCGACCTCGAAATAGGACACCGCCGCAAAGCCGCCGAGCGCGATCAGGATGCCGACGATCGTGTAGTAAATCCACGAGCGCACGCACAGCCACTCGGCGAGCGCGATGGCGATCAGCGCGAAGGGAAAGGCGAAAATCGCCGAATGGGTCGCGGCATAGAGCGACAGCAGGCCCGCATAGCCGAGCTGCTCGGGCCGCACATCGGGAGATAAAGCAGCCACGTCGGTGGGCGTCACGATGAACGCCGTCGTGACCGCGCCGGCGACCAGGCAGGCGATGGCGAAGCCGATGAGAATCCGGAATATCGTGCCAAGCATACTCATACGCGAAAAGCCCCCTTTGGTCCCGTGTTGAGTTTACAAGCCTGCCGCCGCAAATCCCAACGAAAAAGCGGTATTTGGACCCGCAAAGCTCCTCATGCGTTGCGTCCGGCCAGCAGCCAATAGACGAGGCCGCCGGCGAATCCGGCCGTGGCGAACACCTGCCAAACGACCTGGTCGGCTTGCACGCCGGTGATCCCCGGTCCGTAGCGCGCCAGCAGAGGTATGGCGGCGAGCGACAGGCCGCCACCGCCCACGTAGTAGAGCGCCGAGCGGATGCGGGCGACCTCGCCGATGAAGACCACCAGCAGCGCCGGGATGACCGTAAAGCTGGTGGCGAGCAGTAGGCCCTGGTTCATCAGGTCGAACATGGCCTGGAACAATTCGTCACCCGGGACCTCGCGCTGATGCAGAACGCCGGTGATGCGTTCAAGCCCCAACGTGATGAGCACGAACATCGATGCAGCCGTCGCCACCAGAAGCGAGAGCGCGACGACAATGATACGGCCGACCGTCCTCCAGAACACGTCCCCTAACCCCCGCTCCCCTCCGCCGGCAGCGCCGCCCCCGCGGCGCGTTCACTGGCCCGCAAGCGGACGCTCGCCGACTTGAGCTGCCCACAGGCGGCATGGATGTCGCGCCCGCGCGGCGTGCGCACGGGGCTGGCGTAGCCCGCCTTGTTGACGACGTCGGCAAAGCGCTCGATCTGCTCCCAGTCCGAGCACTCGTAGGGCGCACCGGGCCAAGGATTAAAGGGAATGAGATTGATCTTCGCTGGAATGCCGGCCAAGAGCCGCACCAGCGCGCGCGCCTCCGCGAGACTGTCGTTCACGCCCTTGAGCATCACGTACTCGAAGGTGATGCGCTTGGCGTTCGAAAGCCCCGGATAGTTGCGGCAAGCCTCCAACAGCTCGGCGAGCGGGTACTTGCGGTTGATGGGAACAAGCTCGTCGCGCAAGCCATCGTTGGTGGCATGCAGCGAGATGGCGAGCATGCTGCCGGCTTCCGCGCCCCAGCGGCCGATTTCCGGCACGATGCCGGAAGTGGACAAGGTGATGCGCCGCTTGGAGACCGAGAGCCCTTCGCCGTCGGCGGCGACCTCGACCGCCTCCCTGACGTTCTCGAAGTTGTAGAGCGGCTCACCCATGCCCATCAGAACAATGTTGGTGATCTTGCGTTCGCTCGCGGGCAGCAGACGCCCATCTTGCGGCGCGGTCGCGCCCGGCCAGTCGCCAATGCGGTCGCGCGCGAGCAGGATCTGCGCGACGATCTCGGACGCCGTAAGATTGCGCACCAGCCGCTGCGTGCCGGTATGGCAGAAGGTGCAGTTCAGCGTGCAGCCGACCTGGCTCGAGATGCACAAGGTGCCACGCTCGGCCTCGGGGATGTAGACCGTCTCGATCTCGGGGGCCTTGCCATCACTCCCCTGCGCCGCGAGCCGCAAGAGCCACTTGCGCGTGCCGTCGACGGAGACCTGCTCGGTGACGATCTCGGGCCGGGCGAGTGTGTAGCTTGCCGCGAGCGCGGTGCGTAGATCTTTCGAGACGTCGGTCATCGCCTCGAAGTCTGGAACGCCGCGCACGTAGATCCAGCTCCAAAGCTGGCCGACGCGCATGCGCAGCTGCCGCTCGGGCACGCCGATCGCAGCGAGCGCGGCGCGCAAGCCGCCGCGGCTCAGCCCCGCGAGCGAGGGCTTGCGCGGCAGCTCGGCTGCGGGGTCCGCTGCGGGGACCGGGCTCGTATCTGCGAGGAGGACCATGTTTCTCTTATAGGCCGAGGCGTTCGCGCCCTATCTAACGCGTCTTCCGGCCGCCTGAAAGGGCGCAAGCCCCGCAGGCCGGCGGAGTGCCGGTCTGCGGGGCGAGCCAAAGGTATTCCTGGGGGTCATCGCCTCGGTAGGTCGAGCTTTCGCTAATGGGGCGCGCCTCACCGCCCCGGCCATTTGGCCTCAAGTCCTGGCCTCAAGCGGCCGGAACCCATTTCCCCGCGACGTAGCCGAAAGCAACCGCGTCGGGGTGCCGTCTTGCCGATTGCTGCAGAAGCTCGACGGATTTCACATCACCGTCCTTGATCACGACGGACGCACGTTCAGCGTCGAACGTGTCGTGAAACCCGCTGAGCAGGATGACCCGTTTTCCTCGGACCTCTAGTTTCGGGCATGCCATGCATCACCTCCTCGCGGGAGACCAGCACCGCAGGCATGAATAAGTGGGGGAGCTATTTCAAACCGCCTTGCGAGGCGGATACCCGCGCCAATGCTGATCACCTACAACAATCACTATACGTGACTATTGCGACACCTGAAATAACTTTCCATTACACGTGCGTAAAGACAATGTTGACAAAATTGGATGCACCGCAACATCCGCGCTTCTATTTTCCGAGCGGCACATTGAGCTGAAGGCGTCCCGTCCACGTTTCCGGCGCCGTCGTGCCCGCGCTCTCCACCCCGCCCGTCGCCTCCAAGCGCGAGCCGTCCTTTACGCCGAGCGCAACGCCCGCCTCGGCCTTCAGGTGAAGATCCGCTTCGCTTCCCGTCAGCACCATTGGCTCGAGCGCAGTCAAGTCATCAAAGCCGACGAAACCGCCGACGGCTGCTCGCGGCTCGACGAATGTGTCGGCATTGACGTTGAAGCGCCGTGAGACCTCCGGCAACAATTCGAACTCGGCCCGTTCCCTGCGCCCGGGTCTCGCCGCTGTCGCCGTCGCGCACGGCGTCCTCCAAGTAGACAAACTTCAAGCTCGGGGCGACATTCCAACCTTCGACTTGGCGCGTACCTGTAAGCTTGGCGCGAAGGAGCCGGCGGTCGGTCTCGCTGTCGCTGAGCGCCAGGCCCGGAACCACGTTCTCGGTCTCACCCCACGCCACGCGGCTATCGAATACGACGCCCGAACCGAGCTTCATGCTCATGTAGGGCCCTACCATCCAACCGCTTGCCGCCATCTGGCTTTCGCCGTACGTCGCACTTTCGACGCCGCGATCGAACTGGGCGAGACCGCCGACCAGAATGTCAGGCCCGAGCTTCGTCCTCGTGCCGAGATAGACAACGCCGAGATTGCCGTTGTCGGAACTGCCGACCGCGTAGTTCCGCATGCGGCCTTCCAACCAGAGATCGACAAAGCCGGGCGACGGCTTCCTGCCGGGGTTGGCGGCGGCCTCGATCTCCGAAAGGCTCACCGAGAACTCGATCTCCTTGGCATTTCCCTGCTCATCGACGGCGACGCTGCTCGCAAGCGGCTTGTCGGGATTGGCGATCGCCGTCGGCGTCCGGTCGATGCGGATGCGGTCGGGATCCTTGGCGTTGATAATATCCTTGCGTCGCGCCAGGAACGCCGCATTCGCGGCCGCCGTCTGCGCGGAGACGCATGTGACCCTTACCTGGGCAGAAGCCCCCGGACCGGCCGCAATGCCAAACGTGTAAGCGCCGGCCGCCGGCACTCTGAAGCTGGCCGTGGCGGTCGACGACCCACTGAGCAGGCTCTGGGGCGCGCCCGATCCGCTGATCAGGCTCACGGAAACGGCGGCGTTGGAGAGGGCGGTAAAATCGAGGACGTCGCCGGCGTCCAGTGTCGCCTGGCGCGTCGCCGTACCCGCCGGAGCGACCTCGGCGTTGAGCGCGCCGGCACCGGCGGCGGCGCAGCCGCTGCTTTCGCTGGCGCGCGTTTCCCCGGCACCAAACACGGAACCGGCAATGGCGCCGGCCAGCAGGCAGGCCGCACGTCGCTGCAAATGCGTCGTCATTAGCAAGAACCCCGCGTCACGCGTACTCTACGTGATTCACGTTGCTGCAGTGCAAAGTAGACGGAAATATGAAAGGTCCGGAAATGACTTAGCTGCTGCTCACCGCACGCATGGCCGGCAGCAGCAGCACTGCGTCAGAGGATGAACTTCGACAGGTCGGCGTTCTTCGCCAGATCGCCGATGCGTGAGGTCACGTATTCGGCGTCGATGGTGACCGACTGCCCGTCCCGGTCGGACGCGTCGAACGAGATTTCGTCCAGCACGCGCTCCATGACCGTCTGCAGACGCCGCGCGCCGATGTTCTCGACGGTGGAGTTGACCAGCACGGCCACGTCGGCGAGCGCATCGATGGCATCGTCGGTAAAGGTCAGCGTCAGTCCTTCCGTGGCCATCAGCGCTACGTACTGCTTGATCAGGCTGGCCTCCGGCTCGGTAAGAATGCGCCGCATGTCCTCGCGCGTCAGTGCATTCAACTCGACGCGGATCGGCAGGCGGCCCTGCAGCTCCGGCAAGAGGTCGGACGGCTTGGCGACGTGGAAGGCTCCCGACGCAATGAAGAGGACGTGGTCGGTCTTCACCGGCCCGTACTTGGAAGAGACGGTCGTGCCTTCGATCAGCGGCAGCAAGTCGCGCTGCACACCTTCGCGCGACACGTCCCCGCCGATGCGCGCGCCATCCGTGCGCGAGCAGATCTTGTCAATCTCGTCGAGAAACACGATGCCGTTGTTCTGCACGGCGTCGATGGCTTCGCCCACGATCTGATCGGTATCGATCAGCTTGTCGCTTTCTTCGGCGATCAGCAGGTCGTAGCTGTCCTCGACCGTCACGCGACGCGGCTTGGTGCGCTGGCCAAATGCCTTGCCGAGCATGTCGCCGATGTTGATGGCGCCAATGGAGGCGCCGGGCGCGCCGGGAATCTCGAACATGGGCATGCCCCCGCCGGCCTCCGCAACCTGGATCTCGATCTCCTTGTCGTTGAGCTCGCCGTCCCGCAGCCTTTTGCGGAAGCTGTCGCGCGTGGCAGGCGAGGCGCCGGGACCGACAAGCGCGTCGAGCACGCGTTCCTCGGCGCTCTTCTCCGCCTTCGCACGCACCTCCTTGCGTCTCACTTCCTTGACGAGCGCGAGCGCCACCTCGACCAGGTCGCGGATGATCGATTCCACGTCGCGGCCCACGTAGCCAACCTCGGTAAACTTCGTCGCCTCGACCTTGATGAAGGGAGCGCCGGCAAGCTTGGCCAAGCGACGCGAGATCTCCGTCTTGCCCACGCCCGTCGGCCCGATCATCAGGATGTTCTTGGGCAGCACCTCTTCCTTGAGGTCGCCCGTGAGCTGCTGGCGGCGCCAGCGGTTCCGCAGCGCGATAGCGACGGCGCGCTTGGCGTCGTTCTGGCCGACGATGTAGCGATCGAGCTCGGAGACGATCTCGCGGGGAGAGAAGTGAGTCATTTCAGAGTTGGTCCCGGTGTCCTAATTTTCGAGGTCCGACTGCGCCACGCTAATGCTCGCCGACAAACTTCAAACCCACGATGCAGGCGACGAGGCCGAACAGCAGCACGATGCGGACGGGCGCCGCCCCCTCGCCATAGGCGAGGATGCCCATGACCGCCGTGCCCGCAGCTCCGATGCCGGTCCAGATCGCATAGGCCGTGCCGAGCGGGATGCCCGACAGCGAGCGGTTGAGGCAGTAGAAGGAGATGATGCCGATGATGAAGAACGACACCGTCGGAACAGCGCGGGTCATGCCGTCCGTGTAGCGGAAGATGGTGGTGGCAATGATCTCGAGCGCTCCCGCCGTCAACAGATAGACCCACGCCATGCACTCACTCCGGATAACAGCGACCGTTCAGCGGTCCGACGGCAGGCTTTCGACGACAAGGTTGGTGTTGGTGTAGACGCAGATCTCCGCCGCAATGCCCATCGCCTTCTTGGCGATCTCCTCGGCATCGAGCGGCTGATCGAGCAGCGCGCGCGCCGCGGCCAGCGCAAAGTTTCCGCCCGAGCCGATGCCCATGACGTGGCGTTCCGGTTCGAGCACGTCGCCGGTGCCGGTCAGCACCAGCGTGGTCTCGCGATCGGCCACGATCATCATGGCCTCCAGCCGGCGCAGGTAGCGGTCGGTGCGCCAGTCCTTGGCAAGCTCGACGCAGGCGCGCAGGAGCTGCCCGGGGTATTGCTCCAGCTTGGCCTCCAGGCGCTCGAACAGGGTGAAGGCATCGGCGGTGGCTCCGGCAAAGCCGCCGATGACATCGCCTTTTCCGATCTTGCGAACCTTGCGCGCATTGGCCTTGATAATGGTGGCGCCGAGGCTGACTTGCCCGTCGCCTGCAATGACAACACGACCATCTTTACGAATGGTCAGTATGGTGGTCGCGTGCCAGGATTGGGCTTCGCCAGCGGCTGAGCCCCAATTAGGGTCACGGGTCTGCATTGCATTTGCACCCTAGTTGATTTGCGGGGGAGCCGGAGGGGAACGGGCGCGGCTCTTTGACGGCAGGGCATCTGCTGATAAACGCTCGGTTCCGGTGACGCAACCTATGGCCACGAGAGCAAAATTGAAGCGGCAAGCGACCATCCAGCGCAAGACCAAGGAGACCGAGATCACGGCGAGCGTCGATCTCGACGGGTCCGGTCAGTTCGACGTGGCGACCGGGATCGGCTTCCTCGACCACATGTTGGAGCAGCTCGCCCGCCATTCAATGATCGACATTACCCTGAAGGCCAAAGGCGACCTGCACATCGATTTTCACCATACTGCGGAGGACTCCGGCATCGTGCTCGGCCAGGCGGTTGCCCAGAGCGCTCGGCGACAAGACCGGGATCACCCGCTACGCCGACGTGCACCTGCCCATGGACGACACCTTGACGCGGGTGGCCATCGACGTGTCGGGGCGGCCGTATCTGGTCTGGAAGGTCGAGTTCACCAAGCCCAAGGTGGGGGAGATGGACACCGAGCTGTTCCGTGAGTGGTTCCAGGCCTTCGCGCAGAACGCCGGGATCACGCTGCACGTGGAGAACCTTTACGGCGAGAACAACCACCATATCGCCGAGACCTGCTATAAGGGGCTCGCGCGGGCGCTGCGCCGCGCCGTCGAGGCCGACCCGCGCCAGGCCGGGCGGGTGCCGTCGACGAAGGGCACGCTGGCCGGCTGACGTCTTCGCCGTTCGCAACTTAATCGTTCGTATCCTGAGTTCGAGGCCGCCTTGGTCGTCTTCACCGTCTACGAGCCGCCGAACGTCGCCCGCGACCCCATCGATCGCGCCACCCAGCTCGTGTTCGTCAAGGATCGGTTCACGTGGACCGCCGCCATTCTGCCGGCGCTGTGGTTCCTGGTGAAGGGCTTGTGGCTGGAGCTGGCGCTGTTCCTCGCCGGCGCGGCCCTGCTCACCTGGGGCATCGAGGCCGCCGGCGCCACCTCGGAGCTGAGCGCCGTGGTGCTGCTGATCATCCAGATCGTGATCGGCTTCGAGGCCGGCCTCATCCACGCAAGCGCGCTCGAACGGCGCGGCTGGCGCTACGTCGGCACCGTGGCCGCACGCAACCAGAACCAGGCCGAGCGCCGCTTTTTCGAGACGTGGCAGCCGGGCGAGCCTCCCGCATCCGATTCGACCGGGCCGGGTGCGGCGCTTGAGAACGCCAACGCGTCGTGGTCGGCAACCATGCTGCGCAACGCCAAGGACGGCCTCGCGCGCGGACGCCGCCTCGTCGGAGCGAAGGCCTGAAGCGTCCATGCAGCGCGTCGCCATCATCGACTACGGCTCGGGCAATCTTCATTCCGCGGCCAAGGCCTTCGAGCGGGCGGCCCGCGAGAGCGACGCCGACGCAAAAATCGTCGTCACCGCCGATCCCAAGACCGTGGCGTCGGCAGACCGCATCGTGCTGCCGGGCGTGGGCGCGTTCGCCGACTGCAAGCGCGGGCTGGAGGCGGTCGCCGGCATGCGCGAGGCACTCGAGACAGCGGTGCGGCGCGAGGCACGGCCCTTTCTCGGCATCTGCGTCGGCATGCAACTCATGGCGACACGCGGGCTCGAGTTCAAAGTCACCGACGGCTTGAATTGGATCGCGGGCGAGGTGCGCGCCATCGAGCCAAAAGATGCCAGCCTGAAGATCCCGCACATGGGCTGGAACACGCTCGACGTCGTGACCCCGCATGCGCTCCTCGACGACATCAAGACCGGGCCTCAAGGCCTGCACGCCTACTTCGTGCACTCCTACCAGCTGGTTCCGGAAAGCCGCTCGGCGGTCGTCGCGGAAACCGACTACGGCGGTGCCGTCACCGCGATGGTGGCGAGCGGCAACATGGCCGGCACGCAGTTCCACCCGGAAAAGAGCCAGACGCTGGGCCTGAAGCTGATCGCCAACTTTCTCAAGTGGCGGCCGTAGACGAAAAAGCCCCCTCGCGGGACGAGCGAGGGGGCAAGGGATTCGGGCTTCGAGACTAAGTACGGGAAGAGAAACGCAGTACGAATTCGGATCGGGTCAGCGCCTCAGCAAGCCTGGGCGAGCGGCAGCGGCAGCTCGGGCTGCTCATCGGGGTCGGCGGCCGGCGCCGGGAAGGCGATCACGTTCGAGCCCTCGGCGATCTCGACCGACGGGCGGCGGCGACGGAACCAGCGCAGCGCCGTGTTGGTCAGCACCGCGTCGTCCTCGACCGCCTGGATCAGGAGGCCATCCTCGGCCTCGAGCACACCGGCCAGCTTGCCCTCGACCGTCTCCTCGCGCACGTCGGTCCGCACGTACCAGGTCTGGTCGAGGGGGCGCGCCCAGGCATCGCCCAGCGCCATGATCTGCTGCGCCAGCACGTGCTTGTTGTGGTGGGGATTGGCGAGGTCGTAGGAGATGATGAGCGTGCGCATGGCGATGTCTCTCTGGCTAGCGGGCTTCAGATGTAAGGGGAGAGACGCTGACACTTACCCCTGATTGCGCTGCATTTGCGGCGTCGGAACGTAGGGAGAACATGCCACGAATCAGGGGCCTTGTCCAGCGTTTGTTCTTTTTGCGTTCTTGCGCGTTCTCGGCAATTCCGGCAAAAATGTGCCTGCAAGACTGGGCATCGCAAACCGCGACGAGCCCCTACTCGAACAGCCCCAGCTGGTCGGGATGGGGCGTGCGCGCAATGCGCTGGTGGGGGCCGAAGTCCACGCGGTCGAGCAAAGTCGGATAGCGGTCGCGAAACACGTCCAAGGCCTTGTCGCGGGCGGCAGGAAAACGGGCGCCTTCCCAGATCTCGTACAGCCGGCGGGGGTCGCAAGCATAGCGGCGCACCAGATCGCGGCGGCGGATCTTGAGCCAGCGCGCGATCCAGATGTCGACCGCATCCGCCTCGGTCAGCGGCCGGCCTTGCCGCTCGGGCGGCGGGGATTTCAGAAACGCTAAGGCCATCGCAACAACAAAGGACGAGACTGAACCGGTGACGCCCGGCCTTGACTTCGCGAGCCGGGACTTCTCTATCGGCACCAATGATAGCGATCTGATGACCTTGGTTGTGCCGACCACGTGCCTTTAGCCCTTGCGAGAGTGCCTTGATCCTCTTTCCCGCCATCGACCTCAAAGACGGCCAGTGCGTGCGCCTGAAGCTCGGCGCCATGGATGCCGCGACCGTGTTCAACGACGATCCGGCCGCGCAGGCGCTCAGCTTCGAGAGCCAGGGCTTCAAGTATCTGCACATCGTCGATCTCAACGGCGCCTTCGAGGGCCACCCCGTCAATGGCGCAGCCGTGGATGCGATCCTCGATGCGGTCTCCATTCCCGTGCAGCTCGGCGGCGGCATCCGCGATTTCGAGACGATCGAGATGTGGCTGTCGAAGGGCATTGCGCGCGTCATTCTCGGGACCGCGGCCGTGCGCAACCCGGATGTCGTGGTGCGCGCGTGCCGCGACTATCCCGGCCGCATCGCCGTCGGCATCGACGCCAAGGGCGGCAAGGTGGCGGTCGAAGGCTGGTCCGAAACGGCGGAGCTGACGGCGATCGACCTGGCGCGTCGTTTTGAGAACGTGGGCGTGGCGGCGATCATCTACACCGACATCGAGCGCGACGGCATCCTCAAGGGTCTCAACCTGGAGTCGACGGCCGCGCTCGCCCGCACCATCAAAATCCCCGTCATCGCCTCGGGCGGCTTGGCGTCGATCGAGGACATCAAGGCACTGATGAAGCCCGAGTATGCGATGCTCGAAGGGGCGATTGCGGGCCGCGCGCTTTACGACGGCCGCATCGATGCGCGGGAAGCGCTGGCGCTCATCGCCGCTGCGTGACGGGCCGTGCGAGGAAGCGAGAACGCTGTTGCCGCGCCGCTCATCCACTCACAAATCGCCGGCCCGCTTCATTGCCCGCACGCTCGAAGGCGTTGAGATCGCTCCCGCGCCGGGTTTCGTGGAACCTTGCATACCCACACAGCGCAAGTCGCCGCCCCAAGGCGATTGCTGGCTGCACGAGATAAAGTACGACGGCTATCGGTCGCAGCTGCAGTTCGACAAGCGTCCCACAATCTACACGCGCCACGGGCAAGACTGGACCGAGCGCATGCCGATCATCACTCATGCAATGGCTGCGCTTCCCGCCAACACGTTTGTGCTGGATGGGGAGGTTGTCGCCATCGACAAAAAGGGCATGCCGTCGTTTCCCGATGTCGCCGGCGAGCTGGCAAAGCGCGGTGCGCGGATCGTCTATTTTGCCTTCGATGTTCTCTATCTTGACGGCTTCGACCTACGCGGCGCCGCCTTGATCGAGCGCAAGCGCGTGCTGCGAACCTTCTTGGAGACGGCGTTTTCTGAGCGCATCCTTTACTGCGACCATATGGAAGGCGATGGCGCTGCCGTGCTAGAAGGCGCATGCAAAATGGGACTGCCAGGCATCGTGTCTAAGCGGACCGATGCACCGTACCGATCGGGAAAGCGTCCAGAATGGGTCAAGACCAAGTGTTTGTAGAAGCGGGCGCACGCTGACATGAGCCTGAAGATCCGCATTATCCCCTGCCTCGACGTGAAGGACGGACGCGTCGTCAAGGGCGTCAATTTCGTAGATCTGATCGACGCAGGCGATCCGGTCGAGGCGGCCGCCGCATACGACGCGGCCGGTGCCGACGAGCTGTGCTTCCTCGACATCACGGCGAGCCACGAGAACCGCGACACCATCTTCCACATCGTCGAGGCCACCGCGGAGCGCTGCTTCATGCCGCTCACCGTCGGCGGCGGCGTGCGCACCATCGAGGACATCGGCCGGCTTCTGAACGCCGGCGCCGACAAAGTTTCGATCAACACCGCGGCGGTGAACGATCGGCAATTCGTCAAGCTGGCGTCGGAGAAGTTCGGCGCGCAGTGCATCGTCGTTGCCATCGACGCCAAGAAGGTATCGCAGCCGGGCGAGGCCAATCGCTGGGAAATCTTCACCCACGGCGGGCGCACGCCAACCGGCATCGACGCGGTCGAATACGCTCAGCAAGTCGTGGCGCTCGGAGCCGGCGAGATCCTGCTCACCTCCATGGACCGCGACGGCACCAAGGCCGGCTTCGACCTGGAGCTGACGCGCGCCATCGCCGACGCCGTCAGCGTGCCCGTCATCGCCTCCGGCGGTGTGGGCACGCTCGATCACCTGGTGGAAGGCATCACGCAGGGCCATGCGAGCGCCGTGCTCGCCGCCTCGATCTTCCACTTCGGCACGCACACGATTGCGGAGGCGAAAGCACACATGGCGGACGCCGGGATTGCAGTGCGCGCGCCGAGCTGACGGCCACGTCAGGCAACGAGCCTGTGCGGGCATTCGGTCAGCACGGCGAGGAGCTCACCGGCGGGCACCGGCCGGCTGATGTAGTAGCCCTGCGCCTTGTTGCAGCCGACACGCGCCATCATCTCGAGCTCGTCGCGCGTCTCCACGCCTTCGGCCACACTGCGAATACCGAGTGACTCGGCGAGATCGACCACTGCTTTCACGATCGCGGCACTGTCGGCGCGCACCGGCACGTCCTTTACCAGGGCTCGGTCGATCTTGATCTCGTCGAAGGGGTAGGCCTGCAGGTTGCTCAAGGCACCGCTCGCCTTGCCGAAATCATCGAGTGTCAGTCCGATGCCGATCTTGCGCAGATCGCGCAATGCCTGACGCCGCGCACATCCGTTGCCGTCGAGCAGCGATTCTGCAACCTCCAGCTTAAGTCGCGACGGCTTCAATCCTGCCTCTCCCAGCACCCTGCGCACGATTCCGGGGAGGTCGCCGGCCTCAAGCTGAAGCGACGATAGGTTGACCGTGACACCGACTGTGTCGGTCCAACGCCTGGCTTCCTGGCACGCTTGGTTGAGAACCCACCGCCCGATATCGTGGATGAGGCCGGTGCGCTCCGCCGCCGAAAGGAAGCGCGCAGGCGGCAAGAGCCCGTCGCGTGGATGACGCCAGCGCAGCAATGCCTCGCAGCATGTCACGTGCTGCGACTTGAGATTCAAGACGGGCTGATAGTGAAGCTCGAACTGCTTTCCGACAAGAGCTGCGTGAATCTCGCCGTCGAGGCGGTGATTGGCGTCACCGCCCAGCGATCCGCTTCCGCGAAAGACCGAATAGCCCTGCCGTCCCGACTGCTTGACGTCGTAGAGCGCGATATCGGCGTTCTTCAGGAGCTCATCAACCGTCGTGCCGTGCTCGGGCACCCTCACGATGCCGACACTCGCGCTGATTGACACCGTTTGGCCCTGGATGTGATAGGGCCGACAGATGTCGTGCAGGACCCGCCTGGCCAACTGCCCAGGCTGATCGGCGCTGCGCACATCGGACTGAATAATGGCAAACTCATCGCCTCCGAGCCGGCCCAGAAAATCCGCCTTGCGCACGCTGGCGCGCAACCGGCGGGCCACGGTCCTCAAGAGGACATCACCCACGGGATGTCCGAGCGTATCGTTCACCGCCTTGAACTGGTCGAGGTCCAGCCAGTGCAACGCCAACTGCCTGCCGTCGCTCAGGCCCATTAACGCGTTCTCGAATACCTCCCGGAAGTGGAAGCGATTGGCAACGCCGGTCAGTGGATCATGCCGCGCCAGCCACTCGATGCGCTCTTCGGCCCTCCGCTTCTCAGTAATGTCCTCCTGGATGTCGACCCAGCCGCCATCGGCCAACGGCTGGTAGGTCACGAGGAACTTGCGGCCGCCCTTGAGATTCTGGATGTGTGTGAAGGAGACCCCCTCAGCCAGCTTCGCCAAATGCCGGGCGAGCCACTTGGCCTGCTTGGCAGTTTCCTCTGCACCGTCGCGGCCGGTCTCTTGGCGCACATGGAAGCGAACGATTTCCGCCAAAGGCGTGCCGGGACGCGTGAGCTCCTCGGGCAACCCGTACATTTGCCGGTAGCTTTGATTGCAGACGATGAGGCGCTGATCGGCGTCGAACATCGACAAGCCGCGCACCATGTTGTTGAGGGCGATATCGAACCAGGTATTGAGCTGCTCGAGCTTCCGCTTTTGCTCGAGCAGGAGCTCGACGGGGTCGAGTTCGATCAGTTCGGCATCGTGTGCACCCCTGATGCATTGCGGCGAAGCGATCCGAGATTCGCCGTGAGCCTCGCCGGAATCGCGCGGCTTGCCGTCGTCATCCATGAAAGTGCGCCCCTCAAAGGTTCGAAAATCACAAAGCTGCAATACGTCAAACGTTACAGGTCAGACGTATTGCGTGGCTTAAGGGGTCCACTGGCCTTTCTGGTAAAAGCGAGATGCGGCGATAACCCCTGGGGCACGGCGCGCCACATTTGGTGCCCGCAAATCGGGCTCAAGGCTCCAACCCAAGACACCGGAGTGTTAACGCAATACCGCAACAACCGACCATCCGGGCAACTGTTGCATGAACCTCGCACGGCAAGATGGATTTAGAGGGTCTTGGCCGGATAGAGGCACAGGTCGCGAATGAGACAAGTCGGGCACTCCGGCTTGCGCGCCTTGCAGACATAGCGGCCGTGCAGGATGAGCCAATGGTGGGCGTGGAGGGCATACTTCGGCGGAATGACGCGCAGGAGATCCTCTTCGACAGCGAGCGGCGTGCTCCCTTTGGAAAGGCCGATCCTGTTGGCGACCCGAAACACATGCGTATCGACCGCCAGCGTCGGCTCGCCGAACGCCACGTTCAAGACGACGTTGGCGGTCTTGCGCCCCACGCCCGGAAGCGCCTCCAGCGCCTCGCGCTCGCGCGGCACCTCGCCTGCATGCCTGTCGATGAGCTGGCGCGACAGCAGGATGACGTTGCGCGCCTTGTTACGATAGAGGCCAATGGTCTTGATGGCGTCGCGCACCTTGTCCTCGCCGAGATTAAGCATTTTCTCGGGCGTATCGGCGATCTTGAACAGTGCGCGGGTCGCCTTGTTGACGCCGGCGTCGGTCGCCTGCGCGGACAGAACGACGGCCACGAGAAGCGTGTACGGGTTAACGTACTCGAGCTCGCTCTTGGGGTCGGGATCGGCCGCCTGAAAGCGGCGGAAGATCTCGGCGATGTCGGCCTCGCTCAGCTTGGAGGCGCGCTTGGAAACGGATCGAGTAGGCTTCTTGCGCGGCTGTTTGGCTGCGGCAGCCTTGAGCCTTGCACGCGTCCGTTCGGGGCTCTTCATCTTGGCGACCTTACCGGGTAGGCTGTGCGCATGAGCGAAATTGGTCCTGGCGAGCCCGGGGAGCGCGCCTTCCGCGCGATCCTGCATCCGCATCGGTCCCTGGGTCCGCGCGGCTTTCTCGTGCTGATGCTGGCGATCGGTGGCGTGAGCTTCGTGACGGGCATGGTGTTTCTTTTGATGGGCGCGTGGCCGGTGTTCGGCTTCTTCGGTCTCGACGTCGCCCTCGTTTACATCGCGTTCAAGCTCAACTACCGATCGGGCCGCGTATACGAAACGGTCGAGCTGACTCCGGAGACGCTGACTGTCACGCGCGTGCATCCTTCGGGCAAGCGCGAAACCTTCGATTTCAACCCTTACTGGGTGCGCGTGTTCGTCGCCGAGGGCCCACAGGGGCGGACGGACCTGCGGCTTGCCTCGCACGGGCGCGAGCTCTCTTTCGGCCGATTCCTAACCGACGACGAGCGGCGCGACTTCTCCGGCGTGCTGTCAGGCGCCCTGATCGAGACACGCAGCGCGCGGATCTAGCGCCCCGAGGCCGGTCAAGCGGGCGCGCTCGCCCGGTCCTACCTATCCCAGAGAATTTTCGACGAATTGGTGTTCGCCGCGCGGTGAAACGGCAAGGGTTGTGCCCGCAAGGTGCCGCCAACAGCGTCGTCACGCGCCACGAAAGGATGAAACGCCATGCATGCTCGCACCGTCTTGGTCGTCGCCGCAGCGGCACTGATTACCACCACAGCCGCCAACGCAAGCCCGTTTTCGGCTCCCGGGGCGCGATCTCAAGCCATCGTCGCCACCGTCGCGCAGAAACAAACGCGTCCGCGCAGGGACTGCACGCCCACCAACGGGCCGTACGGCTTTTACGGCAACATCTGGTGTCAGCCGCCCAATGAAATGTCCTACATGCGCAACTTGAGCGCGTCGTGGCCGCAGAAGACACCGCCGGCGCTCAAAAACTCAAAGCCAGACAACAGCAACGACTGGTAGCGCGCACGCAGCGCCAACGGCGAAACTTGCTCGTCAACGCGGCGTAAAGAGCTGCGCGCGCATTCGCGCCAAATGCCGTTCGCGCTCCATCCGGAATTGAAAGGCGCTGCAGCTAGACTCCAAGGCAAGCCACTCATCAATTGGGGGAAGCCCATGCGCCCGTTGCTCGCCTGCGCTCTTGTCGGAGCCGCGTTCTCCACCACCGTTCCCGCCGCTGAAGCTGCCGGCATTCCGTCGCTCTCGGTCGCAGCAAGCGACATGCGCGTCAGCGTAGGTGCGCGGCGGCAGCGCCCCGTACGTGACTGCACACCTACCAACGGGCCGTACGGCTTTTATGGCAATCTCTGGTGCCAGCCGCCCAACGACGCGTCGTACCTGCGCAACCTCGGCGCCTCCTGGCCGATGAACACGCCGCCAAATCTCAAGAAGCCAGTACCTCACGATACCGGCAGCGACTGGTAGGTGCGCGTCGCCGCCGGTTACTGGAAGCGGCCGCCTTTCTGCAGGACCTCGATCTTGTAGCCATCCGGATCCTCGATGAAGAAGAAGCGCCCGAACGGCTTGCCGTCGTGCATCATCTCCTTGATGTCCTTGGGCGACAGACCGGCTTCCGTCATGCGCGCACGCTCGGCGTCGAGATCGTCGCTGGCAAAGGCGATGTGCCCGTAGCCGTCGCCGAGGTTGTAGGTCTCGGTGCGTCCCTTGTTGACAGTCAGCTCGACCTCGAAGTCGCCCTTTGGCGGACGCATGTAAATCAGAGTGAAGTCGGGAAAATCGACGCGCTCGGCGATCTCGAGCCCAAATGCGCGGCGGTAGAAGTCGACGGAGCGCGCCTCGTCCTTGACGCGCACCATCATGTGGATCGGCTTCACCATCGTTTTCTCCGTTGGTTAGCTCGCGTCGAAGCTGAGATCTGCCGGCGAGATCAACACGCCGAACTGCTGGCACCAGATGACGACGCTGGGAAACTTCTCAAGGTCGACGCCGGCGGGGATATCGTACTTCTGGCTGCCCTTGAAGCTGCGCAGCTTGCCCAGATCGACGAACATGGTGCCATCGACGTCGGAGGCGTTACGTACCTCCGCTTTGGGCACGAGATAGACGTGGAAGTCCGGCCCCGGCCCGACCTCGAAATCGGGCTCGAGAAACACGGTCTCCTTGTAGACGGTCACATCGCCCTTGCCGTAGTGCAGGGGATCGCTGGGGTTGGCCTGAGTGAACTTGCCCTTGGCGACCACGTCGGTCTGCTCGGCCGCTGTCAACTGATCGTTGGCAGGCGGCGGAGGGAATACGAAGGGAAAGAGCAGGAACCCGAGCGCCGTTCCGGCGCCTACGCCCAGCACGCCGCCGGCCAGAAAAATCGCGATTGAACGCCACATGGGATCGTCTCCGTCATGGGGTTGGCGGCTTACGCCCACTCGTCGCCCGGTTTACGCCCAGGGGCGCACTGCTTGCGCCTTCTCCTCGAAGGCCTCGATCGCCTGCTGTTTCTCCAGCGTCAGACCGATGTTGTCGAGGCCGTTGAGCAGACAATGCTTGCGGAACGGGTCGATATCAAACTTGATGACGCCGCCGTCGGGCCCGCGGATTTCCTGTTTCTCGAGATTGACGGTGAGCGTCGCGTTCGACCCGCGGCTCGCGTCGTCCATGAGCTTGTCGACCTCAGCCTGAGGCAGCTTGATCGGCAGGATGCCGTTCTGGAAGCAGTTGTTGTAGAAGATGTCGGCGAAGTCCGGCGCGATGATGCAGCGGATGCCGAAATCCATGAGCGCCCAGGGCGCGTGCTCGCGCGAGGAGCCGCAGCCGAAGTTCTCACCCGTCACCAGAATCTGCGCCTTGCGATAGGCCGGCTTGTTGAGGACGAAGTCATCCACCTCCTTGCCGTCCTGGTCATAGCGCATCTCGAAAAACAGGCTCTTTCCCAGCCCGGTGCGCAGAATGGTCTTCAAGAACTGCTTGGGGATGATCATGTCGGTGTCGACGTTGCGCAGGGGCAGCGGGGCTGCGACACCGGTCAAACTTGTGAACTTGTCCATCGGGTCTCTCTGGTCAGGCTGTCTTCCTGATCTTCACGTCCGCAATCCATCCGCCAGGGCCCGGAAATAACCTTCCGCCGAGGCCAAGCGGTCGATGTGCTCGGGTCTGCGGCCGGACATCACGCATTCATACAATTCGCCCGGCCGAAGCTGCTCCAGGCGCCTTTTAACGCCGGCAAGCTTGCGCCCGTCAAGGTTATGCTCGAGCGCGCCGACCATAGTCTCGATATATCCGGAAATCCGGCCCAGCTCGCGGATCGCCTGCTGACGGGCCCGGTTGTTGCGAGGGGAGGCGCTGAGACGGCTCAGGGCGCCTGCGGCACGGGCGAGGGTGTCAGCGATCCTGTCGGCATAGCCCGCAATCCGAGCCCTCCGCCGGTCATCGAGGCCGGAGAGCGCACCGAGCCAACGATGGACGGTCTCAGCGAGGCAGAGGAGGCGCTGGGCATAGTCGGCGAGGCGCAAGTCGGTTCAGCCTCTCGCAAGGCGCAAAGGCCGAGCTTAGGCGGACACGCTAAGGCGGGGACAAGTCTTACGCCTCAGCGGATGCGGTACTCCGTGAAGCACTGGCGCATGTACTCGCAGCGGTGCGAGCCGGAAAAGTGCATGGCGTCACCCTTGGCCGGGGCGATGAACGTGCAGATCTCCTCGACGCCGCCCGGCGACAGCCAGCCCTGCCGGCGCCCGCGCTGCACCGCAAAACAGTCGGCGGTCTCCTCGTCGGGGCCGCGGAACTGGTGGCCGCACTCGTGTGAGTAGATCCAAAGCTTTACCGGGGTGGAGACCCGGTTCAGAAGCTTCATGTTCATGATCAGGAAGCCCGGATAGGCGGCGCCGTAGTCGTCGAGCTTGTTGTCGATCACGGTGGGGCGGGTGCCGCAATAGAGCTTCATGCCGTCGAGCACGAACTCGCCGGGCGGCACGATCTCAGCCTCACCGCCGACGTGCGCCACGTACTGCTCGGGCGTCGGCGATTTGCTGTCTTGAGCCGCGACCGGGTAGTGCGCCGCGAGCAGCGCAATCAGTCCCCCGGCCAACGGGCGAAATCCGCGGCGCATCGACCTCATGACGCTATAGGAATCCCCCGGTGCTTTGGTGCTGGCGGGTAGAATGGCGTGCTTTCGAACCTGAGACAAGCGGGCTAGAGCGTCGCCAAACTGCAACTTACATTGTTAACGCGAGGCTTACGTGCCGGCGGCCGCTTCGATGCGCTCCATGTCGTCGTCGGAGAAACCGAAATGATGGCCGATTTCATGCACCAGCACGTGTGTGATGAGATCGTCCAGCGCTTCGCCGCTTTCCGCCCACACCTCCAGAATCGGCCGTCGGTACAAGAATACCATGTCAGGCTGGCGTGGCAGATCCATCACACTTTTATGATTGAGGCTGACACCGTGGTAAAGGCCGAGCAGCTCGTAGGCATCGCCGATGCCGAGATGCGTCAGAACGTCCTCGGTCGCGAAGTCCTCGACGCGAATCAGCAGATCGTTGCTCTTGTCACGAAACTCCGCAGGCAGACGGGCGTAGGCTTCTGCCGCTATCGCCTCGAAATCGGCGATGGTCGGAGCAGAGGTGCTTTGCAACGGCCTGTCGCGTGTCATGTGCGCTCCGGCTTGCGTCCGACGACGATCGCTTCCTGCAGCGTAAACGTGGGACCGTCCTCGGTCACGCGTGGCTTCAGGAACGTACGCAGGGGCTCCTCCCCGAGCATCACCTCGAGCCGGCTTATGGTTTCAGCGTCGCAGCGCATGCGCGAGGTCCAAGGCGCGAACGCGATGTGCTGATCGAGCAGCTCGTGGGTCACGTCGCGGAAGCCGGAGCCGCGCATCAGCTCCAGCCACTCGCCCACCGTCAGCGCACGAGCATGGCTGGGGTCGCGCAGACTTCTCATAGGCATTGAAGGCGGCAGCCGCCTCGGTGAGCTCGGCAGGCGTCGCATTCGCCAGCATGGTTGCGTCGGGGCTGACGTTGTCGACCAGCGCAAACGTGCCGCTCGGCTTCAGCACACGGAAGCTCTCGCGGACGAAAGCGGGCGGGTCGGGAAAGTGGTGTGCGGCGAGCCGGCAGGTGACCAAGTCGAAGCTCGCATCATCGAAAGGCAGTGCGCCAGCCTCGGCGCGCGCCGCTTCGACGTTGGTGAGACCTTTGTCGGCTGCGAGCTGTGTCGCCTGCGCCAGCATCTCATCGGTGATGTCGCTGGCAACCACATGGCCCACGAGCGGTGCGAACGTCAGCGCGGTGTGCCCGGCACCGGTCGCAACGTCCAAAACGCGCCACTCAGGGCGCGGCCCGACGAGCGCGACAAGGCGTGCCAAGCTCGGGCCCTTTGCGTGCACAGCGGAGGCCGCATAGTCGGCCGCCGCGACCCCGAACTTCTCCTGTACGAGCGCCTTGACCATCGCTGCTCCCTTATGGGCTTCAGCCCTGCCAGGTTCGAATGTCGACGAAGTGTCCCTTCGATGGCCGCCGCCGCCGCCATCACCGGCGACAACAAGTGCGTGCGTCCAAGCCGCCCCTGGCGCCCCTCGAAGTTGCGGTTCGACGTGGAGGCACACCTCTGCTGCGGCTTCAACTGGTCCGGGTTCATGCCGAGGCACATCGAGCACCCGGGCTCGCGCCACTCGAAACCGGCATCCTTGAAGATCTTATCCAGACCTTCGGCTTCGGCCTGCGCCTTCACCAAGCCGGAGCCCGGCACGATCATGGCGTAGTCCAGACGCTCGGAGATCTTTTTGCCGTCGACGATCTGCGCAACCGCGCGCAGATCCTCGATGCGGCCGTTGGTGCAGGAGCCAATCCAGACGACGTCGAGCGGGATGTCGGTTATTTTAGTGCCGGGCTTCAGGCCCATGTAATCGAGCGCGCGCTGCATAGAGGCGCGTTTGTTCTCGTTGTCCACCTTGGCGGGATCGGGCACGACGCCAGTAATGGCGGCGACATCCTCCGGGCTCGTGCCCCACGTCACGATCGGCGGCAGCTTCGCTGCGTCGAGCCTCACCTCGCTGTCGAACCCGGCACCCTCGTCGGAGCGCAGCGTCTCCCAGTAGCGCAGCGCCATGTCCCAGGCCGCACCTTTGGGCGCCTTGGGGCGTCCCTTGATGAAGGCGAACGTCTTGTCGTCGGGCGCGATCATGCCGGCACGGGCACCGCCCTCGATGGACATGTTGCACACCGTCATGCGCCCTTCCATCGACAGCGAGCGGATCGCCTCGCCCGCATACTCGATGACATGGCCCGTACCGCCGGCGGTGCCGATCTCGCCGATGATCGTGAGGATCACATCCTTGGCGGTGACGCCGTCGGGCAGCTTGCCATCGACGGACACCAGCATGTTCTTGGCCTTCCTTTGGATCAGCGTCTGCGTGGCGAGCACGTGCTCGACCTCTGATGTGCCGATGCCGTGTGCCAACGCGCCGAAGGCGCCATGCGTAGAGGTGTGGCTGTCGCCGCAGACGATAGTGGTGCCGGGCAGGGTGAAGCCCTGCTCGGGACCTACGACGTGCACGATGCCCTGGCGGCTATCGAGCTCATTGAAGTACTCGACGCCAAAATCCTTGGCGTTCTTCGCCAGCGTCTCGACCTGAATGCGGCTCTGGTCGTCGTCGATGCCGTGGCTCCGGTCCGACGTCGGCACGTTATGGTCGACGACGGCGAGCGTCTTCTCAGGTGCGCGCACCGTGCGGCCCGTCATGCGCAGGCCCTCGAAAGCCTGCGGGCTCGTCACCTCGTGCACGAGATGGCGATCGATGTAGAGCAGACAGGTCCCATCGTCCTGGCGATCGACCACGTGGTCTTCGAAGATCTTGTCGTAGAGCGTCTTGGCCATTCTCAAGTCTCGCGAACGCGAATTTCGGCGGCAGGGAGCCTCCGCGTGAACGGCCCCGTTACCCATAGGATTAACGGTCAGTTCAAGGAGTTCCTAGCCGCCGATGCTGAAGAAACTGTGCCGCTTAGATAGCGTCTCGGCCGCCGGCCCGCAATAAGGGGCGGTCTGGCAGTTCGCCGGACGCGCTCAGTACTTCCACTGGCGCGCTTTGGCGACCAGGAAGTCGCGAAAAACCTGCACCTTTTTGGAGGACTTGAGCTCTTCCGGGTAGACGAACAGGATCGGCAGCGTGGGCGGATCAATCTCGGTCAGCACCGGCACCAGGTCGGCCTGCTCGTCGGTCATGTAGTCCGGGATCATGCCGATGCCGATTCCGGAGCGGATTGCATAGCGCAGCGCGACCACGCTGTTGGCGCGGAACGCCGGCTCGCGCGGGCCCTTGCCGTCGCGACCCACCGTCTCGATCCAGGTGATCGCGGAGAGGTGCTGGGCCGGCTGGCCGCTATAGGAGACGATGCTGTGCTCATCGAGCTCATCGAGCGTCTTGGGCGCGCCGAAGCGGCGCACATACTGGGTGGAGGCGAAGGCCCGCACCTTGGTCGTAAAGAGTGTGCGGCGAATGAGGTCGGTCTGTCCCGGCTCGCGCGTCCAGATGGCTACGTCGGCGGCGCGCATACCGATGTCGACCTGGTCGTCATTGAGCAAAAGCTCGACCCGGATCTCGGGGTAAAGCTCGTGGAATTCGCGCAGGCGCTGGGTCAGCCACACGGTGCCGAACCCGACCGGCGCGGTGATGCGCAGCTCGCCGGTGGGTTTCGACGTGGTGTCGGACAGCAGCGTCTCGGCCGTATGCAGCTTGTTCATGACGTCGGAGGTGGCCCGATGCAGAAGCTCCCCCTGCTCGGTCAGCACCAGCCCGCGCGCATGGCGGTGGAACAGCACGACCTTGAGGTCGCGCTCCAGCGCCGAGACCTGCCGGCTCACGGCGGATTGGCTCATATGCAGTGTGTCGCCGGCGTGCGTGAAGCTGCCCGCCTCCGCCGCTGCGTGAAAGATCCTGAGCTTGTCCCAGTCCATGGATCGGCCCTATCGAGCACCGAGCGGCCACGGGAGGACACGAGCGGCGGCTTTCGGATAGGTTGCATCCGCAGAGCGTGCGCTTGTGCTAAGACGGCCTCGGTATGTTGCGCCGCAACTTAAACCACGCCGCGGTGTATGAATAGAGCGCGTGCAACCGCACCGGGCGTCTCCGATGCGCGCCATAAGCGCGCGCTCAGAGCCAAAACGTAGTGGGAAGGAAGTGCCGAATGAAATCGCTTGGACGTGTCGTCGCAACAGCGTGGCTCATGGCCGGGGTCGTGCCGGCACTCGGTGCACCGGTTGTCCTGTGGGAGACGACCGGCCTGTCGACGCCCGAGTCGGCACTCCCCGACCCGACGGGAACGTTCGCCTACGTCAGCAACATCAATGGAAACCCCACCGACAAGGACGGTAACGGCTTTATCGCGAAGGTATCGCTGAAGAACGGCACGATCCTCGAGCCGAAGTGGGCGACGGGGCTTGATGCGCCCAAAGGTCTCGCCCTGTCGGACGGGCAGCTTTTCGTCTCCGACATCGACCGTCTGGTCGAGATCGATACGGCGACCGGAGAGATTGTCGCAAGCTACAAGGCCCCCGGCGCCAAGTTCCTCAACGACGTTGCCGCCGACGACAGGGGCCACGTCTACGTTTCCGATAGCGGCACCAGCACCATCTGGCGCCTTACCGACGACAGACTGGAGAAGTGGCTCGACGGGCCTGAGCTCAAATACCCCAACGGCTTGCTGGTTCAGGGCGACAAGCTGATCGTCGCGGCCTGGGGCCCGACGGACAAGGACGGCACGCCGGCGCCCGCCAACCTCCTGGAGATCTCGATTCCGGACAAGACAGTGCGCGACCTCGGCGACGGTTCTCCCATCGGCAACCTCGACGGCATCGAGCCGTTCGATGCGACGAGCTACCTTGTGACCGACTGGATGGCGGGCAAGCTGTTTCGCATTTTCGCATCGGGAAAGGCCGAGGAGATGCTCGATCTCAACCAGGGCAGCGCCGACATCGCCTGGATGCCGAAAGAGCGGCTCTTGCTCATTCCGATGATGAAAGACGACAAGCTGGTCGCCTATCGCGTCGAATAGAGCCGATCACTCGGCGGCCGCTTCCGCCTTGATCTCGAGCGTCGCGAAATAGCGCTCGGCCTCGAGCGCGGCCATGCAGCCCATGGCGGCCGCGGTGACCGCCTGGCGGTACACCTCGTCCTTGACGTCGCCGGCAGCGTAGACGCCGGGTATCGAGGTCGCGGTCGAGTCGGGCTTGGTCTTGAGATAGCCCGACGGCGTCATCTCAAGCTGGCCCTTGAACAGCTCGGTCGATGGCGCGTGGCCAATGGCGACGAACACGCCGTCGGCTGGCCGCTCCGTCACCGCGCCCGTCTTGACGTTCTTGAGTCGCACGCCGGTGACCGACTTGGGGTCCGACGTGCCCACGATCTCCTCGAGCGCATGGTCCCAGATCACCTCGATCTTGGGGTTCTTGAACAGGCGGTCCTGCAGGATCTTCTCGGCGCGGAAGTGATCGCGCCGGTGCACGACGGTGACCCGTTTGGCGAAGTTGGTCAGGAAGATTGCCTCCTCCACTGCGGTGTTGCCGCCGCCAATCACGACCACCTCTTTGCCCTTGTAGAAAAAGCCGTCGCAGGTGGCGCACGCCGACACGCCGTGGCCCATGAACGCCTCCTCCGAGGGGATGCCGAGCCAGCGCGCCTGCGCGCCCGTGCAGATGATCAGCGCGTCGCAGGTATAGACGTCGCCCGAATCGCCCTCCAGTCGGATGGGCCGCGCCTTGAGATCGACCTTCGTCGATCTGGTCCATGACGACCTCTGGTGCCGACGTGCTCGGCCTGCGCCTGCATCTGCTCCATGAGCCAGGGGCCCTGGATCACGTCGGCGAAGCCGGGGTAGTTCTCCACGTCGGTGGTGATGGTGAGCTGGCCGCCCGGGTGCGAGCCCTGGATCAGCATCGGATTCAGCATGGCGCGCGCGGCATAGATGGCAGCCGTGTAACCGGCCGGGCCTGAGCCGAGGATCAGCACTTTCGCGTGCTTGGGCTTGGTCATGGTGGCCGATCTCCTCAAGGGCGGCGGACCCGTGCCGTCACGGCGTCCCAGGCCCTCGCCGGGCCCACTAGATTGGGCCGCACTTAAGGCCGCGCAAGGGGGCCGGTCAATGCGGCAAGGCCGGGTTCTCCAAAGTCGGGCCCGGCGGCCGCCGGGCCACGCCGCCTCCATACATTGTGCCGCGCCCCAATGGTACGTTAGCCTGTCACCGGGAGAGCAGACGCTTTGAGGGGTGGAACATGTCGGGCGCCATGGGGAGAGCCGCGTCGGCGGCCTACGGAGTGTTCGATCGCGCATGGACGGCGGCCTGCTGGCCCCTGATCGCGATCTTGAATTTCGTCTTCCGCCCCGACCCGCACACCGGCGAGGTCGGCTGGTGGAAGATCGCGGTGTGGCTCACGATCAACGCCACAATCCTCTATCTCGCCGTCATGGACCTGACCGCGCGCCCGCTGTTCTGGACGCTGATCGCCTTCCTCGGCATGCACATCCTGGTCATGATGAGCTCGCTGCGCATCATGTACGAAGAAAAGCGCGTCATGGAGGGCGCGATGAAGCCGGAGGCGATGCGGTTCTCGGCGTTCGATGCCGTCAACAACCTGCCGATCCTCGCTTCCTCCGTCATCTTCTATGTCCTGGGGCTCGCAGCGCTCATCCAGACCGTGGAGCGCTCGGGGCTGGCGCTGATCCTGCGCCACCGGCCCAATCTCATGAGCGAGTATGGCGAGTACCTTGCTTGCGTGCTGAACGAGGTGCCAGTCGTGTCATCGGTGCTCAACGCGTGGGCAAACCTCGTGAACATGTCCGACAACATCACGGCGCAGATCGTCTACAACGGGTGGACGGGCAACGGCGTGAGGATCTGGATCGTCGCGAGCCTGTCGATCGTCGTCCTTCGCGCCCTGCTGCTGCGCTTCCAGCAGTGGAGCCACCAGATCGCCATGGCGCACGCCATCGAGTCGGGCGCCGCCAGCCCCGATAGCGTCAGGAAACGGCTGGTGCGCGTACCAACGACGCTGCGCAACCACCTGATGTCGGCGGCACTCGTCCATCCCGACACCTCGGTGCGCCGGCGCGCGCTGTCTGCCATGGCCAAGCTCGAGGTGCCGCACTTCGCGCGCGACTTCCTCATGACGCTCGATGACCACCTGGAGCGCGATCTGGGACTGACGCATATCCGCGAGGCGCTCGCCGTCATGAACGAGACCGCGCGCGAGAAGATCTCCGGCGAGCTGGGGCCGGTGCTGGAGCGGCAGATGGCATCGATCAAAGATGCGATCGACATGCAGACACGGGCGCGGCTGGAGGAAATCCGCGCTATGCTGAAAAGCGCCGGCAGCGTGGCGCGATAGCTCGAAAGGCCAAGACGGCGAGATGGACATACGGACTGCCGGCAAACCGACGCGTCCCGTACCGCCCTCCGACCTGGCCGACACCGCGCGCCGCCTGAAGGCGATTTTCGTCGGCTCCTCCGGCAATCTGGTCGAGTGGTTCGACTTCTACGCCTACGCCGCTTTCTCTTTGTATTTCGCCGGCGCCTTCTTTCCCTCCGAGAGCCAGACCGCGCAGCTTTTGCAGACGACCGCGATCTTCGCCGTCGGCTTCCTGATGCGGCCCATCGGCGGCTGGATGTTCGGACACTTCGCCGACCGCTATGGGCGTCGGCTCGCGCTCACCGTGTCGGTACTTTTGATGTGCGTGGGCTCGCTGGTGATCGCCCTGACGCCCACCTACGCCAGTGTCGGCGTGGCTGCCCCGCTCATTCTTCTATTTGCCCGCCTCGTGCAGGGACTGAGCCTAGGCGGCGAGTACGGAACGAGCGCCACCTATCTTTCCGAGGTGGCGCATCCCGAGCACCGGGGGTTCTACTCGAGCTTTCAGTACGTAACACTGATTGGCGGCCAGCTTCTCGCCATGCTGGTCCTGCTCGTCCTGCAAAAGCTGCTTTTGACGCCGGAGCAGCTCGAGGCCTGGGGCTGGCGCATTCCCTTCGCCATCGGCGCCGGGCTGGCAATCGTCGTCTATTACATGCGCCGCGACATGCACGAGACCGATGCCTTCGTGGAGGCGAGCGCCACCGTCGACACCCGCGCGAGCCCGCTGCGGGGCCTGCTCGAGCACCCGCGCGAGGTCGCGATCGTGGTGGGACTGACGCTGGGCGGCACCGTCGCCTTCTATACGTACACGGTCTACATGCAGAAGTTCCTGGTGAACTCCGCCGGCTTCTCCAAGGACAGCTCGACCGTCATCGCGGCAGGCACGCTCCTCGTCTTCATGTGCCTGCAGCCCGTGGTCGGAGCGATCTCCGACCGGGTCGGCCGGCGTCCGGTGCTGCTGACGTTCGGCGTCCTCGGCACGCTGCTCACGGTCCCCATTCTCACCGCACTGGAGCAGGTGACGGACGCGTGGTCGGCATTCTTCCTGATCATGGCCGCACTTCTCATCGTCAGCGGCTACACGTCCATCAATGCGGTGGTGAAGGCGGAGTTGTTCCCGACCAGCATCCGCGCCATGGGCGTTGGCTTTCCGTATGCCGTGACGGTGGCCTTGTTTGGCGGCACCGCTCAATGGGTGGCGCTCTACCTCAAGGATATCGGCCACGAGACGGCATACTATTGGTACGTGACGGGCTGCATCTTCGTCTCCCTCGTGGTCTATGCGCTGATGCGCGACACGAAGGCTCAATCGGCCATGAACCGACATGAGTAAGGGCCCGACTGCCCTTTAAACCCCGCTTCCTGCCGACACGAGGCCGAGGGTCTCCTGTGGCGTCTTCACGCGGGTGGGCGGCCCCGCCAGCTGGCCGCCTTGTTGGATCTACGCCTTTTCGGTCCCTGGATGCCGCCGGAGCCATTGGCTGCCGCTGGCGGAGGCCTGCGCGATGTGCTACGTCCGCGCATCTTTTGCAGCGCACAAAACCGGCATGAAACTCAGAAATATCGCCATCATCGCCCACGTCGACCACGGCAAGACGACGCTCGTCGACGAGCTCCTGAAGCAGTCTGGCTCGTTCCGCGAGGGCCAACGCGTGGCGGAGCGCGCCATGGATTCGAATGACCTCGAACGCGAGCGGGGCATCACTATTCTGGCGAAATGCACCTCCGTCGTCTGGAAGGATGTGCGCATCAACATCGTCGATACGCCGGGCCACGCCGATTTCGGCGGCGAGGTCGAGCGCATCTTGAACATGGTCGACGGCGTCGTCGTGCTGGTCGATGCCTCTGAAGGCCCGCTGCCGCAAACGAAGTTCGTGGTCTCCAAGGCGCTCAAAAATGGCCTTCGCCCGATCGTCGCCATCAACAAGATCGATCGCCCCGACGAGCGTCACCTCGACGTGCTGAACGAGGTCTTCGACCTTTTCGCCAACCTCGATGCCACCGACGAGCAGCTCGACTTCCCTGTGCTTTATGGTTCCGGCCGCAACGGCTGGATGGCGCTCGAACCGGCGGGCCCGCAGGAAAGCCTTGCCCCCATGTTCGACCTCGTGCTGTCGCACGTCCCGCCGCCGAATATTGATACCGGGCCGGCGCGCATGCTGGCGACGACGCTGGAGGCCGATCCGTTCCTGGGCCGTATCCTGACCGGCCGCATTACCTCGGGCGTGCTCAAGGCCGGCCAGCCGCTGAAAGCCCTCAATCGCGAGGGCGAGCTGGTCGAGAGCTTCCGCGTGCAAAAGGTGCTGGCCTTCCGTGGACTGGAGCGCGTGCCGGTCGAGCAGGCTGAAGCCGGCGAAATTGTTGCCATCGCCGGCATGAGCGTGGCGACCGTCGCCGACACGTTGTGCGATCCTTCGGTCGATGCACCCCTGCCGGCACATCCCGTCGATCCGCCGACACTGTCCATGACGTTCCGCATCAATGACGGCCCCTTCGCCGGCCAAGAAGGCGACAAGGTGCAAAGCCGCGTCATCCTCGACCGCCTGATGAAGGAGGCCGAGCGCAATATCGCGATCAAAGTTACGATCTCCGAAGACAAGGACGCTTTCGACGTCGCCGGCCGCGGGGAATTGCAGCTTGGGATCCTTATCGAGAACATGCGGCGCGAGGGCTACGAGCTGACGGTGTCGCGTCCGAAGGTCGTCTACAAGATGGACGCCAACGGCGCCAAGCTCGAGCCGATCGAGGAGGTCATCATCGATGTCGACGAGGGCTTTACCGGCGTCGTGGTGCAGAAGCTTGCCGAGCGAAAGGGCGAGCTTTTGGAGATGCGCCCTTCGGGTGGCGGACGCCAGCGCATGGTGTTCCATGTGCCGACGCGCGGGCTTCTCGGCTATCAGAGTGAGCTTTTGTCGGACACGCGCGGTACCGCGGTTCTAAACAAGCTGTTTCACGACTATGCGCCATTCAAGGGCGAGATCGCGGCGCGGCGCACCGGCGTCCTCATCTCCAACGCGGAAGGCGAAGCTGCTGCATATGCAATCTTCAATCTGCAGGACCGCGGGCCGTTCATGATCGGCGCGCAGACCCGCGTCTATGAAGGCATGATCGTCGGCGAGCACACGCGCGATAACGACCTCGAGGTCAACGTGGTCAAAGGCAAGAAGCTGACCAACGTGCGCGCGTCCGGCAAGGACGAGAACGTTCAGCTCACGACGCCCATGAAGATGACGCTTGAAAAGGCGATGTCCTACATCACCGATGACGAGCTCGTCGAGGTTACGCCGCGCTCGATTCGTCTGCGCAAGCGCTGGCTCGATCCCAACACGCGCAAGAAAATGGAGCGCGCGCGCGAGGTCGCCTAGTCGGGAAAAAACCCTAGCAAAATCGGGAAAAAGTCCCTGCTCGCGACCTGTTGTGCAGCGCAAACGGCGTGTTATAGCGTAGCGTGCAAGCGTGGCACTACGATAGAGGAGGACATGATGAAAAGGCTCATGATCGTTGCCTTTGCCGCCGCACTATGCGCGGCGCCGGCGTTCGCCGATGAGAAGCCGTCCGATGACGAGGCGACCAAGATCAAGGCGACGTTGACCGAGTGGGGCTGCGAGGGCGGCACCATGGAGAAGGAGAGCGAAGCGACCAGCGTCTTCGAAGTCGACGATGCCAAGTGCAAGGGCATGCAGTACGACATCAAGATGGACAGCGCATTCAAGCTGATCTCTATCACGCGCGACTGAGCAGCCAAGCCAATTTCCGAGATTGTATTGCGCCGGCCGAGCACATCGGTCGGCGCAAGCTTTTTTCGGGCCCCCACACCTGCTAAGCACGGATAGCTGCGCGAGGCCCCGTGTCATCATCCAAAATATCTACGCAATCTAGCCTGACGAGCGCCGGCCACGATCAATGGCCGGCCGGAGTCACGCCTCCACACCAGTTCCTGACCGCGCTCGATTTCGCGCGCAATGAGGAAGGAAGCCTGTTCGTGACCGGACGCGCGGGCACGGGCAAATCGACGCTTCTGCGCGCCCTGCGGGACATGATTGCGCAAGAGGCGGTGGTGCTGGCGCCAACGGGCCTCGCGGCGGTCAATGTGGGCGGGCAGACCATCCACTCGTTCTTCGGCTTTCCGCCGCGGCTCATCAGACCCGATGACATTCGCCGCAGCCGCAACGGGCGGCTCATGCGGCGTTTAAAGCTCATCATCATCGACGAGGTGTCGATGGTGCGCTCCGATCTCATGTGGGCGATCGACCAATCCCTCCGCTTGAACCGCGGGCGTCCGCGCGAGCCGTTTGGCGGTGTACGCCTGCTCCTCTTCGGCGATCTTCATCAATTGCCGCCCGTCGTCCAAAGCGGCGAGGAGGCCGAGCACCTGGAGAGCACGCACGGCGGGCCGTTCTTCTTTCAATTGCCGTCGCTGAGCGATGGCGCGGGCACGTCGCTCTTGGAGCTCGAGCAGGTGTTCCGGCAGAGCGACGAGACCCTCATCGACGTGCTCAACCGCGTTCGCGACGGAGAGGTGACCGAGGACGATCTGGCGGTCCTGAACGAGCGTACCCACCCCATACGCACGCTGGGCGAGGGCGACAGCTTCGTGATCCTGACGCCGACCAATGCTGCGGCTCAGCGCATCAATATGGCCTATCTGGAGGCGCTGCCCGGTGACGTGCGGCCTTACGAGGCCGGCATCTCCGGCGAGTTCGGGCAGTCTGCCCAGCCTACGGATGCGACGCTGCTGTTGAAGGTCGGCGCCAAGGTGATCCTACTGCGCAACGATCCCGACCGGCGCTGGGTCAACGGCTCGATCGCCCGCATCTCGCGACTGGAGGCGAAGCGGGTCTGGATCGAGATCAACGGCAACGAGCACGAGATCGAGCCTGCCTCGTGGGAGGCGCGCCGCTATGCCTTCGACCAGGTGGCCGAGAAGATCGTAGAGAATGTCACGGGAACGTTCCGGCAGTTTCCGCTGCGTCTTGCTTGGGCACTTACCATTCACAAGTCGCAGGGCCTGACCCTCGACCGGGTGTATATCGACCTCGGCAGGGGAACCTTCGCCCACGGCCAGGCTTACGTCGCGTTGTCGCGCTGCCGGTCGCTCGAAGGCCTCGCGCTTGCGCGCCCCTTGCGGCCCACGGACATCCTTTTCGACCGCTCGGCCATGGGCTACCGCGACAAATTCCCTCACCTTTAGTTGCGGTGCATCAAATCACCCGAGCGTGCGTTTGGTAAATATGGCACGCACCGCGGGAGCCCCTGTAGCGCGGAATTGGTGCAGCGCAACCAAAGTCTATGTTGCAATGCACAATAAGCTCGGCTATATACCAAGGCGCAGGGTTTGCGGTGTGCAAATGCAACTTCCGCGCTTCCAGACGAGCCGCCCGCTTTGATCTTCCGGCCCATGCCAATTTCATAATGGAGACAACCATGACCGACCAATTCACCCGACAAGCTCAGGATATGATGGCTGCGGCCAAAGAGGCCCGCATTCCTGAGAACGTTCAGGCATTTGCCGAGGACAGCGTCGCCAAGTCGCGCGAGGCCTACACCAAGATGAGCGTTGCCGCTCAGGATGGCGTCAAGGCCATGCAGGAGATCATGCTGGCCGCCCAGGCCGGTGCGAAGTCCTTCGGCGAGAAGATGCTGCAGACCGCGGCCACCAACGCCGAGGCCGCCTTCGATGCCGCCGAGGCGATGGCCAAGGCCAAGACCGTTCCGGAGATGGCGCGTCTGCAGGCGACCTTCGTGCAGCAGCAGCTGGCCGCTGCCAGCTCACAGACGAAAGAGTTTTTCGAGCTCTCCAACAAGATTGGCCGGCAGACGCTCGAGAGCATGAATGCCGCCGCCACCAAGAGCTTCGAGCAGATGAAGACCGTCGGCTAGACGGCTTCGGCGCGTATTTCGCGCCTGCGTATCCGAGCGAACTAAGTTTCGGATGTCAGGGCCCGCGGAGCCGATCCCGGGCCCTGACTGGTTCTTGCACTCACGGCCAAACTTTCTGCATACTAATGCGTGCCAAGTGGTGAGGAAAATGCCAGACTGGCGGCCTCGACCCGAGGGTTTGCATGCTGGGTGCAAGTTCACATTGCGAGGTTCGTCGCGGCAATCTCTCCGATGCGCCAGCGCTGAGCGAGATTTTCCGGCTCACCTGGAGCCAAGCCTATCTGGGCATCATTCCCCATCTGCATCTGGACACCATGATCCGCAAGCGCAGCACCGAGTGGTGGCGCTCCACGATCAGGTCCGGAAACGGCGTCCTCGTCCTGCAGGTGGACGGCACCATCGCGGGCTATGCCACGCTCGGCGCGGCGCGGGCGCGCAGCGAGCAAGAAGGCGAGATCTACGAGCTTTACGTCACGCCCACGCATCAGGGGCTGGGCTTCGGGGAGCTTCTCTTCGAGGGCTGCCGCCACCAGTTGGACTTGCGCCAGCTCTCGGGCCTCATCGTATGGGCGCTGGCGGAAAATGCCCGCGCGACAGATTTCTACTGGGGCCGCGGCGGCCGCCCGGTGGGAGCCGGATTCGAGCGATTCGGGGACAAACGGCTCAAGAAGATCGCGTTTGCCTGGGACTGACCCTCCGTCTCCCGGCGCCGCGAAAAATCTCTCTCGTGACATCCCGGTTGCAGCCAAAAGACGCCCTCTGGCGCCTGAGAAGCGCTAGCTGCTCTTCCTCTTCTCCGGGCGCGTTGCTATACCGCGGCGCACTTCCTTCGCACGAGGTCGAGGTTCCCTGATGAAAATCGCCGTAATGGGCGTCGCCGGCCGCATGGGCCAACAGCTGGTGCGCGCGATCCACGAGGCGGAAGGTTGCACGGTTGCGGGCGCCACCGAGCGACCCGATTCACCCATCATCGGCACCGATGTCGGAACGCTGGCCGGGATCGGCCCGATCGGCGTCACGGTGAGCGACGACCCGCTCGAGGTCATCGCCAATTGCGAAGGCATCCTCGACTTCACCGCCGCCGAAGGCGACGGTCGAGTTCGCCGAGCTCGCCGCCAACGCGCGCATCGTCCACGTCATCGGCACCACCGGCCTGACAGCGGCTGACGAAGCGCACATCGCGGCTGCCGCGCGCCACGCGCCCATCATCAAGGCCGGCAACATGAGCCTGGGCGTCACCCTTTTGACCGCGATTACGCGTCGCGTCGCCGAGGCGCTGGACGCGGACTTCGATATCGAGATCGTGGAAATGCACCACAGAGACAAGGTCGATGCGCCCTCCGGCACCGCGCTCATGCTGGCCCAGGCGGCGGCCGAAGGACGGGGCATCGAGCTGAGGAAACATTCGGTGCGCAGCCGCGACGGGATGACGGGACCGCGAAAGCGCGGCGACATCGGCATGGCAAGCCTGCGGGGAGGCAGCGTGGTCGGCGAGCACCGGGTGATCCTGGCCGGTCCGGGCGAGCGCATCGAGCTTACGCATCTGGCTGGCGATCGGGGCATCTTTGCGCGCGGCGCCGTGAAGGCGGTCCAGTGGGGCCGTGGCAAGGCGCCGGGCCTCTACTCGATGTCCGACGTTCTCGGCCTGTAGCAATTGGGAACCGCTGGCGTGTCGCCAAACAAAAAAAGCGATTACATCCTGGTGCTGGTCCGGCACGGAGAAAGCGAATGGAACCGCCGCAACCTATTCACCGGCTGGCACAATCCTGACCTTTCCGAAAAGGGATTGATCGAAGCGCTGGTAGCCGGGCGCCTGCTCAAGGCGGAAGGCCTCCGCTTCGACATCGCCTTCACCAGCCGCCTTAAGCGTGCACAACGCACCCTCGACATCATCCTGTCCGAGCTCGGCCAGTCCAACATTGAGATTCGCTACGACGAGGCCTTGAACGAGCGCCACTACGGTGATCTGTGCGGGCTCAACAAAGACGAGGCGCGCGAGCGGTGGGGCGAGGAGCAGGTGGAGCTGTGGCGCCGCAGCTACGACATCCCGCCGCCAGGGGGGGAAAGCCTGAAGGATACCGCCGAGCGCGTGCTACCCTACTATCAGGAGGCGATCTGGCCCGAGCTGCAGGCCGGCAAGACCGTGATCGTTTCGGCGCACGGGAACTCGTTGCGGGCTTTGATCATGACGCTGGAAGGACTGAGCGAGAACGAGATCCTGGACCGTGAGTTCGCGACCGGGGCCCCGATCATCTACCACTTGGCTCCCGACGGCACCGTGATCGCGCGCAAGGACTTGCTGCCCAGCCGAAGCCCCCATCTTCCTCCGGAGGACGTCGTATGAGGGGAGCAACGTCATGGCCTTTAAAGATCTCATCGACACCGTCGAGGAGAAAAGCAGCAAGCACCGCGACCGCCTGATCGCCGTCTACATCGGCATTCTCGCCGTCGCGCTGGCAATCTGCAGCGTCGGAGCGGGCAACGCGACCAAGGACGCGACGGCGCGCAACATCGAGGCCGCAAACGCCTGGGCCTTCTTCCAAGCCAAGAATATCCGCCGCAACGACATCCGCCTCCAGATCGACACGCTGGAGCTCAAGCTCGCGACCGAGCCCGAGCTGTCGCCTGCTGCCCGCAGCACCATCGAGGAGAAGCTCAAGGGCTACCGCGCCTATGAGGCACGTTTGACCTCCGAGCCTGAAACAGGCGACGGCGTGGAAGAGCTGAAGCTCAAGGGCAGGGCCCTGGAGGCACGCCGCGACCTCGCCATGCGCAAGGACCCCTATTTCGACTACGGCCAGGCGCTCCTGCAGATCGCCATCGTGCTGGCATCGGTGTCGATCATCACCGGGGGGAGCAGCCTCCTGGTCCTGAGCATGCTTCTGGCCGGCGCCGGCGCCGTCCTGACCTTCAACGGCTTCACCCTCGCCTTTACGCTGCCCTACGTCGGCTAAGCCCCTTTTTCTTGCCCCAAGTTCTTGCCCCCAAGTCGTCGGGCGGGTAGCACTACGCGCGCCCGAAACACGAAACGAGACCCCGTAGGACATGACCACCCACCGCTTGCTACTGCTGCCCGGCGACGGCATCGGCGTCGAGACTATTGCCGAGGTCGAGCGCGTCATTGCGTTCTTCAACAAGGCGGCCAAAGGCGCCAAGTTTGAGACCGAGTCGGATCTCGTCGGCGGCGCTGCCTACGACAAGCACGGCGCCGCCATCTCCGACGAAGCCATGGCTAAGGCGCACAAGGCCGACGCCGTGATCTTCGGCGCGGTCGGCGGCCCGAAGTGGGACAGCGTGCCCTATGCCGTGCGCCCCGAGGCTGGACTCCTGCGGCTGCGCAAGGACCTCGGCCTTTTCGCCAACCTGCGGCCCGCCATCTGCTACCCGGCGCTGGCCGACGCCTCCTCCCTGAAGCGCGAGCTGGTCGAGGGTCTCGACATCATGATCGTGCGCGAGCTAACCGGCGGCGTCTATTTCGGCGAGCCCAAGGAGATTGTGACGCTCGAGGACGGCCAGAAGCGCGCCATCGACACGCAGATCTACACCACGCACGAGATCGAGCGCATCGCGCGGGTCGCATTCGATCTGGCGCGCAAGCGCTCCAACAAGGTGCATTCGGCCGAAAAGCGCAACGTCATGCGGACGGGTGTGCTGTGGAACGAGGTGGTGACGGCGACACACAAGTCGTACGCGCCCGACGTCGAGCTCAACCATATCCTTGCCGACAATTGCGCCATGCAGCTCGTCCGCAACCCGAAGCAGTTCGACGTCATCGTCACCGACAATCTTTTCGGCGACGTGCTGTCCGACGAAGCGGCGATGGCCACCGGCTCGCTCGGCATGCTGCCATCCGCCTCGCTGGGTGCCGTCGATTCAAAGACTGGCAAGCGCAAGGCGCTTTACGAGCCTGTTCACGGCTCCGCGCCCGACATCGCGGGCAAGGGGCTCGCCAATCCGATCGCGACCATAGCCTCCTTCGGCATGGCCCTGCGCTACTCCTTCGACCTGGGCAAGGAGGCAGACCTGCTCGATGCCGCCATCGCCGCGGTCCTGGCGGAAGGGCTGAGAACCGGCGACATCATGCAGCCGGGCATGCGTCAGGTCGGCACGGCCGAGATGGGCGGCGCAATCGTCGATCAGCTCTCCAAGCTCGCCGCCTGAGCCGGCCTGGCCGGCCAATGTGTCCGGCGGGACTTGCAACCCGGCGGCGGCGCGCGTAAGTCATCGCCCGCAGAAGCGATAGGGTTCTAGCAATGGGCTACAAGGTTGCTGTAGTCGGTGCCACGGGCAACGTGGGCCGCGAGATGCTGAACGTGTTGGCGGAACGCCAGTTTCCGGCCGACGAGGTGTATGCGGTTGCCTCGCGCCGCTCGCAGGGCACCGAGGTCTCCTTCGGCGACAAGACACTCAAGTGCCACGATCTGGAACGGTTCGACTTCAAGAATGTCGACTTCTGCCTGATGTCGGCGGGTTCGACTGTTTCCAAAGAGTGGTCGCCCAAGATCGGCGCCCAAGGCTGCATCGTCATCGATAACTCGTCGTGCTGGCGCTACGACCAGGATGTGCCGCTCATTGTGCCAGAGGTGAATGCCGACGCCGTCAAGGGCTACGCCAAGAAGAACATCGTTGCCAACCCCAACTGCTCGACCGCGCAGCTCGTCGTCGTGCTGAAGCCGCTGCACGATGCGGCCGTGATCAAGCGCGTCGTCGTCTCGACCTATCAGTCCGTGTCGGGCGCCGGCAAGGAGGCAATGGACGAGCTCTGGCAGCAAACCAAGAGCCTGTACGTACCGGGCACCGGCGTCGAGCCGCAGAAGTTTCCCAAGCAGATCGCCTTCAACTGCATTCCTCACATCGACGTCTTCATGGAGGACGGCTACACGAAAGAGGAATGGAAGATGCTGGCGGAGACCAAGAAGATTCTTGATCCGCGTATCAAGCTTACGGCGACGTGCGTGCGCGTGCCCGTATTCGTCGGCCACTGCGAGGCAGTCAATATCGAGTTCGAGAAGCCTCTCTCGGCCGAGGATGCCCGCAACATCCTGCGCACGGCCCCAGGCGTGCTCGTCGTCGACAAGCGCGAGCCGGGCGGCTACATCACGCCCGTCGATGCGGCAGGCGAGTTCGCGACCTACGTCTCGCGCATTCGCGAGGACGCGACCGTAGAGAACGGGCTGGCGCTGTGGATTGTGGCGGACAATCTCTTGAAGGGGGCCGCGCTCAACACGGTGCAGATCGCCGAGACGATCATAAACCGCAAGCTGCTGCCCAACGCCGCCTGAGCCGGTCCGTATGAGAAGCCAAGTCCGTAGGGCGCCGGCGTTCTAGACCTGCTCGGCGACATCATCTTCGGACTCGAGGCTCCCGAGTGCCTGCACGATGGCCTTCAGATCCTGCAGGAAGCGCTCGCGCTGCTGACCGGGAAGTGCGGCAAGGATCTTATCGTCGACGCGACGCGCCAGCGGATCGGCCGACTTGAGGACGCGCCACCCTTCCTCGGTGAGCCTGACTGCATATGCACGCGCATCATCCTTGGTGCGCCGACGCTGAAGCAACCCCTTTTTGAGCATGCGCCGAACGATGTCGGCCAGGGTCGAACGGTCTACGCCGGTCTTCTCTACGAGATGCGTCTGGCTTACGCCTTCGTTTTGAGAAACGGCGACTAGCACCGCGTACTGACGCGGTGTCAGATCCTCATTGCCAAGCTCGACCTGGAAGATATCGGCAGCACACTGAACAGCTCTATGTAATAAATGAATCGGTGATCGTTCCAGTCTTCCGACCGCCATGTCGCGTGCCCTGTACCGTGCCATGATTGTCATTGGCCGCAGCCTCTGCTGCCCCGAAGCGCAAGAAAAACGCCTCGACCCCCGAGCCCCCCGAGTACCCCAGGCCAACCTTTGCCGTAGAGGAGAAGGTTATCGTCTGCTTTGGAGAAAATACGACTTTTGATCGTTCGTCTAGAGCAAAAGGACCTTCTCCGGCCAACAATTCGCAATATATTGTCGGTCAATACTGCGTACGAAGAGCATCCGTCATGTGAATATATGGCGCTGCTCTACTCGCTGGGAAGCTCGTGCTGCCGCAACAACCCGATCTGAGCCACCGCGAAGGCCATGGTCAGCGGCATGATGCCGAAGACCTTGAAGCTCACCCAAGCGTCCGTCGAGAACGACCGCCACACGATCTCGTTGAGTACAGCGAGAAATACGAAGAAGCATGCCCAACGCAGCGTCAGCTTGCGCCAGCCCTCCTCGGTCAAGCGGAACACGTCGCCGAATACGATCTTCAGGAACGATTGTCCCCACCACAATCCCGCGAACAAGACGGAGGCGAAGAGCGCGTTGACGATGGTCGGCTTGATCTTGATGAAGTGATCGTCCTGCAGCCACAGCGTAAGCCCGCCGAACACCAACACGCACACGCCCGTCACCAGCGGCATGACTGGAATGCGTCCTAGCAGGATGCGCGACGCAATCAGCGAAATCACCGTTGCGGCCATGAAGGTGCCGGTCCCCCAGAAAATTCCTGCACGCGAATTTACGACGAAGAAGACGACCAACGGGCCGACCTCGACCAGGAGCTTGAGCGCCTGCGCGCCGAACGTGGGGGATGTTGCCGGCTTGGTGTCAGCGTCGTTTGCCATTCTTCCTCTCGCCAACCGAACCCCGCCCGAAAGGCGAGATCGTTTATTCAATCAACCTAGCTCAGATTGGCCTCACGCGACTCGCTCGCTGACGGCTTTCCATCTCCGTCCGAGTCCGCTTCTGAAGCGCGCCCAGGTTCCTTGCCCCCGTTCGCAGCCCGGATCGCGGATGGCTTCGCCGCGGGTATCGACGCCGGCAGAAGGACAGTTGGGCTCCTATCCGGAATACGGTACCGCTGCATGCTGCGCGTCAGGTACCAGGCATAGAAGCCCGACAACGGCATGATGAGCGCGACCTTGAAGGCAATCCAGATGCCCACGCCGTCCATCTGCGTGCCCAGAATGTTGTAGAGCTGCTCATCCTTGAAAGTGAGACGCACGAACTCGTTGGCGAAGGCGGTGAATACGAAGAACCAGGCGAAGCTCCAGGTGAACTTGTCCCAACCCTCCTTAGTGTAGTGGAAGGTCTTCTCGAACACGTACTTGAAGAAGTTACGATTGAACCACAGACCGCCGAAGAGGAATGCCGCAAACATGGCGTTGAAGATCGTGACCTTGATCTGGACCCACATGGGGTCGTGGGTGACGATCGTCAGGGCGCCGAACACCACCGTCACCGTGGAGGCGATGAGTGGAAAGATCGGCAGGCGACGCAGGACGACGAGCATCGCCACGATCGCGACCACCGTCGAGACAATGAGCGCCCACGTGCCCGCCGTGATGCCGTACATGGCATTGACGAGGAACATCAGAACGAGCGGGCCGAACTCGCTCAGCATGTTCACCGTCTGCTCGGCGTTGAAAGGCATCAATCGCTTGAACGCGCCCATGTGCCCGAGATCATCCTTTCCCTGTTAAGATTTGTTGAGTATCGACCATTTGGGCCGCCAATGGGGCCTTGTCAGCCACCGGCTATGGCCTCGGCAAACTCACCCGGGTCAAATGGCTGAAGATCGTCGACGCCCTCCCCGACGCCGATCGCACGCACCGGCAACCCGTGCTTGGCTGAAATCGCTACCAGAATTCCACCGCGGGCCGTGCCGTCGAGCTTGGTCATGACGAGACCGGTTACGCCGGCGCGCTCGCGGAACACGTCGACCTGGGCCAGCGCGTTCTGACCGGTCGTCGCATCGAGCACCAGGAGCACGTCGTGGGGGGCGGTGGGATCGATCTTGCGCAACACGCGAATGACCTTCACCAGCTCCTCCATCAGGCCTTCCTTGTTTTGGAGACGCCCGGCGGTGTCGACGAGCAGCACGTCGGCGTGCTCGGCACGCGCTTGTGTGAGCGCGTCGAACACGAGGCCCGCCGCGTCCGAATTTACGGCACGGGCCACAACGGTCGCCCCCGTGCGCTCGCCCCAGATCTTCAGCTGATCAATGGCGGCGGCGCGAAAGGTGTCGCCGGCGGCCAGCATGACCTGCTTGCCTTCGCCGGCAAGCTGCGCGGCCAGCTTTCCGATGGTCGTCGTCTTACCGGTGCCGTTGACTCCCACGACGAGAACAACGTGAGGCCTGTGGGCCGGATCGACGGTCAGCGGCTGCGCCACAGGCCCGAGCACCCGCTCGACCTCGGCCTTCAGGACCGAGCGCACGTCGTCGGCCTCGATACCCTTCTCGTAGCGGCCCTTGCTGAGCTCGGCGATGATGCGCTCGGCGGTATCTAGTCCGAGATCGGCCTCGATCAAAACATCCTCGAGATCCTGCAATGTGTCTGCGCCGAGCTTGCGCTTGTTGAAAAGCCCTGTGATGCCATCGGACAGTTTGGTGGAGGTCTTGCCGAGCCCCTGCCGCAGACGATCGAACCAGCCGCCGGATTTTGGCGGCGCTTCCGTGACGCTGTCTGCCGGTGCCTCCTGCGCCGCAGGCTTCGAACCCCACAGCCGGCCGAAGGCACCTGGTCGCTTGGTCTCTTGCTCGCTCACCCCATCACCTCACCGCTGAGCCGGCGTCCATCGTGCCCGGCAACGCGCGCGCGCACCAGGGACCCGGGCGGATCGGTCGCGTCGAGCGAGACTTCGGCGAACTGCCGCGTGCGGCCAATTCCATCGCGCTCCATCAGAACCTCGACCTCCGTGCCCGCCTGGGCAGCAAGAAAACGTGATAACGCGTCCGTGCCCTTCTGACGCAAACGGGCGGCGCGCTCCTTTACGACGACCCGCTCGACCTGCGGCATGCGAGCTGCCGGGGTGCCCGTGCGCGCCGAGTAGGGAAAGACGTGCAAATAGGTGAGCCCGCAGTCGTCGACGACGCTCAGCGAGTTTGCAAACATGCCCTCCGTCTCGGTCGGGAAGCCGGCGATCAGATCGGCGCCGAATACCACGTCGGGGCGCAGCCGGCGCACCTCCTCGCAAAACCGCACCGCATCGCCGCGGCAATGACGCCGCTTCATGCGCTTTAGCACCATGTCGTCGCCTGCCTGCATGGAAAGATGCAGGTGCGGCATGAGGCGCTCCTCCTCGCCGACAGCGCGCAGGAGGTCCGCATCCGCCTCGACCTGATCGATCGACGACAGGCGCAACCGCCGCAGCTCGGGCACGTGCTTGAGGATCTGGAGCACCAGTGCGCCCAGCGAGGTTGCACCGGGAAGGTCGGCCCCGTAGGACGTGATGTCGACGCCCGTCAGCACGACCTCGGGACAACCGCCTTCCACGAGGCGGCGGATCTGCGCTACGACCTCGCCGGCCGGAACCGAGCGCGACGGGCCGCGGCCGAACGGAATGATGCAGAAGGTGCAGCGGTGATCACAGCCGTTCTGCACCTGCACGTAGGCGCGGGCGCGCGAGCCGAAGCCTTCGATCAAATGACCCGCCGTCTCGCGCACGCTCATGATGTCGTCGACCTGGACGCGCTCGGATGATCCCGTCGATAACCCGATGAACGTATCGGCCTTGACCTTCTCGGCGTTGCCAACCACGTAGTCGACCTCGGCGAGTGCGGCAAAGCGATCGGGCTCCACCTGCGCGGCGCAGCCGGTGACGATGATTTGGGCTTGCGGATTCTCGCGGCGTAGCTTGCGGATCGTCTGCGTGGCCTGGCGCACCGCCTCGCCCGTCACCGCGCAGGTGTTGACGATGATGGCGTCGCGCAATCCGGCGCCGGCGGCGTTCTTGCGCATCACCTCCGACTCGTAGGCGTTGAGCCGGCAACCGAGCGTGATGATGAGTGGCTCCGCCATTCCCTACCTTGCCATGCTACAGCGCCTGCGCCGAGCCAAAGAACAAAAGGCGCCGGCCGCCGTAGCGCTGGCCAGCGCATGCATTCCGTTCGTCATCTTACCGGCCGCTCATACTCGACACCCTCGCCGCCCGCTAGACTGCCTCTGGCAACAGGGTTTCCGCAGAAAGTTTGCCTTCGAACTCTAGCGCCGCCGGGCCGCTCATCAGGATGCGGCCGTCCTCACCCCACTCAATCAGGAGCTGTCCCCCCGGCAGCGTCACGGTTACGCGCCGGTCGGTGAGCTTCTTGCGTGCCGCGGCGGCCGTCGCTGCGCAGGCCGCCGTGCCGCAGGCCTGGGTGAGGCCGGCGCCGCGCTCCCAGGTCCGGAGCGTGATCGCGTCGCGGGCGGTCACATGCGCCAGTGAGATGTTGGCGCGCTCGGGAAAAATCGGATGGTTCTCCAAGAGTGGGCCGAAACGATTGAGATCGTGCGTCTCGACATCGTCCACCCAGAAGATCGCGTGCGGGTTGCCGACGTTGACCACCGAAGGCGAATGCAGGACCGGCGCATCGATTGGCCCGATCTGCAGCTCGATGCCGGTCGTGTCATGGAATGGCTCAGCCAGCGGGATCTCGTCCCAGGCGAAGCGCGGCGCGCCCATGTCGATCGTCACCTGCTCAGCGCTTTCGACCTGCGCGCGCAAAAGCTCCGAGCCCGTCTCGATCGTCGCCTCGCGCCCGCCGGTCTCTTGCGCGATGAGCCACGCAACACAGCGCGCAGCATTGCCGCAAGCTCCCACCTCCGACCCGTCCGCATTGAAGATGCGCATGAAGACGTCGGCCTTGGAGGAGGGCTCGAGCACAATGAGCTGGTCGCAGCCGATGCCGTGCTCGCGGTCGCTGACGCGGCGGATGGCGTCGGCGGTCAATGCGATCGCGTGCGCACGGGCGTCGAGCACGACAAAGTCATTACCGAGCCCGTTCATTTTGCGGAAGGCGAGGGTGGCGGAGCCATTCATGAGCCCATATATGGCGGCAGACGAGCAAAACACAATCGAACAAAGACTGGGCCTCAATGTTCAATGATATCAAGCACGTCGCGGGTGCCGTCCTGTTGCTCGCCCTGAGCCTTGGGGGCGGCCCCGTGGCTGCCGCCATTACCGACGCCCCCGCTCCCGTCAATCCCAGCAAGATTAAGGTGGAGACCTTCGCCGAGGGACTCGAGCATCCCTGGGGCCTGCAGTTCCTGCCCGACGGGCGGCTTCTCGTCACTGAGCGACCCGGGCGGATGCGTCTCGTCGCCAAGGACGGCAAGTTATCAAAACCCATTTCCGGCGTGCCCAAGGTCGCTGCCGTCGGCCAGGGCGGCCTGCTCGACGTGCTGCTGGCGCCCGACTTCGGCAAGACAGGCACGATCTACTTTTCCTATGGCGAGCCGCGCGGCGGCGGCAAGAACGGCACCAGCGTGGCACGCGCCAAGCTCGTCCTCGATGGCGACAGCGGACATCTGGAGGACGTTAAGGTCATCTTCCGCCAGGAGCCGGCCTTCGACAGTCCCTATCACTTCGGGTCGCGCCTCGTGTGGGCGAAGGACGGCACGCTGTTCATTACCACGGGCGAGCGCAACTTCGGACGTCAGGAGGCACAGAACCCGGCCAATGACCTCGGCAAGGTCATCCGCATCAATCCCGACGGCACGATCCCCGACGACAACCCTAAGCTTCCCGGATGGGCGCCCGAGGTCTGGTCTATCGGCCACCGCAACATGCAAGGCGCCGCGCTGCGTCCCGAGACGGGTCAGCTCTACACGGTCGAGCATGGCGCGCGCGGCGGCGACGAGCTGAACCGACCCGGAGAAGGGCAAGAACTACGGCTGGCCCATCATCACCTACGGCATCGATTACTCGGGCGCGCCGATCGGCGAGGGCATCTCCGCCAAGGAAGGCATGGAGCAGGCGGTCTACTACTGGGTGCCGTCGATCGCCACCTCAGGCCTCGCCTTCTATGAGGGCAACCTCTTTCCCGACTGGAAGGGCAACGCCTTCGTCGGCGGCCTGGCGGGCACACAGATTGCCCGGCTGGTGTTCGACGGCGACGAGGTCGTGGCGGAAGAAACGCTGCTGGAGGATGAGGGCAAGCGCATCCGCGACGTGCGCTCCGGCCCCGACGGCGCGCTGTGGGTCCTGACCGACGACACGGGCGAGGTGCTGCGCGTTACGCCGGCGAAGTAGGCGGGCGCCGCGCAGCCCAACCTCTCACTCCATAGCCGCCAAGACCAGCGGCAGCAGGAAACCGGCAAAGAAGGTCGCTGTGACGATTGGCGAGTCCGGCGCCTCGTGTGCCTCTGCCAGCAACTCCTCGGTAACGAGGTAAAGCAGTGAAGAGACGCCGAAACCGAGAATTGCTGCCAAGAAGGTCCCCGACAATCCCACGACCACGTTGCCGACCGCCGCGCCGAGAAGCATTGCGATGCCGGTCGCTCCCATCAAGAGAACGACCCGGAGACGCGCCATTCCGTGCCGCACCAAAGCGGGAGCCGAGGACAGCCCGAGCGACAGGGTTTCCAGCGTAAGACCAAACAACAGCACCGTCCCGCCCCTCACGCCCGCCGCGAATCCGATCGCTATCAAGATGCCATCGATGAAGAGATTGATGGCCATGGGAACGATAATGCCGACGTTGGCGAAGACTGCCTTAGTTGCCAACATCGCCGCGACCCCAAGGCAGAATCCGATGACCATCGAGATCGGTGAGGCCAGGCTGTTGAGTTGTGGCAAAAGCGTTACCGCCACAGCGGCGAACACGACGCCGGCGGCAAAATGCTGAAATGCACTGATCATCCGCGCCGGGGGCGCCGACACAACAGAGAACATGCTACCCACAATGACGCCGAGGCAGGGTATGAGCGTGAAGACGAGAACGCTCTGAAGGCTTTCAGACATAGACAAATGCTCCGTTTCCACGCGCCTTTAATCGAACTGTCGGCTGCCGCGACGACTTCAGGTCGGGGCTGCGTATTGCGCCAGCGAAGTCGCCCTGGAACTCGCAGCGGTGCGAATTGCTTTAGAGATACGGCCAGAACTTTAGGACTATCTTGACGCGCGTCCGACATCGCCGTCTTTTCGTCGGCGGCGCCCGGTCGCCGTATGGGGCTCTCTGGGGCTATCTCTCATGACCGCCTATCTCTCCAAATCGAGCCGCCGCTTCCTCAAGCTGTCCTTTGTCACGCCGCGCCCCTGCCGATGCGGGGGATGTATCTGCCTGACCCCGCCGGAGCGCCGCGCCATGCGCCGAGTGGGCCGGATCGTGCGTCAATGGAAGCGCCAGAATCGCCGCCGAGTGCGGGCACAGAGCCGCCAATCCCTGCCAGGTTGACAGCCCAGGCGCCTTGGAGGCATTGTCCGCGCCAATCAAGACGGTTCTGACCCCAGAGCCGCCGCCCTGTCCGCGGGATAGTCCGTGAGGCCGGGGGGTCAACACCCGCCAGCGCGTTGCGCCCGCGGGTGCGTCTTCGTTTTGTGCGATCGGACCTGGAACGCATGTTTCAATCGCTGTCAGACCGCCTATCTGGCGTCCTCGACAAGCTCACGCGGCGCGGCGCCCTTTCCGAGAGCGACGTCGCCGAGGCCATGCGCGAGGTGCGCCGGGCGCTGCTCGAGGCCGATGTGGCACTCGACGTCGTCCGCGACTTCACCGAGAAGGTCAGAGCTAAGGCCGTCGGCCAGGACGTCGTGCGCTCGGTCACGCCCGGCCAGATGGTCGTCAAGATCGTTCACGACGAGCTCGTCGCCATGCTGGGCTCGGACGCGGCGCCCATCGATCTCAACACCACGCCGCCTGTCGCCGTCATGCTGGTCGGCCTGCAGGGCTCGGGCAAGACGACAACCACCGCCAAGATCGCCAAGCGGCTCACCGACCGCGACAAGAAAAAAGTGCTGATGGCCTCGCTCGACACGCGCCGGCCGGCAGCGCAAGAGCAGCTGCGCGTGCTGGGCGAGCAGACCTCCATCGACACGCTGCCCATCATCGCCGGCCAGACGCCGCAGCAGATCGCCAAGCGCGCGCTCGATGCCGGCCGGCTCGGCGGCTACGACGTCGTCATGCTCGACACGGCCGGTCGTACCCACATCGACGAAGCGTTGATGGCGGAGACCGCTGAGATCCGCGATATCGCGCACCCGCGCGAGACGCTGCTCGTCGCCGACAGCCTCACCGGCCAGGACGCCGTCAACGTCGCCAAGTCGTTCGACGAGCGCGTCGGCATCTCCGGGATCGTGCTGACGCGCGCCGACGGCGATGCGCGCGGCGGCGCGGCCCTGTCCATGCGCGCCGTCACCGGCAAGCCGATCAAGCTTTTGGGTGTCGGCGAGAAATGGGACGCGCTGGAGGACTTCCACCCCTCGCGCGTCGCCTCGCGCATCCTGGGCATGGGCGACGTCGTTTCGCTGGTGGAGAAGGCCGCACAGACGATCGACGTCGAGAAGGCGCGAGACATCGCGCAGAAGATGAAGAAGGGCGCCTTCGACCTCGAGGACATGGCCGAGCAGTTGAAGCAGATGCAGAAGATCGGCGGCATGTCCGGCGTGCTTGGCATGATGCCGGGCATGGGCAAGATCAAGCAGCAGATAGCCGGCGCCAACCTCGACGACTCAATCCTCAAGCGCCAGCACGCGATCATCACCTCGATGACGCCCAAGGAGCGCCGCCAGCCGAAGGTGCTCGACGCCAAGCGCAAGCGCCGCATCGCGGCGGGCTCGGGCACCAAGGTCGAGGAGGTCAACCGCCTCATCAAGATGCACCGTCAGATGGCGGACATGATGAAGACGCTGGGGCGCAACAAGGGCATGCTCAATCGCATGATGGGCGGCGGCGGTGGCTCCGCCCCAAGCGAGGCCGAGATGGCCGCCATGCAGGAGGAGCTCGGCAAGCTCGACCCCAAGGCGCTCGAGCAGCTCCCGAAAGATCTGAAGGACGCGCTGCCCAAAGGGCTTCCCAACATCGGCGGCGGCGCGATGCCTAAGTTGCCCAGGGGCCTGCCCGGCCTCGGCGGCGGCTTACCCGGATTGGGCGGAGGCCTACCCAGATTCCCCGGCGTGCCGGGAAAGAAGAAGTAGCTAACCGATCAAAGATCAACAGTGACATCAACAATGACGAAGGAAGATCAGAAATGTCCGTGAAGCTCCGACTGGCGCGTGGTGGCGCCAAGAAGCGGCCCTACTACTACGTCGTTGCCGCACACACGTCCTCGCCCCGCGACGGGCGCTACATCGAGCAGGTCGGCACGTTCAATCCGATGCTCAAGAAGGATGACGAGAGCCGCGTCAAGCTCAACGAGGAGCGCTGCAAGTACTGGCTGTCGGTCGGCGCGCTGCCAACGGATCGCGTGGCGCGCTTCCTCGACGCCGCCGGCCTGATGAAGCGCACGGCCTCCAACAACCCGAACAAGGCAAAGCCCAAGAAGAAGCGGGTGGAGCGCGAGGCTGCAGCAGCCGAGAAGGCCAAGGCGGCCGCCGAAGCCGCTGCGGAGGCCGCAGCTGCTCCGGCAGAGCCGGCCGCCGAGAGCGCCGAGCCGGCGGCGTGATCGCTCGGACCCTGCGTGCACAACTCGAGCACGCAGGGGAACTTTCGTTCAACCATGTCGTGCAATCGCCGTTGCATGGCTTCTGGCCATTGCTAGGCTTCGTCCCTGTCCAAGGGGCGAACCTCAATGCTCGAAGACGGTCTTTACGGCCTGACGTTCACGGCGATACGTGATGGTGGAGCCGATGCCGGGAACGCCTTGGCGGTGCTGCGCAACGGCAGGATCCTCGGCTCCGACCCCTGGGGCGGCGTGTTTGTCGGCAGTTGCGAGTTCGATTCCCACGCTGGCCTGAGCAAAGTGCGCGTGCAATTCGACGTGCCGCCCGAGGGGACGTTGATCACCGGCTTTTCTGCTGGCCCTGCGGGCGCTGTGCTCGATATCGTCGGCGGGGTGGAGGGTGCTTCGCCGCTTGCCGAAACCGTCGTCGAGATCGCGGGCACCCCTGTGAACGTCGAGCTCACATATCTGGGACCGCTTCCCAATTAGAGGCGGCCCGGCAGCAGTTCAGGTGGCGATGAGCGACAAGGACCACCGCATTCTTCTTGGCCGCATCACAGCAGCCCACGGGATCCGCGGCGACGTTGTCGTCGAAAGCTTCACGAGCGAGCCGCAGGCGATCGACGCCTACGGTCCGCTGGAGAGCGAGGACGGCACACGCCGGATCGATCTCTCGGTGGTGCGGGTCACGCCCAAGGGCGTCATCGCGCACATTAAGGGCGTCGACGACCGCAACGAAGCCGAAGCCCTCAAAGGCTTCGCCCTTTACGTCGACCGTGCGCGACTGCCGGCCGCCGACGACGACGAGTACTACCACGCCGACCTCGTCGGGCTGGCCGCCGAGGACCCCCAGGGCCGCAAGGTCGGCACCATCGTGGCGGTCGAGAACTTCGGCGCCGGCGACATTCTGGAACTGCGTCTGGACGGCCGAGCGAAGACCGAGCTGATCCCGTTCTCCGACGCGTTCGTTCCAATCGTGGATGTCGCGGGGGGCCGTGTCGTCGTGGCGCTGCCTGCGGACGATGGCGAGAAGGAGAACTAGACGACCTCACCCCTCAAGAGGCGCGGCAGCTCGCCCGTAACGCCGGCAGCCTCGCCCACAAAAAAGCGCTTCAATGCCGGCATGCGATCGACGACGCCGAGACCGAGCTCGCGCGCGGAACGCAGCAAGGTGACATCGCTTGCGAACAGTCGATTGAGACCGTCGAATGTCGCGGCCGAGGTGACCGAGTCGAAGCGGCGCCAGCGCTCGTAGCGCTCGAGCGCCTGGGCATCGCCGGGATCGTAGCCCAGCCGTACCGCATCGCTAATGACCTCGACGAGGGCGGCAACGTCCCGGAACGCCAGATTGAGACCCTGCCCTGCCAAGGGATGCACGCCGTGCGCGGCGTCGCCGACGAGTGCAAAGCGACGGCCCACGTAGCGCCGGGCCAGATGCGTCTCGAGCGGCCAGGACTGGCGCGGACCGTCGAGCGCGATGGCGCCGAGCTTGCCGCCGAACCGCCGCTCCACCTCCGCGAGGAAGCCCGCATCGTCGAGAGCCAGAATGCGCCGGGCCTCGGCGGCCTCCTCCGTCCACGTGATGCAGGCACGATTGCCCTTGAGCGGCAGAATGGCGAAGGGCCCCGACGGCAGAAAGTGCTGAATAGCGCGCGCCTCGTGCGGGCGCTCGTGGCGCACCGTCGTCACGATGCCGATCTGCGGATAGCTCCAGCCGACGACCTTGATACCGGCCGCCTCGCGCAAACGCGAACGCCGTCCTTCGGCGGCGACGAGCAGCGCCGAGACGAGCTCGGAGCCGTCGGCCAGGCGAACGCGCACTTGCGTCGCGTCGCTCTCAAAGTCACGCGCCTCCGCCGAAGCGACCCATCTGATCGACGGGCACCGACATGCCATCGTGCACAGCGCGTCCTGCAGCGCACCGTTGGGCACAATATAGGTGGCCGGCTCGGCGCCATCGATGGCGTTGTCGTAGGTGAGCAGCACCGGCCGCACGCCGGCTTCGAGGCTCGAATCCGTGATCTCGATCTGCGCAACCGCCTGCGCCTCGTCGGCAACGAGCGGCCAAGCGCCGAGCACATCCAGCATGCGCTTGGAGGCGGCCGACAGCGCCGACGCGCGGCTGTCGCGATCGGTGCCTGCGCCCGGACCCGCGCCGCGATCGATCAGCGCGATCTTGAATTGGTCGCCCAAGGCTTGCGCCAGGCCACACGCGAGAGCGAGCCCGGCAAAGCTTGCACCGGAAATCACGACGTCGAAGCTGTCAGTACCCTCTTTGGGCGCCATGCCTCACCAAGCGACCTGAGCTACGGCCGCGGATATTGACTCGCGACCGGCGAACGCGCCCACTACGCGCCTCTCCGAGCGTACCAGAAAAACCCAATCCGCGAGGCCCCATGTCCGCACGATCTGCCGATGACTCCGTGCCCAGTGCGGCCCTCAAAGCCTTGCTCGCCACGCTGAAGCTCGAGCCGCTGGAGGACAACCTTTTTCGCGGTGGGCGCGGGAGCGAGGGCTGGCAGCGCGTCTATGGCGGACAGGTCCTCGGCCAAGCCATGATGGCGGCGGCCCAGACTGTCGACCCTGACCGCTCCATCCACTCGCTGCATGGTTACTTCCTGCTTGCCGGGGACCCTTCCCTGCCGATCCTCTACGACGTCGAGCGCATCCGCGAGGGCGGCAGCTTCACCACGCGGCGGGTCAAGGCCATCCAGCACGGGCGCGCGATCTTCTCGATGAGTGCCTCTTTCCACAAGCTGGAGGAGGGTTTCGAGCATCAAGTTGCCATGCCGGAGGTGCCGCCGCCCGAGGCCCTGCCCGACCCCAAGGAGCTCATCGGGCAAATGATCGACCGGCTACCCGAGAGCATGCGCAGCTACTTCTCCCGCGAATTGCCGATCGACATGCGCGTCACCGACGTGACCCGCTACCTGAGCCGAGAGAAGAAGAGCCCTCAACAGAATATCTGGATCCGCGCCAACGGGCCGCTGCCCGACGATCCGGTCTTGCATCAGGCGGTGCTCGCCTACGCCTCGGATTTTACCCTGCTCGACACCGCACTCATTGCGCACGGCAAGCTCCTGTTCGATGCCGACGTGCAGCTCGCTAGTCTCGATCACGCGCTTTGGTACCACCGCCCCTTCCGCGCCGACGAGTGGATGCTCTACGTACAGGACAGCCCCAGTGCGTCGGGCGCGCGCGGGTTCTGTCGCGGCAGCATCTATACTCGAGATGGGCGGCTGGTGGCCTCGGTGGCCCAAGAGGGCCTGATGCGGAAACGGCGCTCAGAATTCGTGCCTAAATGACGAGCACTTTCTGAGAAGTGCCCAACGAATAAGCATCATGTGGCACGATTGCGGCAGCCGGTATGGCAGCTGCTTACTCTTTGTTCAAAGAATCCAATGAGTTGGATAGGCACCAGCGAATTGGCACGCCTCTTGACTCCGTTTTAGTCGGTACCGGGCCCTAGGGGGCCACGGCACCACAAGCATTGACTCGTCCAAGGCCCCATCAGGCGGCGGACAATTGGGGAGAGGGGTGCTCGAATGAAGTTGATTACCGCCATCATCAAACCTTTCAAGCTGGAGGAGGTCCGCACCGCGCTGACCGACCTTGGCTTGCAGGGCATGACTGTCACCGAAGTCAAGGGCTACGGCCGGCAAAAGGGACACACGGAGATCTATCGCGGTGCCGAATACGCCGTGAGCTTTTTGCCCAAGATCAAGATGGAGATCGTCGTCCCGTCCGCTCAAGTCGACAAGGCGCTGGAGGCCATTCAGCGCGCCGCAAAGACCGGCCAGATCGGAGACGGAAAGATCTTTGTTTCGCCCGTGGAGCACACCGTGCGCATCCGCACCGGTGAAGCGGACGATAACGCGCTTTAGACGTTTGGCCGCTCGGCCGCACAACACAAGTCGACACGAAGGGAAGGGGAGTTCACACTATGAAATTCAGCGATCTGAAAAGACTAGCAGCCTCTGGCTGTGCCGCGATGGCCCTATATCTGGGGTCGGCGCTGCCCAGCTTCGCACAAGACGCGACGCCCACGCTCGATACCGGCGACACGGCTTGGATGCTCACGTCCACTGCCATCGTCTTGTTGATGACGATTCCCGGCCTCGCACTGTTCTACGGCGGCATGGTTCGCAAGAAGAACGTTCTGTCCGTTTTGATGCAGTGCTTTGCAACCACCTGTCTCATCACCGTCCTCTGGATGGTCGCTGGCTACTCTCTGGCCTTCAAGGACGGCGGCGACTATCAGCCCTACATCGGCGGTCTCAGCCATTTCATGCTCAACGGGATCGGCAAGGACACGCTGTCAGGAACGATCCCCGAGTTGGTCTTCATGACCTTCCAGATGACGTTCGCCATCATCACGCCGGCGCTCATCGTCGGATCGCTCGTCGATCGCATGAAGTTTTCAGCCTTCCTGTTCTTCATGGGGATCTGGCTGCTCGTCGTCTACGCTCCGATCTGCCATTGGGTTTGGGGCGGCGGCTTCCTTGCTAATGCCGGCGTTCTCGACTTCGCTGGCGGCACGGTCGTGCACATCAACGCCGGCATCGCCGGTCTCGTGGCAGCCTTGGTCCTTGGCCGCCGCTCTGGCTACGGCACCGAGAACATGGCGCCCCACAACCTGACGCTGACCGTCATCGGCGCCTCGCTGCTGTGGGTCGGCTGGTTCGGGTTCAACGCCGGTTCGGCTGTCGCCGCCAACGGCACTGCCGGCATGGCCATGGCCGTCACGCAGATTGCTACCGCGGCTGCGGCGCTCGCCTGGATGTTCTCGGAGTGGCTCGTCCACGGCAAGCCGAGCGTCCTTGGTATCGCCTCGGGTGCAGTCGCCGGTCTGGTGGCCATCACGCCGGCTTCGGGCTTTGTTGATCCGAAGGGCGCACTGGTTATCGGTGCGGCAGCCGGCGTCGGCTGCTACATCTGCTCGACGGGCGTCAAGAAGATGCTGGGCTACGACGACAGCCTCGACGTCTTCGGCGTGCACTGCGTCGGCGGCATCATCGGTGCGCTTCTGACCGGCGTCTTCGCCGTGGAAGCCATCGGTGGAACGGCCGGCTTGCTCGAGGGCAACTTCGCGCAGGTTCCGATCCAGGCCTACGGCGTGCTTGCAACCCTGGTTTGGAGCGGCGTCGCAACCGCTGTGATCCTCTTGGTTCTCAAGCTGATCATCGGCATCCGCGTCAGCGAGCCGGCAGAGATCGAAGGCCTCGACGTCGCACTGCACGGCGAGTCCGTTCAGTAAGTTTGACGAGCCGCGGAGCCCCTAACGGGTTTCGCGGCTCGCAACCATCTCCCGAGCGTGCGCCTTCCCCTAGGCGTGCTCTAAACTCGGCCCGGCGCTCATGCGTGCGGGCCGTTTTTTGTTTGGGTGGTTCGTCAGTCAGGCGAGCACGTTCACGATGGTGCCGGGCCGCAGACGCGCAAGCAGTCGCTCGAGGTCTGGTAGGCGCAGTGCGATGCACCCCGCGGTCGGCGCAAAATTCTTCCCCGCGACATGAATGAAAACAGCGCTGCCGCATCCGCGCACGCGTGGCCTGTCATTGTGGCCAATGACGACGACGAGGTCGTAGAGACCATCCGCTCGCCACAGGCGCTCGGCGCTCGCCGGATAGGGGTGGCGGACAAATCGGTTGTAGTTGCGATCTTTCGGGTCGTCGCACCAGCCATCGTTCGTGCGCAGGGCCGTTAGCGGGATGCGCGTATGGGGGCGCTGCAATCGATCGGCGCGATAGAACGCTCGCCGCACTGCAAAACGCCCAATCGGCGTCGCGCCGTCGCCCTCCCGCTTAGCGGCGCGACGTCCCGTGCGGCCGAGCGCACACGGAAAGCTCAGGCCGCCATAGCTGAGGATCCCGCGCTCAGGACGGCCCGCAAGGCTCCTCACGACAAGTTGCGGCTGGCACTTGTGATCGTCCGTGAGCGTCTTCATTGGAGCTTCCCGGCGACCGTGCTAATGGCATCGCCAGAGCCGGACCTTAGGGCCCAGCAACCTGACCAGGAGGCCTCCAGCTCATGTCTGCACCGGAGCGAACCAGCATGACGACAGCACGCAAGATTCTCATCGTGGACGACGACGAGGATCTCCGTGAAACACTCAAAGACCAGCTTGTTCTGCATGACGAGTTCGAAGTCACGACGGCAGGAAATGCCTCGAAGGGAATGGAGCTGGCAAAGTCCGACCATTTCGATCTCGTCGTATTCGACGTCTCCCTGCCCGACATGGACGGCCGCGAGGCCGTGCGCAACCTGCGCAAGGCCGGGTTCAAGACCCCGATCGTGATGCTGACGGGCAACGTCTCGGATGCCGACCAGATACTCGGCCTCGATGCAGGTGCCAACGACTACATCACAAAACCTTTTAAATTCGCGGTCCTGCTCGCCCGTATCCGTGCGCAGCTGCGCCAGCACGAACAGAGCGAGGATGCCGTATTCGGCATCGGACACTATACGTTCAAACCGGCTTCCAAGCTTCTGATCGACGAGAAGGGCACCAAGATCCGCCTGACGGAGAAGGAAACCTCCATCCTCAAGTACCTCTACCGTTCGGGTGACAGGGTCGTCTCGCGCGAGACGCTTTTGCACGAGGTCTGGGGCTACAACGCCGGCGTCACCACTCACACGCTCGAAACGCACATCTACCGCCTGCGCCAGAAAATCGAGAAGGATCCCTCCAACGCCGAGTTGCTGGTGACGGAGACAGGCGGATACAGACTGGTTCCCTGACACGGCTTGCGTAACGACAATGCAACGCTCGCACAGCCTCGCGCCGGAGGCGGAGCGCAAACCCTGGACCCGTCTTTCCGAATCATAAAATTTCGCAATCGTTCATCCGCTGGCTCGCAAGACGCCTTGGCGGTGCGTCAGGATGGAAATCCGAACCAACACCAAAGCGACGGGCCGGAAGAGGAAATGGCAACCGATCTTATTGTCGAGGCGCTCGCGCGACTTCCGCTTTTCCAAGGATTGACGCCGGTGCAGCTCAGCGCGATCGCACGGCGCGCCGAGCACATCGTCTACCACCCGGGCGCGATGATCATGGAAGAGAACGCCGAAGGTCACGCAGCGATTTTGATCGTCTCGGGAGAGACGGCCCGCGTGAGTGGGCCGGAGCTCGCTTCACGTCTCGAGCCGATACCTGAAGGCGCGCTGCTGGGCGAGACAGCAATGCTGGTCGAGGCGACCTACGGCTCGACCATCGTCGCGCGCAGTCACGTGCGCGCCCTGCAGCTCACCCGCGATGGGTTGCATGCGCAGATGCTGGCCGATCCCACAATCGCGGACCAGCTGGTCCACAACATCGCGAAGAGGCTAACGCGCCTCGCCAGCGAGCTGCAACGCATCGACGCCGTACTTTCGGGATCGGAGGAGACGCTCATCGCCGCCAAGCCCGCACGGCCCGAGCTGCCGGCCCCAGTCCAGTAGGCCCGGCCCTAGGCAGGGCGCTGGCCACGAAAAAACGCCCAACCCCGGGGGGAGGGGTTGGGCGTCGAGAGCGCTTTCGCGCGTGGTGCCGGGAGGGAAGCCGGCACCGCAGGTGGCGTCTTTCGGCTAGACGGGGGGCACTACCGATACAGGGTGACACCACCTGACATGCTTGACTTAAGCGCAAGCGTGCCAAGTTCAATAGGGCCCGAAGCCCTGTTTCACAAAAATGTTACCAGCTGTGCCCAGGTTGTCCCCAGGCAACCGTTGCCAAGAGTCCGAACAGCCACACCCAGCCGAGTTGTCAGGGGGCCGGACCTGGGTTTCCGATGTGCTTGATCTTGAACAGGTTGGCATCGAGCTCGACGCTTTTGGCGAGGTCGGACACCTGGACCCGCGTCTTGAGACCCTGGGCATCCCTGGTCACCCATTCCTTGAGCTCCAAGTCCGGCTTGGTGGTCAGGAACAGGCGGATTTGACCCGGGCTGTCAGGATCCTTGTCCTCCAGCCCCAATATGATCATGTCGTCGGATTCCTGCACCTCCATGATGCGGGCGTCGCGCACCAGGTTCACATCGCTGCGCAAAAGCAGTCGGAACGGCGTCTGATCGAGCGCCACGCGATCCTCGTTGTTGAGGTCCAGGTCCTGGATGGCCAGATAGCGGCCATCGGACACCACAATCTGCCGCGAGGGCCGCGCGTAGTCGAAGCGGAAGCGCCCCGGCCGCTGCACGTAGAATTTGCCCCTCATGCGCTTGTTGTCGGAGCCTGTCTGCACAAAGCGCCCCTGCAGGGTGCTCAATTCCTTGAAGTAATCACTGACCTTGTTGACGATGGCCGTCTGCCGATCATCGAGTGTGATGCCTTCGCCATCCTTGGCGGGCGCAACCTCGGCGTTCCACGCTGATCCGGCCGCTGCGGCTCCTGGCGGAGTCGCGGGCACGGGCGCCGGCGCCTCGACCACCTTGGCGGCCGCATCCTCGGCGCTTGCCGCAAAAGGTGCGAGCATCAAACCTGCGACGAGCATCGCCCGCAGAACGAGCCGTGTCATGTGGTGCATCAGGCCCCCGTGCCTCCCCGAAACTTACTGTCTTATGCCGGAAATCGCCGCTCGATGCCCGGGAAATCCCGGTCACTTTGGACTTTCCTGAACATTGCGTCCACATCTGGGCAGCTGCGGTCGCGCCATGGCACGAAGGCACAGGGCCTCACGGAATCGCGGACTAGGCCGCGTTTCCCTCTCGGCTCGCGACGAGAATTTCGCGGCGGCCGACGTTGTTCGCGGGTCCGATCAGGCCCTCGCGCTCCATCCGCTCCACGACGTCGGCGGCGCGGTTGTAGCCGATGGAGAGCCGCCGCTGCAGGTAGCTGGTGGACACCTTGCGGTCGCGCAGCACGATGGCGACGGCCATGTCGTAGAGGTCGTCCTCGCTCGAGCCGCGCGGCTCGGCACTCTCCTGCTCGGCGCGTGGCGGCGCATCCGTAATGCCGTCGATGTAGCTCGGCGCCCCCTGGCGGCGAAGTGACTCGGCGATGCGCTCCACCTCCTCGTCGGACACGAAAGGCCCGTGTGCGCGAACCGTCTGCCCGGAGCCGAGCGAGTAGAGCATGTCGCCCTGGCCAAGCAGCTGCTCGGCGCCCTGCTCGTTGAGAATGGTGCGGCTGTCGATCTTGGAGGCGACTTTGAAGCCGATGCGGGCGGGGAAGTTTGCCTTGATGGTGCCAGTGACGACGTCGACCGAGGGGCGCTGCGTCGCCATGATGAGATGGATGCCGGCGGCGCGCGCCATCTGCGCGAGCCGCTGGATGGCCGCCTCGACCTCCTTGCCGGCCACGATCATGAGATCGGCGAACTCGTCAACGACGACGACGATGTGGGGCATCGCCTCGGCCGGCATCTCCTGCTCCTCGTAGACGGCTTGGCCCGTCTCGCTGTCGAAGCCGGTCTGCACGGTGCGCGACAGCGTCTCGCCGCGGCTCTGCGCCTTGCGCACGCGCGTGTTGAACGCCTCGATATTGCGGACGCTCAAGCTCGCCATGCGCTTGTAGCGCTCTTCCATCTCGCCCACGACCCAGTTGAGGGCCGCCACGGCCTTGTGCGGCTCGGTGACAACCGGGGTCAGCAGATGCGGGATGCCGTTGTAGACCGAAAGCTCGAGCATCTTGGGATCGATCATCAGCAGGCGGCACTCCTCCGGCGAGCGCCGGTAGAGGAGCGACAGCACCATCGCGTTGATGCCCACCGACTTGCCCGAGCCGGTCGTGCCGGCGACGAGCAGATGCGGCAGGCGCGCAAGATCGGCGACGACCGGATCACCGCCGATCGACTTGCCGAGCGCCAAAGGAAGGACGGCGTCGCTCGCACGGAACGCATCCGATTCGAGAATGTCGCGCAGATAGACCGTCTCGCGACGCACGTTTGGCAGTTCGATACCGATCACGTTGCGGCCCGGCACGATCGCTGCACGTGCCGAGGTGACGCTCATGGAGCGGGCGATATCCTCGGCCAGCGCCACGACGCGCGATGACTTGGTGCCGCGGGCCGGCTCCAACTCGAACAGCGTCACGACGGGGCCGGGCCTGATCTCCCGCACTTCGCCTTTGATTGAGAAATCGGCGAGCACTTCCTCCAGCAGACGCGCGCTGCCGCGCAGCACCGTCTGCGTCAGCTCGCCCCCTGACTTGGCCGCGGGCGGCCGCTTCAACAGATTGAGTGAGGGCGCGCGATAGCCCGTGCCCTGGCGCAAGAAGGGAAGGCCGGCAAAGCGCGCACTCTTGCGCTGGCGGGGCTCCTCGAGCTCCTCCGCAACCGGGGCGACCGGTGCGAGCTCCACCGGTGCCACCCCTGGCGCTGAGCGGCGGCGGCGCTTGGCGGAGGCGGGGGCGAAACGTTCGGCAATGGCGCGGCTGGCGGCGTCGGTCAAAGCGTCGAATGTGAGGTCGCGACCGATGGGCATGTCATCCATCGGCTCCTCCGTCCACGCGGGAGCGTTACGAGCGGGCGCAGGTGGCGCGGCAGGCGCGGCGGCACGCGGCGCCATGGAAGGCGGCACCGGAAGAAGCGGCTCGCGGCGCATGCCGCGGCGCGCAGGTTCCACCGGCTCGGCCTGATAGCCGTGTCCGAAGCCGTGCGGCTCGGTGACGAGCTCGGGCTCCTCGGCATGCATGGGCAGGAAACCGGACAGCCAGCCGGAGCTGAGAAGGTCCGTCCAAAGGGATTCGCGTCGGCGGGCCAGCCCGCGGCCGCGCTCGATCATGGCATTGAGATGCTCACGCTCCAGGCCAACCGAGTAGCCGAGCGCGGCGGAGCCCGCGATGAAATAGGCAAGGCCGGCCAGCGCGGTTGCGCCTTCGGCCCCCACCAGGCCCAGGATCGTCACCGTGACCTTGTAGAGCCAGTCGCCGACGATGCCGCCGAAACTGTGCGCAAACGGCCAGCTCTCGGGAATGGGAAGCACTGCAAACCCGCCGGCGAGCAGCAGCACAGACAAGGGGAAGATGCTGGTCTTCTTGCGGCTGGCGAACGTGCGCCCGGCCAGCATGAGCTCGATGCCCCAGAACATGGGAGCGAGCAGTAGAAACACGGCCACAATGCCCAGCGTGTTGAGCATCACGTCCGCAAACACCGCACCCACCGTGCCGAGCGCGTTGGTGGGCTCGCCGCCCGCTGCATGCGTCAGGCTGGGATCGGTCTGCGACCAGGTGAGCAGGCTCGCCCAAGCTCCGCCGACGCCCGCCAGGAGGAGGGCACCTCCAGCGCGGGTCAGCCAACCGATCAGCCGGTCCTCCATGTCGGGGGAGAGCAGGCGTCTCGGGTCACGTTGGGAACCGAGTGGCATCTTTGCGAACGGACTCTTACGCAAGAACTACAACGAAACGTTCGAGCGCCTCTTCGACGGTGGCCGCGTCGTGCACCAATGCGAGCCGCACGTAGTCCTGGCCCGGATTGGTACCCTCGCGTCCGACTTGCGCCAGAAAGGCACCGGGGATCACCTTGACACCGGCGCGTTTCCACAAGGTTACCGTAGCGTCACTGGCTCCCCCACAATTGCTCACATCGAGCCATAGGAAGAAGCCACCGGCCGGCCGCCGGTAGCCGAAGCGGCCTGCGAGAACCCGGTCGCAGACGTCATATTTGGCCGCATAGGCGGCCCGGTTGGCGATGACATGCGCCTCGTCGCGCCAAGCCGCCGCGGAGGCATGCTGGGCGGGGCCTGGGACCTGCGGACCGACCAGGTTACGGATCTCGGCGAAGGTCTCGATGAAGGCGCGATCGCCGGCGCAGAAGCCCGAACGCAGCCCGGGCAGGTTGGAACGCTTGGACAGTGAGTTGAAGACGACGAGATTGCGGTATCGCTCCGCCGTCGAGGCCGCGACCTGCAGCGCGCCGGGCGGCGGATCGCCCGTATAGATCTCCGAATAGCACTCGTCGAAGAACAGCATGAAGTCGTGCGTGCGGGCCAGATGCAGCGCGCGGGCGATGTAGGCCTCGCTGGCCACCGCACCTTGCGGGTTAGCCGGCGAGCACAGATAAAGCGCAACCGTGCGATCGAGCAGCGCAGTGTCGGCGGCGAGCGCCTCCAGGTCGGGGAGGTGGCCCGTGGCTTCCGTGGCGTTGAGAAAAATGGGCTCGGCGTCGACGGCAAGCGCACCGCCGATGTACGCACTGTAAAACGGGTTGCACATAAGAACGGCCGGTTTGCCGGCAATTCTCTTGCGTCCGGCGGCCGGGAGCGCGGCGAGGAACAGCCCCTCGCGCGATCCGTTGAGCGGCATGATCTCGCGGTCGGGATCGAGCGCCGCCACGGTCCCGTAGCGCTTCCCCGACCACTCGGCGATCGCAGCACGCAACTCCACGGTCCCGCGTATTGGCGGATACTTCGCGTAGTCCGCCGCCGCTTCTATGAGCCGCTCGACGACGAATGCCGGCATCGCCTCGCGCGGCTCGCCCACTGTCAGATCGATCGGTTTCTCATGACCGGAGGGAATGGCGTCGATGAGACGCCGCAGGCGCGTGAACGGGGATAGGATCGCGCCTTGAGCGAGGGCTTCGAGCCCGGAGGACGAGGTCATGGGCGGTCTCTGGAGCGGCGAGGACAATCTCGACCGCATGCTGCGAACGCCAGCCCCATAGCGGCGGCGCAGGCGCCCGTCCACCAGAACTGCGCGAACACGCGCAGCAACCGCTTTAGCTTAGTGCGTTGGGACCGCCTTCGAACAGCCTGCGGGCCGTTCAGCCCATTGTCGTTCCGACGGCGTGGACGGAGCTACCAAGGCGAAGCGAGCCAGTGCAGCCCGAAACCGCGAGCGCGGCACTGACCAGGGCGATGGCGACGAGAACTCTGAACATACGACTCTCCGGGGCGCGGAATTGGGTATCGACGCTTTCCGGTAAGGTGAAGATCTTTGGTTAATTATCCGTTTATGGACGATTGCGGCGCCGGCTAGCGGATGCGGCGCGGGTTCATGTAGAGGTCGGCCTCCTGGCGCTCGAGCTTGGGCTCGACCTTGCCGCGGCGGACATCTTTCCACAGCCGGCGCATGTGCCGGCGGCAGTCCCCATTGAAGATCTGCATGGCGCTGAACAGCTGCAGCACGGTGAGCAGCCGCCGGTCCGCATACTCGCGCCTGATCTTGCCTTTCCATTTGCCGCCGATCGAGAACACCTTGCCGTCGAGGTGGCCGATGGCGCGGTCGCGCTGATCATAGACCGTGTAGTCGCCGCCGAAATTGATGAAGTCTCGCCTCAAGCGATAGAACTCGGGATTGCCGTCGTTCATGATGAAGAACGCGAAGTTCTCCGGCATCAGCGGCCACTTGTTGGCCGAGCGCTCCAGGTAGACGATGAAATTGTCCTGGTCGGTGTTGACCGAGTAGGTCATCACCGGCAGCCCGCGCGCCGCGATCGTCTGCTGTAGCGAGCGGCCGATCATCAGGTCCATGGTCGCGCGCCAGTTGAGCGTCTCGTTGAACAGCTTGAAGACGAGGCGCTTGTCCATGCCTTGCGCCTTCTCCCACAGCTCCTCGCGATAGCCGATGAGTCCGATGCGCTCGCCGCCTTCGATCACCTCCGCGAAGATGTCCATGTCGGAGGTGAACTGGCGCGACTTGGCGCGGTTGCGCGAGCGCTTGTAGATGCCGAACTCGGTGCGGTTGAGGTTGGTGATCCAGATGTCGACGATGAAGTGATACCAGCCGTTCTTCGTCGCCTTCTCTGCGATCGCCTTAGAGACGCCCGTAATCTTGCTGTTGACGGCCTCCTCGTAGGCCTCGGCGCGCGCATCGCGGGCCGCGTCATTGGCCGCGGCATCGGCTCTCGCTTGCACTGCGGTTGCGGTCATGCGTGCCTCCAGGGGGATAACAGAGGGAGCCTCGACGCGAATCACTTGTTCGGCTGAGCTTAGCATTTGGTGCATAGGCACAGGATGGCTGCCGCGAATTCTCCAAGGGAAACTCTTGAAGGAGGTGCCCGACTTGTCGGGGCCGACCCCTCACCCCCGCTCATGCTCGCATTTCGCGGCGGGTGAGGGGCTAGTCCTTCGCAGGTATGGATGGACGGGTGCCGAAGATGGCTGAGCCGACGCGCACGTGCGTCGCTCCGAACGCAACCGCCGTTTCGTAGTCGTCGCTCATACCCATGCTGAGCTGCTTGAATCCGAGCTCGCCCGCGAGTTTGTCGAGGAAGGCAAAATGCACGGCCGGCTCCTCGTCGACCGGGGGGATGCACATGAGCCCCGAAATCTCGAGCTCCAGTTCGTCGCGGCAGAAGGCGGCGAATGTGGCCGCATCCTTCGGCATGATGCCGGCCTTCTGCGGCTCCTCGCCGGTGTTGACTTGGATGAACAGCTCCAGCCGCTTGCCCTGCGCTTTCATCTCCTCGGCGATGGCGCGGGCGATCTTCTCCCGGTCGATCGAATGGATCGCGTCGAAGAGCGCGACGGCCTCCTTGGCCTTGTTCGACTGCAGGGGCCCGATGAGATGCAGGGCCACATCGGGAAACTGCACCTTGAGGTCGGGCCATTTGCCCTTGGCCTCTTGCACGCGGTTCTCTCCAAACAACCGGTGTCCGGCGCCAAGCACGGGCAAAATATCGGGCGCCTCGAACGTCTTGGAGACGGCGATGAGATGCACATCCTCTGGAGCACGCCCTGCCGCGCGCGCCGCACTTGCGATCCTCGCCGTCACCTGGGCGAGCCGCTCGGCGGCCCCATGCGTCGTTTCAGTCGGTTGTGCCATGCAATAGCTGCCTTGACCCGTTTGCTCCTTTGAGGCTCATTACGGCGCTCAAAGCCCAACAAATCACGAACTTAGAGACGAACGCCGGATGGCCAACGAAAGCTACGACGCGCCCACGCGGGAGAAGCACTGGCAGGAGGCCTGGGAGAAGGCGGACATCTTCCGCGCTTCCGAGGAGGCTCCCGGCCCGAAGTGCTACGTCCTGGAGATGTTCCCCTACCCGTCCGGGCGCATCCACGTCGGCCACTCGCGCAACTACACCATGGGCGACGTGTTCGCCCGCTACAAGCGCGCCAAGGGCTGCAACGTGCTGCATCCCATGGGCTGGGATGCCTTCGGCATGCCGGCCGAGAATGCGGCCATGGAAAATAACGTCCATCCGGCCGAGTGGACGCTCAAGAACATCGAGACCATGAAGCGCCAGCTCAAGTCGATGGGCTTGTCGCTCGACTGGACGCGCGAGATCGCCACCTGCCTGCCCGACTACTACCGCCACCAGCAGAAGCTCTTCCTCGACTTCCTCAAGAAGGGGCTGGCCTATCGCAAATCCTCAAAGGTCAATTGGGATCCCGTCGACCGCACCGTGCTCGCCAACGAGCAGGTGATCGATGGCCGCGGCTGGCGCTCGGGCGCCCTCGTCGAGCAGCGCGAGCTGACCCAGTGGTTCTTCAAGATCACCGAGTACGCCGACGAGCTGCTCGAGGCCTTGGAGACGCTCGAGCAGTGGCCCGAGAAGGTGCGCCTGATGCAGGGCAACTGGATCGGGCGCTCCGACGGTCTGCTGGTGCGCTTCGCGCTCGACAAGAAAACCGCACCCAAAGGCTTCGGCGAGGTCGAGGTCTACACCACGCGGCCCGACACGCTGTTCGGCGCGGCGTTCGTGGCGCTTGCGCCCGATCATCCGCTCGCCGAGGCAGCAGCTGAGAACAACCCCGAGCTTGCGGCCTTTTGCGAGGAGTGCCGCCACGTGGGCACCTCCGTCGCTGAGCTCGAGACAGCCGAGAAACAGGGCTTCGACACCGGCATCCGCGCGGTGCACCCCTTCGACAAGAGCTGGTCGCTACCCGTCTACGTGGCGAACTTCATCCTGATGGACTACGGCACCGGCGCCATCTTCGGCTGTCCCTCGGGCGACCAGCGCGACCTCGACTTCGCGAGGAAGTACGAGCTTCCCGTCGTCCCGGTGATCCTGCCCCCGGGCGAGAAGGCCGAGACCTTCACGATCACCGACAAGGCCTTCGACGGCGACGGCACCATGATCAACTCGGGCTTCCTCGACGGGCTCTCCACCAAGGAGGCGTTCGAGGAGACGGCAAAGCGCCTCGAGAAGGCGAAGCTCGGCAAGAAGCCCGTGGCCGCGCGCAAGGTGAACTACCGCCTGCGTGACTGGGGCGTCTCGCGCCAGCGCTATTGGGGCTGTCCGATCCCGGTGATCCACTGCAAGGCGTGCGGCGTGGTGCCGGTGCCGGACGCCGATCTTCCTGTCGAGCTGCCCGCCGATGCCACCTTCGACAAGCCGGGCAATCCGCTGGACCGCCACCCGACCTGGAAGCACGTGAAATGTCCCTCGTGCGGCGAGGACGCGGTGCGCGAGACCGACACCATGGACACCTTCGTCGACAGCTCATGGTACTTCGTGCGTTACACCGGCCCGCACGCCGACACGCCGGTGGACAAGAAAGCTGCCGCCTATTGGCTGCCCGTCGACCAGTACATCGGCGGCATCGAGCACGCGATTTTGCACCTGCTCTATTCGCGCTTCTTCACGCGCGCCTTGTGCGACACCGGCCACCTCGCGCTCAAGAGCAACGTGCGTGAGCCGTTCGCGGCGCTGTTCACGCAGGGCATGGTCACGCACGAAACCTACAAGTCCAAGCGCGGCGGCTGGCTGCTGCCGGGCCAAGTGCGCGTCGAGGGCGAGGGCGACACGCGCGCGGCCGTCGAGGTGGCAACCGGCGAGCCGGTTACCATCGGACCTGTGGAAAAGATGTCGAAGTCGCGCAAGAACACGGTCGACCTCGACGAGTTCGTCAGCCGCTACGGCGCCGACGTGGCCCGCTGGTTCGTGCTGTCCGACAGCCCGCCCGAGCGCGACGTCATCTATACCGACGTCGGCGTGGAGGGCGCCCGCCGCTTCGTGCAGCGCATCTGGCGCCTGGTCGACCAGGGGATCGAGGTCGCGGCTAAAAAGGGCGCCCCTGAGCCTAAGTCGTTCGGCCCCGAGGCCGAGGCCCTGCGCCGGGCCACCCACAAGGCGCTGGACCAGGTCGCCCGGGCGATCGAAGGCCTGCGCTTCAACGTGGCCGTGGCCAACGTCTACGAGTTCGCAAATGTTCTAGGCAGCGCGCTAGCCAGGACCGGGGCCAATGGCGTGGAAAAGGCCGGGGAGGGCTTCCCCTGGGCGCTGCGCGAGGCCCTGGAATTCACGGTGCAGATGATCGGCCCAATGATGCCGCATTTGGCCGAAGAATGCTGGGCGAGGCTCGGATACAACACACTTCTTGCCAATCAGCCGTGGCCCAAAGCCGATCCGGCCTTGCTCGTTGACGATCAGATCACCATTGCCGTACAGGTGAACGGTAAGCGGCGGGACGAGCTCACGATTGCTCGAACGGCTGGCAAGGACGAGATCGAGGCTGCGGCCTTGAGGCTTGAGCCGGTAGTTCGTGCCCTTGAGGGGCGGCCGGTCAAGAAAGTCATCGTCGTGCCGCAGAGGATCGTGAATGTCGTCGGGTGAGGACGAAACGCTTCGTGCGGTAGAACTGGGGGCGATCGATGCGCGCTGCTAGCCGCCGATCGACAGTCTGGGTTGCGTTGGTGTGCGTGGCAGTGCCCATGCTCGCGGCCGGCTGCGGCGATTCCGGTTTCCGCCCCCTCTACGCCACGTCTCCCATCACCGGCAACGTCAACGACAAGCTCGCCAAGCTGGAGGTCGCCCCGATCCCGGGGCGCGTCGGCCAGCGCCTGCGCAACGAGCTGATCTTCCAGTCGACGGGCGGCGGCAACGCTGCGTTCGAGCCCATCTACAGGCTCGAGATCGTCGTGCGCGAGTCGATCAGCGCCACGCTGGTGCAGATCGACGGCAACTCGTCCGGCAGCATTTACAATCTCAACGCCTCCTTCCGCCTGGTGCGGCTCGACGACAAGTCGATCGCGCTGCAGGGTGAGAGCCACGGACGCAGCGCCTTCCAGCGCTTCGACTCCGTCTTCTCGAACGTGCGCGCGCGCAAGGACGCAGAAGACCGCGCCGCTCAGACCGTGGCCGAGGATTTGAAGGCACGTCTGGCTGCCTACCTCTCCGGCAACGCTTAAACCCGGTGCGCTTCGTCTAGCCTTGCGTTGCGCGTTTATGTGCCTCGCGCGCCGTAGGCCCCAACACATGCCTGAACACCCATGGTCGCCGTAAAGGCCCACCAAGCAGAATCCTTCCTCAAGCCGCCGGGACCCAGCGTGCCGGCCGTGCTTTTTTACGGCACCGACGCCGGCCTCGTCGCCGAACGCGCCGCTCGGCTTGCGAGCCAGCTTGCCGCGCGCGAGACCCCGCCGGGCGAGATCATCCGCATCGACAACTCCGACTTCGACTCCGATCCCGATCGTCTGGCCATCGAGCTGCAGACGATGCCGATGTTCGGCGGCTCCAAGGTTGTGCGCGCAATCGCGGGCCGACGCATCACCGCCGCCACGTTGCAGCCTCTGATCGGCAGCAACGTCCTTGCTGCGCAACTCATCGTCGAGGCGGGCAATCTGCGCCCCAACGATGCCATGCGCGCGCTGTTCGAAAAGTCGGCGCAGGCCGCCGCCGTCGCCTGCTTTCCCGATGAGGCCCATGACCTGGAGGGCCTGATCCGCACCACTCTCAAGAGCCACGGGCTTTCCATCGGTCCGGAAGCACGCGATCTCCTGCTGGCGCGCGTCGGCGCCGACCGTGCCCTGTCGCGGGGCGAGATCGAGAAGCTCGCCCTCTACGCCGCCGGCAAGACCGAGATCGAGCCGGCCGACGTGGAGGCCATCGTCGGCGATGCCTCCGAGCAGACCATCGACCGCATCCTGACGGCCGCGGCGTCCGGCGATGCCGCGAGAGCGGTTGCCGAGCTCGCCCGCGCCGTCGCCGCCGGCGAGAGCCCGCAAGGCATCATCGCCGCCACGCAGCGCTATTTTCAGCGCCTGCACCGCATACGCTCCGATATCGACCAGGGGCGCTCGTTCGACGACGCCGTGCGGCAGCTCCGGCCCCCCATCCACTTCAAGCAGAAGGACGCCCTCGGCCTCCAGTGCCGCACCTGGACGACGGCGCGTCTGACACAAGCCTTGTCGCGCGTCGCGAGAGCGGCCAGGACGGCCCGGGTGTCGGGGACCTTGGAAGAAGCCGTGGCCGAGGAGCTTCTATTGACCCTGGCTGCCGCCGCGCGACCCAACGCACGCCATTAACGCTTCAATCCGTCCCGATACCTTGCCCCACCTTGCCCCGCGTGGCGCGCCGCCTATAGTGCGCGCCATTCCAGGGGATCGAGGCACTCTATGAACGACACCCGCTACGACGTGGTCGGAATCGGCAACGCCATCGTCGACATCATCGGACGCTGCGACGACGCTTTTCTGTCCAAGCACGATCTGGACAAAGGCTTCATGCGCCTCGTCGATGCGCGCCAGGCCGACGCGCTCTATGCCCTGATGGGACCCGCCGTCGAGCGCTCGGGCGGATCCGCCGCCAATACGATTTCGGGTCTGGCTTCTTTCGGCGGCCGCGGCGCTTTCATTGGCCGCGTAGCCGACGACCAGTTCGGCAGGATTTTCAGACACGACATCCGCGCCGTCGGCGTCACCTACGAAACGCCGCCCGCCGTCAGTGGCGCGCCGACCGCGCTGTGCCTCGTGCTCGTCACACCCGACGGCGAGCGCACGATGAACACGTATCTCGGCGCCAGCACCGAGCTCGGGACCGGCGAGGTCGATGCAAAACTCATCGCTGCCGCCAAGGTCACCTATCTCGAGGGCTACCTGTTCGACAAACCTGAAGCCAAGCGCGCCTTCCACGCCGCCGCGGACATCGCCGCCAAATCCGGACGCAAGACCGCGCTCACGTTATCGGACGCCTTTTGCGTCGACCGTCATCGCGATGACTTCCGCAAGCTCGTGCGCGACGGCGTCCACATCCTGTTCGCCAACGAGAAGGAGATCACCACGCTCTATCAGGTGAACAGTTTTGACGAAGCGGTCAGCGCGGTGCGCGGGGAGTGCGACGTCGCCGTGCTCACGCGATCCGAGCAAGGCTCGGTCATCGTGACGGCATCGCGCACGATCGAGATCCGGCCCGAGGACGTCAGAGAGGTCGTCGACGTGACCGGCGCCGGCGATCTCTACGCCGCGGGCTTTCTCTACGGAATGACGCGTGAGCTGTCGCTTGCCGACTGCGGGCGCTTGGGAAGTCTCGCCGCCGCGGAGATCATCGGCCACATCGGCGCGCGACCCGAGCGGCCGCTCATCGAGCTTGCCCGCAACGAAGGCCTCGTCTCCTGAGCGGAGACGACCGGCGCCAAAATCACCTTAGCCACCACGCAAAGCGCGCCGCCGTAGCGGTGCGCCTACAATCTTTCGTATGCATTTCCGCCACAATAACCTCCGATTGCGCAAACTGGCTTCTACAAGACATTTATTCTCCCTGGTAAGGCCCCGCCACTTCGACAAAAACTCAAATCAACGATTCGAGGCAACGGGGTCAATTTCATGCCGACCGCCACCGTGCGTTACGGGCGCCCGAAAGGAACCGGGCTCGACGATCGCCAGCAGCTTGAGACGATTGCCGCGCTGCTGGCCGCCAACCCGAGGCTCAAGCCCACCACCGCCATTCGCTCGCTTGGCGTGGATGATCCTTCGACCATCCGCCGCCTGCGCGACAAGTTTCGTCTGGAGCAGCCAAAGCTGATGGCACATGCGCGGCTCGGAGCCCGCGCCAGTGTCTCTCGGCGCGTGCCGGCAAACTCCAACGACAGCAGACCTGCGCCGCAGCCCGTGCAGCCGATCGCCCCGGCTCCGGTTGCCGCGCAAACGAATAGTGAGGTCGCCCCCACGACGCCCGCTGCGGCGCTCGTCGTCGGCTGGTGCGACCTCACCTTTTCTTTGTTGAGTACCGCAGCCCAAGCCCAGGCTGTGATCGTGCAGCACTATCTCGAGCAGCCGCTCGTCGCATCCGCGATGCGACGACAGCTTGCCTTCAACTCCGTGGCCGTTGCGGTCTTCAACCGCAGCCGAGGCCGACGGCGCACCTTCCACTAAAATCCCCTAACGCACCGTCCATTATTCTAGAGCGCGTCACTTGACGGGCCGCCTCCCCAGGCGGTCCTTTTTTTGTCTGCGGCCTTGCGCGCTAAAGCTTGCGCAGCGCCACTTGCTCGACGTGGTGATCGGCGGCCTTGCGCAGGATGAGACGCGCGCGCTGGCGCGTGGGGAGGATGTTCTCCTCCAGGTTCCTGAGGTTGATCGTGCGCCAGATCTCCAGCGCGCGCTCACGCGCAGCGTCGGGGGCGAGGCTCGAGTACTGGTGGAAGTACGCGCCGGGATCGCGGAAGGCGGTGGCGCGCAGGCGCATGAAGCGCGACAAGTACCAGTCCTCGATGACGTCCGGCGACGCATCGAGGTAGATCGAGAAATCGAAGAAGTCGGACACGAACGGGATCGCCTCGCCGCCGCGCGGCATGCGCGCCGGCTGCAGCACGTTGAGCCCCTCGACGATGAGGATGTCGGGCGACTCGATGACCGTCGTCTGGTCCGACAGGATGTCGTAATGGAAGTGCGAGTAGACCGGCGCCTCGACCTTCGCGACGCCCGACTTCACGTCGGCCAGGAAGTTCAACAACCGCGTCGTGTCGAAGCTCTCGGGAAAGCCCTTGCGATCCATGATCTGCCGGCGCTGCAGCTCGGCGTTGGGCCACAGGAAACCGTCGGTCGTAATCTGGTCCACGCGCGGGTGGTCGGGCCAGCGCGCGAGCAACGCCTTCAACACGCGGGCGGTGGTGCTCTTGCCCACGGCGACCGAGCCGCCAACGCCGATGATGAAGGGCACCTTGCCGTCGGTGCGGCCCAAGAACTTGGAGGAGACGGAGTGAAGCTGCTGGGCGGCGGCGACGTAGAGATTGAGGAGGCGCGACATCGGCAGGTAGATCTCCTCGACCTCCCGCACCGAAAGCTCCTCGATGAGACCCGACAGCTGCTCCAGCTCGCTTTCGCGCAACGTCATCGGCGTATCGGCACGCAGGCGCGCCCACTCGTCCCGGGTGAAGATCCGGTAGGGCGAGTACTGCAGGTTTGCCGGGTTTGACATCGCGATTTCGCGCCGCGCCGGTGACCAGGAGGAGACCAAGTCTATCAACGCTTGGCGCGGTCGGCCTTCTCTTTCAGGCCCGAGACGCCCTGACGGCGCTCCAGCACGGCAAGGACGTCGGAAAGCTCGATGTTGCGGCTCTCGAGCAGCACCAGCAGGTGATAGATAAGATCGGCGGCCTCAGCCTTCAGAGCCTCGTCGCTCTCGCCAACGGCGGCGATGACGGTCTCGACCGCCTCCTCGCCGAGCTTCTTGGCACAGCGTGACGGGGCCGGCATCGAGGAGCTGGCGGCTGTAGGAGCTTTCGGGCGCAGCCGAGCGCCGCGCGCGGATGGCGGCCGCCAGTTGCAGTAGCACGTCGTCGCTCATGGCCAAATCCTAGCCGACGCAAGGGCTTGCTGCGTCCGGCTCATGCAGCAAGCGGCACGTGTCGTCAAGCCGTCATTGGTCCGAGAGCGGCCTTGAGGATCAACCGCCAGTGCCGTTGACGAGCCGCACCCGAATGTAATCGAGCTGCTCGTAGTTGGCGTACTTGATGACCAGGTTGCCGCTGTCGCCGGAGCCGCGCTTGATCTCGACCCTGAGGCCGAGGAGGTCGCTCAGCTCCTTCTCGAAGGCGCGGGTGTCGGAATCCTTCTCGTTGGGGCGGCGGCTCGTCGAGCTCGAGACGGAGCCGTCGTCCTGCACCAGCGCCTCGACCTCGCGCACGTTGAGGTCGTGCTCGACAATGTGCTGGGCGAGCATCTCCGCGTCGTCGCGATTGATCAGCGCGCGCGCATGTCCGGCGGTAAGCTGGCCCTCCTGGACCATCACCCGCACGCCTTCGGGCAGCTTCAAAAGGCGCAGCGTATTGGCGACGTGGCTGCGGCTTTTGCCGATGATCTCCGACAACTGCTCCTGGCTGTAGCCGAAGCGCTCGACCAGCTCGCGATAGCCCGTCGCCTCCTCGATGGCGTTGAGGTCGGCGCGCTGCACGTTCTCGATGATGGCGAGCTCGAGCACCTCCTTGTCGGAGAGGTCGCGCGCGATGACCGGCACCATGTGCAGACCGGCCTTCTGCGCCGCGCGCCAGCGGCGCTCGCCGGCGACGATCTCGTAGCCACCGGCAACCGGCCGCGCAATGATCGGCTGCACCAAGCCCTTGGTACGGATCGAGTTCGGCGAGCTCGGCGAGCTCATCGTCGCGGAAGTCCTTACGCGGGTTGAGCCGGCTCGGCTTCACGTCGGCGATCGGCACCATGCGCTGCTCGCCTTCCGGCGGCAGCACCGGCTGCCCGGTGACCGGCTCTCCAATCAACGAAGCGAGTCCGCGCCCCAGGCGGCCCTTCTGGAGCGGCGCGTTCGCATTCATGGGTATGATTCTCTCGGTCATGCTGCCTGCTTCACGCTGCTTGGGTCTGGCGCTCTCGCTCGATGATCTCGGTGGCGAGCTTGATGTAGGCTTGGCTTCCGGCACAGTCGAAGTCGTAGAGAAGAATCGGCTTGCCGTGCGAGGGAGCCTCGGCGACGCGCGTATTGCGCGGGATGATCGTCTCGTAGACCTTGGCGCCGAAGAACGCGCGTACGTTCTCGGCGACCTCCTTCGACAACGACGTGCGCGCGTCATGCATGGTCAGCACGACGCCCTGGATCTGCAGCGTCGGGTTGAGCGTCGCGCGAATCTGGTCGATGGTCTCCTTGAGCTGCGAGATGCCTTCCAGCGCGAAGAACTCGCACTGCACCGGCACCAGCACGGCGTTCGCCGCCGTCATGGCGTTGAGCGTGAGGAGATTGAGCGACGGCGGACAGTCGATGAGGACGAATTTGTACTGCTCCTCCGGCGCCAGATTGCGCTGATGCGCCGAAAAGGCGGCGATCGCATCGCGCAGACGAAAGGCACGGGTTGTATCGGTCAGCACCGTGTCGACGCCGACGAGATCGGCGTTGGCGGGCACGACATGCAGATCCGGCACGGCGGTCGGCTGCGAGCATTCCATGATGCTGGCCGCGCCTGTGAGGACGTCGAATGAGGTCTTGCCGCGTCCTTCGATCGAGATGCCCAGTCCCGTCGAGGCGTTGCCTTGCGAATCGAGGTCGAGCACCAGAACCCGCTCGCCGATCGAGGCCAGCGCGGTTCCGAGATTGATGGCGGTCGTCGTTTTGCCGACGCCGCCCTTCTGGTTGGCGATTGCCAGGACGCGGGGGTCTCTGGCGCCCATAGGCCCGCTCATCGCGAATGCTCCTCCGTCTTGGCTTTCAGCGCGCGCACCTCGACCACGCGGCCATCGCGGTCCGTTTGGCTCGGGTGCAACGCACTTAAGAAATCCCAGCGTTTCAACGCCTGGTCCGTTTCGGCCTGCGCCTCGCGCCCTTTCAAGAAAAGCCCCACGGTCTCAGCGGCATAGTAAGGAGCCGCCAGATCCAGAAGCCGCGGCAAAGGCGCCAGAGCGCGGGCTGTGATCACGTCGACCTTACGTTGAGTCGCGCTGTTTTCGATTCGGGCTCGCAAGATGTCCACAGGGACCCTCGTCTGGCGGGCGACCTCGGCGAGGAAGGCCGCTTTGCGCGTGTCGCTTTCAATGAGCGTCACGTTAGCGCCGCCGCGCTCGGCGAGGATTATTGCCAACACCAGCCCGGGAAAACCGGCGCCCGAGCCGAGATCGAGCCAGGTCTGGGCGCTGGGTGGCGCAAGGGCCAGAAGCTGGGCCGAATCGGCGAAATGCCGGTCCCAGACGTCATCGAGCGTGCTCGGCGCCACCAGATTGATCGTCCGCTGCCACTGCTGGAGCAGAGCCGCGTAGGCCAGAAGCTTAACAATCGTTTCACGTGAAACGCCGAAACGGGCCGCGAAATCCTCAGGGCCGCGGACCGGCGCGGTGATTTCCGGGGTCATCAGGCCGACTTCCGTGCCGGCGCCTTCAGGCGGGCGAGCAGCAGCAACAGCGCCGCAGGCGTGATCCCGTCGATACGAGCGGCCTGGGCGAGCGTCGCCGGGCGGTGGCGCGTCAGCTTCTGGCGCACTTCGGTGGAGAGTCCCGGGAGGGAGGAAAAGTCGAAGGCCGGCGGTATGGCGAGCGCTTCGTCCTTGCGCAGGGCCGCGACGTCCAGGTCCTGACGGCGGACGTAGGAGGCATAGCGCGCGTCGACCGCGACCTGGGCGGCGATCTTGGGGGCGAGCGCGCCGATCTGCGGCCAGATGGCAGAGAGGCGACCGAGATCGACTCCGGGCAGGGCGAGCAGGTCGAAAGCGGAGCGGCGGCGGCCGTCGCGGTTGACCTCCAGGCCATGGCGGCCGGCTTCGCTGGGGGTGAGCGACAGGGTCTGCAGCAGCGCCGCCGCATCCGTGAGAGCGGCCGTCTTCGCCTCGAACGCCTGCCGCCTCGCCTTGGTGACACAACCCAAGGCGATCCCGAGCGGCGTGAGCCGCTGGTCGGCGTTGTCGGCGCGCAGGCGCAGCCGGTACTCGGCGCGCGAGGTGAACATGCGGTAGGGCTCGGAGACCCCGCGGGTGACCAGGTCGTCGATCATCACCCCGAGATAGCCGTCGGCGCGCGAGACGATGAAGTCGCGATCCTCCCCGGCGGCCAGGAGGGCGGCGTTGATGCCCGCGGCCAGGCCTTGCGCGCCGGCTTCCTCATAGCCGGTGGTGCCGTTGATCTGGCCGGCCAGAAACAGGCCCGGCAGACGTTTCACGTGAAGCGTGGGCGCCAATTCGCGCGGATCGACGTAGTCGTATTCGATGGCATAGCCCGGCCGCTTGATCACGGCGCGCTCCAGGCCCGGCATGGAGCGGATGAAGGCCTCCTGCACATCGGCAGGCAGCGAGGTCGAGACGCCGTTGGGGTAGACCGTGTCGTCGTCCAGACCCTCCGGCTCCAGGAACACCTGGTGCGCGGTGCGGTCGGCGAAGCGCACGACCTTGTCCTCGATTGAGGGGCAGTAACGCGGGCCGGTCGCGGCGATCTGGCCGGAATACATGGCCGAGCGGGCGAGATTGGCGCGGATGATGGCGTGGGTCTCGGCCGTGGTGCGGGTGATGGCGCAACAAACCTGCGGCGTGGTGATGCGCGTCGTCAGGAACGAGAACGGCTCGGGCGGGTCGTCGCCGGGCTGCTTTTCCAGCGCATCCCAATCGATGGAGGCGGCCGACAGCCGCGGCGGGGTGCCGGTCTTAAGGCGCCCGAGTTGTAGTCCCAAGCCATACAGCCGCTCCGACAGCTTGAGGGCCGGGGCCTCGCCTGAGCGGCCGGCCGGGATCTTCTGCTCGCCCAGATGAATGAGGCCGTTGAGAAAGGTGCCGGTGGTCAGCACCACGGCACGGGCGGAAAGCCGGCGGCCGTCGCCGGTAACGACGCCGGCGACCCGGCCATCACTCACGATCAGGTCCTCGACGCCGCCCTCGATCACCTCGAGGTTGGGGGTGGCGCGGATGGCGGCCTGCATGGCCGCCCGGTAGAGCGCGCGGTCGGCCTGGGCGCGGGGGCCCTGGACGGCGGGGCCCTTGGAGCGGTTCAGGAGCCGGAACTGGATGCCGGCGGCGTCGGCGACGCGGCCCATCAGGCCGTCCAGCGCATCGATCTCGCGCACCAGGTGGCCCTTGCCCAGCCCGCCGATGGCCGGATTGCACGACATCTCGCCGATGGTCGCGAAGGTGTGGGTCACGAGCGCGGTTGCAGCGCCCATGCGCGCGGCCGCAGCGGCCGCCTCGCACCCGGCGTGGCCGCCGCCCACCACGATCACATCGAAGCGATTATCGCTCATCACCAAATCCACTTCCGCGATTATCGCAGGCCGGGCGATTTCTACGTGCGCCGGGGGGCCGGGGTCAAAAGCAATCGCCATGGTTAACGACGGGTTTCACGTGAAACATCTCGCGATAGAGGCCCCGCCTCGCCTCCCTGCTCCCTCCCCCTTGATGGGGGAGGGATGGGGTGGGGGTGGTGAAGAACGCGCGCCTTTGTGGACACCCCCCCTCCCTGACCCTCCCCCGCAAGGGGGGAGGGAACAGAAAAATAGCCGGCTGCGAATTGCCGGCCTACTTGCCGATGCAGAAGCGGCCGAAGATTTCCCCCAGCACGTCCTCGACGTCGACCCGGCCGGTGATGCGCCCCAGCGCGTGCCCGGCCTGGCGCAGGTCCTCGGCGCGCAATTCAATGTCGCTCTGAACCCCGGACATGAACGCATCGAGCGCTGTCATGCACGCTTGAAGCTCGGTCCTGTATCGCGCCCGGGTGATGGCGGGGGAGCTCGATGACACACCGATGCGCTCGTGCGCCAGCTGCGCAAGGCGCCGGGCCAGGTCATCTATCCCCGCTCCGGTCTTGGCGGAGATGCCGAGCTTGTCCCCGGCCGGGGACAAATCGGTCTTGTTGGTGACGGCGAGGATCCGCTCGCCGAGCTCGGGCGGGGCGGAGGCGGCCGGCGCGGTGGCGTCGGAGAGCCAGATGACGAGGTCGGCGTCGCGGGCGTGCGCCAGCGTGCGGCGGATGCCTTCCTGCTCGACGGCATCCCAGCGCCTCGCGGATGCCGGCGGTGTCGGAGACGACGACGGGCAGGCCGTCCAGATCGAGCCGCACCTCGATGACGTCGCGGGTGGTGCCGGCCTCCTCCGAGACGATCGCCGCGTCGCGCTTGGCGAGCGCATTCAACAGGCTCGATTTGCCGACGTTGGGCGCACCGGCGAGCACGACGCGGAAACCGTCGCGCAGGATCTCGCCGCGGTTGTCGTCGTCGAGATGCGCGGCAATGGAGGCGCGGAGCGTGTCCACCATGTTGCGCGCGATCCCGAACGCCTCGTTCGCCACGTCGGCTTCGTCGCTGAAGTCGATGACCGCCTCGACCAGCGCGCTGGCGCGGATCAGCTGCGCGCGCCAGCCCTCGTAGAGCTCCGACAGCGCGCCGCCCATCTGCCGCATCGCCTGGCGCCGCTGCGCCTCGGTCTCCGCCGCGATGAGGTCGGCAAGACCTTCGACCTGAGCGAGATCGATCTTGCCGTTCTCGAAGGCGCGCCGCGCGAACTCGCCGGGCCCGGCCAGCCGGCATCCCGGCTGGCGTCCCAGAAGCGCGAGCACCGCCTTCACGATGGCGGGGCCGCCGTGCAGGTGGAACTCGGCCATGTCCTCGCCGGTCTCGGTCTTGTGGCGCGGCAAACCACAGGACCAACCCCTGATCGATCGCCTCGCCCGATTGCGGATCGCGGATACGGCGCAGGGCGGCCCACCGCTTTTTCGGGCGTGGCGACGCGAGCGCATCGATGAGGTCGCCGGCGCGGGGTCCGGACACGCGCACGACCGCGATGCCGGCCCGGCCGGGCGCGGAGGAGAGTGCGAAGATGGTCGGCGTCTCGTCCATTCTTTCTCGATACCACCTGCGAGCAAGCTAAGCGTAAGCGTATCGCACCGGGCGCAGGGAGGCGGCGGGCTACGCTTACGCTAACCCGCCCACGGATTGCGGCTATTTTCCGCGTGTTAACCCCTCACCCTGCTGGCGTGCTGCGCTCGTCCAGCCGACCTCTCCCGCTGGGAGAGGTGAGGCGGAGCCACACTTAGAATCGACGGAGAAGTGAGAACAGAGCGCCGGTACTTCACCTCTCCCGGCTGGGGTAGCAGCGATCGCCCCACGTCACCTAGCGACCCATTGGGCTAGTATGATGACATAGTTCGCCTTTGTCCGCGGCCTCCAGCTCTTCAGCTTTCAGATCGGAGCGCCAGGTGCAGGTAGAAGTACGGGATCAGGCGCCATCCCGACTAGCATCGGGCCGCCCGATGCCCCACGTTAGGTCTATCGGCAATCTGCGAGGCCCCATGAGCGAGAACCGTCTCGGCCAGGAGACGAGCCCCTATCTGCTCCAGCACAGGGACAACCCCGTGCACTGGCGGGCGTGGGGGCCCGACGCGCTGGCCGAGGCCAAGAGCAGCGGCAAGCCGATCCTCTTGTCGGTCGGCTACGCGGCCTGCCACTGGTGTCACGTCATGGCGCACGAGAGCTTCGAGGACGAGGCGACGGCTGCCGTCATGAACGACCTCTACGTGAACATCAAAGTGGACCGCGAGGAGCGTCCCGACATCGACGCCATCTACATGGGCGCGCTGCATGCGCTGGGCCAGCAGGGCGGCTGGCCGCTGACCATGTTCCTCGACTTCGGACGCGCGCCCCTTCTGGGGCGGCACCTACTTTCCCAAGGACGCGCGCTACGGGCGACCGGCCTTCGTCGACGTGCTGCGCCAGATCGAGACCGTCTACCGCGAGACGCCCGACAAGGCCGCCATGAACGCCGAGGCGCTGACCCAGAGCCTCGAGCCGCGCGCCTCCGGCGCCGCGACCGCGAGCGTCGACGATTCTGTGCTCAAGCAGCTCGTCGCCAAGCTGGCGACCGCCGTCGATCCCGTCAGCGGCGGCTTGCGGGGCGCGCCGAAGTTCCCGCAGTTCAGCATCTTCTGGCTCTTATGGCGCGGCGGCATTCGCTACGACGAGGCAGCCGCGCGCCAGGCGGTCATCGTGACGCTCGACAACATCTGCCAGGGCGGCATCTACGATCATCTCGGCGGCGGCTTCGCGCGCTACTCGGTCGACGAGACGTGGCTGGCGCCGCACTTCGAGAAGATGCTCTACGACAACGCGCTGCTGATCGAGCTGATGACGGAGGTCTTCCGCGAGACGCAGTCGTCGCTCTACCGGACGCGCATCGCGGAGACGGTCGCATGGCTGGAGCGTGAGATGATCGCCGAGGGCGGCGGCTTTGCCGCCTCGCTCGACGCCGACTCCGAAGGCGTGGAAGGCAAGTTCTACGTATGGACGCTGCCGCAGATCGTGGAGGTGCTAGGGGAGGACGACGCGCGCTTCTTCGCCGGTGTCTACGACGTCACCGAGCATGGAAACTGGGAGGATGCGACGATCCTCAATCGTCTGGCGCACCTCCAGTTGCTGTCAGAGGAAGAGGAGCAGCGCCTCAAAGGCATGCGCGAGAAGCTGCTTGCCGCGCGCGCCCACCGCGTGCGCCCCGGCTGGGACGACAAGGTGCTCGCCGACTGGAACGGCCTGATGATCGCCGCGCTGGCGCGGGCGTCGACCATTTTCGAGGAGCCGCGGTGGCTGGAGCTGGCGCGCCAAGCGTTTGCGTTCGTGTCGACGCGCATGGTGGTCGACGGCCGCCTGCGCCACGCCAGCCGCAACGGTCAGGTGAAGGCGCCGGCCACGGCCGGCGACTACGCCAACATGATCTGGGCGGCGCTGCGCCTGCACGAGGCGACGGGCGAGCAGGCCTACTTCGCGCAGGCGGTTGCGTGGTGCGACGTGCTCGATCGCCATTACTGGATGGCGGAGCATGGAGGATATGCAACCTCAGCCGACGATACCGACGACGTGATCGTGCGCATGCGACCGGGCATGGACGATGCGACGCCCAACGCCAACGCCATCATGCTGTCCAATCTCGCAGCCCTCGGCGGCCTCTCGGGCGAGGCGCGCTACCTGGATCGGGCGGCCGCGCTGATGGCCGCCTTCGCCGGCGAGATCGGGCGTAACATTGTCGCACACACCGGCCTGCTGGCCGGGGCGATCGACCTGATCGCGCCCCAGCAGGTCGTCATCGTTGGTAAAAAACTTGAAGGCAGCCAAGACCTTATGGGGGCCATTAGAACTATTTCTTTGCCCGGCGCGTTGCAATATTGCATGGAAGCCGGCACATCGGAGCTGGCTGCCCTGCGCGACAAGCAGCCCGTAAATCAGCATGCTACGGCGTATGCTTGCCTCGGGCCCCAGTGCTCACCACCTTTGAACGAAACAGACGAGCTCGTTAGGACGTTGACAGCTCAACGAAGCATATGATGACGGCACATCGAGGCGGCCCGCCGGGTCCGCAGCCGCGCAATTTCGACAACCGCGCTGCCCGCTCCGACGTTGTGGTCTTTTTGGAAACGCACCATGTGAGCGGGCTCGGCACCCGCTTCGCACCTCGTGACTGGAGATCCTAGTTGATGCCCGCACTCAGAGCGCTCGTGCGCTATGGCTACGCGCCGTTCATGATGCTCGGGTTGACCGCCGCCGCGTACCTCGTGGTGTCCGAGCTCGTGATCGCGGGCGGGCATCCTTGGGCCTACGTGCTGCTGGCACCGCTCTTGGCGCTCGCCTATCTGACCTCGTTCTCGGCTGAGCGCATCGCGCCGTTCTTCGAGGAGTGGAACGACCACCACGAGCACGGAGACACCAAGACCAACGTCTTCCACGTGCTCGTCTACGAGTACCAGTCGGTGGTGGGCGCGCTGCTGATCCCGGTGATCTGCTGGCTGTTTCCGTTCCAGGGGCTGTGGCCGACCCAGTGGCCGCTGTGGGGCCAGCTGTTGATGGCCTTCATCCTCTCCGACTTCGCCTTCATGGTGATGCATTACCTGTCGCACCGCTACGCGCCGCTGTGGCGGCTGCACGCGGTGCATCACGGCGTCGGCAGGCTCTACGGATTCAACGGCGTGCTGCGCCACCCGCTGCACCAGGTGATCGATATGGTCATCGCCAACATGCCGCTCGTGATCATCGGCATGCCGGTGCCGGTGGCGTTCCTGCTCGGCTTCCTCATCTCGGTGACGCTGATCGTGCAGCACTCGAACGTGGACTCGCGGCTGGGACCTCTGCAGAAGCATCTGTCGATCGGGCGCATCCACCACCTGCATCACGTCAACTGGGGCACGGAAGGCGACTGCAACTTCGGACTGTTCCTGACCATCTGGGACCGCCTGGCCGGCACCTTCAACGAGACGCCCTCGCGTGAGATCACGGCCAAGGATCTGGGCGTCGACGAGGTGCCGAATTTCCCCAAGGGCTACGTGGAGCAGTTCCTGTTCCCGTTCTTCTACAAGCCCGGCGCCGGCGAGCCCGAGCGCTACAAGAAGCCGGTGGAGCCGGTGGAGACGCCGGCGCAGGAAGCGCGCCGCATCGTCGACGCGGCGGAGTAGGATTTACTGATCCCTCGATTAAACGCAGCCGGCCAGCGCGGAGCGGCAGCGGAGACTTGCGTGGGTCCCAGCGTGTGCGAAGCATGGCTTCGCCATGACGCTGCGATGACGTCAGTAGCTCGTCGAGGTTGGATGCAAAAAAGGCCGCGATGACGCGGCCTTTGTGGTTTCGCTAGCAACGCTCGTCGCTATTTGCTTTCAGGCGCGACACCTTGGTTCTTCTTGATGTAGGGACCGCGTTCCTCCGAGATGCGTTTGCACGTCTCGCGCCATTCCTCTTTCGTCAGATGAGTGCCTGCGTCCCAGCGGCTGACACACGATTCAAGCGGCTCCGTTCCCAGGTACATTGGCGTTTCGTCCGCCGCGGGCTTGTCTTCGGCGCCTGCCGGAACGGAGACGACAAAAGCGCTCATGAGGGCGACGGGCAGGATTTTAGCTGTCATGCGAACTCTCACGCGAAAGGTCATTGCACGTATCATTGCACGATCGAACGAACGCGGCGTGTGCGGGAAACTGTCAATTTTTTCCAATTTGAATGGACTTGAGACCAAGACAGCAAGTGAACCTTTATGACAAACAAAAAGGGCCGCGGTGAAGCGGCCCTTTTGCATTCCGGTCTGTGCCTGCGCTCTTACGTGTTCATGGACGAGAAGAACTCGTTGTTGGTTTTGGTCGAGCGCAGCTTGTCGATCAGGAACTCGATCGCATCCATGGTGCCCATCGGGTTCAGGATGCGGCGCAGGACGTAGACCTTCTTGAGCTGGTCCTTTGGAACGAGCAGCTCCTCCTTGCGGGTGCCCGAGCGCGACACGTCGATCGCAGGGAAGATGCGCTTGTCGGAGACCTTGCGGTCGAGAATGATCTCGGCGTTGCCGGTGCCCTTGAACTCCTCGAAGATCACCTCGTCCATGCGGCTGCCGGTATCGATCAGTGCGGTGGCGATGATGGTGAGCGAGCCGCCTTCCTCGATGTTGCGAGCCGCACCGAAGAAGCGCTTGGGCCGCTGCAGGGCGTTCGAGTCGACACCGCCGGTCAGCACCTTGCCCGACGACGGCACGACGGTATTGTAGGCGCGGCCAAGCCGCGTGATCGAGTCGAGCAGGATCACCACGTCGCGCTTGTGCTCGACCAGGCGCTTGGCCTTTTCGATCACCATTTCAGAGACTTGCACGTGCCGCGAGGGCGGCTCGTCGAAGGTCGAGGAGATCACCTCGCCCTTCACCGAGCGCTGCATGTCGGTGACCTCCTCGGGCCGCTCGTCGATGAGCAGCACGATGAGATAGCACTCGGGGTGATTGGCGGTGATCGAGTGGGCGATGTTCTGCAGGAGCACGGTCTTGCCGGTGCGCGGCGGTGATACGATCAGCGCACGCTGGCCCTTGCCCATCGGCGACACGATATCGATGACGCGGGCGGAGAAGTCCTTGACCGTCGGATCCTCGGTCTCCAGCTTGAGCCACTCGGTCGGGTAGAGCGGCGTCAGGTTGTCGAAGTGGATCTTGTGCTTCGTCGCCTCGGGGTCCTCGAAGTTGATCTTCGAGACTTTGAGAAGGGCGAAGTAGCGCTCGCCTTCCTTGGGCGATCGGATCTGGCCTTCGACGGTATCGCCCGAGCGCAGCGCGAAGCGGCGGATCTGAGAGGGCGAGACGTAGATGTCGTCGGGTCCCGGCAGGTAGTTGGCGTCGGGCGAGCGCAGGAAGCCGAAGCCGTCCTGCAGCACCTCGACGACGCCGGTGCCGGTAATTTCAACCTCTTTGGCGGCGAGCTGTTTCAGCGTGGCGAACATCAGCTCCTGCTTGCGCATGGTGCTGGCGTTCTCGACGCCGGACTCTTCCGCGAAGCTCAAGAGCTCCGTGGGAGACTTGAGCTTGAGGTCTTCGAGCTTCATTTCCTTCATGGAATGCTCCGGGGGGCCACGGCAGGGAGGGGGCGGGAAAGGGGAGCCGGGCCAGGTAGGTGGTGGGAGATTTAGGATCACGTGGCGAATGCCACGGCGCGGTCTGCCTTGCCTTTCGACCCGAGACGGTCTGGGGCTGCGGCGACCAACCCATAGGCCTGAGCGGCCCCGAGTTCGATGCGGATTGCGATCTGTATAGCAGAAGCAATCAGCGCAGAAAAGACGCTCCTACAAGAATTTGGCTTAAAAAGGTTTGACGACCACCAGAATGACGATCGCGACCATCAGCAGCGTGGGAACCTCGTTGGCGACCCGGTAGAAGCGCGCCGGATGGGTGTTGCGGTCCTCGACGAAGGCTTTGCGCCAAGCCCCCAGCGCGTGGTGGAACCCGGTCAGGAGGACGACGAGCGCGGCCTTGGCCATCATCCAGCCGTCCATGTAGACCCCCTCCCAGTAGGCCAGCCAGGGTCCGGTGATCCATACAACCATCATCGCCGGGTTCATGATGGCGCGTAAAAGACGCCGCTCCATCGTCTTGAAGGTCTCCGACAGCTCGGAGCCCGGCTTGGCCTCGGCGTGGTAGACGAACAGCCGCGGCAGGTAGAGCAGCCCGGCCATCCAGGCGATCACTGCCACGATGTGGAGCGCCTTGAGCCAGAGCATGGCTCAAGCGCCCGGGTTGCGCACGAGCGCGACGAGGCGGGCGACGTGCTCGGGTGGCGTCTCCGGCACGATGCCGTGGCCGAGGTTGAAAATGAAGGGCACGCCGCGCATCGCATCGAGCGTCTCGCGGACGCGCGTATCGAGGGCGGCACCGCCGGCGACGAGCAAAAGCGGATCGATGTTGCCCTGCACGGCCTTGCCGCCGCGGGTGAGGGCGCGCATCTCGTCAAGCGGCATACCGGTATCGCAGCCAAGCCCATCCACCCCCGTCGTCTCCAGGTAATCCGCCGCCTTGGTGCCCGCACCGCGCGGAAATCCGATAATCGGCACGCGGGGGTGCCGACGCTTCAGCTCTGTCACGATTCGACGCGTGGGCGCCACCACCCAGCGCTGGAACTCCGGCTCGGACAACGCGCCGGCCCAGGTGTCGAAGATCTGCAGCGCGTCGGCGCCGGCCTGCACCTGGCCGTCGAGGTAGTCGATCGACGCCTGCACGAGCAGGTCGATCAGCGCCGAAAAACCGTCGGCGTCGCGGTAGGCCCACAGGCGTGCCTCCGCCTGATCGGTGGAGCCGCGGCCGCCGACCATGTAGGTCGCAACCGTCCACGGCGCGCCGCAAAACCCGATCAGCGCCGTCTCCGGCGCCAGCGCGGCGCGCACGCGCGTCACGGTCTCGTAGACGCGGGCGAAGGTGGGGCCGGTGCGTTCCCGATCGAGGCGCGCCAGGTCCTCGGACGAGCGCACCGGCTCGAGCCGCGGGCCCTCGCCCTCGACGAAGGCGACCTTCTGGCCGAGCGCGTCGGGAACGACGAGGATGTCGGAAAACAGGATCGCAGCGTCGAGCCCGAAGCGGCGGATCGGCTGCAGCGTCACCTCGGCTGCGAGCTCGGGCGTGTAGCACAGGTCGAGAAAGCCGCCTGCCTTGGCACGCACCTCGCGATATTCGGGCAGGTAGCGCCCGGCTTGCCGCATGAGCCACATGGGCGGCGGGGTGACGGATTTGCCGGTCAGCACCGACAGCAGGGCAGGTGGGCTTGCAAACCTTTTGGCGGCTTGGACGACGTTGGACATGCTTTTCTTTAACTCAAGATTGAATCTTCAGGACTCTTGCTGTTTCTCTTCTTAGGGCCGTGGATTTGGAGGATATCGGGATTGTCCTACCCTGTCCCCAGCCTTGCGCACAGGCTTGCCGTGAGCATGCCGCATGTGGTGGGCCGGTGCGCGCTGAAGTACAAGGAGCGTTAAAGCCAGCCTCCTTCAACGAGATGGAACGCGGCGTGGCGCTGCAACCGGCAGGGCTCGCCTGTAGACGACACATGGATGAGTGCCCGACAAGCCTTCAACGGTGGATGACGCACAGGCCCGCGTCGGTTGTGCTGCGCGCCGCTGCGTTTGTGGGGATCGGCGTGGATAAGCGTGCAGCCGGACGGGAGGCCGCCTCCGGGTTGCAGGCGCGCTTGGGAAAACCATGGCAGTTGTCAACATGCTCTCCCGCTGATGTGCGCTCAGGGGACGGCGTGTAATGGGAACCACGCTGCCCAGCTATTTCCATCTGCATCTCGTGTCGGACTCCACCGGCGAAACGCTGACGACGATCGCAAAGGCGGCATCCGTGCAGTACGCGCTGGTGCGTCCCATCGAGCACGTGCATCCGCTGGTGCGCACCAAGCGACAGCTGAAGCGCGTGTTTCAGGAGATCGAGCAGGCGCCGGGCATCGTGCTCTATACGATCACCAACAAGGAGCTGTCAGAGGAGCTCGAGCGCCAGTGCAGCGAGTTGAAGGTGCCGTGCCTCGCGGTGCTGCAGCCGATCATGCAGGTTTTAGAGAACTATCTGGGTGCCGCGCGCACGCCCACGGTTGCCGGCCAGCACGTGCTGGACGCCGACTACTTCCGGCGCATCGATGCGCTGAACTTCACCATGGCGCACGACGACGGACACTTGCCGCAGGATCTGAGCGACGCCGACATCATTATCCTCGGCATCTCGCGCACCTCCAAGACGCCCACCAGCATCTATCTGGCGCAGCGCGGCTACAAGACCGCGAATCTGCCGCTGGTGCCGTCGATCCCGCTGCCCGAATCGCTGTCGCAGCCGCATACGGCGTTCGTCGTGTGCCTGGTCGCGAGCCCGGAGCGCATCGCCGAGATCCGTCGCAACCGCGCCATCCTGCTCGGCGACCGCGATCTCACCGACTACGTGGATCGCGAGCGCATCACGGCGGAGATCGCGCATTCGCGCCGGATCTGCGCCAAGCACCGCTGGCCGGTGATCGACGTGACGCGCCGCTCGGTGGAGGAATCGGCGGCGACGATTCTGAAGCTGCTGCACGACCGCGACGCCCGTGTGGGCGAGGGGGACGATGACGCCGAAACCTAGCCTGCACCACACTGCGCGGCCGATCGTGCTGGCGTCGGCGAGCCGCGCGCGGCGCGAGCTGTTAGCCGCCGCCGGCGTGCCCTTCACGGTGGAGGCAGCCGACGTCGACGAGCCCACGGTCAGAGCCAAGCTCGGACCCGCGACCGCGCCGACGCACGTCGCCGAGGTGCTGGCGCGTGCCAAAGCCGAGGACGTGGGCGCCCGCCACCGCGACGCGCTCGTCATCGGGGCCGACCAGGTGCTGGCCTTCGGCGACGAGATCCTGACCAAGCCCGGCGACGAGGCGGGCGCGCGCAAGACCCTGTTGAAGCTCAGGGGAAAAACCCACGAGCTGCATTCCTCCGTTGCCTTTGCAGAAGCTGGGGACATCGTGTGGATGCACACGGGAACGGCGCGCCTCACGATGCGGGACTTTTCCGACGAATTCCTCGACGAGTATCTGGTGCGTGCCGGCGACCGCGTGGGGCAGTCGGTCGGTGCCTATGAGCTGGAAGGGGCGGGCGTGCAGCTGTTCACCCGCATCGAGGGGGATTATTTCACAATCCTGGGCTTGCCGCTGTTGGCAGTCTTGGGAGAACTGCGCGCCCGCGGCGTGATCTCCGCATGAAGCGCGCGTGCGTCATAGGCTGGCCGATCGCGCATTCGCGCTCGCCGCTCATCCACGGCTACTGGCTCAACAAGTACGCAATCGACGGCGCCTACACCAAGGAGGCGGTGCCGCCGGAGGAGGTGGGGGCGTTCCTGTCGTCGCTCGCCGCAAATGGCTTCGTCGGCTGCAACGTGACCGTGCCGCACAAGCAGGCGGCGTTCGCCGCGGCCGACGAGACGGATGCGGCTGCGCGCGCGGTCGGGGCGGCGAACACGCTGTGGCTCGACGGGGACAAGCTGTGCGCAACCAACACCGATACCTACGGCTACATGAGCTATCTGGAGCTTGCGGCGCCGGGCTGGGACCGTGATGCGCCTGTGTGCATCCTGGGGGCGGGCGGCGCGGCGCGCGCGATCGTCTACGGGTTCCTCGAGGCGGGCGTGCCGGAGGTGCGCGTGTTCAATCGGACGCGCGCGCGGGCGGAGGCTTTGGCGCGGCAGCTGGGCCCGCGCGTGCAGGTGCACGACTGGGCGGAGCGCACGAACGGCGCACGCGAGGCCGGCGTGCTGGTCAACACCACGTCGATCGGGCTTGGCGGCGACGGCGCGCTCGATGTCGATCTTTCGCAATTGAAGAAGAGCTGCGTCGTCTCCGACATCGTCTACGTGCCGCTGGAGACGCCGCTGCTGGCGCAGGCGAAGGCGCGCGGGCTGCGCACGGTGGACGGCCTCGGCATGCTGCTGCACCAGGCGGTGCCGGGGTTCGAGACCTGGTTCGGCGTGCGCCCCGAGGTTACCCACGAGCTGCGCGACATCATCGTGGCCGATATCGAAGGGGCCAAGCCATGCTGATCGTCGGGCTCACGGGCTCCATCGGCATGGGAAAGTCCACAGCGGCAGCTTATCTGCGCGAAAAGAGCATTCCCGTCTTCGACGCCGACGCCGAGGTGCACCGGCTCTACGAGAGTGCGGCCGTGGCCGCCATCGAAGGCGCGTTCCCCGGCACGACCACGGGCGGCAAGGTCGATCGCGCCGAGCTCAGCAACGCGCTCATGCTGGCACCGGAGCGGTTTCCCGAGCTGGAGGCGATCGTGCACCCGCTGGTGCGCGCCGCAGAGCGCGCGTTTCTTGCCGAGGCCGAGGCCGCCGGTGCAGAAATCGCCGTGCTGGAGATCCCGCTACTGTTCGAAACCGGGGCCGACAAGCTCGTCGACGTCACGATCGTCATGAGCTCCACGCCCGAGCTGCAGCGTCAGCGCCTGATGAAGCGGGACAACCTCACGCGGGAAAAGCTGGAGAAATTGATCGCACGCCAGATGCCGGATGCGGAAAAACGGGCGAAGGCGGATTTTGTCGTGGATACCAGCGGCGAGATTCCCGCCGGCCGGGCGCAGCTCGATGTGATCTTCAAGCAACTTGCCGACCGGCCCGGCGCGGCCTTCGCGCGCCACTGGGCTTGAACGGCGCCTGCAAGTCACGGCACAAGAGGCGCATGCGCGAGATCGTCCTCGACACCGAAACCACCGGCCTCGACCCCAAGGGCGGCGACCGCCTGATCGAGATCGGGTGCATCGAGCTTCTGAACCGCATCCCCACGGGACGCGAGTACCACTGCTACATCAATCCCGAGCGCGACGTGCCGGCCGAGGCCGAGGCGGTGCACGGGCTGTCGACCGCGTTCCTGAAGGACAAGCCGCTGTTCACCCACGTGGCGGACGCGTTCTTGGAGTTCATCGCGGGCGACGGGCTCGTCATTCACAACGCGGCGTTCGACGTCGGCTTCCTCAATGCCGAGCTGGGACGTCTAACGCGGCCGCAGATCATGATGGATCGCGTCACCTGCACCTTGCAGCTGGCGAAGCGGCGGCATCCGGCGGGTCCCAACAATCTCGACGCGCTGTGCAAGCGCTACGGCATCGACAATTCCAAGCGCATCAAGCACGGCGCGCTGATGGACTCGCTGCTGCTGGCCGAGGTCTACGTGGAGCTGCTCGGCGTGCGCCAGGCGGCACTGGGGCTCGCCATGGAGGGAACCGCGGTGGAGGGGTCGGAGGGCGGCGCCCGCCGTCCGGCCGCGCGCCGCAGCCAGCCGCTAAAGCCCCGCTTGAGCGCGCAGGACGAGGCCGCGCACGTGGTGTTCGTCGAGACGCTGGGCGCCAAGGCGCTGTGGCATCGCTATCTCGGTGGCGGCACCGCCGCCCCCCGCACCGGCACGGACTGAGCACGCGACTTTGCTGTCTGCGCGGCACGAGAAGCGCTAGCGGAGTGCACGCGGAAACTTGCGTGGGTCCCGCTCTACAGCGGGATGACGTTCTGCATGGGCAGGCGTATGCCAACACTCCTCCGTCATCGCGCTGAAGAGCGCGATCCACGCCAGCTGCAGCAGGCGAGACGGTAACGGTGAATTAGTTCGTCGCCGGTTTCTTGGCCGCGAGCTCCTGCTGGCGGCGCATGTACAGCGACGCGAAGTCGAACGGGTCGAGAAGCAGCGGCGGGAAGCCGCCCTCGCGCGAGATGTCGGACACGAGCCGGCGCAGGAACGGAAACAGGATCGTCGGGCAATTGATGAGCAGGAACGGCTCGAGCGCCTGCGGGGGCAGGTTCTGCACCTTGAACAGGCCGGCATAGACCACCTCGAGCTCGTAGAGCGTGCCGTGCTTGTTGGTGGCCTGCGCGTTGAAGTCGATGGCGCTCTCGTAGAGGTCGGGCTCGACCGCTTGCGCGGCGACGTTGATCGACAGCTGCAGGTTGGGATTGTCGCCGGGCTCCTTCAGGAGCTTGCCGATGTTCGGGTTCTCGAACGACAGGTCCTTCACGTACTGGCCGACGACCTTCACCTGCACCGGCGGGGCCTCTTGCTTGGCGGCGGCCTCGGGGTGGCCGTTCGATCCGTTGCCGGTCTCTGTCATCGCTGCCGTGTCCTCGTTGTGCTGGTCGCGCCCGGGCTGGCTAGCACGGGGCCGCAAGCCGCGGCAATGCTAACGATGCCGCGCTCATTCGCGCGTGTCCGGGCCCCCCGGTTTACGGGGGCTATGCTCGTCGATGCGCTCGAACGTGCCTTCTATGACATTGGGCCGCGATGGGTTGCGCGGCTCGGAGGTGCGAGGCTCCGCTTCGGTTCCCCAGAAGCCCGATACCATGCGGCGCAGGCACCAGGTGCGCAGCGGTGGCACCAGCAGCACCAGCCCGATGGCATCCGACAGAAAGCCCGGCACGATGAGGAGGGAGCCGGCCACGACGCGGGCGTAGCCGTCGAGCATCGGCTCGATCGGCAGCTTGCCGTCGTTCACCGCCGCCATCACCCGGGAGACCATGGTGAGGCCCTGGTTGCGGATCACCAGCACGCCCAGGACGGCGGCGGCGAACAGCAGACCGACCGTCGGCCAGAAGCCGATCAGCTCCCCCGCCTTGATGAGAAGCATGATCTCGACGAACGGGAAGGCGACGAAGACGAGCAGGAAGGCCAGGCGAAAGGAGGGGAGCACGGGGGGTCCTTAAATGTTGGGCATGTTTATGCCGCTAAGGGCGAATATAGGTGCATCCGGGTTGGCTTTGGAGCGTTTGTGCCTTACTTTACAAGACTCGAGCATCGCATAGCCCATCATGGCGGATCGGATCACAAGGCCCATTGCTGGCTCTTAAGACCTCTTAGGACTTGGTTAGGACTTGGGCCGCGCACTCGGCGCGATCATATATATCGTATCCAGTCACGCCGTTGATCGCCAGGAAGGCATCCGCTCATGGACGAAATCAATGTCTTCACCCTCGTCCTTCTGATCGTCGCCGTCGTCGTTATCTTGAAGCTGCGCAGCGTTCTCGGCCGTCGCACCGGTGACGAGGAAGCGCGGCTGGAGCGCTATCGCGCCGAACGCCGCCAGCAGGGACAGGGCGCGGCGACGCCGTCCGACAACGTTGTCGCCATCCCGCGCCGCGAGGGCGCGCCCCCGGCCGGCCTGCCGCAAGAGGTGGCCGTCGCCGACGCCGAGGAGCGGATCAAGGAGTTCCCCGGCTTGAACGCCGAGGTGCGGAGCAGCCTTATGGAGGTCGCCAAGCTCGACCCGACGTTCGAGCCCGACGCATTCATTCGCGGCGCGCGCCAAGCCTACGAGATGATCGTGACGGCGTTCGCCGAGGGCAATCGCAAGATCCTTAAGGATCTGTTAAATCGCGACGTGTACGATGGGTTCGTGCGCGCCTTGGCCGAACGCGAAAGCCGCGGCGAGCAGGTCGATCAGAGCTTCGTCGGCATCAACAAGGCCGACATCGTCGAATCGGAGGTCAAGAGCGGCATCGCCAACATCACCGTGCGCTTCGTCAGCCAGCTTATCAGCGCGACGCGCGACAAGGCCGGCGCCATCCTGTCAGGGGATCCGCAGCGGGTGAAAGAGGTGACGGACATCTGGACCTTCAGCCGGGACATCTCCTCGGCAAAGGCACGCGCCAACCCGAACTGGCGGTTGATTGCCACACAATCGCCCGCCTGAAGGGGTTAGGCCTTTTCGGGACTAAGGGGTCGGGGGGCCCTGAGGATTAAGGGGCACGAGGGTTGTGAGGGGCGTCACGGTATCTAATGGCGTAGTGCGTGCGGCGCTCACTGTTGCCGCGCTGATGCTTGCCGTGACAGGATCGGCCGCCGCAACCAGCGCCGCCCGACCGGCCCAGCCGCCACCCATGCCTGCTTCCAAGGTGACCTTCGAGCCAGCGACGTTCGCCGACCTGCCCGGCTGGGCGGACGACGATCATCTGGCCGCGCTCAAGACCTTCCTGATGTCGTGCGGCCGGGTGATGCGATCGGCCAAGGCGGGCGTGCCCGAGAGCCCGACCGCGGCGCTGGCGCGGGCCTGTCGCGCAGCCATCGTGATCGGGACGCCGACGCGCAAGGCGGCGCGGGAATTCTTCGAGGCGCACTTCGTGCCCCACCGCATCGTGCAGCCGAGCACGCCCGGCCTGCTGACCGGCTACTACGAGCCCGTGCTCAAGGGCTCGCGCAAACCGGAAGGCCGCTTCCAGACACCCGTCTATCGCCGCCCGCCCGACCTCGTGAACGTGGTCGACGAGACGCAGCGCGCCTCCATGTCCAGCGGGTTCTCGCACCTGCGCCAGACCGCGACGGGGACCGAGCCGTTCCCGACGCGCGCCGAGATCGAGCAGGGCGCGCTCAAGGGCAAGGGGCTGGAGCTGCTCTATCTCGCCGATCCCGTCGACACGTTCTTCATGCACATCCAGGGCTCGGGCCGCATCGAGCTGACCGACGGCTCGACCGTGCGGCTCAACTACGACGGCAAGAACGGCCATCCCTATACGTCGATCGGCCGCTACCTCATCGACCACAAGCTGTTTGCCGCCGACAGGATGTCGCTGCAGGCGCTGCGCAAGTGGCTGCGCGCCGACCGCGCGCGCGGGCAGAAGGTCATGTGGCAGAACGCGTCGTTCATCTTCTTCCGCGAGCTCAAGGGCCATGAGGCGGAAGGCCCGCTGGGTGCGATGTCGGTGCCGCTGACGGCGGGCCGCAGCCTCGCCGTCGATACGGCTTTTCACACGCTCGGCACGCCCATCTACGTCGCGTCACCCTCGCTCAAGCACGCGACCAAGAAGGTTGACGGCTTCAACCGGCTGATGGTGGCGCAGGACGTGGGCTCGGCCATCAAGGGTCCGGAGCGGGGCGACATCTACTTCGGCTCGGGCGACAAAGCGGGCAGGCTTGCCGGCATCACCAAGAACAAGGGCACGTTCTACACGCTGCTGCCCTTGTCCGAGCCGGTATCGGCACAGGCGCTCGAGCGCTTTACATGGCCAAAGATCGAGAGAGCCGGACGCTGAGCAAGGCTTCGGCCAAGCGCAAGTCCGGCGACCACCTGACCGCGGAGGAGCGTGCACTTTGGGAGCACGCCGCGCGCGATCTCAAACCGTTGAAAATCAAAAAGGGACGCGTGCACGGCGCCGACGACGGCGAAGCTGCAACCGGTCCGCGCGCGCCCGAGCCGGAGAAGCCGGATAAAAAGAGCCAAGCGCGGGCGGTAGCGACGCCCGGTCCGCCGCCCGTCACGGTGCGCGCCAAGCCCGCCGCGCCGCCGCCGCTCACCGAGCTCGATCGGCGCAAGGCGCGCCGTATCGGTGCGGGCCGCATCGAGGTCGAGGCGCGCATCGATCTGCACGGCATGCGCCAGAGCGAGGCGCATACCGCCCTGCGCCGTTTTCTCACGAGCGCGCACGCCAAGGAAAAGCGCTGGGTGCTGGTGATCACCGGCAAGGGCGGGCCGCAACGGGGCACGTCCGAGCCCGACGACTACGGCAGGGTGGAGGAGCGTGGCGTGCTGAGGCGCAACGTGCCGCGCTGGCTCGCCGAGCCCGAGTTGCGCGCGATCGTGGTTGGGTTCAGCGAAGCCGCCATACGCCACGGCGGCGAAGGCGCGCTGTACGTGCAGCTGCGCCGGCGCGAGCGTACGGGGCGGTGACGTTTAAGGGCAGGTCTCCGCCATCTTGGACAGGGCCGCGCTGAGACCCGACAGCGAGTAGGTGTCGGTGGTGTCGGTTCCCCGCTTCGACGTCGCCTTCACGACGGCGGTCGTGCCCTTCTTCATGGCCTCGATCAGCTTCGTTTCCTCGGCGGCATCGGAGACGAACCCGCGCTCGCCCTTGGCGAACAGCTTGAACGTGTCGTCGCCGACGGCGACCGACATGTCCTTGTTGGCATCGATCGGATAGCCGACCTTGGCGCTGGGCTCGGTCTTGACGCCGTCCTTCGGCCACGCGGAGATGTAGAAGTAGATCGGCCCGCGGTTGGCGCCCTGCGGCTCCACCGACTGCGGCTGGGCCGCCAGGAAGCACACCTGCTTGGGTGTGGCGTTGTCGGCGTAGAGGCCCCAGGCGCCCTGAGTCTCCACGAGATCGACGGTCTGCGCGCGAGCGTTGGCCGCGAGCACAATGCTCATGGCTGCGGCGGCGAAGATCCGGGTCTTGTTCATGAGGCCCCCCTCTTGCCCAGCTGATTGTATATCGACATTTTGTGCACAATAGGCGGCTAAGGCGCCGCCTGTCACCCTTTGCGGTCCAACTTATCCCGGCTTCTTGGCCGCACCGCCGCTGCGGGGACGGGTCCGCCCTCACGTAAGCGGCCGGTCGGCGAAGCGCGCCAGCGCGCGCACCCGGTCATACATCACGATGGCGCCGGCCATGGCCACGTTGATGCAAAAGCTTGTCGGTATTCTAACGACATAGCTGCAACGGGCAACGAGCTCGGGCGAGAGTGAGCCCTGTTCGGGACCGAGCACGTAGGCCGCGCGCATGGGGTGGCGGAAGCTCGGAAGGTCGATCGCGGCGTCGAGAAGCTCCACGCCGACGAGCTTACATCCTTGCGGCAGTGCCATGTCTGCCACGGTGCCCCAATTGTAGTGGGGGATGTGCCATTGACCCTTGGAGGTGTCGGCGCGCGCCTCCAGCGCCTGGTAGGTGGCGCCGACGGTGAAGGTGAAGCTCGCGCCGAATCCGTGCGCCGACCGCATCAGGTTGCCGAGGTTCAGCGCCTTCGACGAGCGCTCCGCGCCGATGGCGAAATAGCCCCGGGGGCTCGGCGGCCAGAGTGGAACCGGCGCTTGCGACGTTTGTTGCGACATGACGGGGCGTTTAACGAGCCTGAGCTTGGTGCTTGCCGGGACGGGCGGCACATGGTGGAACGGCGGCGCGATGCGCGTGTCCTGACGCGATCACCAGGGAGGTTTCACGTGAAAGCGGCTCTTTGCAAGCGCCTCGAGGGGCCGGACGGCATCGAGATCGCCGACATTGCCGCGCCTGAGCCCGGAAACGGCGAGGTCGTGGTTAAGGTGAACGCGGCGGCGCTCAACTTTTTCGACACTCTGATCACGCGCGGCAAGTACCAGGCGCGGCCCGAGCTGCCGTTCTCGCCGGCAGCCGAGGTGGCCGGCGAGGTTGCACGCGTGGGCGCGGGCGTGACGCGGCGTGCGCGCCGGCGACCGGGTGATGGCGTACATCGGCTGGGGCGGCGCGCGCGCGGAGATCGTGGCGCCGGCATCCATGCTCGTTCCCATCCCTCGAGGGCGTGAGCGACATCGTCGCCGCCGGGTTAAGCGTCACCTACGGCACGGCGATCCACGGCTTGAAGGACCGCGGACACCTCGCGGCGGGCGAGACGGTGGTGGTGCTGGGTGCGGCGGGCGGCGCCGGGCTCGCCGCGGTGGAGATCGCCAAGCTGATGGGTGCGCGCGTGATCGCGGTGGCCTCGTCTGAGGAAAAGCTCGCCGTCTGCAAGGACCACGGCGCCGACGACCTACTCAACTATGCGACGCAAGACTTGAAGGTCGGCTTGCGCGACCTCACGGGTGGCGAGGGCGTCGACGTCGTCTACGACTGCGTCGGCGGCGATGCGTCCGAGCCCGCCATGCGCGCGCTCGCCTGGCAGGGGCGCTTTCTCGTCGTCGGCTTCGCCTCCGGCGACATTCCGAAAATCGCGCTCAATCTGCTGCTCGTCAAAGGTGCCGCGGCGGTCGGCGTGTTCTGGGGCGAATCGGTGAGGCGCGATCCGCAAGGCCATCGCGCCAACATGCGCCAGGTGCTCGATTGGGTCGCGGCGGGCAAGCTGCACCCGCGCGTGCACGCGACCTATCCGCTCGAGAAAATCGCCGAAGCGATCAGCGTGCTCGACCGGCGCGAGGCCGTCGGCAAGGTCGTGCTGACGCTGTAGACGGCCACTTGTTGCGGCATCGCTCGAAAGTGCGAGGAGCAAGCCTCAACCGTGGCCGGTCTCGCAACAAAAGCACTCGCTGAAGCTTGCGTGGGTCCCGCTCTCCAGCGGGATGACGTTGAGAGGAGGCAAGCGGCCTGCACGCTCACTACCGTCATCCCGGCGCAGGCCGGGACCCACGCCACTATCCCCACGAGTTACGACCAAGCCGATTTGCGTCCCTTACCTCCAGGGTCCGGCTCCAATTGATGCGCGCGTTCAGGATTTCTTTGCACTCCTGCCGCCATGCTGCGAGCCGATGTTTCGTGCCCGCAGGGCCCAAGGTTTGCGCATGCGTCACCATCGAGCTCTCGCCGCAGCGGCCGTGATGCTGGCAAGCCTTGCCGCCGCCAGCGGCAGCGTGCGCGCCGAATCGCTGCTGCAACGCTGGTTCGGGATCGGCAGCCGCGGCGCGCCGGAAGAGCGCTACGAGCGCAACGATCCTTATCCCTACAGCCGTCCCGCCGACGGCTACGGCGACGACTGGCACGAGGATACGCGCACGTACCGCACCATGTGCGTGCGTCTGTGCGACGGGTTCTATTTCCCGATGAGCAACAACGTGCGCCGCGAAAAGCTCTATCGCGACAACCGCGCTTGCATGCAGCGCTGCGACGGCGAGGCGCGGCTGTTCTACTACCCGATCGACGGTGGCAGCGTGGCTACGATGGTCGATCTCGCGGGCCGCAGCTACAGCGCGCTCCCCAACGCGTTCCGCTATCGCAAGGCGCTGGTCGACGGCTGCGCCTGCAAGCCGGCGCCGTGGTCGCCGGAAGAGGCGGCGCGGCACGAGGGCTATGCCAACGAGGACGCCATCGCCGAGGCGGAGGCGAACGAGAGCGCCGCCGAGACGCGCGCTGCGGCCGCACAAGCGGCGCGGGCGGAGGGTCCGTCGGTGGAGGAGCCCTACTACTTCGAGCCGCCGCAGCCCTACGTCCGCCCGCCGCCGCCGCGCTACTACAGCCGCTGGCGGCGCTCGTCTTTGGGAGGCCCGGGCGACGGCAGGCGCAATTGAGCGCAAATAAGCCCCGGCTGGTGGACCGGGGCTTGAGCTGAGCAATCCGGAGACTGAGAGTTCAGGCGGCCTTGTCCATCGTGTCGCAGTAGCGGGCGATCGCCAGCTCCATATCGACCTGCTCGTAGGCAGGGCGCATGCGCACGATCTCGCGGCGGCGGTGGTCGGGGACGCGCGTCAGCGCCGCGGCGCAGATGGCGCGGACGTCGTCGAGGGTCAAGGAGTCGGGGTTGAAGAGGCCTTGCGAGGCCAGGGAAGCGATCTGCGGGTGCTCAAGGAATGCCATGCGTACCTCCGAACTGACTGTGCTGGACCGGAAGCGTCGAGGACAATCTGATTCGGAGGTCACAAAAGGGCAGGCAAGCGAAATTCAGATGGTTTTTCGTCGCGCTAGGCGCGGCAGCCCTGGATGGGGATCATGGTGATCGAGGTGCGGTCGGCGTACTTGTTCATCGCGCCGGTGGCGGCGTCGATGCCCAAGCCGATGAAGCCACCGGCGATGACATTCCCCGCCGCCATGGCCTCGGTGTAGGAGGCGATGACGCCCACGCCGTCCTGGTAGCAGGGCTTGCGGCAGGTCACCGAGATGTTGTGCTGGCTCTTTTCGAGCTCGATGGTGGCCGGCGTGGTGATGGTCTGGGTGCTGATGGCCGGCGAGGTCAATTCGCATGCGGTGCCGGGTGCGCCCGGCGTGTCCAGCGCGACGGCCTGGGTCGTTCCCTTGACGATGGTGGCGCATCCGGCGGCACAACATGACACAACAACAAGCGCAAGAATTCTCATGACAATATGCTGTCCAATATTCCCTCAAATGAATGCGCTCGCACCCTAGGCACTGGGGCGCCCCCGAACCAGGGATTTAGGGCCACACGTTGTGGAGAAATGGGCAGGTGACGGAGGGGGCTACCAGCCGCCTTCGACGTCCTCGTAGTCGACGAACTCGCCGCCGCGCAGGGGAAACGCCTCCTCCACCACGTAGGGTCCGCCGCCGGTTTTGGGGCGCGAGGAGAACAGAACGAAGCGTCCCACCGTGAACGGCCGGCTGCGGAAGGCGCCGAGGCGGCCGAGGATGCGGGCGACGTCGAAGGCGCTGGCGTATTTCAAACGCGCCACCGTCACGTGCGGCTTGAAGGAGCGGCCTTCGGGCGCCAATCCGGCTGCGCGCGCGGCGCGCTCGTTCGCCCGCGCCAGCGCCTCCAGCTCGGGCCCCGCCTCGACGCCGGCCCACAGCGCTGCGCGGCTCGTTGCCGCCGAAAGCGCCGATGCCGGCGAGCCTGATCTCGAAGGCGTCGACGTCGATGCCGGCGAGCCGGTCGGCGAACTCGCGTGCGTGCGCGTTGTCGATGTCGCCGGCGAAACGCAGCGTCAGGTGCAGGTTTTCCGGCTCCATCCAGCGCGAGCTCCCCGGCAGCGGCTGGCGCAGCCGCGCGATCTCCTCGCGCTGCTCGTCCGGGATCTCGATGCCGGTGAAAAGCCGCGGCATGGCGGGCGTTCCTAGCTCTTAGAGGCGGCGCTGCGCTGCGCCTGCGCGCGCGTTATCAGCTCCTCCACCGAAGGCATCATGCGCTTGATGATCTCAGCGACGCCCTTGGGCGCGGGATGCATGCCGTCACTCTGGTTGAGCTTGGGGTCGAGCACCACGCCGTCGAGAAAGAACGGGTAGAAGAGGAGCTCGTTGGCGCGCGCCAGATCGGGGAAGACGGCATCGAAATCGTCCGCATAGCCATCACCCCAGTTGGCCGGCGAGCGCATGCCCGTGAGCAGGATGGGGATATGGCGCGACTTCAGGTTGGCGATGATCTTTTCCATGTTGGCGCGCGTGACCTTGGGATCGATGCCGCGCAGCGCGTCGTTGGCGCCGAGCTCGACGATGACCGCGTCGGTGCCGTCGGGCACCGCCCAGTCGAGACGTTCCAGGCCGCCGCTGGTGGTGTCACCGGCAACGCCTGCGTTGGTCACCACGACGTTGTGGCCGCGCTTCTTGAGCGCCTTCTGCAGCTGCACGGGGAAAGATTGGCTCGACCTCAGGCCGTAGCCGGAGGTCAGGCTGTCGCCGAATGCGACGATTCGCAGAGGCTTTTCAGGCCCCGCCAGGGCGGCCGGCGAGACGAGCGGGGCGCCGATTGTGCCGATGAGCACGTTGACGAGCGCCACGAAGCCTACCACCTGTGCAAGGCCCAGCGCGTTGCGTGTACGTTCCATCGCCTTCATGTTTCCGCCTCAACAATCCTTCAATCCGTCAATGTGAGGTAAAGGTGCGGCCGACGCCAGACAAGGCCCGTTGGGCCCGAGTGGGCCCGATCGCCGCCGCCAGCGGAGCACTCCCCACGTGAGCCAACCCATCGTCGCCCTCAATTCCGTTCATCTGACCCTGACGAGCCGCGCCGGCCCCGTCGAGATTCTGCGCAACGTCAGCCTCGATGTCGAGGCGGGCGAATCGCTTGCCGTCGTCGGGCCGTCGGGCTCGGGCAAGACGTCGCTGCTGATGGTCGTCGCCGGGCTCGAGCGCGCAACGAGCGGCCGCGTCGACGGTGGCGGGCCACGATCTGACCAAGCTCGGCGAGGACCAGCTGGCCCTGATGCGCGGAGCCGAGATCGGCATCGTGTTCCAGTCCTTCCATCTGGTGCCGACCATGACGGCGCTGGAGAACGTGGCGCTGCCTTTGGAGTTCGCCGGCGCCGCGAACGCCTTCACCACCGCGCGCGAGCTGCTCGACGAGGTGGGGCTTTCGCCGCGCGTCGATCATTTTCCCGCGCAGCTGTCGGGCGGCGAGCAGCAGCGCGTCGCCATCGCGCGCGCCCTGAGCCGGCAGCCGAAGCTCATCTTAGCGGACGAGCCGACCGGCAACCTCGATACCAAGACCGGGCGCCAAGTCATCGATCTGTTGTTCGGGCTGCAGCGCCGGCGCGAGGCGACGCTCGTTCTCGTCACCCATGACGACAAGCTGGCGGCGGCCTGCGCGCGCACCATCCGCATGGCCGACGGGCGCATCCTCGACGAGACCGCGGAGGCAGCTGAATGACGGCAACCGAGGCGCTGACGCCGGCGTCGCAGGGCCGCGACTGGCGGCTCCCGGTCGTGCTCTCGATCGCTCTGCGCGAGTTGCGCAGCGGGCTGTCGGGCTTCGGCATCTTCATCGCGTGCGTGGCGCTGGGCGTCGCCGTCATCACCGGCGTCGGGGCCGTATCGGACGCGCTGCGCGCCGGGTTCGAGCGCCAGGGCGAGGCCATCCTCGGCGGCGACGCGACGCTCATGCGCGCCCACCAGCGGGCGACCGACGCCGAGCGCGCGAGCCTGCAAAGCTTCGGGCGCTTGAGCGAGACGGCGACCATGCGCACCATGGCGCGGCGCACCGACGGCAGCGACCAGGCGCTGGCCGAATTGAAGATCGTCGATGACGGCTATCCGCTCGTCGGCGCGGTGGGGCTGGGCGACGGGGTGTCGCTCGAAGATGGGCTCGCGCGCGGCGCCGTCGTCGATCCGGTGCTGATGGAGCGCCTCGGCCTCAAGGTCGGCGACGAGATGGTGCTGGGCGCTGCAAAAGTTCCGGTCGGCGCCCCCTTGAAGTCGGTGCCGGACGGGCTCGCCGACCGCTTCACCTACGGTCCGCGCGTTCTCATTTCGCCGGCGACGCTCGCCAAGACCGAGCTGGTGAAGCCGGGCACGCTGATCCGCTGGCGTTACGCTTTGAAGCTTCACGACGACCGCTCGGCGACGCCTGCCGAGCTCGAGGCCTTGCGCGCCAAGATCGCCAGCGAGCTGCCCGAGGCCGGCTTCACGATTGCCGACCGGCGCGAGCCCTCGCCCCGGGTCAGCCATACGCTGGAGCGGCTGCGCCAGTTCCTGACGCTGATCGGGCTGACGGCGCTGCTGGTCGGTGGCGTCGGCGTCGCCAATGCGGTCGCGACCTTCATCGACAAGCGCCGCAAGGTGATCGCCACCATGAAGAGCGTGGGCGCGACCAGCCGCATGGTGCTCGCGATCTTTCTGATCGAGGTGCTGATCGTGGCCCTGGTGGGCATCGTGCTGGGGCTCATTGCCGGCGCGGCGATCCCGCTGGCGCTGGACGCGCTCTACGGCGATCTGGTGCCGATCCAGGCGGAGCTCACCGTGTCGGCCCTGAGCGTCGTCACGGCCGTGGTCTACGGGTTCGCGGTGGCGCTGCTGTTCACGCTGTGGCCGCTGGGGCGGGTGGAGCGCGTGAGCGCCAGCGTGCTGTTTCGCGACGAGGTGGCGCCGGAGCGGACGTGGCCGCGCGCCTGGGTGATCGTGACGACGCTGGCGGTGGCCGCCGCGCTCGTCGGCTTTGCGGTGCTGACCTCGGACTCCCAGCGCATCGCGCTCTATTTTGCCGCCGGCCTCGTCGTCGTGTTCGCGGTGTTCTTCGCGCTCGGAACGGCGGTGACGTGGCTGGCCCGGCGTGCCCCGCGCGCGCGGATACCGGAGCTGGCGCTCGCCGTCGGCAACGTTGGCGCGCCGGGCGGGCTCGCCCGCTCCGTCGTCGTATCGCTGGGGGCGGGGCTGTCGCTGCTCGTCGCGGTTGCGCTGGCGGACGCCTCGCTCGTCGGCGAGCTCAAGGACCGGCTGCCGGCGCATTCGCCCGACTACTTCCTGCTCGACGTCGGCAAGGCGGACTATCCCGGCATCTCGGCGCTGGTCGAGCGCGAGGTGCCCGGCGCTGTGCTCGAATCGGCGCCCATGCTGCGCGGGCGCATCGTGGCGCTCAACGATATCCCGGTCGAGAACGTCAAGGTGCCGCCCGAGGCGCAATGGGTTCTCGATAGCGACCGCGGGCTGTCCTACTCGGACACCGTGCCGCAAGGCTCCACTGTGATCGCCGGCGACTGGTGGGGCCCCGACTATACCGGCGAGCCGCTCGTCTCCTTCGAGGCGGATATGGCGCAAAGGCTGGGTCTGAAGCTCGGCGACACGGTGACGGTGAACGCGCTGGGGCGCAACATCACGGCGCGCATCGCCAACCTGCGCGAGGTGAAATGGGAAAGCCTCGCCATCAACTTCTTCATGGTGTTCTCGCCCAACACCCTGAAAAGCGCCCCCCACGCGCTCTTGGTGACCATCGCGCTGCCGCCGGGCACGCCGCTCCCCAAGGAGGTCGCGACCATGCGCGACATGGGGCGCGCCTATCCGGCCGTGACGGCGATCCGCGTGCGCGACGTGCTCGACTCGTTCAACGCCGTGTTCGGCAAGGTGATGCTGGCCGTGCGCATCGCCGGCAGCGTGACGCTGCTCGCCGGCGCCCTGGTGCTGGCGGGCGCGCTCGCCACCGCGCAGCGGCGCCGCATCCTGGAGGCGGTCATCCTCAAGACACTCGGGGCCACGCGCCGGCGCATCCTGGTATCGCATTTCCTCGAGTACGCGCTGCTCGCCAGCGCCACCGCGCTATTTGCCGTGCTGCTGGGCTCGGTGGGCGCCTGGCTGGTGGTGACGCAGGCGATGAATATCTCCTTCACGTTCTCGGGCGTCGCCGTGGTGCTGGCGCTGGCGGTGTCGATGGGGCTCGTTTTCCTGTTCGGCGGGGTCGGTACCTGGGGGGTCCTGCGGGCGCCAGCGGTGCCGTTTCTGCGCAGCGAATAGGCGCTGGCCGGATTTCCTAATTTTCATTTAGGAAACGGGGGGATCTCGGCCGGTCGTAACCGTAGTTTCACGCCTTGAAACGTACATGCTGAGAGCGCATATTCCCCGTGAATAGGCGCTTTGCAGCGCATCGGTAGGCAAGGGATCAGGGAAAAGATTATGGCTCAGCCAGACAACAGGTATGCGCAATCAGGCATCGGGGCCCGTACGGGCGTCGCGGTAGATGAGGGCCTGCGCAGCTATATGCTCGGCGTCTACAACTACATGGCGCTGGGTGTGGCACTGACGGGCATCGTCGCCTATCTCACCTTCTCGATGGCCGTTCAGAACGGCCAGCTCACCCCGTTCGGCCAGACGCTCTTCACCTCGCCGCTCAAGTGGGTCGTCATGTTGGCCCCGCTCGGCTTCGTGATGTTTCTGGGCTTCCGCATCCAGAAGATGAGCGTCGGCGCGGCGCAGATCACGTTCTGGCTGTTCGCCGCCGTGATGGGCATCTCGCTGTCGTCGATCTTCCTGGTCTTCACCGGCCAGTCGATCGCGCAGATCTTCTTCATCACCGCAGCCTCGTTCGGCGCGCTCAGCCTGTGGGGCTACACCACCAAGCGCGACCTGTCCGCCTGGGGCTCGTTCCTGTTCATGGGCGTGGTCGGCATCGTCATCGCCATGGTCGTCAACATCTTCCTGCAGTCCAGCGCTTTGATGTTCGCCATCTCGGCGGTGGGCGTGCTGGTGTTCGCCGGTCTCACCGCCTATGACACCCAGCGCATCAAGGACGGCTACTTCATGGCGCGCGGCAACGCGGAGCTGGTGGCCAAGGGCGCCATCATGGGCGCGCTGGCGCTGTACCTCGACTTCATCAACATGTTCGTCATGCTGTTGAACCTGTTCGGCAACCGCAACTAGGTCGCCAACGGTCGATACGACGTGAAGAGCCCCGCAATAGCGGGGCTCTTTGCTTTTGCCCCTCCGTCATCCTGGGCGAGCGACGGCGACTGCCGGAGCGAGTCCCGGGATCCAGGAGAGGAGTGCCCTTGTGCACCATAGAATTCCGTGTCTCGCGACAAGCCTCGTGCTGGATCCCGGCTCTTCGCTCGCGTTCGCTCGCTGGGCCGGGATGACGGGGTAGGACGGGTAGGGCTAGACGCTGACGAGGCGCAGCCGGTCCTCGAAGAGCCGCAGGATGCGGGCGAGGTCGTGTCCGCGCTTGAGGATAAGGCCGGCGGGCGCCACGATGGCATACGCGCCCTGCTTGCGGGCGAGCTTGGGCACCTTCTCGATGCGATAGAGAGGGCACTCGCTGGCGCGCCGGAAGACGGAGAACACCGCCTTGTCGCGCCCGATGTCGATGGCGTAGTCGCGCCATTCGCCCGCGGCGACCTTGCGGCCGTAGACGGCGAGGATGGCACTCAGCTCTTGTCGGTTGAAGGTGGTGGGTCGGTGAGCTTCTGCTCCCGGTCTTGCCGGTGCAGGTGCGCCGCGCAAGCTGCCCGCATTGCGCGGGCTCAACATTATCGGCTCGGTTTCGCTCAAGGGCGCCTCCGTGTCACATACTCATCATGATCGCGCTGCTCGGCACCGATTTCAAGAGCCGGATGTGGCCCGCTGCACGCCTTTTAACGGCGCCGCACAAAGCCCCACGGGCACGAATTCTCCCTGACATGGTCAAAATCGCGACTGCTCGCGGACAATGATCTGCCTCAAACAATTGGGACCTTGCCATTGTTGCCTCTAGGCCCGGTCCTTCTTGAGCAGCTCCGGATTCTCAGCCCCCCAGCCCCCCGGAGCGGCTCTGATAGACCGGGCCATCAGGCAACCTTCCCGTGAACACCCTTGTCCCCAAGAGTTGAGTTGGGCCGGCCCCCGCCGGCCCTTTTTTCTTGCGGCGATTGCACGCTTGCGTCGGTGTTCCTAGCTTCGCATAAGCGGGGTCCAGCGGCAGGGAAGGACAATCGATAGTGACGAAGCGCGGCGGCAAGGCAAACGGACAGGCGAAGATCGTACGCAGAGGGACTGTGCGCAGGCCGAAGACAACCGCCAAGGCAGCAGCTGCAACGCGACGCCCGCGCGCGCCGCGCGCCGGTGCGGCCACCAACCCGCTCATGACCCGCTGGTCGACGCCGTTCGGCGTGCCGCCCTTTGCTCGTATCGAGCCAAAGCATTTCCGTCCTGCCTTCGCGGCGGCTCTCAAGGAGCACAAGGCGGAGATCGCGAAAATCGCCCGCGAGCCGGCGCGGCCCACCTTCGCCAACACCATGGCGGCGCTGGAGAAAAGCGGGCGGCTGCTGGAGCGCGTCTGCGGCGTGTTCTTCAACCTGGCGGCGGCCGACACCAACTTCGAGCTGCAGGCGATCGAGCGGGAGATGTCGCCGCTGCTCGCCGCGCATCAGAGCGCCATCATGCTCAACAGCCGGCTGTTTGCGCGCATCGAGGATCTCCATCGCCGGCGCGAGCGCTTGCGCCTCACCGACGAGCAGCTCCGCGTTCTGGAGCTGCAGCACACCTGGTTCCTGCGCGCGGGCGCCAAGCTCGGCCGCAAGGCCAAGCTCCGCGTCGCCGAGATCAACGAGCGCCTGGCTACGCTCGCGACCCAGTTCTCGCAGAACGTTTTGAAGGACGAGCAGTCCTGGCACCTGGTGCTGGAGGGCGAGCGCGACCTCGCCGGGCTTCCCTCCTCGGTGCGCGCAGCCGCGGCGCGGGCCGCCGCCGACATGGGCCTCAAGGACCGGCACGTCATCACGCTGTCGCGCTCGAGCGTGGAGCCATTCCTGCAATATTCGGCGCGCCGCGATTTGCGCGAGCAGGCGTTCAACGCCTGGGTGAAGCGCGGCGAGATGGGGGGCGAGACCGACAACCGCATCATCCTGGCCGAGATCGTGCGCCTGCGCGCCGAGCTCGCCCGCCTCATCGGCTTCGACACCTATGCCGACTACAGCCTCGGCGACACCATGGCGAAAACGCCGGCCGCCGTGCGCGAGCTTTTGCAGGCGGTGTGGCCGGCGGCGGTGAAGCGCGCCGGCGAGGAGCGCGATGCGCTGCAGGAGCAAGTGCGCGCCGAGGGCGGCAACTTCCCCATCGCGGCCTGGGACTGGCGCTATTACGCGGAGAAGGAGCGCAAGGCACGCTACGACGTCGACGAGGCGGCGACGCGGCCGTATTTCGCGCTCGAGAGCGTCATCGCGGCGGCGTTCGATACCGCGCGGCGGCTGTTCGGGCTGCGCTTCAAGGAGCTATCCGACGTGCCGCGCTATCACCCGGACGTGCGCGTGTGGGAGGTGACGGACCAGCGCGGCGCGCACGTGGGCCTGTTCATGGGCGACTATTTTGCGCGCTCCTCGAAGCGCTCGGGCGCGTGGATGTCGGGCTTCCGCTCGCAGGCGAAGGTGGCGGGCCATGTGCGGCCCATCATCGTCAACGTGATGAACTTCGCGCAGGGAGAGGAAGGCGAGCCGACGCTGCTGTCGCTCGACGACGCGCGCACGCTGTTTCATGAGTTCGGGCACGGCCTGCACGGTCTGTTGTCGGACGTCACCTACCCGTCGATCTCCGGCACGGCGGTCGCGCGCGACTTCGTCGAGCTGCCCTCGCAGCTCTACGAGCACTGGCTGATGGCGCCGGACGTCCTGAAGCGGTTCGCCGTGCACCACAAGACGGGCAAGCCGATGCCGGCCAAGCTCGCCCAGCGCATCGAGAAGGCGCGCAACTTCAATCAGGGCTTCTCCACCGTCGAGTACGTCGCGTCGGCGCTGATCGACATGGAGCTGCATGCGCTTGCCGATGGCGGTGAGCTCGATGTGGCCGCCTTCGAGCGCGAGACGCTGCAAAAGCTCGGCATGCCGAGCGAGATCGTCATGCGCCACCGGAGCCCGCACTTCCTGCACATCGTGGGCGGCTACGCGGCGGGCTATTACAGCTACCTGTGGTCGGAGGTGATGGACGCCGACGCGTTCGCGGCCTTCAAGGAGGCGGGCGATCCGTTCCACGCGGCGACGGCCAAGAAGCTCAAGAAGCACATCTATTCGGCCGGCAACGCGCGCGATCCGCTTGCCGCCTACGTGGCGTTCCGCGGCCGCGCGCCGGAGATCTCCGGCATGCTGAAAAAGCGTGGGCTGGCGGGCTAGGGGAATTTTCCGTCTCGGTGTGCAACCCCTCACCCGGCCGTCGCGCTTCGCGCGTCCAGCCGACCTCTCCCGTCATGGCGGAGCCATGCTTCGCATGGACGGGAGAGGTGATGTTGACCTCGCCCCAGCGCTGCCTTTCACCTCTCCCATGGGGAGAGGTCGGCGAGCAATGCCAAGCATGCGAGCCGGGTGAGGGGGTAGAAGCTCTAAGTGTACGCTGCAACGGCGCGATGCGGGTTCAGCCTATTTGAACGTCTTGAAGGCGTTGGAATCGGAGGTCAGCAGCTCGAGGAAGCGCACGTTGATGTAGATGTTCTCGCGTCCTTCCTGTCGCTCCTGCAGCACGCCTTTGCCAACGAGCTCCTTGAGGTGCTTACTCGCGGTCTTCCGGTTGCCGAGCTTCGCGTCGACCACGTCGCCGATGCGGCTGTAGGGCTGCGTAAAGATCACCTCGATCAGCTCGCGGCTGTAGATCTTGGGCGACGCCGCGCTCACGTAGGCGACGGTTGCATCCATGAGGTCGCCAATGGCGCGGATCTTTGCCGTCGTCCAGATCGATGTTTCCTCGACCGCGGCGAGCATGAACAGCAACCACGCTTCCCATTGGCCCGAGGTCGTCACGGCGAGCAGGCGGTCGTAGTATTCGGATCGATGCTCGTTGATGTAGCGGCTCAGGTAAAGGATCGGCAGGTCGAGCAGCTTCTTGTCGATCAGGAAGAGCGTGTTGAGGATGCGTCCGGTACGACCGTTGCCGTCGGTGAAGGGATGGATGGCCTCGAACTGGTAGTGGGCGGCGGCCATGCGGATGACCGGGTCGATGTCGTCGCGGCCGTGCAGGAATTGCTCCAGGCCCGACAGCTTCTCGCGCAGCACCGCTTGCCCCTCGGGCGGCGTGTAGATGATCTTGCCGCTGGGATGGTGGGCGAGCGCAGTGCCCGGGACCTGGCGGATATCGAGATCGGCGTTCTTGATCGCACTGCAGACCAGCACCGCCGTGCGCGTGCTCAGCGGCCGTTTCTGCACGTCCTTGAAACCCTGCATGAGGGCGGTGCGGTAGCGTAGGGTTTCCTTGGTCGCGTCGTCGGCTTTCGCGGGATCGGCGTTGGCGAATTTGAAGAGGGTGTCGTTGGTGGTGACGATGTTCTCGATTGCCGAGCTGTCGCGGGCCTCGCGCAGGGGAATGGAGTTGATCAGCACGTCCTGATTGGGGATGAGCCGCGCCGCCTCCTTGAGGCCGGCGAGCGCACGGCTGGCTCCAACGCACTTGCGCAGCACCGGGATCGTCTCGAGCACGTCGGCGGCCGGGATCGGCGGCAGGGCATTGTAGGGCTTTACGGGGTCGAACCGACCTGACGTGGGTAATTTTTGAGGTTTTTTGACCATATCCGCAGCATATGGGCACGCGGTGGACATGTCCATAAGAATATGGGCAAAAAATACCGCTTTTTGCCCATATCCACTACGATTAGGGTACGACGTACCCACAATACGCCGAAGCGATGTGCGGGTTTATCGGCCGGCTACCAAAGCCCCGTCCAGGCGGCGCCCAGGATCGGTCCGGCCTTGCCCTCCTGCAACAGCACGATGCAGGCCTCGGTCTCGGGCCGCATGATGGCGGTGCGGGCAAGCCGCAGGTCCATGGCCTTGCCGTTCCAGGTGCCGACGGGGATCATCTCACGCACGATGTTGGTGTAGGTGAGCGTCTTGCCTTTGTTGTCGCCGCGCTCGACCGGCACGTTGGCCTTCTTCTGCACCACCGCGAACCAGATGGTCGCCTCCTTGTTCTCGAGCCCGGGTGGCGCGTCGCCGGCCTCGATCACGATGGAGTTGCGCTCGTGCCAGAAGCGGATGGGCACATGCGACGTCTGCAGCGCCTCGTCGGAGACCATGATGGCGTTGTCGATGGCCTTGAGGTCGTTGCCAGGCACGCCAATCATGCCGTTGACCATGACCTGCGGCGTGTAGATGGCGCCGTCGCCGCGCGCTTTGGCGTAGAACTTCTGGCGCTCGGAGTTCTTGTCGGAGGCGAGCGTGTCCTTCCAGCCCAGGTAGTCCCAGATGTCGACGGGTAGCGTGATGGCGATGATATCGGGGCGCTTGGCGTAGGAGGCGAACACCTGATCGGCCGGCGGGCAGGTGTCGCAGCCCTGGCTGGTAAACAGCTCGAGCACGGTCTTGGGCGGCGGGAACGACGGATTGATGCCCGGCTCGGGCACCTGCGCCGGCGCGACGCCGGAGCACGTGACGAGGAGCGCCGTGGTGAGCGCAGCTATGGTGGGCAATCGCATTCGCGCTGGAACCTGGAGAAAACTGGGGCCTAAAAAGCTACTTTGTAACCTAAGACTAGTTGGCGGGCCTCGACCCTTCAACGGGCGGTCACGAAAGATTGAGTCTCCTTAATCCACGCTAATCTGCCGGCTCACGCCGCCGCCAGATTGCGCAGGACGTAGTGCAAAATCCCGCCGTTGCGCAGGTACTCGAGCTCGTCCAGCGTATCGATGCGGCACAGAATCGGAACCTGCTTCACCGAGCCGTCAGCAGATGTGATCTCGGCCGTCATCGTCTGCCGCGGCTTGATGTCGGCGAGGCCGCGAATTGTTACGGTCTCGTCACCTTTCAGGCCGAGCGATTGCCAGCTCGTGCCGTCCTCGAAGACGAACGGCACGACGCCCATACCCACCAGATTGGAGCGGTGGATGCGCTCGAACGACTGGGCGATGACCGCCTTGACGCCCAGCAGGTTGGTGCCCTTGGCGGCCCAGTCGCGCGAGGAGCCGTTGCCGTACTCGACGCCCGCGAAGACGACGAGCGGCACGCTCTCGGCCTTGTAGCGCATGGCGGCGTCGTAGATCGACATCGGCTCGGCCGAAGGATAGTGGACGGTGTAGCCGCCCTCGCGCACGTTTCCGGCATCGTCCTTGGTCATGAAGTTCTTGATGCGGATGTTGGCGAAGGTGCCGCGCATCATCACCTCGTGATTGCCGCGCCGCGTGCCGTACTGATTGAAATCGGCGACCGCCACGTTGTGCTCCTGCAGGTAGGAGCCCGCGGGCGAGGCCGGCTTGATGGAGCCGGCAGGCGAGATGTGATCGGTGGTGATCTTGTCGCCGAACAGCCCCAGAATGCGCGCCCCTACGATGTCGGTGACCGGCACGGGCGTCTTGCCCATGCCCTCGAAGTAGGGCGGGTTGCGCACGTAGGTGGAGGCGTCGTCCCAGGTATAGGTGAGGCCGCCCGCGGTATCGATGGCGCGCCAGCTCGCATCGCCGTTGAACACGTCGGCGTAGCGCTCGAGGAACAGCGCCCTGGTGATGTTCTCGGCGATGAACTTCTGGATCTCCTGCGAGGTGGGCCAGATGTCCTTGAGGAACACCGGCTTCCCGTCGCTGCCCTTGCCCAAGGGCTCTTTGGTGAGATCCTTTTGCACCGAGCCCGCGAGCGCATAGGCGACGACGAGCGGCGGGGAAGCGAGATAGTTCGCCTGCACGTCGGGGCTGACGCGGCCTTCGAAGTTGCGGTTGCCCGACAGCACCGCCGCGGCGACGATGCCGTTCTCGTTGATGGCGGCCGAGATCTCCGGCGCGAGCGGGCCCGAGTTCCCGATGCAGGTGGTGCAGCCGAAGCCGACCAGATTGAAGCCGAGCTGGTTGAGGAAGGGCTGCAGTCCCGCCTTGTCCAGATAGGCGGAGACGACCTGGGAGCCCGGCGCCAGCGAGGTCTTGACCCACGGCGCCACCTTGAGGCCCTTCTCGGCCGCCTTCTTGGCGAGTAGCCCCGCCGCGATCAGCACGCTGGGGTTGGAGGTATTGGTGCAGCTTGTGATGGCGGCGATGACCACGTCGCCGTGGCCGATGTCGAAGTCGCGGCCCTTGACGGGCACGCGTTTGCCGAGCTCGCCGGCGGGTTTCTTGTATTCGGCCTGCATGGCCGTGGCGAAGCCGGCGGCGACGTCGGGAAGAGCAATGCGCCCTTCGGGCCGCTTCGGCCCGGCGAGCGAGGGAACGACCTCGCCGAGGTCGAGCGCGAGCGTGTCGGTAAAGACGGGGTCGGGCGAGCCGCTCTCGCGATAGAGCCCCTGCGCCTTGCCATAGTCCTCGACCAGGGCGATGCGGTCGGCCTCGCGCCCCGACATGTTGAGGTAGGCGATGGTCTCCTTGTCGATGGGGAAGAAGCCACAGGTGGCGCCGTACTCGGGCGCCATGTTGGCGATGGTGGCGCGGTCGGCGAGCGGCATGGTGTCGAGGCCGGGACCGAAGAACTCCACGAACTTGCCGACGACGCCCTTCTTGCGCAGCATCTGCGTGACGGTGAGCACCAGGTCGGTGGCGGTGACGCCTTCGGTGAGCTTGCCGGTGAGCTTGAAGCCGATCACCTCGGGCAGCAGCATCGACTGCGGCTGGCCCAGCATGGCGGCCTCCGCCTCGATGCCGCCCACGCCCCAGCCGAGCACGGCGAGACCGTTGACCATGGTGGTGTGGCTGTCGGTGCCGACGAGCGTGTCGGGATAGGCGAGGTGGGTGCCATCGGGTAGCGTCTTGGTCCACACGGTCTGCGCCAGGAACTCCAGGTTCACCTGGTGGCAGATGCCGGTGCCGGGCGGTACGACGCGGAAGTTGTCGAAGGCGCCCTGGCCCCACTTGAGGAAGATGTAGCGCTCGCCGTTGCGCTCGTACTCGTGCTCGACGTTGTGCGCGAAGGCCTGGGGTGAGCCGAACTCGTCGACGATCACGGAGTGGTCGATGACGAGATCGACGGGGACGAGCGGGTTGATCATCTGCGGATCGCCGCCGAGACTCTTCATGCCGTCGCGCATGGCGGCGAGGTCGACGACGGCCGGCACGCCGGTAAAGTCCTGCATAAGCACCCGCGCCGGGCGAAAGCCGATCTCGCTGCCGGCCTTGCCCTTGTCGACGAGCCAGGCCGAGACCGCCTCGATGTCGGCCTTGGTGACGGAGCGGCCGTCCTCGTGGCGCAGCAGGTTCTCGAGCAGCACCTTCATGGAGAAGGGCAGCTTGGAGACGCCCGCAAGACCGTTCTTCTCCGCCTCGGGCAGCGAGAAGTAGACGTAGGTCTTGCCCCCGGAAGTGAGGGTCTTGCGGCATTTGAAGCTGTCGAGCGACGGCGTCTCAGCGACCTTCAAGGGTTCGTCTCCTTACGTTCGCGGAACCTGGGGACCTGCAACCTGCATCAACCTTGCCGGTGCTGCGGACCGGATTGGCTCTCATTTGCTCTGGCGTCGCAGGAAGCGTGCCTTTTATATAGGCCGGCGCTCCCCGCGGGGCCAGCGTGCGTCGTACACGCATTTTGCGGGATTTTCCCTTCGCTTCGCCACTGCATTCTGTCACGCGGATGATCAAGAGCCGTGCAGCTCGTTGCTGAAAATCTAGTCTTGAGCCGCGGCGGGCGGGTGATCGTGGACGGTTTGTCCTTCCGCCTGAGTGGGGGCAGTGCGCTTCTCCTGACCGGGGCCAACGGGTCGGGAAAGACGACGCTTTTGCGCGCGCTTGCTGGGTTTCTGCGGCCGGCATCGGGCTACGTGCGCCTCAAAAACGGGGACGACGAGCGCGAGCCGGGCGAGCAGATGCACTTCGTGGGGCACCTCGACGGCATCAAGTCGCACCTGACGGTGCAGGAGAACCTCGCGTTCTGGGCGGCCTATCTCGACGCAGGCGGGGATGTCGCGGCGGCGCTGAGCGCCTTTGCGCTGACGGGGCTCGCCGATATCCCGGCTGGCTACCTGTCGGCCGGGCAGAAGCGGCGCTTAGGGCTGGCGCGGCTGGCGGCGGCCAGGCGCCCCGTCTGGCTGCTGGACGAGCCGACGGTGTCGCTCGATGCCGCCTCGGTCGCGCTCCTCGTAAAGGCGATCGATGCGCACGTCGGCGGCGGCGGCCTGGCGGTGATCGCCACGCATATCCCGATGGAGCTGGCGCGCGCCCAGGAGATCCGGCTGGGACCGGCGGAGGGCTCGAAATGAGCCCCTTCGCGACCCTCGTCCGGCGCGACTTGCGCCTCGCCGTGCGCCAGGGCGGCGCGCTCGGCACCGCGCTCGGCTTCTACATGCTCGTGGTGACGCTGCTGCCCTTAGGGCTCGGCGCCGACCTCAACTTGTTGTCGCGCATTGCGCCGGGCGTGTTGTGGATCGCGCTGCTCCTATCGGCGCTGCTGTCGCTGCCGCGCATGTTCGGCGCCGACCACGAGGACGGGTCGCTCGACATTCTGGCGACGGGGCCGCTGCCGCTGGAGCTGGTCGCCGCCGCCAAGGCCTTGGCGCACTGGATATCGACCGGCATTCCGCTGACGCTCTTAGCGCCCGTGCTCGGCATCCTGCTCAATCTGGAGATCGATGCCTATCCGGTGCTGGTGGCGACGATGCTGGTCGGCACCCCGGCGGTCAGCTTCATCGGTGCGGTCGGAGCGGCACTCACCTTGCGCGCGCACCGCGGCGGGCTTTTGATCGCGCTCCTGGTGCTGCCGCTCTACGTGCCGACGCTGGTGTTCGGGATGGCGTCGATCGCGGGTCTGATGGGGCCCGACGGCTGGGCCCAACCTTTCTTAATCCTTACCGCGGTGTCGCTGGCGGCGGTGGTGCTGGGGCCGATCGCGGCTGCCGCGGCGCTGCGTGTGCAGATGCAGTAACTTTGGCAATAGAGTGGCCAACAGTGACGGGATTTCTGCCCAATTTCTCAATGCCTATTGTCTATTGGGTCTTAGGCTGAGCGCGCTCAATTGCACTTGGCCGCCTAACCCCTTAGATCAATTCCAATGCAGACCGTCACCCAGCGCCTCGCCAACCCGACCCGGTTCATGGACCTGTCCGCCCGCGTCTTGCCGTGGGTCGCGGGCGCTGCGGCCCTCGTCATCGCCTACGGTCTCTACCTGAGCTTCTTCGACTCGCCGCCCGACTATCAGCAGGGCGAGACCGTGCGCATCATGTACATCCACGTGCCCGCGGCCTGGATCGCGATGGCGGCTTACGCGTTCATCGCCGTCTCGGCGTTCGGCCTGCTCGTGTTCCGGCATCCGCTGGCCGACGTCTCGGCCAAGGCCGCCGCGCCGGTGGGTGCGGCGTTCACGTTTCTGGCCCTGGTCACGGGGTCGCTGTGGGGACGCCCGACGTGGGGCACCTACTGGGTGTGGGATGCGCGCCTGACCTCGGTGCTGATCCTGTTCTTTCTCTATCTCGGACTGATCGCGCTCAGGTCCTCCGTCGAGGACGAGACGCAGGCGGCGAAGCTGACCGCGATCCTGGCGCTGGTGGGCGTCGTGATGCTGCCGGTGATCAAATTCTCGGTCGAGTTCGGCAACACGCTGCATCAGGGCGCGAGCGTGCTGCGGGCCGGCGGCTCCACCCTCGATCCCGCGATCGAGCTGCCCCTGTTCGTCATGGGCGGCGGCTATCTGCTGATGTTCGTGGCGCTACATCTGAAGGCCATGCGCAACGAGATCCTGCGCCGCCGCGTCAAGGCGCTGCAGATGGCGGAAGTGGAGCGGGCGCAGGCGGCGCAGCTCGCGGCGGCGGAGTAGGCCGATGGATCTGGGTCCGCACGCAGCGTTCATATGGTCGGCTTACGCCATCACGGCCGTGGTGCTCGCCGGGCTGATCGCCTGGCTCGTCCTCGACGGGCGCCAGCAGGAGCGGCGGCTTGCAGACTTGGCAAAACGCGGCGTCACCCGCCGCTCGGAGCGTCCCTCCAACTCCTGATCAAGGCGCACAAGCAATGCAAATGGCCGTTGACGACCGCGGTGCCGGCGAGCCGCCGAAGGATCCGGCGTCCAAGCGCAGCCTGACGTGGGTGATCGTGCCGGTGATCGTGTTTGCCGCGCTCGTTGCCGTGTTCGGCTTTGCGCTGACGGCGGGCGACCCCTCCAAGCTGCCGTCCGCGCTGATCGGCAAGCACGCACCCGCGACCGAGTTTCCTCCGCTCGCCGGTCTCACCGACGGCACGCATCCGGTGCCGGGTTTCACGAGCGCGGTGCTCGCCGACGGCAACGTGAGCGTGGTCAACTTCTGGGCGTCGTGGTGTGTGCCGTGCGCCGAGGAGCAAAGCTACCTGGTGGCGCTGAAGGAAAAGACCGGAGTGGCGATCTACGGCGTCAACTACAAGGACCAGCCGGCGTCGGCGCGCCGCTTCCTCGGCCGCTACGGCAATCCGTTCGTGAGTGTGGGCACCGACGACAACGGCCGCGGCGCCATCGAGTGGGGCGTCTACGGCATGCCCGAGACGTTCGTCGTCAACGGCAAGGGCGAGATCGTGTTCAAGCACGTCGGGCCCATCTCGCCCCAGTCACTGATTTCGCAGCTGATCCCGGCCATCGAGGCGGCGCGCAAGGCGCCGCCTGGAGCGAGCTGAGGCTACAGCGAATAGAACTTGCCGGTCGCCTCGTTCAGCGCCGACAGCGTCCCCGTCGCGATGTCGAAATAGGCCCCGTGCAGGGATAGGCGGCCCTTGCTCTCCAACTCCTGCAGGAAGGGGAAGGTGCGCAGGTTCGTCAGCGACGTCTTGATCCCCTCATGCTCGAGCGCCGTGACCATGTCCTTGTGCGAGGAGCCCTGGTGGCTTGCCAGCACCCTCAGCCGCGCCGACTCCAGCATCGACATCCACTTGGTGATGAACTGGCCTTCCGTCTCGCGTGCCGCCTCGCGGTCGAGCGCCGCTTTCACGCCGCCGCAGCCCGAGTGGCCCATGATCAGCAGGTTCTTGATGCGCAGATTGAGCACGGCGAACTCGATCGCGGCGGAGACGCCGTGATAGGTGCCGCCCGTCTCGTAGGGCGGGATGAGGTTTGCCACGTTGCGCATCACGAACAGCTCGCCCGGCATGGCGGAGAAGATGGTCTCCGGGTCGACGCGGCTGTCGCAGCACGAAACGATCATCACCTGTGGCGATTGCCCGTAAGCAGCGAGCTCCTCGTATTGCTCGATGTTGGGCTCGAAGTGGCGATGTTTGAAGCGGCGGTATCTGTCTGCGAGCGGTTCGGGGAAGGGCGTCATCGATGTCCTGTGGCTGAGGGTTTGACGGAGACGACGGCGGGGGTCACGCGTTTCAAGACCAGGTAGCCCACGGTCGCCGAGACGATCGACCCGAGCAGCACGCCGATGCGGATCTCGGCGGCGCGCTCAGTGTCGACAAAGGCCAGCATGCCTATGAAAAGGCTCATGGTAAAGCCGATGCCGCCGAGGATGGCGACACCGAAGATCTGCGGCCAGTTCGCGCCCTCGGGCTTGCCAGCTAGCTTGAGCTTGATGGCGGCCCACGAGAACCCGAAGATTCCGATGGGCTTACCGATGAAGAGGCCCAGCGCAATGCCCATGGGAATGGCGCTGAACACCTTTTCGATTGTCATGCCCGCGAGCGTCACGCCGGCGTTGCCAAAGGCGAACAGCGGCAGCACGCCGAAGGTGACCCACGGGTGCAGCGCCTCCTCGAGCTTGACCAGCGGGCTCTGCGTTTCGCCCTTCGGGATGGTGAGTGGGACGGCGAGCGCGGTCGCCACGCCGGAAAGCGTGGCGTGCACGCCCGACTTCAACACGCACACCCAGATGAAGACGCCGACGAGGACGTAGGGCGCGATGTGCGTGACCCCGCGAAAATTGAGGATGGCCAGCAGTCCGACGCCGACGGCCGCTAGGCCGAGCGCCGCCAGCGACAGGTGCGAGGTGTAGAAGAAGGCGATGATCATGATGGCGCCGAGATCGTCGATGATGGCGAGCGCCAGCAGGAACACCTTCAGCGAGGTGGGTACGCGCGGCCCAAGCAGCGCCAGCACGCCGACGGCGAAGGCGATGTCGGTGGCAGCGGGAATGGCCCAGCCGTGCAGGGCGATGTCGTCGGTCCAGTTGATGGACGAATAGATGAGGGCCGGCACCAGCATGCCGCCCACGGCGGCGATGACGGGTAGCGAGGCTTGCTTCGTGGTCGAGAGCTCTCCGACCATCAGCTCGCGCTTGATCTCGAGCCCCACCAGAAAGAAGAAGATGGCCATGAGGCCGTCGTTGATCCACAGCAGGAGCGGCTTATCGATCATGATTTGGCCGACGCCGATGGTCACCGGCGTATCGAGCAGGCCGTCGTAGAGCCAGCTCAGCGGCGAATTCTGCAGGATGAGGGCGAGAAAGGCGGCGCCAAGCAGCACGATGCCGCTCGCTGCGTCGTGCTTCATGAAGTCGAGGGCGCCGCTGAACCGCTCGTTGATCGTCTTCTTTGTCGCCGCCATCGGGGCCTGCTGCCTCCTCTTAGTTCCTGCGCTCGCGCGACCTTAAAGGGTCACCGTGGGCACGCCAGCAGCTTCGGTCCACATTGCGCTCGCCGCCGCGAGCGACAATTCGTCCCGGCTCGCACTCCGCGCGATGCTCGCCTCGACGGCGGCCACCGCGCGGGCAAGGCTCGCACCCGGCGCCTCGTCGTTGAGGACGTGGCCGAGATAGAGCGCCGCCAGCAAGTCTCCTGTGCCATGGGGAGCCGTCGGTCGTCGAGGCACAAAGCAAGCCTGCGGCGCCATTTCGGCACCGACCAGCAGCGTCGCCAGCCGCTCGTCGCTTGCCGGCACGGAGGTCACGACAACTCGCGGCATGGCGAGGGCGCGTGCGGCTGCCACCGCATCGTCCGTCGTCTCCACCGGCACCCGCGACATCCATGCGAGCTCGAACGCGTTGGGCGTGGCGAGGTCGCAAATGGGCATGAGGTTGCGCTGAATGGCCGAGGCGGCCGCCTCGTCGATGTAGAGGCCGCCCGGCGCATCGCCGAGCACGGGATCGCACACGAGCAGCGCGCTGGCGTTGGCCCAGCGCACCCGCTCGCAGGCTGCGCGCGCCACGTCGACGTGGGCCGCCGTCGGCAGGTAGCCGGTGAGCACGGCGTCGATGTCGGGGAGCCAGCCGTTGGCGTCGAGCGCATCGAGGATCTGGGCGAGCGTCGCCGGCGCGATCTGCTCGCCTGAGAAGCTGGGGTGTCCAGGGTGGTTGGAGAGGACCACGGTCGGCAGCGCCACGACCTCGTGGCCGAGCGCCTGCAGAGCCGGCACGATCGCGGCGAGCCCGACCGAGCCGTAGGCGACGTGCGAGGAAAGGGCGAGGACGCGGGGCATCGCGGGTCCGAGTTTCGAGCTTCCCTCTTTTCCCCCGGCACAAGCGTGCCGCCAAGCTTCGGGGGAGAAGTCTTCGGTGGAGCAAGCCTTGGTGTTCGACACAGGCCACGTTATTGTGCGGCGCACAAGGCTTGAAATGAGCCCCGTGGGGATCTCGAGGAGGGAAGGAGAGGCATGTCCATCCGCCCACGCCGCAGCGTGCTGTACATGCCGGGCGCTAACGAGCGCGCGCTGGAGAAGGCCAAGACGCTGCCGGCGGACTCGCTGATCCTCGATTTAGAGGATTCGGTTGCGCCCGAGGCCAAAGTCGCGGCCCGCAAGGCCGTTTGCACGGCGGTGAAGGGCGGCGGCTACGGACGGCGCGAGCTCGTGATCCGCACCAACGCGATCGAGACGCCGTGGGGCATGGACGACATGCGCGCCGCCATGAGCGTCGGCCCCGACGCGATCCTCGTCCCCAAAGTGTCCCAGCCGGGCGACATCGTGACCGCCGCCAAGGTGCTGGCCGACATCGGCGCGCCGCCCAAGACGCGGCTATGGGCCATGATGGAGACGCCGCGCTCGATCCTGAACGTGCGCGAGATCGCGGCTCTCGGCGCCGACCCGGCCAACCGGTTGGCGTGTCTGGTCATGGGCACCAACGACCTGTTGAAGGAATCGCGCGCCCGCGCGCTGCACAACCGCATCGCGGTGGTGCCGTGGCTCGCCATGTCGATCGTCGCCGCCCGCGCCTACGGCCTCGACGTTCTCGATGGCGTCTACAACGATTTTCGCGACGAGGACGGCTTCCGCGACGAGTGCGAGCACGGGCGCACGCTCGGCATGGACGGCAAGACGCTGATCCATCCCTCGCAGGTGGCGCCCTGCAACGAGATCTTCTCGCCCACCGAGGAGGAGGTCATGTGGTCGCGCGCCATCATCGACGCCTTCGCCGCGCCCGAGAACGCCCATGCGGGCGTGATCACGGTGCAGGGCAAGATGGTGGAGCGCCTGCACCTCGTTCAGGCCAAGCGTACGGTCGCGATCGCGGGCGCGATCGAGGCCATGCGCCGGACGGAGGAGGAGTGGTTTTGAAGGGTTGGACCGCCTCCGGCGGCAAAAAGCGTATCGACAGAGATGCCCCTTTCGGCCTAATCGGCAGCAACTCGTCTTCGAGCCGATCCTCGCAAGGGATGGAAACGTCAACCCTCCCCTCGATGGGGAGGGTGGCAATGAGCGTTCATGCGGAGCATGACGCGAGATGCCGGGTGGGGTGAAGAGCTAGGAGCGCACCTTAATTGTTGCGCCAAACTGTTCCCCCCACCCCTAACCCCTCCCCGCCAGGGGGAGGGGAACATGTGGCGAAAGGCATGCGCTGAGCGATGACATCCACCAAAACCAACCCCGGAAACTTCTTCGAGGACTTCAAGTTCGGGCAGGAGATCATCCACGCCACCCCGCGCACGGTGACGGTGGGCGACGTGGCGCTGTACACCAGCCTCTACGGCACGCGCTTTGCGGTGCAGTCGTCGGACGCCTTCGCCAAGGCGATCGGCTATGCGCGCGCGCCGCTCGACGACCTGCTGACCTTCCATGTCGTGTTCGGCAAGACGACGCCCGACATCTCGCTCAATGCCATCGCCAACCTCGGCTACGCCAACTGCCGCTTTCTGAAGCCCGCCTATCCCGGCGACACGCTGTCGTCGGTGTCGGAGGTGATCGGGCTCAAGGAGAACTCCAACCGCGAGACGGGCACCGTCTACGTGCGCTCCACCGGGCGCAACCAGGACGGCGAGAAAGTGCTCGAGTACGTGCGCTGGGTGATGGTGCGCAAGCGCGACAAGGAAAGCCCGGCGCCCGAGGCGGTCGTGCCGGAGCTGGCCCGAGCGCGTCGATCCCGCCGAAATCGGATCGGCCGTGCCCAAGCTCAATATCAAGGGCTACGACTTCGCGCTTGCCGGCTCGCCCTATCGCTGGGGCGACTACGAGGTGGGCGAGAAGATCGACCACGTCGACGGCATGACCTTGGAGGAAGCGGAGCACCAGATCGCGACGCGCCTCTACCAGAACACGGCGAAAGTGCATTTCAACCAGCACACCGAGGCCAAGGGTCGCTTCGGCAAGCGCATCGTCTACGGCGGCGTGGTCATCTCGCTGGCGCGCGCGCTGTCGTTCAACGGGCTCGCCAACGCCTTCCATCTGGCGGCGATCAACGGCGGGCGGCACGTGGCGCCCTGCTTTGCCGGCGACACGGTGTATGCGTGGTCGGAGGTCTTGGAGAAGGCGGAGCTGCCGGGGCGCGCCGACGTGGGTGCGCTGCGCATCCGGCTGGTGGCGGTGAAGGATCGCGACTGCTCGGACTTTCCCTTGAAGACCGACGACGGCAAGTACGCCGAGGGCGTGCTGCTCGATCTCGACGCATGGGTGCTCATACCACGCTGATGTCGTAGCGACCTCACCCCAGGAGACGAGGACTCCAGAGCCGCTAGCGCCATCGCAACGCCAACCAAGCGGGTGAGGGCTGCACTACCCAACTGGGTGCGCAACCCGTGCGGCGAATGACGAATTGCCGCTTTGTTCCTGCCGCGCTACAAGGTTTGGACCAACCCAGGCATATCCCGAGGCAATCCACATGGCCGAGGCGAGCACAGGGCAGCCGGCACGCGAACGGCCGCTCTCTCCGCACCTTCAGATTTATCGCCCGCAGATCAACATGGTGATGTCGATCGTGCATCGCATCACCGGGGTGGCGCTGTATTTCGGCACGCTGCTCGTCGTCTGGTGGCTCGTGGCAGCGGCGACCGGCCCCGACTACTTCGCCTTCGTCAACGGGCTGCTGGCCAGCTGGCCCGGCATGGTGATCATCGTCGGCTTCACCTGGGCGCTGATCCACCACATGCTGGGCGGGCTTCGCCACTTCGTGTGGGATACCGGCACCGGTTTCGACATCGCCACCGTCGATCTCATGTCATGGGCGACGATCGTCCTGTCCGTGCTGCTGACGGCGGGGTTCTGGCTCTACGTCGCATCCGAGAAAGGCTGGGTGACGCTATGGCAATGACCACGCCCTTGAAGCGCGTGCGCGGGCTCGGCTCGGCACACGAGGGTCCGCAGCACTTTTTGCGCCAGCGCGTCACGGCGGTCGCCAACCTTTTGCTGATCCCGTTCGCGGTCGGTCTGATCGCCACGCTCGCAGGCGCCGATCTCGCCACTGTCAAGGCGACGCTCGGCCATCCCGTGGTGGCGATCGTGCTCATCGTGTTGATCCTGTCGATGACCATTCACATGCGCATCGGCATGCAGGTCATCATCGAGGACTACGTGCATGACGAGGGCTCCAAGATGGTGACCTTGGGGGCAAACACCTTCTTCTCGTGGGCCGTGGCGGCCGTCGCCATCTTCGCGGTGCTGAAACTGAGCTTCGGGGGTTGATCGGAATGGCCGCGAACACGTCCAAAGGAAACGGGACCTCGCCCGCATCCAAGCCTGCCGTCAACGGCAAGGCCTATCCCATTCACGATCATGCCTATGACGTGGTGGTGGTCGGTGCCGGCGGCGCCGGCCTGCGCGCCACGCTCGGCTGCGCGGAAGCCGGCCTCAAGACCGCCTGCGTGACCAAGGTGTTCCCGACGCGCTCGCACACGGTAGCGGCACAAGGCGGCGTCGCCGCCGCGCTGGGCAACATGGGCCCCGATGACTGGCGCTGGCACATGTACGACACGGTGAAGGGCGCCGACTGGCTCGGCGACCAGGACGCCATCGAGTATCTGTGCCGCAAGGCACCCGAAGCCGTCTACGAGCTCGAGCACTATGGCGTTCCCTTCAGCCGCACCGAGGACGGGCGCATCTACCAGCGCCCCTTCGGCGGCATGACCACCGAGTTCGGCGCCGGCCCGCCGGCGCAGCGCACGTGCGCGGCGGCCGACCGCACCGGGCATGCCATGCTGCACACGCTCTATGGCCAGGCGCTGCGGCATTCGGCGGAGTTCTTCATCGAGTACTTCGCCATCGACCTGATCATGGATCAGGACGGCGCGTGCCGTGGCGTCGTTGCGCTCTCGCTCGAGGACGGCTCGCTGCACCAGTTCCGCGCCAAGAAGACCATCCTGGCGACCGGCGGCTACGGCCGCGTCTACTACTCGTGCACGGGTGCACACACACAGACGGGCGACGGCAACGCGCTGGTGCTGCGCGCCGGCCTGCCGCTGCAGGACATGGAGTTCGTGCAGTTCCACCCGACCGGCATCTACGGAGCCGGCATGCTCATCACCGAGGGCGCGCGCGGCGAAGGCGGCTATCTGACCAACGCGGAGGGTGAGCGCTTCATGGAGCGCTACGCGCCGCACGCCAAGGACCTCGCCTCGCGTGACGTGGTCTCGCGCTCGATGACCATCGAGATCCGCGAGGGCCGCGGACAGGGCCCGGAGAAGGACCACATTTACCTGCACCTCGACCATCTCGACCCGGCGATCCTGGCCGAGCGCCTGCCGGGCATCACGGAAAGTGCCAAGGTCTTCGCCGGCGTCGATCTGCGCCGCGAGCCGATCCCGGTGCTGCCGACCGTGCACTACAACATGGGCGGTATCCCCACGAACTATCACGGCGAGGTGCTGACGCTCAAAGACGGCAACGCCGACCATGTGGTGCCGGGCCTGATGGCGATCGGCGAGGCGGCCTGCGTCTCCGTGCACGGTGCCAACCGGCTGGGCTCGAACTCGCTCATCGATCTCGTCGTGTTCGGCCGTGCCGCCGCCGACCGCTGCGCCGAGACGATCGAGCGCGGCACCACCCGCGAGCTGCCGGCCGACGCCGCCGATCCCGCGCTGTCGCGCCTCGACCGTTTCCGCCACGCCAAGGGCGGCACGCCGACGGCCGAGCTGCGCCTCAAGATGCAAAAGTCGATGCAGGCGCACTGCGCGGTGTTCCGCGACGGGCCGGTGCTTGATGAGGGTGTGCGCCAGATCCGCGAGATCTGGAAGGGCTCCGACGACATCGCGGTCAAGGACCGCTCGCTCATCTGGAACTCGGACCTGATCGAGACGCTGGAGTACGACAACCTTATCGCGCAGGCGGCGGTGACGGTCGAGAGCGCGGCGAACCGCAAAGAGAGCCGCGGGGCGCACGCGCGCGAGGACTTCCCCAAGCGCGACGACGTGAACTGGATGAAGCACACGCTGTCCTGGGCCGACTATGGGACCAAGTCGGTGAAGCTCGACTACCGGCCGGTGCACACGCACACCATGACCAACGAGGTCAAGTACATCGAGCCCAAAGCGCGCGTGTATTGAGGCGCGGGGGGTCGGCGCGTAGCACGCAGCCGGGGGTCACATGCGCACCGTCCTGATTACCGGCACCTCCACGGGCTTCGGCCTTTCGACCGCGGTTGAGCTCGCCAAGCGCGGCTGGCGCGTCTTCGCGACCATGCGCAATCTGGACAAGCAGGGGCCGCTCAAGGAAGCGCTGACGGGTGCGGGCGTTTCCGAGCAGGTGACCATTGCCCAGCTCGATGTGACCGACCGCCAGTCGGTGCACGGGGCCGTGGCCGCCGTGCTCGAGGCGACGGGCGGCACGCTCGACGCCGTCGTGCACAACGCCGGCGTGGCGGCCGGCGGTGCCTTCGAGGATCTCCCGGATGCCGACTTGCGCCGCGTCATGGAAACGAATTTCTGGGGGGTTCTGGAGCTGACGCGGGCGCTGCTGCCGACGTTCCGCGCCCAGCGGGCGGGGCGGATCGTGATCGTATCGAGCGAATCCGCCTTTGCCGGGCAGCCGGCCAACTCCATCTACTGCGCCTCCAAGTGGGCGATCGAGGGGTGGGCGGAATCGCTGGCCTTCGAGGTCACCCAGTTCGGGATCGACATCGTGCTCATCGAGCCGGGGCCGTACATCACCGACATCTGGGATAGCTCCCCGCGGATCAGCCCCGAGGGGAGCCCCTACCGGGCTTGGTCCCAGTACGTGTTCCGCGCCGGTGACGCCCACGTCGCCGCACGTGGACGCGATCCCATTGAAGTTGCTCGCGCCATTGCCTCGGCTTTGGATGCACGCCGCCCCAGCTTCCGCAATCCGGTGGGGCGGCTCGCCCGGGTGAGCCACTTCATGCGCGGTAAGATTCCAAGCCCGTGGTGGCGCGCCATCGCCGAGCGCTACCTCGGATTGCATCGCGTCCGCGGCTGACCGCTAGCCCCGTCGCGTCAACGACTTGGGGGCTTTGTCTCAATCCGCGCTAAATTTCGTGCGAGCAAGCGCGCGGCCTCCCCCGGAATTGACGGAGGCGAGAAGAGACAGGAACCGAAGAAATGCAAACGAAACATTTGATGCGGCTCGCCCTCGTGGCGGCCGCGTTCTCCATGGTTGGGCTATCGTCCGCCATGGCCGAGGACGATTGTAAGGATGCCGTCTCCGCCGAAGGCAAGCCGGCCAAGCTGCGTGATCTGGGCGCCTACCCGAACTCGCTCTTCGCCTGGCGCTCGGCCGTGAAGGAGAAGTACGGCTCGGAATACAACTCCTGGCGCTACGCCAAGGACCGTGACGTCAAGTGCGATCAGGATGATGGCGAGTGGGTCTGCAAGCGCAAGGCGAAGCCGTGCAAGGATGTCCTGCACAAGATGCTCGACGGCGCAAAAGCGGCGGTCAAGAAGGACTGCAAGTCCGATTCGCTGAACTCGTACGGCGCCAAAAAGAAGGGCGAGGACGCCGCCATGGAGGAGGCCATCTCCGGCTGGAAGATCGACGTGCGCAAGAAGTACGGCGGTGACTGGGCCGATTGGGACAATGCCAGCGGCGCCGATATCGACTGCCACAAGGTGAGCGGCGGGATGCAGTGCATCGCCGACGGCACGCCGTGCCTGGCGAAGTAGCAGGTCGCCTCGGCGACCAGACGGCAAAAAAGAAAGCGGCGGCCGAGATACTCGGCCGCCGCTTCTTTAACTCAAGTTCGTCGGATCGACGTTAGATGATGTCGATCTCGGCCGGCAGGTAAGACGTGACCTCGAGGCCAACTTCCTGCTCACGAACTGCGGGCTTGCTCCAAACCTTCATGACTTCCTCCTCTTGCTAATTTACTGGCGGACCGCCTGTCCGCCTGTGTCGATAACCACAAACTAGCAGGTCGGTTCGATCAACAGAAATCGCAATCGCGTGACATTAAGATAAGAAAAGTTGATGAGGCCGATAAGTACGAAGGTTATGGCCGCTACGGGGCGTGCCGAACCGCGAAGCGCGTGCGGGTTGGAAGAGCCTCAATCCGATACCTGCAATTTTGCTCGCATTTGATTGAGCACATTCGCGGAAGTCTTAGCCCTCCTCGCCTACGATTGCGACCTCGCTCGGCCGTTTGCCGGAGCGGGGCAACATCCATTTATGAGCGATTGGGGCTATTCGCCATGTACACTTCGCAGAGTTTTCGCTTGCTTGCCGCAGCGGCGCTGGTCGGCGCACTCGGCATCCTCGCCGTGCCCGCGCTCGCCGAGGAGAAAGTCACGGGCAGCGAGATTCCCGCCAACGCCTATCACGACGACACGCTGACCCCGAACGAGCGCGCCGGGATCGCCTCTGAGGAGGACGTGTCTCCCAACGACGGCAGCGCTTCGGTGCCCGATGCGCCGGACCAGGGCATCATCCCCGATGCGGCGGATTCAGAGAAGGGCGACACGACCGTTGCCGTGCCTTCCGACGACGCATTGCCGGGCGACGTGGACACCAAGGGCAGCAAGTCGTCGGAGAGCGAGGCCAACGTCATCGTCGACGACTCCAAAAAGAACTTCCGCGTCTCGCAGAAGGAATTGGACGACTGCCTGAGCCAATGGGGTCCGCAAACGCAGATGACGAAATCGGAATGGGAGCAGAGCTGCCGCACGACGCTGCAGTACTTCCCCGAAGGCGACTGATCCGCACTGCGCCCGCGAACCTCGAACCGACGACTTAGAGTGAGATCACGCATGCAGCCTCGCATTCTTGCCTTGCTCGGTGCGGGGCTGTTTGCCGCCGCGCCGGCTCTCGCCTGCACCGACGTACTCCTGCGCACTCAGGACGGCACGCCGTTCAGCGTGCGCACCATGGAGTTCGCCGAGGATCTGAAAAGCGACGCGGTCATCGTTCCGCGCGGCCGCCAGGTTTCCTCGCCGGCTCCGAACGGCAAGGGCCTTGCGTGGACGTCGAAGTACGGCTTCGTCGGCATGAACGTGTTCGGCGAGGATTTCTACACCGACGGACTGAACGAGAAGGGGCTTGGACTTGGCGCCCTCTATCTGCCGGGCGAGACCGAGTACCAGACGGTCAAGCCGGGGGACGAGGCGCGCGCGCTCTCCAATGCCGCGTTCAGTGGCTGGGTGCTGGGCAACTTTAGCAGCGTCGACGAGGTGCGCGACGCACTCGGCGGCGTCGTGGTGTGGGGCGAGACCATTCCGCAACTGGGATCGTTTGCGCCGCTGCACTACGTGATCACCGACAATAGCGGCAAGAGCCTCATCGTCGAGTTCGTGGGCGGCAAGGTTCAGGTCTACGACAACGAGGTCGGCGTTCTGACCAACTCGCCCGCCTATCCCTGGCACATTCAGAACTTGCGCAACTACGTGAACCTGACGGCGGTCAACGCCCCGCCGGTCAAGATCGGCAACGCGACTTACGCGGGTACCGGGCAGGGCTCGGGCTTGCACGGAATCCCCGGAGATCCGACCCCGCCGTCGCGTTTCGTGATGGCGGCGGCGACCTCACACCTCGCCGACAAGCCGAAGGATGCAGCCGAGGCGCTGGTGCTCGCCACGCATCTCATCGACCGGGTCGACATCCCCAAAGGTCTCGTGCGCGATTACACCAACGGCGGCAAGCCGGAGGGCGACTATACGCAGTGGACCGTATTCCGCGATCACGCCAACAAGGTCTACTACTGGCGCAGCTACGACAACCCGGCGCTGAAAGCGATCGATCTGAAGACCGTGGACTTCAAGGCCGGCCAGAAGCTGCGCGGCATCGCCGTGGGCGGCGGCAAGCCGACGGTCGAGATGCTCTCTCCCGACCAGCTCGCCACCACAACGCAATCGTCGTATCGCCCCACGTCCGGCAAGTAGCTGCGCCTACGCGCTTCTCATCGCCTCGTATTGGACACCAGGTCCCAGCTCGGCGAGAACTGCGGCAGTCTGGTTGGGGCCGGCTGTACGCGCACGGGATTCGGGTTGTTGCGGGACACCATCGGCATGGGCGCCGGATTAACGCTTATGCCGAAGATGCGCCAAACGATGCCCACCCGTTCGAACATTAGATCGAAATTGATGCGGCCTCTCGGGCTTGAGAAATAGCCTTCGACGGCCAGCCGGCGCCCTCCGTCCATCGATTGCAGAGTGCTGATCGTGGGCGCGGTGATGGCGATGCTGGAGAGATCGACGCCCTGCTGGTCGAGGTTCTGAAAAATTCGGGCGAGCCGCGCAGACGTGTTCGCGGCCTGAAACGAAGGCGCTCCCTCATCACGCAGGACCGAGAAGTTGCCCGCACGCATGGCGCTGTCAAGAGTGAGAACGGCCGAGCGGATAAGGACATAAACCTGCTCGACGTCCGGCATATTTGCTTGCGGCTGTGAGACGGCGGCGGCGGGGGGGCGAGGTGGCGCGTTGAGCGCCACCCTCTTTTGCCCGGCGTATGCCGGACCTGCCGCGATGAGGGCGGCGGCGAGCAGACCGCGGCCGATCAGGCGCTGTTTCGGGTCCATCGCTACCACCCCAATGAAAGGCCGGCGCGGCCGGCGACCATACGCACGCTCGTGCCTGCGCCCACACCGCCGTCGACAACGAGCGAGCTCGTCGGCCCGAGGAACCCTTTCGCAACAACGCCGGCGGCCGTCACGCTGGCTGCGCTGGTACCATCGAAATTGCCCCAGCCAGCGCGCACGGCAATCGTCTGGCCCGGCTGGAATATTGGCTGAGCCATGGACATCGCGATGGCGATGCCGCTTGCGAGCTCCTTGTCGCGGTTCTGGAGCGACTAGATATCCTCTTGCAGCGCGCTGAGTCGTACTGGAAGCACGGGACTGAAATTGGTCGTGGCGAGATTGCCGTTCGAGTCGGTCGTCACGAGATAGGTGTTACCTGCTCTGGGCGTCCTTGCTCGCCTGCGAGGCGATGCCCGTCATGGTGTAGGTGTTCGATGCCGTGCCGAACACCTGCTGGTTGGCGCGCGTCGTCGTGGCGCCGTTGCCGAAGGCCGCCGCGTTAGCGTGCGCTGCGATGGCGCCGGGACCGGCTGCGGTGCTGTTTGTACCGCTCGCGCTCGAATCGTCGCCGAACGCGGCGCCGCCGTTGGAGGCAAGACGCGTTGTTGCCGGCCGCGATCGAGCCGGTGGCCGTCGCGCCGTTGCCGATGGCGATGGATGGTGTGCCGGTCGCGGAGGCTCCAGCGCCGAGCGCCATGTTGGTCGTGCCGTCGCCGGTCGCGGTCGCGCCGTTGCCGAGCGCGATGTTGCTCGAGCCGGCGCCGCTGGCATTTGCGGTGTTGCCGGCTGCGACGTTGGAGCTGTTGTCGCCGCTGGCGTTGGCGTTAGCAGGCCTGATCGCATGTTGCTGCTGGTGGCGCCGTTGGCATTCGCGCCGCTGCCCGTCGCGATGTTGCCGCTGCCGGCGCCGCTGGCGTTGCGCGTTGGTGCCGGACGCGGGATTGATACTGGTGTCGCCGCTGGCATTGCTGTTCGGCCGGTCGCGGTATTGAAGCTGGTGGCGCCACTTGCGTCCGAAGCGCTGCCAACCGAGGTGTTGCCGCTGCCGGCGCCACTGGCGTTAGCGGTATGGCCGATAGCGGCGTTGAAGCTGCTGTTGCCGCTGGCGTCGGAGAGCCGGCCCGCTGCCGTATTGAAGCTGGTGATGCCGCTGGCATCCGAGTCGCTGCCGGACGCGATATTGCCGCTGCTGTCTCCGCTGGCATTGGCGTTGCTGCCTGCCGCGATGTTGGTGCTGGCGGCGCCGTTGGCGTTCGAGGCGTTCCCGTATGCGGCGTTGAAGCCGTCGACGCCGCTGGCATCGCGAGTCATTGCCGGTTGCAGTGTTGGCAGCGGCTGGCTGGTCGTGCCGCCGTTGGCATTGGCATTGTTGCCACCTGCGACGTTTGAGCTGTTGGCTGCCGCTGGCATTGGCGTCTTCGCCGGCCGCTACGTTGGCGCTGGTGTCGCCGCCGGCGTTGGCGCTGTGGCCCATTGCGGCGTTGCCGCTGCCGTCGCCGGTCGCGACGGAGTTGCGACCGCTTGCGACGTTGTTGCTGGCCGTCGCCGCTGGCGTCTGCACCGGCACCTGTCGCGGCATTGAAGCTGCCGTCGCCGGTGGCGTTGGAGTTGGTGCCAACAGCTACGTTGCCGCTGCCGGCGCCGCTGGCATCGGCAGCGTTGCCGCCCGCGAAGTTGCTGCTGTTGTCGCCGCTGGCGACGGAGTTATTGCCCGTTGCGGTGTTGGTTGCCGTGGCGCCGTTGGCGTCGGCGCCGTTGCCGTATGCGGCGTTGAAGCTGCCGGCGCCGTTGGCGTCCGAGGAGTTGCCGTAGGCAGCGTTGGAGCTAGCCGCGCCGCTGGCATCGGCGTTCCTGCCGGTTGCGGCATTTGCCGCGTCGTCGCCGGACGCGTTGGCGCTTCTGCCGGTTGCGACGTTGGTGCTCGTGTCGCCACTGGCATTCGCGCCCCAGCCGGCAGCGGTGTTGGTGGAGCCGGCGTCGCCGCTGGCATCGGAGAAGGTGCCGGTTGCGGTGTTGATGCTGGCGTCGCCGCTGGCATTGGCGTTGGAGCCGGTCGCGGTGTTGAAGCTGTTGTCGCCGCTGGCGTTCGAGTTGCTGCCGGTCGCGGTGTTGGATGCCGTAACGCCGAGGCCGTTGCTGCCGCTGGCATTGGCGCCATCTCCGGTCGCAACGTTGCTGCTGTTATCGCCGCTGGCGTCGGCACCGTCGCCGTAGGCGGCGTTGCTGCTGGTCGTCGCCGCTGGCATCTGACAGCCTAGCCCGTTGCGGTGTTGTGGCTGTCGTCGCCATCCGCAACGGCGTTATTGCCGGTTGCGATGTTGGAGCTGGAGTCGCCGCTCGCAGCCGCGCCATTACCCGTTGCAATGTTGGCGGCGGCGCTATCGCCGGTGGCAGTTGCGCCATTGCCCGTTGCAACGTTGTTGCTGTTGCTGCCGCTGGCGTTAGCGTTGGCACCTGTCGCGGTGTTGTTGCTATTGTTGATGCCGCTCGCGTCGGAGTTGGCGCCTGTTGCGGTGTTGAAGCTATTGATGCCGCTGGCATCGGAGTTGCTGCCGGCTGCGGTGTTGCTGCTGGTTTCGCCGCTGGCATCGGCGCCGTTGCCGGTTGCGATGTTGGCGCTGCCGGCACCGCTGGCATTGGAACTGTCGCCGGTTGCGACGTTGGAGCTGGCGTCGCCGCTGGCATCGGAGCCGAACCCTGTTGCGGTGTTGCGGGCCGGGTGGGTGGCGTCGGTGCCGTTACCCGAGGCATTGGCAGTGGCGCCGGTTGCCGTGTTGCCGGCCCCCGAGGCGGCGTCAAAGCCGAAGCCGGCGGCGTTAGAGCTAGCACCGGTCGCGGTGTTGACGCTAAAGCCGCCGGTGGCGCTGTCGGCATTGGCGTTGTTGCCGGTTGCGGTGTTGTTGCTGTTGGCGCCGTCGGCTTGCGACTGGGCGCCGGTTGCCGTGTTTCCGCTGTTGATCCCAGTGGCGCTCGAATTGGCGCCGTACGCGCTGCTGTTTCCTGTGCCGGTGGCGACTGCATTGTTGCCGCAGGCGGTATTTGTAGCAATGGAGCCGTCACTGGGGGGCGTGGTTTGGGTGCCGTTGTTGGTGCACATGACCGCCAAGGCCTGGTCCGGCGCGATCACGGCATTGAGGGCCACCGCACTGATCGAGGCGGCGAGAAGCAATGAGATCCTGGTATGCATTGTCGTCTCCAACGAGTGTCCGCAGCGAGCGCGGATTTGTCCTGTCCTCCTGCGCGCAACGCGCGCAATTGCCCGGGGCTGCCAATGCCGCCACACCTAAAGGCAAAGACTAGACAAGAAGACGGAGACGAAATTCGCTTTTAGCCATGGAGATGATGGCAACGAATGCACGATTGACTGAACACCAGACCCGCGCTCACGCAGGGCCCCTAGACGAACGCGAATCACAACTCAAGGGTGCGACCCGGCGCTTAATAAGTAATTAAACGTCGTTCATCAGCAGGGTGATCATCTGTAGGCGTTTCTAGACGCGTCGGCCCAATTCAAAGTTTTGAGTTTGCGAATGAAAGGCGCGTCGATTTTCGAGGATTATTTCTGAGGTCACCGCGAACCCACTGACGTTTCCACGACGGGTTAAGTCCGTGCTGCCCTAGTGGCTGCCTTTGTTTTCGATTTGGGCACGGGATAGTGTTACATTGTAGGGGTTTGCACGTGAGGAGTGCACCCGCTTGTCGTTGCGCAATCGCCTGCTTTTTTCGATCTTCATCACGCTGCTCTTGAGCCTGGCGGCCGGCGGCGCGTTCACCTATTGGCACGCGGTCAAGAAGATCGAGACGGAGATGAGCGCGGCGATCGCCGTCGGCGGGCGCTTTGCCCACAACGCGGTCGACGACACGGAAGAGCCCCTCAATCCGCGGCGGCGCCTGAACCTGCTCGTTGCCGATTTCGACGGCGACCGGCACTTGCGCGCCTTTCATTTCGTGGACGGCAAGGTGGTCAGGGCCTCCAAGCTGGCCGAGCCGGAGAGCCCGGCGCCCGCCTGGTTCTTTCACCTGCTGGCCGGCCCGCCGAAAGTGCTGAACTTGAAGCTGCCGCCCGCATTCGCTGGCTACGGAGACATCGTCCTGCAGAGCGATGCCAACAACGAGGTGGCCGAGGTCTGGGGCGATGTCGGGCTGACGCTGAGCGTGCTCACCATTTTCTGCATGCTCGTCCTGGCCTTTGTGTATTGGACGCTCGGGACGGCGATCCGGCCGTTGCAGGATCTCACGGCGGCGTTCGCGCGCGTGGGCGAGCGCGACTACGGCGAAAGGGTCGCCGAGCGCGGGCCCCGCGAGCTCGTGACCCTGTACCAGGGGTTCAACCAGATGGTGGCGCGGCTGCAGCGCACCGAGCAGCAGAACAAGCGCCTGCAGGAGCAGCTCGCCACCGTGCAGGACGAGGAGCGCGCCGACCTTGCGCGCGATCTGCATGACGAGATCGGGCCGCTTCTGTTTGCCGCCGACGTTGACGCCGCCGCGATCAGGCAGCTGGCGGAGAGCGGCAAGCAGGAACGCATACCCGAGCGGGTGGGAATTATCCGCGAGGCGATCGCCAAGATGCAGCACCACGTGCGCGAGATTCTCGGGCGCCTGCGGCCCGCGGTGCTGCTCGACATGGGCCTCGCGCACGCCATCGACAACATGGTGTCGTTCTGGCGGGCGCATCGCACCAACCTGACGTTCAACGTCGACGTGCCGGAGGAAGGCTTCGGCGTGAGCCTCGACGCCACCGTCTACCGCATCGTGCAGGAAAGCGTCAGCAATGCCGTGCGCCACGGCAACCCGGCCACCATCGATATCGCCGTGAAGCGGCATTCCGACGGGACGGTCGGCATTCGCGTCGCCGACGACGGGGGCGGGCTCACGTCGCTCACCTCACAAGGGCGTCCGGGCGGCCTCGGCATCGTCGGCATGCAGGAGCGCGTCGCCGCGCTCGGCGGCGTCATCGACATCACGAACCGCCCCGACGGGCGCGGTGCCGTCGTCATGGCGCGCATTCCCGCGCACGCCGGCGAAAGCCTGGCGCGCACCAAAGAAGCTCCGCAGGGGATCGTTCTGCAATGAAGATACTGCTGGTCGACGATCATATCGTGGTGCGCGAGGGGGTTCGCCGGCTGCTTTCGGCCATGGATGGGGTCGAGCTGTGCGAGGCCGCCACCGGCCACGAGGCGTTGGCCTTGTTTCGCAGCGAGCGTCCGGAGCTGGTGCTGCTCGATCTGAACCTCGACGGCATCGGCGGGCTGGAGCTGCTGCGCCGCCTGTTGAGCGAGGACGAGAAGGTGCGCGTGGTCGTGTTCTCGATGCATGCAGAGCCGATCTACGCGGCCCGCGCCCTGCGGCTGGGCGCACGCGGCTATGTGAGCAAAAGTGCCGGCGCCGACGAGCTGGTAACGGCGGTGAAACGGGTCGCGGAAGGCGGCCGCTACGTGGAGCGCGAGATTGCGGGCGAGCTGGCGTTCGCGCAGCTGTCGACCGACGACCCGCTGCAGCAGCTCACGACGCGCGAGATCGAGATCCTGCGGCTTTTGGGCGAGGGCAACAGCCTTACCGAGATCGCCCAATCGATCGGTGTTGCGTACAAGACGGTCGCCAACACCTGCTCCATCATCAAGAGCAAGCTGGGCGTGGAGCGCACCGCCGATCTCATTCGCGTGTCCATGGAGCTGAAATAGCCCTGCAGCCGACGACTCGCGCATGGTCTTTGGCGTCGGCGCCAATTGCCCCTACATTCCCAATAAGCCGGTGCCCGAGACAGGACGGGGCGCCAGCTAGGAGGAACGCGCCATGAGTAGATTTGGCAAGGTCGCTGGGTGTGTTGCGGCTCTCGGTGCGCTGGCCGGGCTTGCGAGCCCCGCCGCCGCCATCAAATGCGAGAAGGGCTTTCAGCGCGTGCAGGGCAACCTGATCGCGACGCCCTACTGCCAGGACCAGTACCTGGCGCAGGTGGCGCGCCAGTACGGCTTCAAGGCGTCGGGGTCCCGCATCCGCAACGACCCGAACTACAAGAAGGAGATCTGCCGCTTCGTGTTCAGCGATATCCGCGTGCAGACCGCCTGCCTCGATGCGGGCGTGCCGGAGTCCTACGGTGGCGGCGCGCGCTAAAGGGCGCTGGCGAGCCGCTCCGCATCGCGCAGGATCAGGGCGTGATCGAAGGCGAGGGTCAGGCCGCGCCAGTCGGCGATCCATGCCGCTGTCGCGGCGTCGTCGCCGGCCACGGGCTGGGCATCCGCCACGCGGGTCAGGAAAGCGATCGAGCAGGTATGCCCGCGGGGATCGCGCTGCGGGTCCGAGTAGACGCCGATGAGCGCGAGGGTGCCGGCCTCGATCCCCGTCTCCTCCTCAAGCTCACGGCGGCAGGCGTCCTCCACCGTCTCTCCCACGTCGACAAAGCCGCCCGGCAGCGCATATCCGCCCTCGAACGGCGGATTCTTGCGCTGGATGAGCAGGACGCGGCCCTGAGCGTCGAAGACGACGCAGTCGGTGGTGAGCGCAGGCGTTGCGGGGAAGGCCATGGGCGTCGCCGGGTCCATATCGGTTCGGGGCTCGACTATCGCAGAAAAACTTGTCCCCGGTCTTGTGGACCATGCCTAGGCTTTCGCCATTCCACCTCGCCACGTGGGTGTGGGCGCGAGCTGGGCGCCCGCGGAGGTGGAAGCCGCGGCTCCGGAATCCGGTACCCATCAGCTGGACCGAGCGCCACGCCGGGGATAGCGAGCCCCGGGCACGGCGCGAACTGGACCACGACGGCGGGCGGCAAGAGCCGCAATTCCTCAACGGAAACGGCGCGAGCCGCCCGCTCCCCCGTCTCTGCAGACGCATGACGGCAGGGGATGGCGCTTGCACCTACATAGACGCGTCGCGCGCAACCGCTTATGTCGCCGGAACGGCGCGGCCGTTTGCGAATTGGCGTAGGATCGCCGCAAAGAGGGGTAGCGCGATGCGAAATCGGTTCTCCAGGGGGGCGGATGGCCGCCATCGCGCGGAGGAGAAGAAGCCCGTGGCGGCCGTGAGCGAGGGCGAGACGCGCCTCGCGCCCGATCCGTTCACCGCGGTGCTTCCGGCCCTGGCGGCGCTCGGCGCCATCGCCTCCATCGCGACCATCAACTGGACCGCGCAGGAGCGGACGCCCGAGCGCGCGCGGGCCAAGCGCAAGGCCGGCACGGCGCTGCGGGACCTGGAGACGTGCTGCCTGGGGCTGCAGGAGATATTCCGCCGCTTCCAGCGCCATCCCAAGCTGTTTGCGGGCGAGGGCGCGCCCGCCTCCTCGCCCTTGAAGTTCGGCGTGCACGGGCCGCGCGTGGGCACCGATGCGGCGCGGATGTTCCAGCAGCTCATCAACGACGTGGCCTCCATGCTCGTTCTGGCCTCGCAGAACGCCTTCGACGTGATGTCGGCGGTGGAGGACGGCGAGATCAATGCGCCCGAGGAAGTGTTCTTCGGCTTCGGCGAGCAGCAGGAGCGGCTCAACAAGCTCATTCAGGCGCGCGCCACCTTGAAGGCGTCCGTCGATACCGGCGCGGAGGTCGCACAGCGTCTCACCGAGCTGGTGCGCGAGCTCAAGAAACACCGTCCCGAATAGGCCGCCAACGAGGCGGGGGTGCGAGAAAAGCGGCCGTTGACAGCGGCTGCGCCGCAGCTTCAATTGGGGTTCCCACGTCCCCGCCGCGCTCATCCCGATCGAGAAAGCCTGCGCTCCATGGTCGAATTCACGCTGCCGAAGAACTCCAGGGTCGAAAGAGGCAAGACCTGGAACAGCCCGACGGGCGAAGGGGACTGGAAGGAGTTTCGCGTCTACCGCTGGAACCCCGACACCGACGAAAATCCGCGACTCGACACCTATTGGGTCGACGCCAGCCGCTGCGGGCCGATGGTTCTCGACGCCCTCGTCAAGATCAAGAACGAGGTCGACCCGACGCTGACCTTCCGCCGCTCCTGCCGCGAGGGCATCTGCGGCTCGTGCTCCATGAATATCGATGGCACCAACACGCTTGCCTGCCTCAAAGGCTATGCCGAGGTTCGCGGCCCGGTGAAGGTCTATCCGCTGCCGCACATGTCGGTCGTGAAGGATCTGGTGCCCGACATGACCACTTTCTACGCGCAGCACCGGCTGATCGAGCCGTGGCTCAAGACGGACACGCCCGCCCCGCCCAAGGAATGGCGCCAGTCGCGCGAGGACCGGCAGAAGCTGGACGGCCTCTACGAGTGCATATTGTGCGCGTGCTGCTCGACCTCCTGCCCCAGCTACTGGTGGAACGAGGACCGCTATCTGGGGCCGGCGGCGCTGCTGCAAGCCTTCCGCTGGGTCAACGATTCCCGCGATGAGGCCACCGGCGAGCGTCTCGACAACCTCGAGGACCCCTTCCGGCTCTACCGCTGCCACACCATTCTCAACTGCACCAAGGCGTGCCCGAAGGGCCTGAATCCGGCCCAAGCCATCGCCGAGCTCAAGAAACTCATGGTTGAGCGGCGCGTCTGAGGCCCGTTCACGACCCGCAGGGCCAGATCAGCAGACCATCCCGCCTGGAGGCAGCTCAGATGCAGATGCTCGACCACATCGGCTTTCCGGTATCCGATTTCACCCGCTCGAAGGCGTTTTACGCCAGCGCCCTGGCCCCGCTCGGCTATGGCGTGGTGATCGAGATGAACCTGTCGGAGGACGGCACGGACGGATATGCGGGCTTTGGTGCCGAGCGCCCGCAGTTCTGGATCGGAACCGGGAAGCCTCTACAAGGCAGGCTGCACGTGGCCTTCGCGGCGAAAACCCGCGAAGAGGTGCGCGCGTTCTACGAGGCCGCACTGCAGGCCGGCGGAACCGATAACGGCGCGCCGGGATTGCGGCCCCACTACCACGAGAACTACTTCGGCGCGTTTGTGCTGGATCCGGACGGGCACAATGTCGAAGCCGTCACCCACCTGCCCGAATGACCCAATAAATCATTGAAATACAATAAGAAAGACCGGTGGCGCAGGCGCAGCCACCGGTCTTAGAAGGGGGTGAAGGCACACGGGTCAGCGACCCGCCGCTGCCTTCTGACGCTGCGCACACGAACTAGGTCCGGCGCGCGATACAAGTCGGTGACTGCTTTTACGCAGCCCGCTTCTTCTTCGCCGGCTTGCGAGCGGCCTTGCGGACCGTCTTGCGAACCGTCTTGCGGCCCTTGCGAGCCGTGGACTTACGAGCAGTCGTCTTGCGGGCCGTCGACTTCTTCGCAGTCTTGCGAGCCGGGGCCTTCTTGACTTTCCGTTTCACTACCCTCTTAGCCATTGGATTTCTCTCTTTCTGTTTGCGTCTATCTCTCTCAAGGTGTTCGAATCACCTTCGAACAAAAAAATGATGTGCAAGTTCGAAGATTTTGTTGACAGCAAATTGCAAAATATCAGTTGCGAAAGAGTGTATTCAATCCGACGTGTTGCGCGAAATCCTCAATTTTCTCGTATTTCGAATGCTCTGGACGATTAACTGCACACTTCGCCTGCACTTGCGCCAAACGTTTTAGACCTCTCAGAAGCGCGCATCTGCCCCAGAAAATATCTTTCTAGCGCTTCGCGCAAGCTTCACGCGGCCTCGACGACGCGTCTGTGCAGGTCGAGCACGGCCATCATGTATCCGAAACGATCATCGACCGCCTCGGCAAGCAGAGAGAAGTAGTTCGGCCCCTGCGGGACGATCTCACCGATCACTTCGCCATACTCGAAGCGCAGCTCCGCCTCGTATTTGCGGGCGATAGCGCGCATCTTGCCGTTCTCCGCGAGGCAGCTGATCAAAAGGTGCTGAACACCGCGATTGCTGGCCGCGCGGATGACGCGACCCATCAATTCGGTGCCGATTCCCTGCTCTTGCAGGGGCTGCTCAACGGTAAATGCCGCTTCCGCCTCGCGTCCCCACTGGTCTCCGAGCTTCTTGAGCTCGGCCGCGGCGCGCAGCTCCTCGCCGTCGAAATAGCCGTAAACAATGCAGCCCACCTCGGCCATGCGCGCGGCATAGTCCTCGATGAACGCATCCGAGACGCCGTGCGCGAAGCGCATGTGGCGGCTCCTCTTGTCGAGCCGTAAGAGATGGTCGCGGAACTTGTTCGTTTCCGTCGGCCACAGTTTCCGTATGTTTCCTCCCGAAACCTGACGCTCGCTCATGACGAGGACCTCCGCTTCGGGCCGTTGCGCACTTTGCTCTCGCCCCCGGGCCTCCGGTGGCAAGAGCCCGCCGCTCAGTGGCTGGCATTCTTAGGGCCTTATAAGACCCGTCTTTTGCACTGCACAATATGCCATCTGCATGGCATGAACGCTAATCTATGTATGGCGCAGGTGAGCGGCATGCAGTGGGCGCGTGGCGCGAGCGCCGCGCGACAGGCGACATTCGGTCGCGGCGGGTTGCGGATATGCGGGGGATTTGGCCCAGTCCGCTGCTGCAAGCGGGGGGCGTTGGCGGGCGATGTCGAAAAAACTCACGGAAGAGCTGCGTGCGCAGATCGCCGCAGGCGAGCTCGTCGCCGATCCGGCGCAGCTTGCCGTTGCCGAGCATCTCGAGGCGCTGGCTGAGCGTCTGGCGGGTTGGAGGCGGCAACGGCCCGGACTGTGGTCGCGGCTCGGTGGCGGACGTAACGAGGTGCCGCGCGGGCTTTACATCCACGGGCCCGTCGGGCGCGGCAAGACGATGCTCATGGACCTGTTCTTCGAGCTTGTCCCCTTCGAGCCGAAGCTGCGCTGCCATTTCCACGAGTTCATGGCCGACGTGCACGAGCGCATCGGCGTCGCGCGCCGGGAGCACGCCGGCGATCCGATTGCGGTGGTGGCGGGGGCGATCGCCGATGAGACGGGGCTTTTGTGCTTCGACGAGCTGCAGGTCACCGACATTGCCGACGCCATGATCCTCGGACGGCTGTTCAGGCAACTCTTCGCCGCCGGCGTGGTGATGGTGGCGACGTCGAACGCAGCGCCGCGCGATCTTTACAAGGAGGGCCTCAACCGCGTGCTGTTCCTGCCCTTCGTCGCGCTCATCGATGAGAACATGGATGTGATGGCGTTGGAGGCCGCGAAGGACTACCGCCTCGACAAGCTCGCCGGCCTCAACCTCTACTTCACGCCGGCCGATGCGAAAGCGCGCACCGCGCTCGATTACGACTGGGAGCGCCTGACGGGCGGCCACCCGGCGCGCGCCGAAACTTTGAAGGTCAAGGGCCGCAGCGTTGCCGTGCCGAAAGCGTCGATGGGCATCGCCCGCTTCGACTTCAAGGATCTGTGCGAGGTGCCCCTGGGCGCGCTCGACTATCTGCACATCGCGCACGCCTTCCACACGGTGATCATCGACGATATCCCGGTTCTGACGAGGGACCGGCGCGACGTGGCCCGCCGCTTCATCACCCTGATCGACGCGCTCTACGACAACGGCGTGTGCCTGATCGCGTCGGCCGCCGCCGAGCCGCCGGCGCTTTATCCGGAGGGGGACGGCGCGGATGCCTTCGAGCGGACCGCGTCGCGGCTGATGGAGATGAGAAGCGAGGACTACCTCAAGAGCCGGCATGCAGAGCAGCGGGCGGTGGCCGGCCCGTAGAGAAGCGGTCGGGAAAAGGCCGCGAATAGGCGCAAATCAGCGCTCGCCGGTCTCGCCGATGCCGAAGGGCCAGCCGGCCGCGCCCTTCTTGGCCGGCGCGCGCGAAGAGCCGGTCGCGATGCCACCGGCAAAGCGGGTAGCGCCAGGCCGCGCCCCGTAAAGCAGCGCCGCTCCCTTGATGTCGCCCGGCTGCAGACCCGATCGGAGCTCGTCGTAGCGGTAGGACATGAGCTGGCCGGCGGCGCTCGGGTGGTCGAGGCCGATGGCGTGGCCGATCTCGTGGGCGATGGTGTAGCGCAGGTCGTAGACGTCGAGGTTGCCGTCGAACCCGATCTTCCACGGCTCGCGCGGGTTCAGGCAAATCAGCGAGCGCGCGATCACCTTGCGGCCGTCGGCGCCAGCGGGTTTCAGCTCGACGTTGGTGAACGCGCGTCCGATGGGCTTGCCCTGCGCGCCGATCACGATGTTGGCGGTCTCAGGGTCGTCCGTCTCGCGAAAGCTGATGTCGGCGGCCACCTCCCACATGCGGAAGGCGGCGGCCACCTCGCTGCGAAAGGCGTCGCGCGAGACGTGCGAGGGCCCATAGGCGGCCTTGGGTGGCAGCAGCTCGGCGCAATTGCGGGCGCCAGCGGTGGTTGTGGGCTTAGTGGCGAAGGCGTAGGTGACGGCGGCGCCGTCGCCCCAGCGTGGGCTCTGCCACTTCACGCTCTGATTCTCGAGATCGAGAAGGCGGAAGCCAAGAAACGTCCCCGTTTCGCCGGCGGCGGCGATGCGGGTTAAGACGATCAGAAATACGACGAGTGAGACCCCTCTCACTGCTCCCCCCTGCGTCCTCGCCTGATGCGAGGCCCTTCGCCCGACTCCCGGCCCGAAGTTGGGCTTTTCCAGATAACAACGGTAGTCTAAACGTAGCCGTGACGGAGTTGTGGCGAAGCCACACTCACAGCCTTTCTTGGCTGCGGGATCTCCGAGAATGCTTAATTTCCGGAACAGGGAGCAAGGAAGGCATGGCGCGCACGAAGATCGCCTTGATCGGCGGGGGTATGATCGGCGGTACGCTGGCGCATCTCATCGGTCTCAAGGAATTGGGTGATGTGGTCATTTTCGACATCGCCGAGGGCCTGCCGCAGGGCAAGGCGCTCGATATCTCGCAGTCGGGCTCGGTCGAGGGCTTCGACTGCCGCATGAGGGGCACCAACGCCTACGCCGACATCGAAGGCGCGGACGTGTGCATCGTGACCGCCGGCGTGCCGCGCAAGCCCGGCATGAGCCGCGACGACCTCATCGGCATCAACATCAAGGTGATGGAGCAGGTCGGCGCCGGCATCAAGAAATACGCCCCCAACGCCTTCGTCATCGTCATCACCAACCCGCTCGACGCCATGGTGTGGGCTCTACAGAAGGCCTCCGGCCTGCCGCGCAACATGGTGATCGGTATGGCGGGCGTGCTCGACACCTCCCGCTTCCGCCACTTCCTCGCCTCCGAGCTCGGCATCTCGGTCGAGGACGTCTCCGCCTTCGTGCTCGGCGGCCACGGCGACGACATGGTGCCGCTGGTGCGCTACTCGACCATCGCCGGCATTCCGCTGCCCGACGTCGTGCGCATGGGCTGGATACGCCAGGATCGTCTCGACGAGATCGTGGAGCGCACGCGCAAGGGCGGCGGCGAGATCGTGGCGCTGCTCAAGACCGGCTCCGCCTACTACGCGCCCGCGGCGTCGGCCGTCGAGATGACCGACAGCTACCTGAAGGACAAGAAGCGCATCCTGCCGTGCGCCGCCTATCTGAACGGCGAGTACGGCGTCAAAGGGCTCTACGTCGGCGTGCCGGTGATCATCGGTGCGGGCGGCGCGGAGCGGATCGTGGAGATCGATCTCAACGCGGCCGAGCGCTCCATGTTCATCAAGTCGGTCGAGGCCGTGAAGGGCTTGGTCGACGCCTGCACCAAGATTGCGCCGCAGCTCGGCGCCTGAACGTCCAAGGAGCTCACGGACAAATAGGGAGCGCAAATAACGAGAGGCGCAAAGCCCGCCCGTTTTTTCAACCATCAGTCTCGACGAGGCGGACCTATGAACATCCACGAATACCAGGCCAAGGAGCTCTTGAAGCAGTTCGGCATTCCGACGCCGGGCGGCAAGGCGGCGTTTTCCGCGCGTGAGGCCGGCGAGGCGGCGCAGGAGCTTCCCGGTCCCATCTGGGTGGTGAAGGCGCAGATCCATGCGGGCGGGCGCGGCAAGGGCAAGTTCAAGGAGAAGGCGGCCGGCGACAAGGGCGGCGTCCGCTTCGCCAAGACCAAGGACGAGGTACGCGCGATGGCCGAGCAGATGCTCGGCAACACGCTGGTGACCAAGCAGACCGGTCCTGCCGGGCGCGTCGTCAACCGGATTTACGTGGCGGAGGACTGCAATATCGGGCGCGAGCTCTACCTCTCGGCGCTCGTCGACCGCACGACGTCGCGCGTTGCCTTCATCGCCAGCCGCGCCGGCGGCATGAACATCGAGGAAGTGGCGGCGGAGACTCCGGAGAAGATCATTACCGTCACCATCGATCCCGCCACCGGCTATGCGCCCTACCACGGCCGCAAGATCGCCTTTGCGCTGGGGCTGACCGGCAAGCAGCAGCTGGCGGCCTGCAGCAAGCTGATCTCCGACCTATACAAGCTGGTGCTGGAGAAGGACGTGAGCCTGCTGGAGATCAATCCGCTTGTCGTCACCAAGGACGGGGCGCTGACCTGCCTCGACGCCAAGGTCAGCTTCGATTCCAACGCGCTCTATCGCCATCCCGACATCGTGGAGATGCGCGACCTCGGCGAGGAGGACCCGATGGAGGTCGAGGCCTCCAAGCACGACCTGTCGTATGTCAAACTCGACGGCACCATCGGCTGCATGGTCAACGGCGCCGGTCTCGCCATGGCGACCATGGATATCATCAAGCTCTACGGCGCGGAGCCAGCGAACTTCCTCGACGTGGGCGGGGGTGCGTCCAAGGAGCGGGTTCAGGCAGCCTTCAAAATCATTCTCTCCGACCCCGCCGTCAAAGGCATCCTGGTCAACATCTTCGGCGGCATCATGCGTTGCGACATCATCGCGGACGGCGTCGTGGCGGCCGCGCGCGAGATGGAGATCACGGTACCGCTCGTCGTGCGGCTCGAGGGCACCAACGTCGATCTGGGCAAGAAGATCCTGGCCGAGAGCGGCCTCAAGATCGTGCCGGCCGACGATCTGGGCGATGCCGCCAAAAAAATCACCGAGGCGGTGAAGGCCAATTGACGGATCGCTCCGACGATCGTCGGCCTTGCTGCAGCGCAGCAAATGAATCTAAGTTAGGGCGCAAAGGCGTAGCGCGGGGCACCATGGCCATTCTCGTCGACAAGTCCACCAAGGTGATCTGCCAGGGCATCACCGGCAGTCAGGGCACGTTCCACACCAAGCAGGCGAAGGAGTACGGCACCGCCATCGTCGGCGGCGTGACGCCCGGCAAGGGCGGCTCGAAGCACCCCGACGCCGATCTCGCGAAGGTGCCGCTGTTCGACACCGTGCTGGAGGCCAAGCAGGCGACCGGGGCCGACGCCAGCGCCATCTACGTGCCGCCGCCGTTTGCCGCCGACGCCATCCTCGAGGCGATCGACGCCGGGATCGGCCTGATCGTCGCCATCACCGAGGGCATCCCGGTGCTCGACATGGTCAAGGTGAAGCGCGCGCTCGACGGCTCCAAGTCGCGGCTCATCGGCCCCAACTGCCCCGGCGTGCTGACGCCCGATCAGTGCAAGATCGGCATCATGCCGGGCAACATCTTCAAGGCCGGCACCGTCGGCATCGTGTCGCGCTCGGGCACGCTCACCTACGAGGCGGTGAAGCAGACCACCGACGTGGGGCTCGGACAGACGACGGCCGTCGGCATCGGCGGCGATCCCGTGAAGGGAACCGAGTTCATCGACGTGCTGGAGCTGTTCCTCGCCGACCCCGAGACGAAATCCATCATCATGATCGGTGAGATCGGCGGATCGGCCGAGGAGGATGCCGCCGAGTTCATCAAGGCCGAGGCCAAACGCGGCCGCTCCAAGCCGATGGCGGGCTTCATCGCCGGTGTCACCGCGCCGCCGGGCCGGCGCATGGGGCATGCCGGCGCGATTATCTCCGGCGGCAAGGGCAAGGCGGAGGACAAGCTGGACGCCATGCGCTCGGCCGGAATTGCCATCGCCTCGAGCCCGGCTGCCCTGGGGACGACGCTGATGGATGTCCTAAAAGGATAATCTCAGCATGCCAAAACGGCCAAGGAGGCGTATGCTGCGCTGCACACTTGGACCTCGCGAGCGCTCGGCTCCCGCGATTTGAGCCGGTTCTTGAAGGTCCGCACCGCAGCAATTATGTGCTTTGAACGGACCTTTGCATGTCGCGCCAACCCCTCAATGAACGATTCCTGCGCACGTCCTTCCTCAGCGGCGCCAATGCGGCGTACGTGGAGGAGATGCAGTCGGAGTACGAGCGCAACCCCGGCTCCGTCAGCGATGAATGGCGGCACTTCTTCGAAAGCCTGAATGAGGACCACGAGCCCGGGCGCGCGGAAGCGCGCGGGCCGACCTGGGGCACGCGCTTTCCCGAGATCGAGGCCAACGGCGCCTCGAATGGCGAGCTGGTCGCCGCCCTGACCGGCGACTACGGCGCGACCGAGCGCAGCCTGCGCGACAGCCTGCAGTCCAAGGCGCAATCCTTCGGCTTCGAGATGTCGCCGGCCGCCTCGCTGCGCGCGACGCAGGACTCCATCCGGGCGCTGATGCTGATCCGCGCCTACCGCGTGATGGGCCACCTTGCCGCCGACCTCGATCCGCTCGGCCTCGCCGACCGCAAGGTGCATCGCGAGCTCAAGCCTGAGACGTATGGTTTCACCGAGGCCGACCTCGACCGCCCCATCTTCATCGACCGCGTGCTCGGCATGGACACCGCCACCATGCGGCAGATCCTGCGCATCGTGCGCCGCACCTACTGCCGGCACATCGGCGTGCAGTTCATGCACATCACGAGCCCGGCGCAGAAGGCCTGGATCCAGGATCGCATCGAGGGCGAGGAGAAGGACATCCGCTTCACGCCCGAGGGGCGCCGCGCCATCCTCTCCAAGCTCGTCGAGACGGAGACTTTCGAGAAGTTCTGCGACGTCAAATACACCGGCACCAAGCGCTTCGGCATCGATGGGGCTGAGGCCATCGTTCCGGCGCTGGAGCAGATCATCAAGCGCGGCGGCCAGCTCGGCGTCAAAGAGATCATCATCGGCATGGCGCACCGCGGGCGCCTCAACGTGCTCGCCAACGTGATGGCGAAGCCCTACCGGGCGATCTTCAACGAGTTCAAGGGCGGCTCGTGGAAGCCCGACGAGGTCGAGGGCTCGGGCGACGTCAAATATCACCTGGGCGCCTCCTCCGACCGCGCCTTCGACGGCAACAACGTGCATCTGTCGCTGACCGCCAATCCCTCGCACCTGGAGATCGTCGATCCCGTGGTGCTGGGCAAGGTGCGCGCCAAGCAGGATCAGCGCGGATGCGCCCCGGGCGAGCGCACCCCGGTGATGCCGCTCTTGCTGCACGGCGATGCGGCATTCGCGGGCCAGGGCGTGGTGGCGGAGTGCTTCGGTCTTTCGGGGCTCAAGGGCCACCGCACCGGCGGGTCGATCCACTTCATCATCAACAACCAGATCGGCTTTACGACCAACCCGCGCTATTCGCGCTCCTCGCCCTACTGCTCGGACGTGGCGCGCATGATCGAGGCGCCGATCTTCCACGTGAACGGCGACGACCCGGAAGCCGTCGTCCACGTCGCCAAGATCGCCACCGAGTTCCGCCAGAAATTCCAGAAGCCGGTCGTCATCGACATGTTCTGCTATCGGCGCTACGGCCACAACGAGGCCGACGAGCCGATGTTCACGCAGCCTCTGATGTACAAGGCGATCAAGTCGCATCCGACCGTGATCGACGTCTACGCCAAGCGCCTCGCCGAGGAGAACGTGGTCTCGCCGGAGGACTTCGAGCGCATCAGGAGCGGTTTCCGCAGCCAGCTCGAGGAAGAGTTCGCCACGGCCGACGCCTACAAGCCCAACAAGGCCGACTGGCTCGACGGCCGCTGGTCGGGAATGGGGCACGCGGGCGACGACGAGCGCCGCGGCGTGACCGGCGTCGACATCGACAAGCTCAAGACCATCGGCCGGCGCCTCACCAGCGTTCCGCCCGATTTCCACGTCCACAAGGCCGTGCAACGCCTGCTCGAGCGGCGGCGCCAGATGATCGAGACGGGCGAGGGCATCGATTGGGCGATGGCCGAGCACCTCGCTTTCGGCTCGCTTGTGACCGAGGGCTTTCCGGTGCGGCTGTCGGGCCAGGACTCCGAGCGCGGCACGTTCTCCCAACGCCACTCGGTGCTGATCGACCAGGAGTCGGAGCGCCGCTGGACGCCGTTGCGCCACGTCGCCAACGACCAGGCGAACTTCGAGGTCATCAACTCGATGCTGTCGGAGGAGGCCGTGCTCGGCTTCGAGTACGGCTACTCGCTGGCCGAGCCCAAGGCGCTCACCATGTGGGAGGCACAGTTCGGCGACTTCGCCAACGGTGCGCAGGTCGTCTTCGACCAGTTCATCTCCTCGGGCGAGCGCAAGTGGCTGAGGATGTCGGGCCTCGTCTGCCTGCTGCCGCACGGCTACGAGGGCCAGGGGCCGGAGCATTCCTCGGCGCGGCTCGAGCGCTTCCTGCAGCTGTGCGCGGAGGACAACTGGCAGGTGGCGAACTGCACCACGCCCGCCAACTATTTCCACATCCTGCGCCGCCAGCTGCACCGCACGTTCCGCAAGCCGCTCATCCTGATGACGCCGAAGTCTCTGCTGCGCCACAAGCGCGTGATCTCGAACCTCGAGGAGATGGGTGCCAACACCACCTTTCATCGTGTGCTTTGGGACGACGCCGAGCACCGTCCGGGACAGCAGATCAAGCTCAAGCCGGACAAGAAGATCAAGCGCGTGGTGCTGTGCTCGGGCAAGGTCTACTACGACATCTACGAGGCGCGCGAGGCGGCCGGCATCGACGATGTCTACATCCTGCGCGTGGAGCAGCTCTACCCGTTCCCCGCCCGCGCCCTGATGCACGAGCTCGGACGCTTCAAGCAGGCGGAAATCGTATGGTGCCAGGAGGAGCCCAAGAACATGGGCGCCTGGAGCTTCATCGAGCCCAACATCGAATGGGTGCTGGAGCGTATCGAGGCCAAGCACCGGCGCCCCATGTATGCCGGCCGGCCTGCCTCCGCGGCCACGGCGACCGGGCTCATGTCGAAGCATATGCACGAGCAGAAGTCCCTGACGACCCAAGCGCTCACGGGTGGAGCGGATGCATGAGCGGGGCCCGGCAGTTCCGAGGCGCCGTGGGCGTGCATTCGGGATCGGGTCTAAGTTTTTTTGCGGCGAGGTGAGGACGAGATGACGACCGAGATTCGCGTGCCGACGCTGGGCGAGAGCGTGACCGAGGCGATCGTCGGCAAGTGGTTCAAGAGCGCGGGCGACGCCGTCTCCGTCGACGAGCCGCTGGTCGAGCTCGAAACCGACAAGGTCACCGTCGAGGTGCCGGCGCCGATCGCCGGCGTGCTGGGAGAGATCAAGGCCACGGAAGGCACGACGGTGGCGGTTGGTGCGGTGCTGGCCGCCATCAGCAACGGCGCCGGCGCGGCCAAGGCCGCGGCACCGGCCGCCAAGCCTGCCGCTGCCGAGAAGGCCGCGCCCCCGCCGCAAGCCGCACCCAAGGCTGCGGCCGCCAAGGCGGCGGCGCCTGCGCCCACCAAGGCTAAGGGCGAAATGCCGCCGAGCCCGGCCGCGCGCAAACAGCTCGCCGAGGCCGGTATCGATGCAGGCTCGGTCGAAGGCTCAGGCCGGCGCGGACAGGTCCTCAAGGAGGATGTCGCGGCGGCCCGCGCCAAGCCGGAGCCGCAGGCGGCTCCCGCGGCCAAGCCGCAGTCGCGCGAGGTGCAGGCGGCGTCGGCGTCGATGCCGGTTCCCGTGCAGCACCTGCGGCTGCCGTCGGCCGCCAACGACGCGGCGCGCGAGCAGCGCGTCCGCATGTCGCGGCTGCGCCAGACGATTGCTCAGCGGCTGAAGGACGCACAGAACACCGCGGCGATGCTGACGACGTTCAACGACGTCGACATGGGCGCGGTGATGAAGCTGCGCTCCGAGTACAAGGAGCTGTTCGAGAAGCGCCACGGCGTGAAGCTCGGCTTCATGGGCTTCTTCGTGAAGGCCTGTCTGCAGGCCCTGAAGGAAATCCCCTCCGTCAACGCCGAGATCGACGGCGACGAGATCATCTACAAGAACTATTACCACATCGGCGTCGCCGTCGGCACCGAGCGCGGGCTGGTGGTGCCGGTGGTGCGCGAAGCCGACCGCATGAATCTTGCGGAAATCGAGGCTTACATTACCGATGTCGGCAAGCGGGCCCGCGAGGGCAAGCTCGGCATCGAGGAGATGCAGGGCGGCACCTTCACCATCACCAACGGCGGCGTCTACGGCTCGCTGATGTCCACGCCCATCCTCAACGCGCCCCAGTCGGGCATTCTCGGCATGCACCGCATCGAGGAGCGCGCGGTGGTGCGCGACGGCCAGGTGGTGGCGCGGCCCATGATGTACCTCGCCCTGAGCTACGATCACCGCATCGTGGACGGCAAGGAGGCGGTCGCCTTCCTCGTGCGCGTGAAAGAGTGTCTTGAGGAGCCGCAACGGTTTATTCTGGAGCTCTAAGGCCTCAACGGCTTGGGGGGAGTTCCAGTATGGCTGAAAACGGAAATTCTGCGGCGATCGAGGTTTACCTCACGGTGAGCAAAGGCCTCGAAGCCATCGATTTTTACAAAAAGGCGTTCGGGGCGGAGGTCGTGTACCAAGAGCTGACCGAGGACAAGCAGAAGGTCCAGCACGCCGCTCTGAAGGCGTTCGGCGGCCATTTCATGCTGTCGGATTTCTTTCCTGACTACATCAAGGACGTGGCTCCGCGCGCCGCCGAGGGGATGGCCAGCATTGCCATCCAGGTCAACCTGACGACACCGCTGGAAGTCGACGGAGCCATCGCGCGGGCCCAGGGCGCCGGCGCCACCGTGACGATGGCGGCGACCGACACCTTCTGGGTCATGCGCTACGGGCGCGTGAAGGACCCCTTCGGCTATGTCTGGGCGTTCGGCGCGCCGCTTCCGCTCAATCCGTGAGGACCGCAACTTGAGCTCTTACGATCTGATCGTCATCGGCACGGGCCCCGGCGGCTACGTGTGCGCCATTCGTGCCAGCCAGCTGGGGCTCAAGGTTGCCGTGGTGGAAAAGCGGGCGACGCACGGGGGCACCTGCCTCAACGTCGGCTGCATTCCCTCCAAGTCGCTGCTGCACGCGTCCGAGCTCTTCGAGGAGGCCAACCATGCCCTGGGCGACATGGGCATCGAGGTCACGCCGAAGCTCGACCTCAAGAAGATGATGGCCTTCAAGGCCGAGGGCGTGAAGGGCAACGTCGACGGCGTGGCGTTCCTGTTGCGCAAGAACAAGGTCGACCACTTCCACGGTACGGCGCGCATCGTGGGGTCGGGCAAGGTCGAGGTCACCTTCATCAACGGCGAGAAGCAGCCGCTGGAGGCCAAGTCGGTGGTGATCGCCACCGGCTCCGACGTGGCGCAGCTGCCGGGTATCGAGATCGACGAGAAGACGATCGTCTCCTCGACGGGTGCGCTGGAGCTGTCGAAGGTGCCCAAGCGGCTCCTGGTCGTCGGCGCCGGCGTGATCGGACTGGAGCTGGGGTCGGTGTGGCGGCGTCTGGGCGCGACCGTCACGGTCGTGGAGTATCTGGATCGCATCCTGCCGGGGCTCGACAACGAGGTCGCGCGCCAGATGCAGAAGATCCTGGCCAAGCAGGGCATGACCTTCAAGCTCGGGCACAAGGTCACCGCAATCGACAAGGCGGGCGCTGCGCGCAAGGTGTCGATCGAGCCGGCCGCCGGCGGCAAGGCGGAGACGCTCGATACCGACGTGGTGCTGGTGGCCATCGGCCGCGTGCCGCATACGGCGAACCTGGGGCTCGGCGATGCCGGCGTGGCGCTCGACAACCGCGGGCGCATCGTCGTGGACGACCACTTCCAGACCAGCGTTGCCGGCATCTACGCCATCGGCGACGTGATCGCCGGGCCGATGCTGGCGCACAAGGCCGAGGACGAAGGCGTCGCGGTGGCCGAGATCCTCGCCGGCCAGGCGGGGCACGTGAACTACGATGTGATCCCCAACGTGGTCTACACGTTCCCGGAGGTCGCGAGCGTCGGCAAGACGGAGGAGGAACTGAAGGCCGCCGGCATCGCCTACCGCGCCGGCAAGTTCCCCTTCACCGCCAACGGCCGCGCCAAGGCCAACAAGCAGACCGACGGCTTCGTGAAGATCCTCGCCGATGCCGAGACCGATCGCGTGCTCGGCGTGCACATCATCGCCGCGCAGGCCAGCGAGATGATCGCGGAGGCGGCCGTGCTCATGGAGTTCGGCGGGTCGGCGGAGGACCTGGCGCGCACCTGCCACGCGCACCCCACGCTGACCGAGGCGGTCAAGGAAGCCGCCATGGCCGTCGACAAGCGCGCCATTCACATGTGAGGGGATGATCGCTAGCGTGGAGCTGAGAGGCTACTCGATGGCGGTGACGGTGTAGCCCGCCTCGCGCAGCAGCGCGACGAGGCCCTTCTTGCCGACGACGTGGAGGGCGCCGACTGCGATGAACACGCCGCCGTCCTCGAGCAACGGCTCGGCCGATTTCGCCATCTTGACGTTGCGGTCGACCAGCAGCTTCTGCTGGAAGCCGGCGAACGCGTCGTCGCCGATGCCGACCTGGCGCGCCAGTGCGATCTGGAAGGGCATGGCCGCGGCGATCTTGCGGTGCAGGTAGAGCTGCACCAGCGTCTCCATCATGTCGTTGGTGCGGTCGGCGAATTTCAGGCTCGTGCGCAGCGTCTTGAGCTGCTCGGACTGCGGCACGGAGGCGAGCGCCTGCAGCTGCTCGGGGATGGTCTCCAGACCCACCACCTTGAGGCCGCGCTGGGTGCCGATCTCGGCGATCTTCATGTCGAGCACGCGGGCGCCTTCCTGCACCTTGGCGCGCTCGCAGTCCGACACCGAGAGGATCATGGTGACGATCCATGGCTTGAACAGGGCGGCGAGATCGGCCGGCATGCCCGACCGCGTGATGATGGCCTTGACCGTCTCGTACTCGCTCGAGGACAGCAGCTTGTCGAGGCGCTGCCCGTCGGTGAACATGACGAGCGGCGCCGACTTGGCGATCACCGAGGTGGTGGCCTTGTCGGACAGATCCGAGACTTCGAGCGCGATGGTCTTGGCTTCGCCGAGCGCCGTCTCGACCGCCGGCGACAGCTGCGTGACGCGGTCGTCGGTCAGATGCACGGTGCCGAAGAGATAGGAGGCGGGGCGCCCGTCGCGCTCGATCTTCCACAGCAGCGCGTCGGCATTCTCGGTGGCCTGGGCCTGCGCCATGATGCGGCGGTAGAGGTCAGGATCTCTCGCCTGCGTCTCGGCGAGCATGTCGACGCCCTTGCAGACCTCGGCCGACGGCTTCGGCTTCTCCGCCTTGTCCTCAGCGCGGGCGCACGTGGCCCCGAGCAGAGCGGCAAGCGAGAGAGTAGCTGCAACCAGATGTAAGGCCGGACGAAACGTCATGCGGACCCCTGGACCCCGGATGTGACTGGATGAGAGGCACACTCACCACGCGCAAGGCGCGAAAAAAAGGGGCAAAATTACGTCAAGGTTTCCGGGTTTTGGCTAACGCGTTGAATTATCGGGATTTCCTGATCTGGGGTGGGCTGCGTCATAAACGGCGAGCAGCCGCTCCCGGTCCACTTCCGTGTAGGCCTGGGTGGTCGAAAGGGAGGCGTGGCCCAGCAGCTCCTGGATCTGGCGCAGGTCGGCTCCGGCCGACAAAAGGTGGGTCGCGAACGAGTGGCGCAGGGCGTGCGGGGTCGCGGTCGCCGGCAATCCGAGGCCGGCACGCAGCCGCTCCATCGCGAGCTGGATGATACGGGGCGAGAGCGGCCCGCCCTTGGCGCCGCGGAACAGCGCCTCGTCGGGTTCGAGCGGATAGGGGCATAGCGCCACGTAGCGCTCGACGCTCGCGCGCACCAGCGGCAGAACCGGCACCACGCGCTCCTTGCCGCCTTTGCCCTTGATGCGCAGCACGTCGCGCGTCCCCGTCGGCGCGTTCTTGGCCGACAGGCCCACGGCTTCCGCGATGCGCAGGCCCGAGCCGTAGAGCAGCAGCAGCACCGCGGTATCGCGCGCCTGGATCCAGTCGAGGTCGGCGGCCGGGCCGGCATCGACGACGCCCGCCGCCTTGTCCACGGTCAGCGGCTTGGGCACCGAGTGCGGGATCTTGGGGCTGGCGATCTGCAAGACGGCGCGGTTGGCGGTGAGCTCCTGCGCCTCCAGCCAGCGGAACAGCTGGCGTAGCGCCGACAGCGTGCGCGCGAGCGAGCGGCTGACGGCACCGGAACGCCGCCGCGCGGCCAGGAAGGCGCGCACGGTTTTGGCTTCGATGCGGCCGAGATCGGCAAGGCAGGGCGTGTGCCCGAGATGGTGCGCGAGGAAGTCGAGGAACTGGCGCACGTCGCGCGCATAGGCTTCGAGCGTCTTTTCGGCGGCGGCACGCTCGTGCCGGAGATGGGCGAGCCAGCCGGCCACGGCGCGGTCGAGGTCGGCGCCGAGCGGCAGATCCGGGCTTTGGGGACGGGCTTGGGGCAACGGTGGGGCCTCGCTCGGCTGCAGGCTTCGAGCTGGATGCACACAGGGTTACCAGATTCTCTCGCTAAGCGGTTGCGACCGTCGTGCGGAAGCCGATTTTTCGGCTTCCCGCTCGACGCCTCGGTGCAACGGTCTATGGTGTGACATGGCACGCGAGAAGAACCGCTGGGATGCGCTCTCGTTGTTGCGGCTGATGGTGTTCGTCGCCTTCGGGCTTGCGGGCGCGTTGGCCGCCCGTGGCCAGGATGCCACGCTGGAGCCGACGGGCAGGAACGCGCTGCTCGTCGACCTGGACGGCGCCGTGGGGCCGGCCAGCGTGCGCCACATCACCACCGCCATCCGCGCCGCACAGCAGGATCGCTCGACCGAGATCATCGTCCTGCGCATGAACACGCCGGGCGGCCTCGTCACCTCAATGCGCGAGATGATCGCCGCCATCATCGGCAGCCGTGTGCCGGTCGTCGGCTACGTCGCGCCGTCGGGCGCGCGCGCGGCGAGCGCCGGCACCTACATCCTTTATGCGACCAACATCGCCGCCATGGCGCCCGGCACCAACGTGGGGGCGGCGACGCCGATCTCCCTCGGCATGCCCGGATTGCCCAGTAGCGAGCCGGAGAAGAAAGACGGCGACAAGGACGACAAGGACGCGATGCCCGCCGACGCCGGCAAGGCCAAGTCGGTCAACGACGCCGTCGCCTTCATCCGCAGTCTGGCGGAATTGCGCGGCCGCAACGTCGAATGGGCCGAGGCCGCCGTGCGCCAGGCGGTGAGCATATCGGCGAGCGAGGCCTTGAAGCTCGGCGTCATCGACGTCATCGCCGACGACATGGAGAACCTGCTGGCGGCGGTCGACGGCTTCAAGGTGAAGATCGGCAAGACCGAGCACACGCTCGCCACCAAGGGGCTCACGATCAAGCGCGTCGAGCCCGACACGCTGACCGAGATCCTCAACATCATCACCGATCCCAACGTGGCGCTGATCCTGATGATGATCGGCGTCTATGGGCTCATCTTCGAGTTCGCCACGCCCGGCAGCATCGGCCCCGGGGTCGTCGGCGCGGTGTGCCTGGTGCTCGGGCTCTATGCGCTCAACCAGCTGCCCTTCAACTACGCAGGACTGGCGCTGTTGACGATCGGCGTCGTGTGCATGATCGCGGAGGCGTTCACGCCGACATTCGGGATATTGGGCGTCGGCGGTCTCATCGCATTCGTCTTGGGGGCGGCCTTCCTGTTCGATTCCGACGTGCCGGCGTTCCGCCTGTCGTGGACCGTCATCGGCGCCCTCGCGATCGCGAGCGGTCTGATGCTGACGGTGCTGCTGGGCTACGTGTGGCGCACGATGCGCCGTCCTATGGCGGGAGGCGAGCTGGGTCTCGTCGGGCGCACGGCCGAGGTGCTCGACTGGTCAGGCACGCAGGGCCACGTGTTCGTGCACGGCGAGCGCTGGGCGGCGCAATCACAGGAGCCCATCGTCGTCGGCCAATCGGTGGAGGTCCTGCGCCTCGACGGTCTGACGCTGGTCGTATCCGCCAGTGCGCCGACGGCGACCGAAGAGCAACCGCAAGGAGCTTGAACCCCAGAGCTTGACCCCAAGGAGCCTCTCATCATGTCGATCGACATCAACACTGCCGTCCTGATCGTCGTCTTCTTTATTGCGCTCTACATCGTATCGCAGGCGATCCGCATCTTCCGCGAGTACGAGCGCGGCGTCGTGTTCACGCTCGGGCGCTACACCAAGACCATCGGGCCGGGGCTGACCTTCGTCATTCCCATCATTCAGCAGGTGGTGCGCATCGACCTGCGCATGAAGGTCCAGGACGTGCCCACGCAGGACGTGATCTCCCGCGACAACGTCTCGGTGAAAGTTAACGCGGTCTTGTATTTCCGCGTCGTCAATCCCGAGCGCGCCACCATCAACATCGAGGACTACATGGAGGCGACGAGCCAGCTCGCGCAAACGACGCTGCGCTCGGTGCTGGGCAAGCACGAGCTCGACGAGATGCTGGCCGAGCGCGAGAAGCTCAACGCCGACATCCAGGAGATCCTCGATTCCCAGACCGACCCGTGGGGGATCAAGGTCGCGAACGTCGAGATCAAGCACGTTGACATCGACGAGAGCATGGTCCGCGCCATCGCCAAGCAGGCCGAGGCCGAGCGCTTCCGCCGCGCCAAGATCATCAACGCCGAGGGCGAGCAGCAGGCGGCGCAGAAGCTGATCGAGGCCGGCAAGATCCTGGCCGAGCAGCCCAACGCCATGATGCTGCGCTACTTCGGGGCGCTGCACGACATCGCGGGCAACCGCACCTCGACCATCGTGCTGCCGATCCCGATGGATATGCTGGGGGCGCTGAAGGGGTGACTACGGCAGCGGGCCGGTGCGGAACAGGGTCACGCGCAGGCCGCCGTGCAGCACCGGCTCGGCATCCAGCGCGAAGGGCAGACTGGTCGCTTGGGCGAGCTGTGCTTCGTTCGTAATGAGACCCACGCGCCAGCCGGTAAACCGGGTCAGCAGCGTGTGCCCGAGCGTGCGGTAGAGCGACTTGAGCTGCGCCTTGGCACCGATGCGGTCGCCGTAGGGCGGGTTGATGATGACGAGGCCGGGCGGTCCCTCGGGCGCGGTGAGGCTCTCGATCGCACACTCCTGGAACTCCGTGATGCCGGCGACGCCCGCGCGTTCCGCATTGGCGCGGCTCATGCGGATCGCGCCGGCGTCATGATCGCTGCCGTAGAAGCGAACGGCGGGCGTCGTTTGGATGTCGGCGTCACGCATGGCCTGCCACGCCGCAGCGTCGAAGGTCGCAAGCTGCTCGAAGGCAAAGTGGCGTGAGCGGCCCGGCGCGAGGCCGGCGGCGATCTCGGCTGCCTCGATGACGAACGTGCCCGAGCCGCACATGGGATCGACGACCGGCTCGGTGCCATCGAATCCGCACTGGCGCAGAAACAGCGCCGCCATGGTCTCGCGCATGGGCGCCTTGGCGACCGCCTGCTTGTGGCCGCGCTTGTGCAAAAGCTCGCCCGAGGTATCGACGCCGATGGTGCAGACATTGCTCTCAATGCGCGCCTTGATGCACACGTCGGCCTCGGGAGAAAGAGGCGCGCCCAGCTCCTCCGTAATCGCGCGCTCGATGCGCTGCGCCGCGGCGCCCGAGTGATAGATCTTGGAGCTCTTGCACGAGACCTCGACGCGGAACGGCACATCCCGGCGCAGCACGTCGCCCCAGGCAAACTGGCGCGCGCGCTTGTCGAGTTGCGACAGGTGAATGGCACGGAACGCACCGAGCCTCGCAATGACGCGGCTCGCACCGCGGATCTCGAGGTTGGCGCGCCACACCTCCGGCCAGCCACCCTTGAGCGTCACGCCGCCCGGCACCGACTTGGCCTTGAAGCCTTTGGCACGCGCCTCCGCGCACAGCGGGCCTTCGAGGCCCGGAATGGCCACGAGGAAGATCTCGAAGTCGCTGTCCGCCATCTCGCCTGAATATCGGGAAGTCATGCGCCCTTCGATATGTTTTTGGCGGCGCGAGCGGTGGTTGAGGTCCCCGAGTTTAGGGCAGAGGTGTGTGAGACGTGCAACCTTAAGACATGCTATTGATAAAAGGACTTGCTACAGAACACCGGGCCACCGGATAGAAGTCCGATCACGGACCTGAGGCGGCCTGACTTGGTGGAGATTTGGGGAGTAACGGGGGAGATGAAGGCCGGTCCGCGCGTATTCGTGTTCATCGTTTTCCTTGCCTTGGGGCTTTCCTTTATCGCGACCACCGCGTCCCTGGCGTTGGAATTCTCAAGGGACGACCTCTGGCTCGACTTCTTGACGTCGGACAGTCATCTCTTTCTGTTCTTCCCGACGTTTGCGATCGTAGCGCTGGTGGCTTTCTATCTGCCCAGCTGCGCCATCGTCGATCTTTACTGGAACCATTTGACGCTCGGGCGCCTGCGCTTTGCCATCGGCCTACTGGTTCTGGCCGCGGCTGCCTGGGCAATTGCGGCTGTGATCATCAGCGGCCAAAACAAATCCATCTGGACCGTTAAACCCGAAGTTCTGTTCGCTGATCCTGGAGAGCCGGCAGGCTGCTTGAAGAACGGTGGCGATTGTGCGCGGCTGCCCGTCGTTCAGGTGGCCAAGAACTTGCGCGATGTGAGCCAGAGCCGGCTAGGCTTGCGGCCGCTGGTGCGCAATTGCCAGACCGACCCGCTCATCGAACGGGCGGCCCAGGTCGGGCCCAAGCGCTACTGCATGGTGACCACACCGTTCTCCACTTCGCCGGCGTTGAAGACCGACCAGGAATGCTGCAGAGCGCAGCAATCATTCCTTGGCTACGTTTCGGGGCTCCAATCGTCCCCGCAGCCGAGCGCGAGCGCTGATCCGCTCAGGCCGCTTCGCTTGCCCCTGAGATACTTCGAGGTGCAGCCCTCCCAGTCCAACTTGTCCATGACCGGCCTGCTGCATGGACTGTTGCTTCCCTTGAAGGTCCTGTTCCTGTTGATGCTGGTGGCGATCAGCATACTCATGACCGTCCATCTGCGGAAAATAGAGCAGCTCTATGAGCCCTATCTGGGCAGGATGGAAACAGGGCTGCTGATCGGAACGTTCGCGACCCTGTTCTTCCCGCTCATGTCGCAAGCGTTCTTGCAGTCGGTGGATGCGATGGTCGGAGACTTGGGTCGCGGGAACTTCAGCAACATCGTTCCGGTCTTGAGTTTTGCCTTTGGGGTATGGACGGTTTTGATCCTGCTGTACTTCTACAGGCGCAGGGACAAGGAAGCCGAGATCTTCGCCAAGATCGGCGGCGCCGCTGCCGGTATTGTGGCGCTGGTGCAGTACGAGGCCATCATAGATTTTCTGGTCAGAACGGTTGGCTCGGGCGCCGACTGGTTGTTTGTCGTTGCGGCAGCTGTGTTGGCACCGGTGACGGCAGTCGTCGTATTGCTGCTCATGGCCAGGCCCAGTCGCCCGCCGCTGGGTAGCTCCATTACCCATTCCGCGCGCGCGCGTCAGGTCGGGGGCCGCGCCTCGACGATCGTCGTCCCGATCCCGGTGACGGCTGCTCTTGCGCCATGGACGGACGCTAGCCGCGAACGACGCCGCGAACCGATTGGGCCAACAGGAAAAGCGGACAATTCCGCTTGAAAACGCGCATTGTTTATTAGGCAGCATTAGCTTCTTTGTGCGAACTCCCTTTAGTCTCGTCTCCACCGGTCCCGGAATTGATCTGGGTATTGATCTGGCCGGAGACCGCGATGCTTGGCCCCGCTCACACTGCGCGCCAGGGAGAAAAGTATGACATATGCGCTGATGATCTACGTGCTTGGGCACTCTGTGCGCTTAGAACGCGGTTTGACGCTTGCAGAGTGCCAGGCGCGGATTGCGTACTATCAGGTCCACGGCGTTCCGCGTAAGGGCGGCACGGTGAAGTGCGTAGGGGAACAGCAACAGTGATCGTGGCCGCAGCGGCTACTCCGCGTCCTCGGGCGGCGGCGGCACGGCGGCCGTGCGCAGGCGCGATTCCAGAGCGTCGATGCGGTCGAGCAGCTGCAACGCCAGCGCGATGCCGGGCAGGTTGACGCCGAGATCGCGCTGCAAACGCTGCGCCTTGCGCACGCGCACCACGCTCGTCGCCGCAAAGCGCCACTGCGGACCGCCCGGTCCGCGCGGCTCGATCACGCCCTCCTCCACCAGCTCCATCACCCACTCGGCGTGCACGCGGCAGGTGCGGGTGAGATCGGCGAGCGTGACCTCCTCGGCCTCGTCGAGGATCACGGCGTCCTGCGATGCAGGTGTCTTTGCCATCGCTTACACTCCCAGATCGGCGCGCGGATCGAACGGCAGCTCGCGCTCCATGGTCTTGTAGACCTCCTTGGCCTTGTCGGTGTCGGCCGGCGGCAACACGATCTTCAAGACCGCATAGAAGTCGCCCGCCGGCTTGCCCGGCAGCCCGCGGCCTTTGAGGCGCATGGTGCGGCCCTTGGTCGAGTTCGGCGGGATCTTGAGCATGACCGGCCCGGCGGGTGTCGGTGCCTTGATGGAGGCGCCGAGCGCCGCCTCCCAGGGCGCGACCGGCAGGTCGAGATAGATGTCGCGGCCGTCGACGCGGTAGACGGGATCGGGCGCGAAGCGCACTTCGAGATAGAGGTCGCCGGCCGGCCCCTTGCCCATGCCCGGCGAGCCTTGCCCTGCGAGGCGGATGTTCTGGCCCTCGCGGATGCCCTTGGGGATGGTGACGTTGAGCGTGCGGTCCTTGACGACGACGTGGCCCTGCGCGTCGACCTCGGGCACGCGCAACGTGATCGCGCGCTTGGCGCCGTCGAAGGCGTCGCGCAGATCGATCTCGATCTTGGCGTGATGGTCCTGACCTTGCGCGTGGAACTCGCGTTGGGAGAAGTCCGCCGCCGCCGAATCCGCCGCCGCCACCGCGCCCGCCGCGCGCACCGCCGAACATCTGCTCGAAGAAGTCGGAGAACTGCGAGGCGTCGGCCTGCGTGTAGCCGCCGCCGGAGAACTCGAAGCCGGCGTCCCAATTGGGCGGCGGCCGGAACTCCTGGCCCTGCTTCCAGTTGGCGCCGAGCTCGTTGTAGGCCGCGCGCTTCTCGGGGTCCTTCAGGACCTCGTAGGCCTCGCCCGCGTCCTTGAACTTCGCCTCCGCGTCCGCTTCCTTGTTGACGTCGGGATGGATAGGTGCGCGCCATCTTGCGGTAGGCGCGCTTGATCTCGTCCTGGGTGGCGCCTTTCTCGACGCCGAGGATCTTGTAGTAGTCCTTGTATTCCATGGGGCGATCCGTGGGGCGAGGTGTCGGTGGGGGCTTGGTTGCCCTAGCATATGGGGCGCAGGCTCTGTTCCCGGTTAATCCGTGGTATCAGCAAGGCGGCCGGGGCGACTGACTAGAACATGCCGTTGGGGTTCTGGGGCTCCTGCGGCACGATCTGCAGCACGTCCCAGTGCTCGACGATTTTTCCGTCATCGTCGAGCCGGAAGATATCGATGCCGGCCCACACGTGATCGCCCGGCCAGTCCTGGCGGCAGTGCAGGACAACGTAGTTGCCGTCGGCGAGCACGCGCTTGAATTCTACGCGTTTTCCCGGGTAGCGGCGCGCCGCCTCCTCGAAGTAGGCGATGAAGCCCTCCTTGCCGTCGGCGACGCCGGGGTTGTGCTGGATGTATGTGTCGCCGACATACTTTTCGATGGCCTCTGCCGGCCGGCACTGGTTGAACATGAGATCGTAAAAGGCGACCACGTTTTCCTTGTTCCGCTCCAGGTCCGACATGCCCTCTCCTTTGGCTGCGTTCAGGCATCTAGGAAGTCGCCGGGATTTCGCCAGGGGCTGCGCCTAGCGCCAGGCTGCCCTTCGAGCGCCGCAGCGGGCAATTAGCGTTGGCGTCGAATTCGCTGGAGGCCGATTGAGCGTTCACTCGGACAGTCTGCTCGACAAGCTGGAGCCGCAGGATGCGCGCCCGCGCGCGCCTGTTGTGCTGACGGTCGCGCTCGACCAGACCTACGACTACCTCGTCCCCGACGGGCTCGAATTGGAGCCCGGCTGCTTCGTCGTGGTGCCGTTCGGGCCGCAGACGCGCATCGGCGTCGTGTGGGACGGTCCGGTGGGCGAGCCCGGCAAGCCGGTGGACCCCAAGAAGCTGAAAACCATCGTCGAGCGCCTCGACGTGCCGCCGCTCCCGCCGCTGTCGTTGAAATTCGCCGAATGGATCGCGCGCTATTCGCTGAGCCCGCTCGGCATGGTGGTGCGCATGATGATGAGCGCGCGTGCCGCCTTCGAGCCGGCAAAGCCGCGCTTCGGCGTGACGCTGGTCGAGGGTGCGGCGCTGCCCCCGCGCATGACGCCGGCGCGCGAGCGCGCGCTTAGCGTTGCCGCCGACAACGCCATCCGCCCCAAGTCGGCGCTCGCCGCGCAGGCGCAATGCTCCACCGGCGTCATCGACGGCCTCGTCGCGTCGGGCAATCTGGTCGAGGTGGCGATCCCGGAAAAGCGCTTCCCCGCGCCCGATCCTGCGCACCACGAGACCGAATTCGGCCCCGAGCAGGCGCGCGCCGTGCACGCGCTGCAGTCGGCGGTCGATGGCGCCAACTTCTCCGTCACGCTGCTCGACGGCGTGACCGGATCGGGCAAGACGGAGGTCTATTTCGAGGCGGTAGCGCGCACGCTTGCACGCGGCCAGCAGGCGCTGATCATGCTGCCGGAGATCGCGCTCACCGACCAGTTCATGCGCCGCTTCGAGGGCCGCTTCGGCTGTGCGCCGGTCGAATGGCATTCGGCGCTGTCGGGTCCAGAGCGCGGGCGCGTGTGGCGCGCGGCCGCGACCGGCGAAGCTCGCGTCGTGGTCGGCGCGCGCTCGGCGCTGTTCCTGCCGTTCACCGAGCTCGGCCTCGTCATCGTCGACGAGGAGCACGACACCGGTTTCAAGCAGGACGACCGCGTGCACTACCAGGCGCGCGACATGGCGGTGGTGCGCGGCAGCCTCGGCGGCTTCCCAGTGATCCTCGCCTCCGCCACGCCGTCGATCGAAAGCCACGTGAATGCGCGCACCGGGCGCTACCGGCATGTGGTGCTGCCGGCGCGCTTCTCCGGCGCAGCGCTGCCCGAGGTCACGGCCATCGATCTGCGCCGCAGCCCGCCCGAGAAGGGCAAGTGGCTGTCGCCGGTGCTGGTCGACGCCATCGCCGCGACGATGGAGCAAAAGCAGCAGTCGCTGCTGTTTCTCAATCGGCGCGGTTACGCGCCGCTGACGCTGTGCCGCACCTGCGGCCACCGCATCCAGTGCCCGCAGTGCACGGCGTGGCTGGTCGAGCACCGCTTTCGCGGGCGGCTGCACTGCCACCATTGCGGCTTCTCGATCCCGATGCCGGAAAAGTGCCCGAGCTGCGCCGAGCCGGGTGCGCTCGTCGCCTGCGGGCCGGGCGTGGAGCGCGTCGCCGAGGAGGTGGCCGAGCGCTTCCCCGAGGCGCGCCTCGCCCTGCTCTCCTCCGACCTCGTGCCCGGACTGGTCGAGATGCGTGAGATCATCCGCGACATCGAGGCGGGCGGCATCGACATCGTCATCGGCACGCAGATGGTGGCCAAGGGCCATCATTTTCCGCATCTGGCGACCGTCGGCATCGTCGACGGCGATTTGGGATTGGCGATGGGCGCCGACCCGCGCGCGGGCGAGCGCACCTTCCAGCTTCTGCATCAGGTGACGGGGCGCGCCGGCCGCGCGCTCGCCGAGGGCCGCGGGTTCGTGCAGACCTACAATCCCGAGCATCCCGTCATGGCGGCGATCATTGCCAGCGACCGCGAGGCGTTCCTGGAACAGGAGATCGACGTGCGGCGGCGCGGTCTTCTGCCGCCGTTCGGGCGGCTCGCCGCGCTCATCGTGTCGGCGCGCGACAAGGAGACGGCGCATCTCGTTGCCCGCGACATTGCCCATCGGGCGCCGCCCGCCGAGCGCATCGAGGTTCTGGGGCCGGCGGAGGCGCCGCTGAGCGTCATTCGCGGGCGCCACCGCTGGCGGCTTCTGGTGAAAGCCCCGCGCGAGATCGACGTGCAAGCCTATTTGCGCGCCTGGCTGGCCGCGATGCCGCCGCTGAAGGGCGACATCCGCCTCACCGTCGACATCGACCCCTACAGTTTCCTTTAGACGGTCCAGCCCCTCACCCGGCTGTCGTGCTTCGCACGTCCAGCCGACCTCTCCCCGGGAGAGGTCGCGCAAAATCGTGCCTAGGCGCGATGAGCGCGGGTGTGGGGTTGCAGCGTGGGATCCCGTCACGACGGAAAACGGGGTCGGACCCGAAGGTCCGACCCCGCCACATGCAGGCAATATGACTTGGGACTGAAAAAAATGGGCCGGACCCTGGGGGTAAGGATCCGGCCCGGGACTGGCGCATCGGGGGGGAGCGCTCAGTCAGTAAGGGAGGTCGTGGAGGCTAGCGACGTGCGGCTTCTGAGGCGATGATGCCGAGCATGAGGGCCCCGACACCGAGCGCGATGTACTTTCCGGTGTTGTCGTGCTTGCGGTGGCGGCGATGGGCATAGCGGTTGTGCTTGCCGTGCCGGCCACCCTTCCAGTCGTTCCGCTCTGAGTAGGCGTAGTCGGGTCCGCCGCGGCGCCCGTCCCGCCAGCCCTCTGCGCTGGCCGACGTGGCCAGCGGCCCCAAAGCGGATGCGGCGAGCGCCGCGGCGGTAGTGATCGAGGTCAGCTTGCGCTTGATGTTCATTTTCTCGTCCCCTTGCCCGTTATGGGCGCTTGATCCGGTGGCCGGTGTTCCCCGGCGATGAGGCCCATTAAACAAGGGGCGCCCTGAATGCGCTCTGAAGGGGGTGTGCAGGCTGCATTCAGGTTCGCGCCGCGTGCCCGCCATGGCGGCGCCCGGAAAATGCGGCATTCCGGCTTAAATCCCCCCGTTGAAGGCCTGCGCGGTGCATGTTAGAGACACGGCGAACTTCGAGGGGGGCGCCAAGCTAGGTACGCTCACGCCCTCCTTTTGTGTGGACGAATTTCCTCAAAGCGGGGCAAGGCCTTAGGGTCGATGCCGATTGCCCTTGAGGCGCATCAGCGGCCGCCGGCGAGAGCATTAAACGTGGCAACGGACAATCCAGTGACGGCGGGGGTGGCGGGACGCTACGCTTCCGCGCTTTTCGAGCTTGCGCACGAGCAAAACCAGCTCGATGCGGTCGCTTCCGACCTCGGCAAGTTTCAAAGCATGCTCGATCAGAGCGAGGACATGAACCGCCTGGTGAAAAGTCCCGCCTTTGCCGCCGAGGAACAGGAGCGCGCCATGGCCGCGGTCATGGACTGGGCCTCGGTCGGCGCGACCACGAGCAACTTCCTCAAGGTCGTCACCCGCAATCGCCGGCTGTTTGCCGCCGAGGACATGATCAAGACCTTCCGCACGCTGCTGGCCCGCCATCGCGGCGAGGTCGCGGCCGAGGTCGCCTCGGCCGTGGCGCTCACCGAGGAGCAGCTCGCGGCCTTGCGCGACAAGCTGAAAGCGTCCTACGGCAAGGACGTGCGGCTCGACGCCAAGGTCGATCCTTCACTTCTGGGCGGGCTCGTCGTCAAGGTCGGCAGCCGCATGTTCGATTCCTCGCTCAAGACCAAGCTCACCAATCTGAAAGTCGTGCTCAAGGGCACCAACTGACCAATCATGTGGCCGCAGGCTTCGCGCCTTGCGGCCGTTTTCACGCAACCGACCGCATGCCGCCGTGCCGGCGCTGTAGAAGAAGAGGCAAGTGATGGAAATCCGGGCCGCAGAGATCTCCTCGATCCTCAAGGAGCAGATCAAGAACTTCGGCAAGGAGGCCGAGGTCTCCGAGATCGGGCAGGTTTTGTCGGTGGGTGACGGCATCGCGCGCGTCTACGGCCTCGACAACGTGCAGGCCGGCGAGATGGTCGAGTTCCCCGGCGGCATCCGCGGCATGGCGCTGAACCTGGAAGCCGACAACGTCGGCGTCGTGATCTTCGGCGACGACCGCGGCATCAAGGAAGGCGACACCGTCAAGCGCACCGGCGCCATCGTCGAGGTGCCCGTCGGCCGCGGTCTTCTGGGCCGCGTCGTCGACGCGCTCGGCAACCCGATCGACGGCAAGGGCCCGATCCAGTACGACAAGATGATGCGCGTCGACGTGAAGGCGCCGGGCATCCTGCCGCGCAAGTCGGTGCACGAGCCGATGGCGACCGGCCTCAAGGCGGTCGATGCGCTGATCCCCGTCGGCCGCGGCCAGCGCGAGCTGATCATCGGCGACCGCCAGACCGGCAAGACGGCGATCATTCTCGACACCATCCTCAACCAGAAGTCGATCAACGCCGGCACCGACGAGAAGGCCAAGCTCTACTGCGTGTACGTCGCGGTCGGCCAGAAGCGCTCCACGGTCGCCCAGTTCGTCAAGGTGCTGGAGGAGAACGGCGCGCTTCCCTACTCGATCATCGTCGCGGCTACCGCATCCGAGCCGGCGCCGCTGCAGTACCTGGCGCCGTTCACCGGCTGCACCATGGGCGAGTACTTCCGCGACAACGGCATGCATGCCGTGATCGGCTACGACGACCTCTCCAAGCAGGCCGTCGCCTACCGCCAGATGTCGCTCTTGCTGCGTCGTCCGCCCGGCCGCGAGGCCTATCCCGGCGACGTGTTCTATCTCCACTCGCGCCTGCTGGAACGCGCCGCCAAGCTCAACGACGAGCACGGCGCCGGGTCGCTGACCGCGCTCCCCGTCATCGAGACCCAGGCCAACGACGTGTCGGCCTACATTCCAACGAACGTCATCTCGATCACCGACGGTCAGATCTTCCTCGAGACCGACCTGTTCTACCAGGGCATCCGTCCGGCCGTGAACGTCGGCCTCTCGGTGTCGCGCGTGGGCTCGTCGGCGCAGACCAAGGCGATGAAGCAGGTTGCCGGCAAGATCAAGGGCGAGCTGGCGCAGTACCGCGAGATGGCGTCGTTCGCGCAGTTCGGCTCCGACCTCGACGCCGCGACCCAGAAGATGCTCGCACGCGGCGCCCGCCTCACCGAGCTTTTGAAGCAGCCGCAGTTTTCGCCTCTGAAGATGGAGGAGCAGGTCTGCGTGATCTTCGCCGGCACGCGCGGCTACCTCGACGCCATCCCCGTGAAGGCCGTCACCAAGTTCGAGCAGGACCTGCTGCGGCTTCTGCGCGACCAGGGCAAAGGACATCCTCGAGACGATCCGCTCGGAGAAGAAGCTGTCCGACGAGACCGAAAAGCAGCTCGTAGAGTTTCTCGACAAGTTCGCCAAGGGCTTCTCGGCCGAATAAGAAGAAGGAAGGCGCGCCCCGATGGCGAGCTTAAAAGATCTCAGAAATCGCATCGCTAGCGTGAAGGCCACGCGCAAGATCACCAAGGCCATGCAGATGGTCGCGGCGGCCAAGCTGCGGCGCGCGCAGGAGGCGGCGACCGCGGCGCGTCCCTACGCCGAGCGCATGGACCAGCTCATGGCGAGCCTGGGCGGGCGCATCACCGACCGCGAGAGCGTCTCCCCGCTGTTGGTCGGCACCGGCAAGGACGACGTGCATCTGTTGATCGTCATGACCGGCGAGCGCGGCCTGGCCGGCGGCTTCAACGCCAACATCGCCAAGCTGGCGCGCAACGACGCCAACCGGCTGCGGGCGGCCGGCAAAACCGTGAAGATGCTGATGGTCGGGCGCAAGGGCGCCGACGCGCTGCGCCGCGATTTCGGCAAGACCTACGTCGACCGCGTCGATCTGCGCGGTGTTCGCCAGCTGGCGTTCAGCCACGCCGACGGCATCGCAAGCAAGGTGTTCGCCCTGTTCGAGGCGGGCGAGTTCGACGTGGCGACGCTCTACTTCTCGGAGTTCAAGTCGGTGATCAAGCAGATCCCGACCGCGCTGCAGCTGATCCCGGCCAAGCTGCCGGACGTCGCCAAGGCCGACAAGTCTGCGGGCGCCGAGGCGATCCACGAATACGAGCCGAGCGAGGAAGAGGTGCTGGGCTACCTCGTCAGCCTCAACATCTCGACGCAGATCTTCCGCGGGCTTCTGGAGAACGCCGCGTCGTTCTACGGCTCGCAGATGAGCGCCATGGATTCGGCTACGCGCAATGCCGGCGAGATGATCGACAAGCTCACGCTGACATACAACCGCACGCGCCAGGCGCAGATCACCAAAGAGCTCATCGAGATCATTTCGGGTGCCGAGGCGCTGTAGGGAAATTGCATTGGCCGACGCTTGCCGTTCGGCCGGACGTAAACGCTGGGACAATGTCGGTTAGCGGCCCGAGGCCAAAGCCGGCGACGAGACGATAAAGGTTGTGAGGAACGCAAGATGGCAAACTCGGTTGGTCGCATTCGCCAGGTAACAGGCGCCGTCGTCGATGTGCAGTTCGACGATAACCTGCCGGCGATCCTGAATGCGCTCGAGACCCAGAACCACGGCTCGCGTCTGGTGCTCGAGGTCGCGCAGCACCTCGGCGAAAACACGGTGCGGACCATCGCCATGGACTCGACCGAAGGTCTGGTGCGCGGCCAGGACGTGACCGACACCGGATCGCCCATCACCGTGCCGGTCGGCCCGGAGACGCTCGGGCGCATCATCAACGTGATCGGCGAGCCGGTGGACGAGGCGGGCCCTGTCAAGACGAACGAGCATCGCCCCATCCATGCGCCGGCTCCGACGTTTGCCGATCAGGCATCGGAGGCGCAGATCCTCGTCACCGGTATCAAGGTCGTCGATCTGCTGGCGCCGTACTCGAAGGGCGGCAAGATCGGCCTGTTCGGCGGCGCCGGTGTCGGCAAGACCGTGCTGATCATGGAGCTGATCAACAACGTCGCCAAGGCCCACGGCGGCTACTCGGTGTTCGCCGGCGTCGGCGAGCGCACGCGCGAGGGCAACGACCTCTATCACGAGATGATCGAGTCCAACGTCAACATCGACCCCAAGAAGAACAACGGCTCGGCCGAGGGCTCCAAGTGCGCGCTCGTCTACGGTCAGATGAACGAGCCTCCGGGCGCCCGTATGCGCGTGGCGCTTTCGGGTCTCACCGTCGCCGAGTACTTCCGCGACCAGGGCCAGGACGTTCTGTTCTTCGTCGACAACATCTTCCGCTTCACGCAGGCGGGCTCCGAGGTGTCGGCGCTGCTCGGCCGCATTCCCTCCGCGGTGGGCTACCAGCCGACGCTGGCGACCGACATGGGCGCCCTGCAGGAGCGCATCACCACGACGCAGAAGGGCTCGATCACCTCGGTGCAGGCCATCTACGTGCCGGCCGACGACTTGACCGACCCTGCGCCGGCGACCTCGTTTGCGCATCTCGACGCCACGACGGTGCTATCGCGCGCCATCGCCGAGAAGGGCATCTATCCGGCGGTCGACCCGCTCGATTCGACCTCGCGCATGCTCGATCCGCGCATCGTCGGCGAGGAGCACTACGCGGTCGCGCGTCAGGTCCAGGAGATCCTGCAGCGCTACAAGGCGCTCCAGGACATCATCGCCATTCTGGGCATGGACGAGCTGTCCGAGGACGACAAGATCGCGGTGGCGCGCGCGCGCAAGATCGAGCGCTTCCTGTCGCAGCCCTTCCACGTGGCCGAGGTGTTCACCGGCTCGCCCGGCAAGCTCGTGAGCCTCGCCGACACGATCAAGGGCTTCAAGGGACTGTGCAACGGCGACTATGACCATCTGCCCGAGCAGGCGTTCTACATGGTGGGCACAATCGAGGAAGCCATGGCGAAGGCAGAGAAGCTCGCCGAAGCAGCCTAAAGCACGAGCAACGGGGGCCCGGGCCCTGATGAAAGGACGCCCACATGTCTAGCGATGACACCGCAGCGATCACGACGCACGACTTCGGCAATTGCTGCACTGAGCTGAAGGACGCCATGAGCGGCGAGGAGTTCGAGCCGCTTCTCACGGTCGGCGACGACGGCGTTCTCTACATGTCCGTCGGCCTCGTCGACCTCGAGGAGGAGGACGAGCCGGGCATGGTCGACCACCCGATCTTCTTCTGCCCCTTCTGCGGCAAGGGCCTGCAGACGGTGGACGAGGTGCGCGCCAAGACCGGCGTCGAGAACGGCGTCGACGACGAGGCTGAGTGACGATGGCGACGTTCAACTTCGAGCTGGTGACGCCGGAGCGCCTGCTCCTGTCGGGCGCGGCCGAGCAGGTGGTGGTTCCGGGCGCGGAGGGCGACTTCGCGGTGCTGGCCGGCCACGCGCCGGTCATCTCCACCCTGCGCCCGGGCATCGTCGACATCACCATGGCCGACGGCAAGAAGCGCATCTTCGTCAAGAAGGGCGTGGCCGAGGCCGATCCGGAGCGTCTCACCATCCTGGCGCAAACCGCGGTAGCGGTGGAAAGCCTCGATGCGGCGGCGATCGCCGCCGAGCTCAAGGCGGCCGAGGTCGAGCTGGCCGAAGCCAAGGACGATCAGTCCAAGCGCATGGCCGAGACGCTGGTCGAGCTCTTGAAGCGCATGCAGGCACGCGGGGCCTGAGGCCCTGGTATACGCCCGGCGGTCGCGATCAGCGCGCGGTCTGCTTGCCGGCGGCCGGGCGCGCGAGCGGTGCAAACTCGTCGACCACCGTCTGGTAGACGTGGCGCTTGAAGGGAACGGCGAGCGCCGGCAGCTCGTCGAGGTCGGCCCACCGCCAGGCGTCGAACTCCGCTTTCGTGCGGCCCTTCGGCTTGAGCGTGATCTCGTCGTCATTGCCGCGAAAGCGCATGGCGAACCAGCGCAGGCGCTGTCCGCAGAATTTGCCCTTCAACGCCACGCCGACAAGCTCGCGCGGCAGCTCGAAGCTGAGCCAGCCGGGTATCTCGGCGATGATCTCGGCGCTTTTGATCCCCGTCTCCTCGAAAAGCTCGCGGAAGGCGGTATCGCGGGCCGGCTCGCCCCTGTTGATGCCGCCCTGCGGCAGCTGCCAGATGGGGCCGGCGATATAATCCGGCTGCTGGCGCGCCCACTTGGGCTGCCGGCGCCCCAGCCAGATGCGACCTTCCGCATTGAACAGCGCGATCCCGACGCACGGGCGCATCGGCAGGCGCCGCCTGGGAGGATCAGCGATGAGGAGGGAAACGGTCATGGCCCCCGGGCGCCAGTTATCCACAGAATATCCACAGCCAGATCAGTGCGCTGCGCCGCGGAAAAATTCAACCATTCTGTGATGTTATTTAACGAAATGTGATGTGATGCGTGAGCTTTGGGCAGCGCGTCGTCAGTCGGCCGCGCGGGCGAGGTTGGCGAAGGCGGCAGCGACCTGCCGGTAGACCTCGCGCTTGAAGGGGACGATCAGCTCGTCCAGCTCGCCCAAGGCCACCCACCGCCATTCCACGAACTCGACCTGCTCGGGGTCCGGGGGCGTGATGTCGACCTCCGAATCGGCGCCCAGAAAGCGCACCGCGAACCATTTCTGCTCCTGGCCGCGGTATTTGCCCTTCCAGGCCTTGCCGACGAGGTGGGGGGAAGATCGTAGCGCAGCCAGCCCGGCGTCTCCCCGAGCATGGTGACGTTGGTGAGGCCGGTCTCCTCCTTGAGCTCGCGCAGCGCGGCGGCGGCGGGGTCCTCGCCCTTATCGATGCCGCCTTGAGGCATCTGCCACCAGTTGCCGCGCCCCTCCGCGTCGCCCGGCGCGTCGGCGCGCCGTCCGACCCAGACGAGGCCCTGCCGGTTGAGCACCATGATGCCGACGCAGGGCCGGTATCCGAGCTTGCTCACATCGATGGGATCGCGGCTCATGCAGCTCCTGGCAGTCGTGTGTGCGGGGCACGGGCCCCAATAAAGCGATGGGCGCCGCTAAGGGCGCCCATCACGTTAGCAGGTCGTCCGGCCCCGACCGAGCGGGCGGGGCCGCAGAGGGAAGGCGCTTAGTTTTTGGCCTTCTTCTCCTCGGTGTCGGCATTCGTAGGCGGCGTCACCTCGGGGGAGGCGCCGGCGGTCTTGCCGTCGGTCGCCGTTCCGCGCAGGAACGAGAGTGCGTACTGGAGCTGGGTGTCCTTCTCGGGCTCCTTGGGCACGTAGGCGGAGGACCCGGACGACTCCTTGACCTCCTTGCCCTCCTCTTCGGTCTCGTCGGGGTTGCGCAGGTGGCCCCTGAGACTCGCCTCGCCGCGGGCCTTTTCGGCCGCCGCCGCCTTGCTCTTGAGCTCCTCGGGCAGCTCCTCCTCGATGACGACGTCGGGATCGATGCCCTTGGCCTGGATCGAGCGGTTCGACGGGGTGTAGTAGCGCGCCGTGGTAAGCCGGATGGCACCGTTGTTGGCACCCAGCGGGATGATCGTCTGCACCGAGCCCTTACCGAAGGAGCGCGTGCCGATGATGGTCGCCCGCTTGTGATCCTGCAGGGCACCGGCGACGATCTCCGAGGCCGAGGCGGATCCGCCGTTGATCAGCACGACGATCTTCTTGCCGTCGGTGGCATCGCCCGGATGGGCCTGGGCCCGCTGCGTCTCCTCGTTGTTGCGCCCCTTGGTGAGCACGACGGCGCCGCGCTCCAGGAAGTCGTCGGAGACCGCGATGGCCTGGTCGAGCAGGCCGCCCGGGTTGTTGCGCAGATCGATGATGTAGCCCTTGATGTTCTTTTCGCCGAGCGTCTTCTTGGCTTCCTCGATCGCCTTGATGAGGTTGGTGTGGGTCTGCTCGTTGAAGGTCGTCACTTTGATGTAGGGGACGTCGTCGCCCTCGTTGTGCGCCTTCACGGCATTGATGCGGATGATGTCGCGCACGACCTTGACGTCGAACGGCTCCTCGACGCCCTTGCGCACGATCGTAAGCGTGATCGGCGTATTGACGGGACCGCGCATCTTCTCGACCGCCTGCTCGAGCGTCAGTCCGACGATCTGCTCGTTGTCGAGGTGCGTGATGAGGTCGTTGGCCAGCAGCCCTGCCTTGGCGGCGGGCGTGTCGTCGATCGGAGAGACGACCTTCACGACGCCGTTCTCCATGGTGACCTCGATGCCGAGGCCGCCGAACTCGCCGCGGGTCTGCACCTGCATGTCGCGGTAGTTCTTGGGGCTGAGGTAGGAGGAGTGGGGATCAAGCGCCGACAGCATGCCGTTGATGGCCGACTCGATCAGCATGGAGTCGTCGGGTTTCTCGACGTAGTCCGACCGCACCCGCTCCATCACGTCGCCGAAAAGATCCAGCTGTCGATAGAGCTCGGAGTTCTGGGATGTCGCCGAGTACGTACGCGTCACGTTTAGAAACGTGGTGGCGCCGGCGAGACCGGTCATCAGGAGGAAAGTCCAGAACGCGAATTCCGTCTTGCGCATCATCCTTGCACCTTCTGATGACCCGGAACCCACCATGGGTCTGGGTCGATGGGCCTGCCATCCTTGCGAAATTCCACGTATAGGACAGGGGCACTGTTCACGGCCGCTGGTTGTGCCTGCTGCGACCAACCGCTCATTGTGCCGACGGGTTCTGCGGCAAGAACGAACTGACCCGGTTGTACGTCGATCTGAGACAAGCCCGCAAGCAGCACATGATAGCCGCCACCTGCATTGATTATCAAGAGTTGGCCGTAGCTGCGAAACTCACCAGCGTAAACGATCCAGCCGTCGCAGGGCGACGTGACCTGGGCCCCCTGGCGGGTTTCGAGCACAAGGCCCTTTGACTGGCCGCCGTACTGCGTCTTTTCGCCAAAAGCCAAGACTTTGCGGCCTTGAGCGGGCAGCGGCAGGCGCCCCGTGGCTTTGGCAAACGCGATCTCAGGCTTGATGCGCCCGGGACTACCCAGCGTTGCGCCAGGGGCCAGCTCCACCACGTCGGTGGGCTTATCCGGCATTACATTTTTGTCATCTGGAGCGGCGGCTTGCTTGCGTGCCTCTGCGTCATAGTCGCCGAGGCCGGTGTTGTCCTTAACCGCCTTGTCGAGGCGCGAGATCAGCTCGTTGAGATCGGTGACGCTGGCCGAGATGTCGGCGGCGGCTTTGCGCATCTGCTTGAGCTCGGATTGGCGCTGGTCGAGCGATTGCTTCTTCTCTTCCAGAAGACCTGAAAGTCGCGTCCGCGCATCGGTGAGGTGCGCCATCTCCGCCTTCAGGCTCTCGCCTTGGGTGCGGATCTCGGTCATGACGCGCACGAGCTCGTTGAGACGCGCCGCCAGCGCATGCGCTTGGTCGCCGAGCTCGGGGAACGCGGCGGCGAGCAGCATGGCGCTGCGGACCATCTTGAGGGCATCCTCACGCTGCGTAATGAGGATGGGCGGCGGGTTGCGCCCCATGCGCTGCAGGGCGGCCAGAAGCTTGGCGATCTGCCCGTGGCGCTGGTTGAGCGAGCCCCTGAGCAGCTTCTCCTGCGCACTGAGCTCACCCATGCGCTGCTCGATGGCGGTGAGCTGGCCTTCGCTCTTCTTGATGAGGTCCGCCGTCTCCACGAGCTTGGAGTTGAGACGCTCGCGCTCGGCGGCCAGCAACCCGACGTCGGTTTCCAGCGAGGCGGCGCGTTTGGAGACGTTCTCCAGGTCGCGCTGGCGGCTCTCGAGCTTCTTCTTGGCCTCCTCGGGGGTCGCGGGCGCTTGCGCTTGCGCGTCGTGTGCCAGGGGCAGCGCGAGCGCCATGGCGAAGCCAGCCGCGAGCGTGACGGCGACAAGTGATCTCGTTTTCGTCTTGCCTTGCAAAGGCCCTCTATCCCCCGGCGTGTGGCCCCAAGCGATCCCGCACCTGAGGTGAGAATTACGGCAATTATGGCGCATCGGGGCTTGCCAATCCCTTGCTGTCCCCCATTTCGCGAGTGGCGATCTCGGCGCCCACTTAGATACGGTTTGCTCCGGTGTCACAAACCCCCTATGGGAATTGAGAACGGAGACCGAACGCGATGGAATATGTGCTTTACCATCTGACGACGTTGGCCGTGCTGGCCGTGTTCGTCGTCCTCGTCCTGGGCCTGTGGAATCTGACGCGGTCCAGGAGCCCCAGCTTCAGCCAGAAATTGATGCGATGGCGCGTCGGGCTGCAGTTCGTCGCCATCGTCATCATCATGCTCTTCGTCTACGTCCACAACTACCGCTAGTCCGAAAGTTGCTTGGCGCCACGCGCGCGCCCCATGAGTTGCGCTAAGATGGACGCAGCTGAGATGACGCATACGGACTAGGAGGGGATGCGCCCCGCATGGTTGTTCTGAACAAAATCTACACGCGAAGCGGAGACGCCGGGACGACGGCGCTCGGCAGCGGCGAGCGCGTGCCCAAGCACGCCCTGCGCATCGCCGCCTACGGGACCGTCGACGAGACCAATGCGAGCATCGGTCTGGCGCGCACCCAGCTGGCGCCCAGCCACGTGGGCCTCGATAGCAAGCTCTTGCGCGTCCAAAACGATCTGTTCGATTTGGGCGCCGATCTGTGCGTGCCCGATCGCGGCGAGGCGTCGACGGCCGAGCGCCTGCGCATCACCGACGCGCAGGTCAAGCGGCTCGAGGAGGAGATCGACGAGTTGAACGGCGAGCTGCAGCCGCTACGCTCGTTCGTGCTGCCGGGCGGAGCGCCGGCCGCGGCGGCGCTGCACGTTGCGCGCACCGTCTGCCGGCGTGCCGAGCGCCTCATGGTGGAGCTCGCAGGCCCGGCGGAAGAGCCCGTCAGCGCGCCTGCGCTCAAGTACATTAACCGCTTGTCCGATTTCCTCTTCGTTGCGAGCCGCTACGCCAATGATCGCGGCAAGAGCGATGTCCTCTGGGTGCCCGGACAGAACCGCTAGCCCGTTTGGTCCCTCAAAAGTAGGCCGAAACACGTGTTCATCCCTCTTCGCGACGACAACTCGCTCAAATCGATCCCCTTCCAGTACGTCACCGTTTCGCTGATCGCGCTCAATGTGATCGTGTTTCTGTTCGAAGTCAGCGGGCTCGATCAAAGCGCGGTTGCCGCATTCGGCCTGACGCCCAACGAGCTATTCGGCGCCAGCTTTGTCACCGCACCGGATCCGGTCGTAACCGAGGGAACGGCGATCGCGGCAAGCGGCACGCTGTTCACCTACATGTTTTTCCACGCCGATATCTTCCACCTGTTTTTCAATATGCTGTTCCTCTGGGTTTTCGGCGACAACGTCGAGGACGCCATGGGGCATGTCCGCTTTTTGATTTTCTATTTGGTTTGCGGCGTGTTCGCGGGGCTGTTCCACGCGTGGATGCTGCCGGATTCGCAAGTGCCTCTCATTGGCGCCAGCGGCGCGGTCGCCGGCGTTATCGCCGCCTACCTGATGCTGCATCCGCACGTCGGCGTGTGGGTCCTGGCGTTCAAGATCATCCCCTTGCGCATCTCGGCCGGGCTTGTGCTGGGCCTCTGGATCGCGTTGCAGATCGTGATGATCGCAGTGGCCGATGTCGGCCCCACCGCCTGGTGGGCGCACATCGGCGGCCTCATTGCCGGGGCCGTTTTGATCCTGTTCATGCGCCGCCCGGGGGTCCGCCTTTTCGACCGGGGCGTGAAGCTCGCTTGAGCGTTAATTTGCCGGGGTTTTTCACGCGACAATCGGCGCCCGCTGGCCTCCCGGGGTTAACCTTGCGGCCAATTGACTTGGCCCCGTCACGCCCGTAGTTTGCGTTTCGCAACTGCGAATAGCACAAGAAGGCAGCGACTCGGGACCTTTACGCGCAGGCGGCGCTCCAATTCATCGCGCTGCACAACCGCTCAAGGCCCCGGATCGAGAAGCCTCCGCGCTTGGGGAGCCGACAGGCATGAAGGTACTGGTGCCGGTCAAACGAGTCGTTGACTACAACGTCAAGATTCGTGTGAAGCCGGACGGATCGGGAATCGATCTTGCGAACGTGAAGATGTCGATGAATCCCTTCGACGAGATCGCCGTCGAGGAGGCCGTTCGGCTCAAGGAGAAGGGCACGGCGACCGAGATCGTCGTGGTCTCTATAGGCCCCCCGAAGGCGCAGGACACGATCCGCAACGGCCTCGCCATCGGGGCCGACCGCGGCATTCTCATCGAGACGCCGGACGGCGTCACCATCGAGCCGCTGGCGGTGGCCAAGCTTCTCAAGGCCGTTACCGACGCCGAGAAGCCCGACATTATCATCCTTGGAAAACAGGCGATCGACGACGACTGCAACCAGACCGGCCAGATGCTGGCGGCGCTGCTCGGTTGGCCGCAGGGCACGTTCGCTTCCAAGCTCGTCTTAGAGGACGGCGCCGCACACGTGACGCGTGAGGTCGACGGTGGCCTCGAGACCGTCAAGCTCAAGCTGCCGGCCGTGGTGACGACGGACCTGCGCCTCAACGAGCCGCGCTATCCCTCGCTGCCCAACATCATGAAGGCGAAGAAGAAGCCGCTCGACGTCAAGAAGCCGGAGGATCTCGGCGTCGACGTCGCGCCGCGGCTGAAGGTTCTTGGCATCGCCGAGCCCGCAACCCGCAAAGCCGGCGTCAAAGTCGAAAGCGTTGCCGAGCTTGTCTCCAAGCTCAAATCCGAAGCCGGGGTGCTCTGATGGCTATTCTGCTGCTTGCCGAGCACACCAACGACGCGCTGGCCGCCGCCACCGGCAAGGCTCTCTCGGCCGCGACCGCCATGGGCGGCGAGGTTCACGTGCTGGTCGCCGGGCACAATTGCAAGGCTGCCGCCGAAGCCGCTGCCAAGCTTGCCGGCGTCACCAAGGTGCTGGTCGCCGATGCCCCGCAGCTCGAGCATGGCCTGGCGGAGGAGACGGCGGCCTTGGTCGTGCCGCTCATGTCCGGCTACGACGCGCTCGTCGCTCCCGCCACGACCATGGGCAAGAACATCTGCCCGCGCGTTGCGGCCGCTCTCGACGTCATGCAGATCTCCGACATCACCAAGGTGGTGGCGCCCGACACCTTCGAGCGGCCCATCTACGCCGGCAACGCCGTCCAGACCGTGCAGTCGGCGCAGCCCAAGCAAGTGGTGACGGTGCGCATCTCCGCGTTTCCCTCCGCTGCCGAGGACGGGTCGGCGCCCATAGAGAGCATCGAGGCGCCCGCCGCGGTCGGCATGTCGACCTTCGAGAAGGCGGAGTTGACGACGTCGGATCGGCCGGAGCTGGCGTCTGCGCGCATCGTGATCTCGGGCGGACGCGGGCTGCAGTCGGGTGAGAACTTCAAGAAGCTTCTGGAGCCCGTCGCCGACGCGCTCGGTGCCGCTATGGGTGCCTCGCGCGCCGCCGTCGATGCGGGCTTCGTTCCCAACGACATGCAGGTGGGCCAGACCGGCAAGGTCGTGGCCCCAGACCTCTACATGGCCGTCGGCATCTCGGGCGCGATACAGCATCTTGCCGGCATGAAGGACTCCAAGGTGATCGTTGCGATCAACAAGGATGCCGAGGCGCCGATCTTTCAGGTCGCGGACTATGGGCTCGTAGCCGACCTTTTCCAGGCTCTGCCCGAACTCGAGGCCGAGCTCAAGAAGGCCAGCCAATAATGCGGAACGCGTTGGGGATCGGGGACAGAAGGACTAGGCGGTCATGAGCTTGGCGGTCAAAACGGCAGACAAGCCGAAAGGGGAAGCCACCCTTCCCCAAGTCATCAAGAAGGTCGGCGTCATCGGCGCTGGGCAGATGGGTACCGGCATCGCGCATGTCATTGCGCTCGGCGGCTATTCGGTTGCGCTCAACGATCTCAAGAAGCAGACGGTGGAAAACGCGATAACCACCATCGAGCACAACTTGAGCCGCCAGGCCGCCAAGGGCCTGATCGAGGAAGGCGACATCAAGCCGGCGCTTAAGCGCATACACTACGCACCGGGCATGGACGCCTTCGGCGACTGCGACCTTGTGATCGAGGCGGCGACCGAGGACGAGGCGGTCAAGCGCAAGATCTTCGCCGAGCTTTGCCCTCACATCAACGAGCGGACGCTCGTCGCCACCAACACATCCTCCATTTCCATCACGCGGCTGGCCTCCACGACGGACCGGCCCGAGCACTTCATCGGCATGCACTTCATGAATCCGGTGCCGCTGATGGAGCTGGTCGAGCTCATTCGCGGCATCGCCACGGAAGACGAGATGTTCGCCGCGACGCGGCGCTTCGTGGAGAGCCTCGGCAAGCAGGTGGCGGTGAGCGAGGACTTCCCCGCCTTCATCGTCAACCGCATCCTGCTGCCGATGATCAACGAGGCCGTCTACACGCTCTATGAGGGCGTCGGCACGGTTGAGGCCATCGATAAGGCCATGCGGCTGGGCGCGCACCATCCCATGGGCCCGCTCGAGCTTGCCGACTTCATCGGGCTCGACGTCTGCCTGTCGGTCATGCAGGTGCTGTACGAGGGCCTGTCCAATTCCAAGTACCGGCCCTGTCCGCTGCTCGTGAAGTACGTCGAGGCCGGTTGGCTCGGCCGCAAGACGCAGCGGGGCTTCTACGACTACCGCGGCGAGAAGCCCGTTCCGACGCGCTGAGAAGCAAGGCGAGCCGCACTATTGGGCGGCGCCGGGAGCGGCAGGTTCTGCCGCTCCGATTTGCCGGCGGATCTGAGCGAGAAAATCCGTCAAATCTTCCGTGGCGTAGTGGATGTGCTCGGGCAGCTGCTGCCAATTGCGCATTTGGGTCTGCACGGGGTGATCGGGATAGTCCGAGTGCACCAGCACCGTCGTCATGCCGAGGGCATGCGGCGCCTCCAGGTTGTGGGGCATGTCCTCGAACATGGCGGCCCGGTCGGCGATGACGTCGTGGCGCTTGATCATGCGCTGGAAGGCGTCGGGCTTGGGCTTGGCCACGAACTCGCAGGCCGCGATGTCGCAGATGTCCTCGATCAGGTGCAGCACGCCCAGCTTCTCGGCGACGCGTTCGGCATGGCGGCGCGAGCCGTTGGTGAAGATCAGCTTGCGCCCGGGTAGCGCGTCGATCGCGGCCGCCAGCTCCGGCGCCTCGTCCACCGCCGACAGGTCGATGTCGTGCACGTAGTCGAGGAAGGGCTGCGGCTCGAGCTTGTGCACCTGCATCAGCCCGGTGAGCGTGGTGCCGAACTGGCGATAGTAGCTCTTCTGCAGATGGCGCGCCTGCGCGAACGGCACGCCGAGATATTGGGCGATGAACTCTCCCATGCGGCGGTCGACCTCGGCGAAGAGGTTGCAGGTCGATGGGTAGAGTGTGTTGTCGAGGTCGAAGATCCAGGCCGACGTCTGCGCGAAATCACGTGACGCTGTGTCGGGACGATCCCGCCCCCACAACGCCACGCGCTCGTCGGCAGCGCTCATGCCGCGCCCGACTTGAGCTTCTTGCGCGCAACCAGCGTACCGACGCCGTGCGCCGTGAACAGCTCCAGGAGCACGCAGTGAGGCACGCGCCCGTCGATGACGACGACCGCTTCCACGCCCGCTTCCACCACCTCGATGCAGCCCTCGATCTTGGGGATCATGCCACCCGAGATGACGCCGCTCTTGATGAGCGCGCGCGCCTCCTCGATGGTGAGCTCGGCGATGAGCTGCTTGTCGGGATCGAGCACGCCCTGCACGTCGGTGAGCAGCAGCAGGCGTTTTGCCTTCATGCGCGCAGCCAGCGCGCTGGCGAACGTGTCGGCGTTGATGTTGAGCGTCTCCCCGCCGCGCCCGACGCCGATCGGTGCGATCACGGGAATGAGGTCGGAGCGCGAGATCACGTCGACGATGTGCGGGTTCACCTCGACCGGCTCGCCGACGTAGCCGATGTCGACCGCCTTCATCAGGTTGGATTCGGGGTCCTCGATCTCGGTGATCTTGCGCGCGATCATCAGGTTGGCGTCTTTGCCGCAGATGCCCACGGCCTTGCCGCCCTGCCGGTTGATCGCTGTTACGATCTCCTTGTTGATGGCGCCGGCCAGCACCATTTCGACCACCTCCACCGTCGGCTTGTCGGTGACGCGCAGGCCCTGCACGAAGTCGGATGTGATCTGCAACTTCTTGAGCATCGCCGCGATCTGCGGCCCGCCGCCGTGCACGACGATGGGGTTCACGCCCGACTGCTTCAGGTAGACGATGTCCTGGGCGAACGCGTCGGAGAGCGCGGCATCGCCCATGGCGTGACCGCCGAACTTGATGACGACGGTTTGCTCGTCATAGCGTATGAGATGCGGCAGCGCCTCGGCCAGGATGCGTGCCTGGACGTGGGGGGAAGGCTGGGTCTCAGGAGCTGCGCCACCGCCGTGCGGCTGCGTAATCGTCTTCATCGTTCGCGCCTATGCTTCGCTTTTATTCGGGCGCCCGCCCGCATTTCGCTCTAAGTTGGATGCTGGCGCAACCGAAGGCCAGCACATATACCGACAAGCCGCATGACCTCAACGGATTTCACCCACAATCGGCTGCTAACGCATCGGTTCGAAGGTCTCCTATACATGCCTGGTCGGCGGCGATCGGTTAATTTCGCGCCCACGGCCGGCTGGGAATCGGTCAAAGGACGGACATGATTGCCGACGACCTGAGCCGCATTGCGATGTCGCCCAACCTGGGCAGCGCGCTGGCGCGTGCCGGTGAGCTCGCGCGCGGCCAAGGCCATGGCGAGGTCACGCTCGAGCACATGCTGCTGTCCTTGTGCGAGGACCCCGACGCACAGCTCGTCCTTGCCGCCAGCAACATCGACGCAATCCGCATCAAGGCCGACGTCACGGCAT